>NZ_CP159342.1:3058734-3670481 GCF_040499845.1 Micromonospora sp. CCTCC AA 2012012
ACCGACGACCAGTGGGTGGATCGCCAGGTGGGCACGTTCCAGCAGCTGATGGCGGCGGGCGGCTTCGCCACCATGGCCACGCTGACCGCCGAGGGCGACGTGGAACTCGACCTGGACAGTGTCTTCGAGTTCGGCCTGCACCGGCTCCTCGACGGCTACGCCGCGCAGATCGCGGCAGCCGCCGGGCCGACCGGCGGGATCAGTCCGGGAAGGTGACCACCCAACGGGCGCCCTCGCCCCGGGCCAGCCGGTCGAACGCGGCGGGCGCCTCGTCGAGCCCGAGCGTGCCGCTGACCAGCGGGCGCAGGTCGAGCGTGCCGGCGTCGACCGACCGGGCCAGCTCGGGCACCTCCCGGTCCGGGTCGGCCGAGCCGTACACCGAGGAGCGCAGCGTGCGGGCGGAGTGGAAGATGTCCAGCGCGGCGAGGCTGACCAGGTCGTCCTTTCCCCCCATGCCGACCACGGTGACCGCTCCCCCACGTCGGGTGATCCGCCAGGCGGCCCGGATGGTCGCGGACCGGCCGACGCACTCGAAGGCGTGGTCGACACCCCGCCCCTCGGTGCGCGCCCGCACCTGCTTCGACAACTGGTCGTCGGAGCGGAGGAAGTCGGTCGCGCCGGCCGCCAGGGCCAGCTCCCGCTTCGCCTCGGCGACGTCGACCGCAAGGATCGGCGTGGCGCCGGCGGCCCGGGCGGCGGTGAGCACCGCGAGGCCGACCCCGCCGAGGCCGATCACCGCGACCGACTCGCCGGCGGCCACCCGGGCGGTGTTACGGACCGCGCCGGTGCCGGTGAGCACCGCGCAGCCGAGCAGGGCCGCCTGCTCGGGCGGCAGCCCGGCGGGGACGGGCACGGCGGCGTGCGCCGGGACCACCACCTCCTCGGCGAGCGCCCCCAGACCGAGGGTGACGTGCAACGGGGTGCCGTCGGCGGTCTCGCCCCGGGCAACGGCCGGCGCGGCGTTGGCGACGCAGAGCCACGGCTCGTCGTGCCGGCAGAACCAGCAGGACCGGCAGGCGGGCGCCCAGTTGAGCACCACCGGCGTGCCGACCTCCGGCGTGGCACCGGGGCCGGCCTCGACGACCACCCCGGTGGCCTCGTGCCCGAGCACCAGCGGGTACGCGGGCGCGAGCGTGCCGTCCACCATGGACAGGTCGGAGTGGCAGATGCCGGCGGCGCGGATCCGGATCCGCAGCTCGCCGGGCCCGGGCGCGGGCAGCCGGACCTGTTCGACCCGCAGCGGCGCGCCCGGGCCACGGGACACCAGCGCCCTCATCGCTGGATCGCCTTGACCTCGGTGAACTCCTCGACGCCGTGGTGGCCCAGTTCGCGGCCGAGGCCGGACTGCCGGTAGCCGCCGAACGGCGCGAGCGGGTTGAACGCCCCGCCGTTGACGTCCACCTGACCGGTCCGCAGCCGGCGGGCGACGGCCAGGGCCTGCTCCTCGTCGGCGGACCAGACCGCGCCGGCGAGTCCGTAGCGGGAGTTGTTGGCGATGGCGACCGCCTCGTCGGTGTCGGTGAACGGGATGACGGCGAGCACCGGGCCGAAGACCTCCTCCTGGGCGAGCGCGCTGTCCGGGTGCACGTCGGCCAGGACGGTGGGCGCGACGTAGTGCCCGCGTGGCGGCAGCGGCGCGGCGGGGCCGCCCGTGACGAGCCGCGCCCCGTCGGCCAGGGCCCGGTCGACGTGCCCGCGCACCCGCTCGGCCTGGGCGGCGGAGACCAGCGGGCCGAGCCGGGTCGCCGGGTCGAACGGGTCCCCCACGGTGTACGCCCCGGCGGCCGCGGCCGCCAGGTCGAGCGCCTCGGCGTACCGGTCCCGGTGCACCAGCATCCGGGTCCAGGCCGTGCAGGTCTGCCCGGAGTTGAGGAAGGCGTTGCCCACCCCCACCTTGACGGCGGTGGCGAGGTCGGCGTCGGCGAGGATCAGGTTGGCCGACTTGCCGCCGAGTTCGAGGGCGACCCGGGCGATCCGGTCGGCGGCGAGGTGGGCGATCCGGCGGCCGGTGGCGGTGGAGCCGGTGAACGAGACGAGGTCGACGTCCGGGTGGGCGGCGAGCGCCTCGCCCACCACCGGCCCGGTCCCGGGCACCAGGTTGACCACGCCGGCCGGCAGCCCCGCCTCGGTGATCGCGTCGAAGAGCAGGTACGCCGTCAGCGGGGTCAGCTCGCTGGGCTTGAGCACCACCGTGCAGCCCGCTGCGAGGGCGGGGGCGACCTTGGCCACCACCTGGTGCAGCGGATAGTTCCACGGGGTGATCGCCCCGACCACACCGACCGGTTCGCGGACCACCAGCGAGTTGCCGACCGTCTCCTCGGCGGGTGGCCGGGCGGCCAGCTCCACCATCGTGCGGAGCACGGTCAGCGGCAGGCCGGCCTGTACCCGGGTGGCGAGCTTGAGCGGGGTGCCCAGCTCCAGCGCGACGGTCCGGGCGATCTGGTCGGTCCGGGCGGCGAGGGCGGTGTGCAGCCGGTCGAGGTGGGCGGCGCGCTCGGCCGGGTCGGTGGCGGCCCAGCCGGCGAAGGCGTCCCGGGCGGCGGCGACGGCTCGGTCGACGTCGGCCGGGGCGCCGGCCGGGACCTGCCCGACGATGTCGCCGGTCGCCGGGTTCTCGACCGGGATCGTCTCCCCCTCGGCGGGGTCGGCCCAGGCACCGGCGATGTGCAGGTGGCGGCGGACCAGGAGGGCGGGGGGCGCGGCGGCGAGGTCCATGTCGTCCTTCGGGGGAGGCCGGAAACCAGCACGGGAAGTTTCGACGCTACTCCGCACGGTCCGCCGGCTCCAGCGGGCCGACGCTGCGGTCGTACTCGGCGGCCAGGCCGTGCAGTAGCGCGTCCAGGCCGAGGGCGAAGGCACCCTCGTCGACCGAGCGCTGGTGCCCGGCGAGCCGGTGCGCCTGGGTCAGGTGCGGATAGTGGGCGGCGTAGAGCTCCGGGTCCTCGACGAAGCCGCGGGCGAACGAGCCGAGCGCCGACCCGGCGACGAAGTAGCGCAGCGCCGCGCCGATGTGGGTGGCCCGGGCCGGCGGCCAGCCGGCCCGGACCAGACCGCCGTAGACGGCGTCGGCCATGGCCAGGGCGGCCGGCCGCCGGCCCGGCCCCTGCGCCAGGTGGGGCACGATGTTCGGGTGCGCGCGCAGCGCCCGCCGGTAGGACAGCGCCCACCGGCGCAGCGCCTCCCGCCAGTCCCGGGTGGCGAAGGCCGAGGTGTCGACGGTCGCGGTGACGCTGTCGGCGACGGCGTCGAGGAGGTCCTGCTTGGTGGCGAAGTAGTGGTACAGCGACGGCCCCTGCACGCCCAGTTCGGCGGCGAGCCGGCGGGTGGAGAGCGCGGTCAGCCCCTCGGCGTCGATGACCGCCCGGGCGGTGTCGACGATCCGCTGCCGGTCCAGCAGCGGCTGACGGGGTCGGGGCACGTGGTCTCCTCGGAGGTCTTTACGCGACAAAACTTGCGCCGCTAGTTTAGGGCGCGACGGCGACGCAGCCCCGGGAGGGAACCACCATGGATTTCGCACCCACCGACGAGCAGCGTGCGGTCCGGGACACCGTCCGCGCCTTCATCGCCCGCGAGGTGATGCCGCTGGAGCAGGAGGCGCTGCGCCGCGAGCGCGCCCACCGGCCCGGGCTGGAGCGTTCCGAGCTGCGCGAACTCCAGCTCAAGGCGCGGAAGTTCGGCTTCTGGGGCCTCGCCACCCCCGAGGAGTACGGCGGGATGGACCTGCCCGCCGTCACCCAGTCGCTGGTCTGGACCGAACTGGGCCGGACCTTCCTGCCGTTCCGCTTCGGCGGCGAGGCCGACAACATCCTCTTCCGCGCCACCCCGGAGCAGCAGCGGGAGTTCCTGCTCCCCACCATCGAGGGCGAGCGGATCTCCTGCTTCGCGATCACCGAACCGGGCGCCGGTTCGGACGCGGCGAACATCCGGCTGCGCGCCCGCCGCGACGGCGACGACTGGGTGCTCGACGGCGAGAAGACCTTCATCACGAACGGCAACGACGCCGACTTCGCCATCGTGGTGGCGGTGACCGACCCGGAGAAGGGCGCCCGCCACGGCGGCGCGACGGCGTTCCTGGTGGACCGGGCGATGGGCTGGCGGTCCGAGTTCATCCAGACCATGGGCGAGGGCGGGCCGGCGTCGCTGATCTTCGACGGCGTACGGGTGCCGCACCGCAACATCCTCGGCGAGGTCGGCCAGGGCTTCGCGCTCGGCATGGAGTGGATCGGCAAGGGCCGCTACACCATCCCGTCGCACGCCCTGGGCATCGCCGAACGGGCCCTGCAGATGGCGATCGACCAGGCCAACACCCGGGAGACGTTCGGCGCCAAGATCGGCACCAACCAGGCGATCCAGTGGATGATCGCCGACTCCGAGGTCGAGCTGGAGGCCGCGCGCTGGCTGGTGCTGCGCTCCGCGTGGACGGTCGACCAGGGCCTGGACGCGCGGCACGCCTCGTCGATCGGCAAGCTCTACGGCGCCGGCATGGTCAACCGGGTGGTGGACCGGGTGCTCCAGATCCACGGCGGCATGGGCTACACCCGGGAGCTGCCGATCGAGCGCTGGTACCGGCAGGTCCGCCTCTATCGGATCTTCGAGGGCACCGACGAGATGCAGCGGCTGATCATCTCCCGTGACCTGCTGCGCGGCTACACGAAGATCGGCGGCCACCTGGCCTGAGCCGGGTGGTTCCCGCCCCCGACCCCGGGGGCGGGCACCGGTCCGCTCAGCCGGCCAGGGCGTCCAGCGCCAGGTCGACGTCCTGCTCGGTGGTGTAGAGGTGGAAGGCGGCCCGGACCCGGCCGGCGCGGACCGCCGCCCGGACCCCGGCCCGGGCCAGCTTCTCCTGCGCGGCGGGCACCTCGACCGACACGATCGCGCTGTCGCCGGGCGGCCGGCCGAGCCCGGCGAGGAACCGGTTGGCCAGCGCCACGTCGTGGTCCCGGACCGCCGGCAGCCCGATCTCCGCCAGCAGTTCCAGGGCCGGCGCCGCCCCGACGTAGGAGAACCAGGCCGGGGAGGTGTCGAAGCGGCGGGCGTCGTCGGCCAGCCGCAGCGGCGGGCCGTAGTAGGAGGCGTACGGGTCGGCGCCGGCGTACCAGCACGCGGCGTCGGGGCGCAGCCGGTCGCGCAGCGCCGGGGCCAGGTAGGCGAAGGCGGTGCCGCGCGGCCCCATCAGCCACTTGTAGCCCGACACCACCACCGCGTCGGCCAGCCCGGCGTCGAAGGGCAGCCAGCCAGCCGCCTGGGTGGCGTCCACCGCGACGAGGGCGTCGTGCGCGCGGGCCGCCGCGACGATCTTCTCGTACGGGGCGACGGCGCCGTCGGCGGACTGCACCAGACTGAACGCGACCAGGTCGGTGCCGGCGTCGATCGCGTCGACCAGCCCCGCCAGCGGCACCGTACGCACCCGCACCCCCCGCTCCTGCTGCACCAGCCACGGGAACAGGTTGGAGGTGAACTCCACCTCCGGCACCACCACCGTGGCGCCCGGCGGCAGCGCGGCGGCCACCGGGGCGAGCAGCTGGGACGACGTGCTGCCGACCGCCACGTCCGCCGGGGCCACCCCGACCAGACCGGCGAAGGCCACCCGGGCCCGGCCGGCCGCCTCCGACCAGCCCTCCCAGGACATCCGTCCCACCCGCCAGCCCGCGAGCGCCTCCTGCAGGGCCGCCCACGCCGGTTCGGGCGGCAGACCGTAGGTGGCGGTGTTGAGCCAGCCCGGCTCGGGCTGCCACAGCTTCTGCGCCTGCTCCAGTTCCATGCCCTGACGCTAGCGACGCCCGGACCGCCGGGGTCAGCGCCAATCAGCCGGTGGTGGCCTTCGCGCCGCGGCGGCCGTCAGCTGACGTTGGCGGGGCCGAGGACGCTCTTCAGGTCGCCCATCAGGGCGGTGGTCGCGGCGACCCGGAACGGACCGAGGCGCAGGGTGGTGGTCTTGCCACCGTTGAGGAGCTTGACGTGCACCTCGGTGTCGCCGGGGTGCAGGACCAGGGTCTCCTTGAGCCGTTCCACCAGCGGCGGGGTGCAGCGGTGCACCGGGATGGTGAGGGTGACCGGCTTGTTCGCCGGGTTGCTGGCGACGTCCGGCATGGACATGTCCATCGCCATGATGCGCGGGGTGTCGTCCCGCCGGTCGACGCGTCCCTTGACCACCACGATGGCGTCCTCGGCGATGTACTGCCCGATCACCTCGTAGGTGTTCGGGAAGAAGAGCGTCTCCACCCCACCGGCCAGGTCCTCCAGGGTGGCCGACGCCCAGGCCCGGCCCTGCTTGGTGACCCGGCGCTGCACGCCGGAGAGGATGCCGGCCAGGGTGACCACCGCGCCGTCGGGCACGGTGCCCTCCTCCGACAGCGAGGCGATGGTGCAGTCCGCCGCCGCGCCGAGGACGTGCTCCAGACCGAAGAGCGGGTGGTCGGAGACGTAGAGGCCGAGCATCTCGCGCTCGAAGGCGAGCTTGTCGCGCTTGTCCCACTCGCTCTCGCCGATGACCGGCATGACGGTGGTGCTGCCGGTGTCCGCGTCGCCGAAGCCGGCGCCGAAGAGGTCGTACTGGCCGACGGCCTCCTTGCGCTTGACGTCCGCGTACGCGTCGATGGCGTCGGCGTGCACGGCGAGCAGCCCCTTGCGGGGGTGTCCCATCGAGTCGAACGCGCCGGCCTTGATCAGCGATTCGATGGTCTTCTTGTTGCAGACCACCGCGTCCACCTTGGACAGGAAGTCGTAGAAGTCGGTGTAGTCGCCCTTCTCCTCGCGGCAGCGCATGATCGAGGCGACCACGTTGGCGCCGACGTTGCGCACCGCGGCCAGGCCGAAGCGGATGTCCTTGCCGACCGGGGTGAACGGCCCGGCGGAGGTGTTCACATCCGGTGGCAGCACCTGGATCCGCATCCGGCGACACTCGGACAGATAGAGCGCCATCTTGTCCTTGTCGTCACCGACGGAGGTGAGCAGCCCGGCCATGTACTCGGCCGGGTAGTGCGCCTTGAGGTAGGCCGTCCAGTACGACACCAGCCCGTACGCGGCGGAGTGCGCCTTGTTGAAGGCGTAGCCGGCGAACGGGACCAGGACGTCCCACACCGCCTGGATCGCCTCGTCGGAGTAGCCGCGCTCCCGGCAGCCGTCCCGGAACGGGATGAACTCCTTGTCGAGGATCTCCTTCTTCTTCTTGCCCATCGCCCGGCGCAGCAGGTCCGCCTGACCCAGGGTGTAGCCGGCGAGGATCTGCGCGGCGCGCTGCACCTGCTCCTGGTAGACGATCAGGCCGTGGGTGGGGGCGAGGATCTCCCGCAGCGGCTCCTCCAGCTCCGGGTGGATCGGGGTGATCTCCTGGAGGCCGTTCTTGCGCAGCGCGTAGTTGGTGTGCGAGTCGACGCCCATCGGGCCGGGCCGGTAGAGCGCCAGCACGGCGGAGATGTCCTCGAAGTTGTCCGGCTTCATCAGCCGCAGCAGCGACCGCATCGGCCCGCCGTCGAGCTGGAACACGCCCAGGGTGTCGCCCCGGGCGAGCAGCTCGTAGGCGGCCGGGTCGTCCAGCGGCAGCGCCAGCAGGTCGAGCTGCTTGCCGTGGTTGAGCTGGATGTTCTTGACCGCGTCGTCGATGATCGTCAGGTTGCGCAGGCCGAGGAAGTCCATCTTCAACAGCCCGAGCGACTCGCACGTCGGGTAGTCGAACTGGGTGATGATCGCCCCGTCGGCGTCCCGGCGCATCAGCGGGATGTGCTCGATGATCGGCTCGGCGGACATGATGACGCCGGCGGCGTGCACACCGGTCTGCCGGATCAGGCCCTCGATGCCCTTCGCGGTGTCGATCACCTTCCGCACGTCCGGGTCGGACTCGTAGAGGCCACGGATCTCACCGGCCTCGGCGTAGCGCGGGTGCTTCGGGTCGAAGATGCCGGTGAGCGGGATGTCCTTGCCCATCACCGCCGGCGGCATCGCCTTGGTGATCCGGTCCCCCACCGCGTACGGGTAACCCAGCACCCGGGCCGAGTCCTTGATGGCGGCCTTCGCCTTGATCGTGCCGAACGTCGCGATCTGCGCGACCTTGTCCTCGCCCCACTTCTCGGTGACGTACTTGATCACCTCACCGCGCCGACGCTCGTCGAAGTCGATGTCGACATCCGGCATCGAGACGCGCTCCGGGTTCAGGAACCGCTCGAAGATCAGCCCGTGCGGGATCGGATCCAGGTCCGTGATGCCCAGGGCGTACGCGACGAGCGAGCCGGCGGCCGAACCACGGCCCGGACCCACCGCGATGCCCTGGCTCTTCGCCCACTGGATGAAGTCCGCCACCACGAGGAAGTACGACGGGAAACCCATCTGGTTGATGACGCCCAGCTCGTACTCCGCCTGGACCAGGTGCCCCTCCGGGATGCCACCCGGGTAGCGGCGGGCCAGCCCGGCGAAGGTCTCCTTGCGGAACCAGGACTCCTCGGTCTCCCCCTCCGGCACCGGGAAGCGCGGCATCAGGTTGTGGAACTCGAACATCCCGGTCGGGTCGACCTTCTCGGCGACCAGCAGGGTGTTGCGGCAGCCTTGCTGCCACAGCTCCGACGAGTCGACCGCCCGCATCTGCTCGGCGGACTTGATGAAGTAGCCGCCGCCCTCGAAGCGGAACCGGTTCGGGTCGTCGATGTTGCTGCCGGTCTGCACGCAGAGCAGCACGTCGTGCGCGGTCGACTGCGCCTCGTGCGTGTAGTGCGAGTCGTTGGTGACCACCGGCGGGATGTCCAGCTTGCGGGCGATCTCGGTGAGCCCGTCGCGGACCCGGCGCTCGATGTCGAGCCCGTGGTCCATGATCTCCAGGAAGTAGTTCTCCTTGCCGAAGATGTCCTGGTAGCTCGCGGCGACCTTGAGCGCCTCGTCGAACTGACCGAGCCGCAGCCGGGTCTGCACCGCGCCGGACGGGCAGCCGGTGGTGGCCATGATGCCCTCGGCGTGCTCCGCGATCAGCTCCATGTCCATCCGGGGCCACTTGACGTAGTGGCCCTCCATGGAGGCGCGCGAGTTGAGCGTGAAGAGGTTCTTCAGGCCCTGCGCGTTCCGCGCCCACATGGTCTTGTGGGTGATCGCTCCGTTACCGGAGACGTCGTCGCTCTTCTGCTCCGGCCGCCCCCACTTGACCCGCGCCTTGTGATAGCGCGACTCCGGCGCCACGTACGCCTCGACCCCCAGGATCGGGGTGACGCCGGCGGCCATGGCCTGCTTGTAGAAGTCGTTCGCGCCGTGCATGTTGCCGTGGTCGGTGATCGCCACGGCGGGCATGCCGAGGCGGTTGGCCTCGGCGAAGAGGTCCTTGAGCCGGGCCGCCCCGTCGAGCATCGAGTACTCGGTGTGTACGTGCAGATGCGCGAACGAATCAGCCATGCGTGGCGCCCCCCGGCGACGTGGATCTTGGGCGGTCGGAGCCGACCGGCACCTACCCTACCGAGGTGATCTCGGCGGCTCCACCGTCCGCGCCGGACGTGGCCCGGGTCTCTCGTCTCGTCACTCCGCGCAACGCGCCTACGCCAGAGATGCGACGCGGGGCCCGCCACCGACGTGGCGGGCCCCGCGCCTACTGCCGAACGGTCACTCGTATTCCCGAGCAATGAGGAGCATTTCGGCGAGGAACCGCCAGGTCAGCTTCAACGGAAACTCCTCACCATTGTTCCGAGCCCAGGATTCGGCGCTGCGGGAAAATTCCCCCCACGCCCCGAGGAACGTCTCCAGACTACGGTTTTCCCAATTCTCGGGGTGGTCCGCCGAGTCAGCTGCGAGGGTGTCCACGAAGTCTGCGAAATCCAGGTGGTCCACCACCCTCGCGGCTAGCGCGTCAAGATCTTGTTCCACGCCACCACACAACTTTACGCTCCGGCTTCTTCTGCAAAATGATGTCGATCCCGATGCCGTTTGTTTTTGTCGAGTAATGCTTTCGCCACAGTTCGGGGTAATCCGCCTTCTTCACCATCACGTACGGAATGTCGACGTTCCCCGCCAACTGGAACGCCGCAAGCCGGCGGTTGTCGAGCGTGAAGAGGTTACCTTCGTGCTCCAGCACGCGGATGGGCGGGATCGTGCCGGGGTCCACGGCTCCGCTCTTGAGGTCGCGCGCCAACTCGAACACCGAACCGGGCTTGTCGGAGAACCTGTTGCTGATGTTGTCCTGCGAGAAGCGCACCGCGAACGGGTCGATCGTGTCGCAGTTGTGCACGAGGACACTGGCATTGCCGGTGACCACGAAGTAGGTGTGGACGAACGAGACCGTCAAGTCCCGCATCACCTTCAGGCCGCTGAAATTGCGGACCTTCGCCACCGACACCAGGTCACCCGACGCCGTCCGCAACAACTCGGTCGGCTCAAGATCACCCGCCGGCACCCACCTGAGGCGACTCTCGCTCCAGAACGGGTGATGCTGCGTGGTCTTGAGGACGGAGAACGCGCCCTTCTCACCACGAACAGTGAGGTCGGTCAGCGCCTCGTCCCGGTTGACGTGCAGCCTCTCGACCGCCTGCACGCTGGTCAGCCCGGTGGCCGGATCCTGCGTGAGGACCTCGTCGCCCACGGCGACCCGGGCGATCGGACGCGTGGTGCCGTCCCCCATGACCACCGGGGTGGTCGGATCGAAACTGTGCGTCGGGCACCCGTCCTTGGCGCGTGGAGTGCCACCACCGCCATTGCCGCCGGGCTTGCCCTTCGTCGCCGGCTTGGGTTCCTTGGTCACCGGCTTCGGGGTCTTCGGCGGAGGAGCGTTCCTCGCCGCGTCGCGGATCTCGTCCTTGAGCGCCTGCATCTCGCGGGCCTCGGCGGCCGGGTTGATCTTCGGCGCTATCCCGATCGGCGCCTTGCTGATCAGCGCCTTCGCCTTGTCACCGACCCACTGGACGCCCTTCTTGCACCAGGATTTGATCTTGCAAGCCCAGTCGAGGACGGGTACGGCCGAGATTCCGGAGACGGCAGCGTTGGTCCACTGCCCCTCCTTGATGTAGAGGCCGGCATTGATCCCGTCACACACCGCGCCCAGACCGGCGATGAACAGACCGCAGGCGTCCAGACTCTCGTGCGCACGCTGAGAGCCGCTCTTCTTCGGGAAGCCACTGCCGGTGGCGGTACGGGTGTCCTCGCCCTCGCCCTTGCCGTGCGTGCCTTCAATGAGGTTCTGGCAGGCGTAGCCCGCCACGCTGACGCTGGGGTGGACACAGACGTCCAGCCCGTTGGCGGCCGGATTCGTGTACTCCGGAATGATCTCGCCGCTGGGATCGCTGTACGTCACCGGATTGTTGGCGGCATAGACGTACGCCGCCAACTGCTGTGGATTACCGGGTGAGTTGATCGGGTCCACCGAGATGAAGCGGCCGACCGTCGGGTCGTACTCCCGGGCGCCCAGGTGGGTCAGCCCGGTCGGGTCCTGGTAACCACCCAGGAAGCCCTGCTTGTTGGGCCAGGTCACGGCCCCGCCGCGCGGCGCGCCGTACGGAGTCTGACGACGCTGGGTGACCGTCTGGTTCGTGTCGGTTCCGACGCTGACCTGCGCGGTTCCCTGGTGGTCGCCGGCCAGCCAGGTGATACCGGTGACCGTCCGCTGGGCGATCGTCTCGCCGTTGAACGAGTAGTACCGGGTGGCGTCCACCTGCCCGGTGCTTCCGTTCTTGCGCACCTCCTGATCGCCCAGGAACAGAGTGCTGCCGGTGGGGTCGGTGGCGATGAGCCGGTTCCCGTCGGCGTCATAGATGTAGGAATTCGCGCCGTTGCTGTCGGTCAGGGTGGCGAGGTGTCCGTCGACGTCCCAGGTCAGGTTCTGCTGGCCGTTGGGGCCGGGACGGGTCTTCGTGTTGCCCGCCTCGTCGTACGTGTACGCGCCGGTGGTCGTGCCGATGCTGTCGGTCCTGCTCCAGCCGTCGAGCCGGTGCGGCTGGGCCGCCCCCGCCGCCGGGTAGGAGTAGGAGGTGGTGACCGTTCCGGTCGGGGTGCCCCGCTCGGTCTGGGTCAGCCGGTTGCCGATGCGGCCCTTCGGATCGTCCGGCGCGCCGAACGACCATTGCTGCCAGTAGGGCGCGGGGCCACCGAGGTCGGTGTCGGCTTGCGGCTTGGCGGCACAGTCGAAGGACTTCGGGGTCCATGCCTCGGTGAGCCGGCGCTGGTGGTCGTACGTGAAGCACTGGGTGTCCCGCGGCCGGGCACCCGAGTTGTCGTCGATCTTGAGGATGTTGCCGCTGGCGTCGTAGTCGTAGAAGGTGTTCGTGATGTACGACGGAGCCGTCGAGCGCAGGATCGCGCTGCTCTTCACCCGGCCCGTGCCGTCGTCGTACCGGTCCGTGGACTGGACGAACTTCGCCCCGGTCAGCGCCGTCGCCCGGGTGAGGGTGCTCAGTTCGTACAGGTTGGTGTAGCCGGACTGGATGGCGTAGTGGGTGGCGTCGCCGTAGTCGGTGGCGAGCTTGTCCGCCATCCCGTACGTCGAGTCGTACTCGTAGGTCAGGATCTCCTGCGCCAGGCCGCCGGCTGCCGGTAGCGTGACCGTGTTCGGTGATCCGTCTGCCCGGAAGCTGGCCTTCGATGCGAAGCTGCACGTCGTCGCCCCGACGCCACAGAACCCGGCCTGGGAGGCCGGTAGCGTCAGCTTCGTCTGCGTCGGCCGGTACTGCGCATCGACCGTGACGGTTTCCTTGCGGTATTCGTCGTTGCCGATCCAGCGGGATGCCGACCTGGTCAGGCCCTTCAACGGCAGGTCGTAGGTGTACTCGATGCGCTTCTGACCGGCGAGGCTGCCCTCCCGGACGGTGAGCAGCCGCCCGGCCCGGTCGTAGTTGTAGTAGAGATCCGGGGTGTCCGGCCGCGAGTCGGTCGACTTCTCCAGGTCCCCCAATGCGTTGTACTGGAGGGTCGCCGTGCCCTTGTCAGGGTCGGTCGAGGAGATCATCCGGCCCTGGATGTCGTAGTCGTAGGACCACGAGTTGCCCGAGGCGTCCTTGACGGTCGCCAGTTGTCCCACCGCGGAGTAGGTGTAACTGGTCTCGTCATAGGTGCCGGTGGCCGTGCGGCCGTGATACTGCCACAGCTTCTCGGTCCGGCCCTCGGCGTCGGTCCAGACGGTGGTGGCCGCCTCCCCCTGCGGTGGCTCCACGGTGACGTGGTCACCGTGATAGGTCATGGAGGTGCGTGCCTTCTCCACCTGGACACTGGCTTCGGAGACGAGCAGCAGGGAATGAAGCTCGCGGCCGGCGGTGTCGTACAGGGTGCGGGTCTGGCTCGGCACGTCCGCGTCGAGACCGGAGTACAACGTGGTGCCGGCCGTGCCGGTGGTGTAGTAGGCCGAGTTGGTCTTGTAGGTCCGACCCGCCGCGTCGTAGAACGTGTCCGTCAGGATCCGGCCGCCGCCGTACGCGGGTTCCTGGGTCTGCCGGGGCCGACCCAGCGCATCCAGCACGGCGTACGACGTGTCGTAGGTGCCGTTCGCGTTGAGCGACTGCGTCGTGATGGAGGACGGTACGGTCTTCGACAACGTGTAGGTGTAGCTCATTGACGGAGCCGACGGGAAGGTCGCCTTTGCGCGGCCCGGCAACCAGACCGCCGAGTTCCGGCCCATTGCGTCGTAGGTGTACTCCGTGACCCGCCCGTTCGTGTCGGTGCTCTTGAGCGGCACTCCGAGGACCGGATCCAGGTCCAGGGTGTCCGTCCAGAGCAACGGGTTGGTCGTCACCACCTGGGTGACCGGGCCCCCGGTGGCCGGGGTGTACGCCTTGGTGGTCTTCTCCCCCGCGATGTCCGTGGACTCACGGACCCGACCCAGGACGTCGTAGGTCATCGTGGACACCTGCTGGTACGAGCGGGTGCCGCCGGTGAACCCGTTGATCGTCTCGGTGGCGGTGAGCAACCCCTTGGTCGGCGCGGTGCCGTACGCCAGGGAGTCGTAGCTGAACCGGGTGTCCCCGGTGATCTGCTTCTCCGTCGTGGGCGACGTGGCGCAGGTGCCGGTCCAGCCGTTGATCCGCTTGACCGGAGTCAGCAGCCAGGCACCCGTGTTACGGATGTACTCGGTCTGCACGCACCGCTCATCGCCGGCCTTGGTGTCGTCGCCGCTCTCCTCGACCGTGGTGGGCATGCCGTAGCTGTCGAACGTGGTCGTCGACGCCGTGCGGCGCAGGCCGGTGTCCGTGGTCAGCCGGGTGCGGGTCACCCGGACGCGGGAGTACCGCGCCTCGGCGACGGGAGTACCGGCCCGGGTGGCCGTCGCCGGGTCGGAGCGCCACATCTCGTTCAGGGTGGCGGAGAGGATCGTCGATCCCAACCAGTTGACCGTCTCCCGGGGGGTGCCGGCGTAGTGGTCGTAGTCGTTCGTCGCCCCGCCCTCACGGCCCTGGACCTGGGTGGTGCGGGTGCCGCCCGCGGCCAGCTTGTCGCCGTACATGCCGCGGAAGTAGAGCGTCTCGCTCTTGGTCCGCTCGGCGCCCTCACCGTTGTAGGTGATGACCGTCGGATAGCCCCGCCACTGCGACCAGCTCTTCCGCTTGTCGGGGGCGAGCCCGGTGTCCTCGTCGTAGTGCCACAGCGGCTGGTTGCCGGTGTTCACGTACTCGTAGGCGGTACGCAGCGGACGGGCTCCGCCGAGGTGGTCGATCTGCTGGACCTCGGTCACCACGTACTTGTGGAAGTAGTCGGTGACCGGGTCGGTGTAGCCCTGTGGCGTCCACTTGACCGGATAGCACCGGAGGGTGTTGCTGTCCAACGCGGTGGCGCTCGGCATGACACTGCCCACGACGCACTGGCGCGGGCTGTAGGTCACGAAGATCTCGCCACCGGTCTCGAGCCTGACGGAGTTGACCCGCCACCAGTTCATCGCCAGGGCCCAGTCACTGCCGGCGGCGTCGACCCGGTTCTGCATCTGGATGCCGGAGAAGGTCACCTCGGGCGCCGTGACCGTGGTGCCGTTGAGGCCACGGTGGGTGATGCCCTCCAGCCAGAGGCCGGCCCGGGTGCCGTCACCGGGGTCGGGGAAGCTGTGCCGGAAGGTCCACGAGTCCGCCGGCTGGTAGGACGAGGTCATCGCCTTCCACACGTTGGTGGTGATCACCGTGGTCCGCTTCGCCGACCAGAAGGTCGGGGAGACGTTCAGACACGGGTTGGTGGTGGCCAGGCACTCCTGGTCCCACGGGGTGTCCGGCCAGGTGGTGGCGTTCTTGGTGGTGCAGTTGGCCAGGCAGCGGTCGGAGTTGGTGAACTCGACCCGGGCCGGGACGTTCTCGATGTACGGGCTGGTGGCCGCGTACTCGTTGTTGTCCCGGTTGTCGCTGCCGTAGTCGATCCGGGTGAGATACGCGGCCCGGTCGTACACGACCGGCGTCGCGTACGACATGTTCTTGGCGTAGTAGCTGGTTTCCTTGGTCCACCACAGCGACATGGTGTTGCCGTGGACGTCCTGGACGTAGTCCAGGTTCCACCGCCACGCCTGCTTCTTGCCGCCACAGTCGGAGGCCGCGAAGGTGGCGGCGTTGCACGGCTCGCCCGGGTTGTTGCCGTAGACCGGGACGGTGAGCACTGAATTGGTGACCGGACGACCCGTGGTCCAACCCGGCAGTTGGTGCCGGCCGAACCAGTACTGGGTGCCGTCGGTCGTGGTGACCTTCCAGTACTCGTTGTCGTTGTCGCCGTTGCTGTAGGCCGGGGTGGTCAGCAGCTCGACCTTCGAGCCGTCCTCGCGGCGCGGGTGCCACTTGCCGTCGCTGCCCTTGAGCAGTTCGGTGGACGACCCGTTCAGGGAGAGGATGGCGTTCTCCGGGCCCCAGCAGAGGTCACCGGTCTTGGTGCTGTTGTTCGCCCCCGTACTGGTCATGTCGTCGGCGCAGCCCTTGTACTGCCGCTCGATGAAGCCCGGCGAGTAGTCGAAGCCCTCCCCGAACGCGCCCGGCTGGTTGTTGGTGGCGGCCTGCCGACCGTCGACGGCCTGCGAGGAGTAGCCCAAACCCAGACTGGGCGAGGGACCACCGGGCCCGCCCGGCGTCCGCATCGGGTACGACCACTGGAAACCGCCGGTGGAGCCACCGTGGCTCCAGGAGGACGACGGCGCCAGGCTGGAGGCGGTGAAGTCGCCCGCCCCGCCCGACGGGCCACTGGTCGCCGCGACCAGCGTGCCGGTCAGCGCCGCCGTCGAGGCCAGCCCCAGCCGCTTGGCGTCCGTCGTCGACACCGCCGCCCGGATCGGGGCCGCCGCGACCGGCGCCGACACCGTCCGGTTGCGCACCTCGTTGCGGGACGCCAACGGGACCGGCTCGCAGCCCTTGGCGCCCGGCGTGGTCAGCGCGCACTCCGGCACCCGCACCAGCCGCAGCCGGGACGACCAGTCCGCGCCGTACGCCGAGGCGAACGCCGCGTAGTCCACGGCAACGTCGACCTGCCCCGGCGAGTTCACCCCGTCGGTGCGCCCCACCCGCAGCAGCACGCCGTTGATCCCCGCCGCCGCGGCCTTCGCCTTCGGCAGCACCTCCACCCGCACCGTGCCGGGTGCGGCCGTCGCGGTCCGCGCCGACGCCGAGGCCACCGGGCGTACCGTCACCGGCAGCGTGCCGGCGCGTACCCCCGTGGTGGCCGCCGACCGCGCGCCCGCGGCGGTGGTCAGGTCGACCTCGGCGGACCCGGCCGCCGGCCAGACCGGCGCCGGCCGCTTGACCTTTGCCGCTGCCTCTTCCGGTTGCGGTCCCGGCCTGGTGGCCTTGACCGGCTTGACGGGTACGGACTCGTAGCGTTGCGCCTCGAGCCGCTTGACCTGTGCGGCCTGCTGCGCCTGGGCGGGCACCTGACCACCCATCGTGCCCGCGAGCACCGCGAGCAGACCGGCGGCGAGAAGCCTGCGGCCCCCGCCGGACGCCGGTACGCGCCGCCCACGGCGTTGCGCCCGGCTGGTTCTGACTGTTCTCACTCAGCTTCCTTCGCACAAGAGGGGTGAGCGCCGCGCACGAGGTGTGGCGACGCGGGCCGGCCGGACGGGTACCACCTGGTGGCACCCGTCCGGCCGGGTCGTGCTCCCGGGGTGTCAGGCCCCGGCGTAGACCGCCGCGATCTCGGCGTCGGTCATCGCGCCCTGCCAGACCCGCACCCGGTCGATGTCACCGTCGAACCAGTCCGCCGGGGTGCGCCACTTGCCCCGGCCCACCGTGAGGCCGCCGTTCGCCCGCCACGGGGTCGCGGCGGTGGTCCGCGCGGAGAGCGCCCCGTTGATGTAGAGGCTGAGCGTCTGCGCGCCCACGTCCTGCACGGCGGTGAGGTGCACCCAGGTGTTCGCCTGGCAGGTGCCGCCGTTGGCGTACCGCGCCCCGCTCGTCGCGGAGTCGACCGTCCGGTTCATCGCCGACCACTTGCTACCGGTGGCGTCGGTGCGGCAGCCCAGATAGAAGCCGGAGATCTCGGTGCCGTCCTGGGCGATGACCGTCCGGGCGCCGCCGCCACCCGTCCAGCGCACCCAGGCGGAGACCGTGTACGACTGGTCGGTGCGCAGCACCGGGGTGCTGGTCTCGGTGGAGCCGGCGACCCCGTCGAAGTGCAGTCCGGACGAGTCGAAGCCCGCCTGGTCGGACCAGTCGACGGTCGGGTAGGCGGTCAGGTTCAGCGGACGCTGGTAGCCGGAGATGTCACCCTCCTGGCGCGGGTCCTCGTAGTCGTAGTCCTCCATGTCCCAGCCCCCGACGAGGACCGGCTCGACCAGGGGTTCCAGGTCCACGTCCGGGTCGATGACGCGGTCCCAGACCCGGACCTCGCTGATCGCGCCGTTGAAGTGGCCGGTGAAGGAGCCGTTCTTGGCGCCACCGATCATCATGGGGCCGGTCGAGGACCACGCCGGCGCGGAGAGCGCCCCGGTGCCCGCGAGGACCCCGTTCACATAGAGGCTGAGCTGGCGGCTCGCGCCGGCGTCGTACACCCCGGCGAGGTGGGTCCAGACGCCGATCTGGACTGCCGAGGTCGCGCAGGCGGGCGACGTCGTGACGGCGCCGTTGACGGTGTCGGAGGCGTAGCTGTTGAAGCACCAGCGCCCCGACGTCGACACGTACTGCAGCTCGAAGGGGCTCTTGTTGACGCCCGGCTGGGACACCACGACGCCGCGGGGGGTGTCGTCGGCCCGTACCCAGGCGGCGAAGGAGAAGCTACGGGAGGTGTCGATGACCGGACCGGAGGTGCTGGCCCGGTCATCGGTGCCGTCGAACTTGACCGCCCAGTCCTTGCCCCGGGACTTGTGGGTCCCGATCACCCGGGAGTCCACCCAGACCCCGCCGTTGGCGAGGGTGGCCGACGCGCCACCGCTGACCTTGTTCGTGAAGGTGGTGCCGGTGCCCTCGTCGAGGGCCCAGTGCGACTTCGGGCCCGAGTAGTTGTCGACGAGGAAGACGTAGTCGTAGGGGGCGGAGGTGTTACCCGCCTGGTCGCGGCTCTTCACCGTCAGGACGTTCTCGCCGATCGAGTTCGGGGTGACCCAGACCGTCGCCGAACCACCCAGACCGGCCGCGTTGACGGTCATCTCCGGTCCGCCGGCCATCTGGTAGACGTAGGAGTAGACGTCGGTGGCTCCGTTGGCGGAGAGGGTGAACTTCCCGGAGTAGCCGACCGAACCGTGCACGTCCTGGTTGGTGCCCAGCGGCGGCGACTCCAGGTAGAGCCCGTCGGCCGGGGTCACCTTGGGGCTGAACGCGGGGGCCGAGTAGTCCACATAGAACTCGCACCACGGGGACAGCCCGGACGCGCCGCCCAGGGTGTCCTTCGTCTGCACCTGCCACCGGTAGGTGTCGCCGTTGAGCGTCTTCGTGGTCAGCTGCACCTCGGCCTTGGCGCCCGGCGCCACGCCGGAGTCGACCTTCGGCCAGCCGGACACCGTCGTCCACACCGAGTTCACCAACTTCTGCAGGGTGAACGTGCCGGAGAGCGAGCCGCCGTTGCTGCCGTCCACGTCGGTCAGCGTCGCCTTCAGCCACGGGTAGTCCGCCCGTACCATCGGCCGGGACGCACCCGTGACACACGCCTGCGCGGGCGCGGTGTAGCCGGCGTGCGTGGAGAGCTGGGCGGCCGTCGGCGTGGTCGGGTTGGTGTTGTACTCGATCGACAACTTCGTCTGCGCCGCGTCGAACTTCTTCCACCACGAGTCCGTCGACTCGGACGTGCCGTCGGACTGCCGGGTCATCAGGGCGAGGGTGTAGATGGTCTGGCCGCGGTTGGCGATGATGTCGTTCTTCAGGTTGGTGCCGGAGAACTCCATCGGCAGGTCCGGCTGCGGGTCGTCGCTGCAACCCGCGCCACCCGACGGCTTGTGGGCGTGCCCGGAGCGCTCCTCCAGCCACTGCTGGATGCTCGGCCCGCCCCAGCTCTGCTTGCCGGTGGTGGTGAGGTCCGCCGTACGCCACAGGTTCACCGGCGACGAGGTGCACGACCACGAGTGGGTCATCTCGGTGAGGAACTTCGCGGTCCGGATCGTCTTGCCGGAGAGGCTCGTCAGGCCGAAGGAGAAGTACGACCGGTAGGCCCCCGAGCCGTCCGGGTTGTTGCCCACCCGGACGATGCCGTCGTCCCGGGTGGCGTTGGTGGAGTTGGCGTAGCCCCACCGGATCTTGTTGATGGTGGTCCACGGGTCGATCACCACCGGGTACGTGGTGTCCTTGCCGCGCAGCAGCGCCGGGTCCGGGCGTACCACGAGATCCGTGCCCTGCACCGCGGTCGCCAGCTCCGCCTTGCGCGCACGGTCCGGCGCGGACCGCACCGCCTCCCGCTTCTCCTGCGCCGCGAACGCCGACACGCCCCGGCTCTTCGCCGCCTGGGCCGCCGAGGTCAGTCCGGACGAGTCCCACATCAGCGCACTGCCGGCGGAGACCACCGGCGTACCGGAGCCGTCCACCACCTCGAACCCGCCACCGGTGCGCGGCCGCTTCGTCAGGGAGCCGGTGGTCGCCAGGCCGAAGCGCAGCTCGTCGAGCGCCGGGTTCGCCGCCGCCTCGGCGGACTTCACCACCAGCGCCCAGGTGAAGCCGTCGGCCAGCGCCCGCAACCGCAGGTCCACCTCCGGCAGCACCGAGTCGTAGACCGCGGTGTCACCGTCGATCCGCGGCGCCGGCAGGGACCCCGGCCAGGACATCGACACCTGGCCGCCGTCGACCGGCAGGCGGACCGCGGACGCCGGCCCACCGGCGGAGAAGGACACGTCGGCCAGGGTGGCGATCGGCGCGACGCTGCCGTCCGCGCGCTTCTCCAGCCGGGTGTCGATCTTCCGCCAGCCACTGCCGTCGCGGCTCTTCGTCCACCTCGGCACCGGGTAGGACTCCAGGACCAGCCCGCCGTGCGGCTCAGCGATGACCCGCGAGCTCTCGGCCCGCAGGCTCGTCACCTCGACCGGCGAGCCGAGCCGCTTCGCCGCGGCGACCGCCTGGGCCTCGGTGAGGCTGTCTGCCTGCGCCGGAGCCGGTGCGGCCGCCGCGGCCGGCGCTGTCTCGACCGGAGCGGTCGCCGCGCCGGCGGCGACCACCATCACGGCGGCCAGACCGCCGACCCACCATCTCAAAGAACCTGTCCTGGTACGTGGACGCACGCGTGACCTCCTGTTGGGGCGGAAGGGGGATGCCCCAGAGGACCTGGGGACGTTAGGGGGTTGCGGGGCTACCGGGCCTGCGGTGCGGGGACCCGCGTCGTTCCCGGCCGGGCGTGTCGGCCCGGCCGGGAACGACGGGTCACACCTCGCCGGCGATGCCGACGATCTCCGCGTCGGTGAGGACGCCCTGCCAGACCCGCACCATGTCGATGGAGCCCGTGACGTAGTTGCCCAGGTCGGCCGAGCCGATCCTCAGCGGTCCGGTCGACTCCCAGGTGGGCGGAAGACCGGTCTTCGTGCCGGCGAGCACGCCGTTGACGTAGAGCTTCAACTCCCGCTTGGCCGAGTCGTACGTCGCGGCGAGGTGCACCCACTCGTTCAGCACCGGGGTACCGCTCCACTTGACGAAGTTGTAGTTCGTGTAGGGATCAGGCATGTCGTTGTCCGGCAGGACGATCGCCCAGCTCGCCGGCGCGTTGTTCTGCCGTTGCAGATAGAAGGCGCAGCGCCAGACACCGCACTGCGACAGCACGGTCTGGTAGCCGTTGAACGCCGTCGGCTTCACCCAGGCCGCGACGGTCCACGACCCCTCGGTACGCAGCACCTGCCCGTCCGTCATCGCGGTGCCGCTCACCCCGTCCAGGCAGAGGCCGGTGGAGAGTCCGGCACCCTCGTTCCGGCAGAAGGTCGCCGAGGGCGCGTCGGTGAGGGTGACCGGCCGTTGGAAGGGGGACAAGTCGCCCTGCTGGCGCGGCGCGTCCTCGTCGACGTCCTCCATGTCCCACTGACCGACCAGCACCGGCTGCACGATCGGTGCCAGGTCCATGTCGGGATCGACCACCCGGTCCCAGAGCCGTACGTCGTCGATCTCACCGTCGAAGTAGTTGCTCAGGACGCCGTTGTACTTGACCCGGCCGATCTGCATGATGCCCGTCGACGACCAGAGCGAGTTCAGTGGCTGCCTGCCGGCCAGGACGCCGTTGACGTAGAGCCGGATCTCCTTCAGCCCCGCGTCGTACACGCCGGTGATGTGCTGCCAGCTGTCGGCCGCCGCCAACTGGCTGGAGCCGACGGAGGTGCGGACGTGGGTGGGGCTGTCGGCGGAGAAGGTGTGGAAGTACCAGTTCCCGCCCTTGTCCCGCTGCAACTGCCAGGCTCCGTTGTTGGCGCCGTCGACCGCGACCACGGAGCCGAAGGTGTCCTTGACCCGGACCCGGGCCCACGCCGCCACGCTGAAGCTGCGGGAGGAGTCGATCGGCGGGGCGGTGGACGTCGCGCCCCAGCTCTTGTTCAGGGCGTTGAACGTGACGGCGCGGTCCGGCGCCTGGTTCTTGGGGGTGCCGTGGACCCAGCCCTCGGACCAGGTGGCGTTGTTGAGCGTGATGCTCGGTCCGCCGGCCGGGGTGGTGGCGAGGGTGCTGCCGGTGCCCTCGTCCATCTTCCACACCGCCTTCGGTGCCGAGTACTCCTTGACGGCGAAGATGTAGTCGTACGGGGCGGAGGAGTTGCCGGCCTGGTCGCGGCTGCGCACGGTCAGGACGTTGTCGCCGATGCCGGGGGTGACCCAGACGGTCACGGACCCGCCGAGCGCGGGTGCCTTCGCCACCATCTCGGGACCGTTGGCGAGCTTGTAGACGTAGTCGTACACGTCCGTCGCCCCGTTGGCGGAGAAGGTGAACTTGCCGGAGTAACCCGCTCCGCCACGCGTGTCGGTGTTCGTGCCCAGTGGCGGGGACTCCAGGTAGAGCCCGTCCGCCGCCGCCACCTTCGGGGTGAACGCCGGCGGGGTCGAGTCGGAATAGAACTCGCACCACGGGGAGAGCAGGGAGGCGCCTCCGAGGCCGTCCTTGGTCTGCACCTGCCAGCGGTAGACGTCGCCGCTGGCCACCCTGGTGGTCAACTGCACCTCGGCCTTGGCACCGGGAGCGATGCCCGACTTGGTCTTCGGCCAGCCGGTCATCGGAGTCCACGCCCCGCTGACCAGCTTCTGCAGGCTGAAGACGGCGGAGAGGCTGCCGCCGTTGGTGCCGTCGGGGTCGGTCAGGACGGCTTTGAACCACGGGTAGTCGTACCGCACCAACGGCCGAGACGTGCCCGTGACACAGGCCTGTGCCGGCGCGTCGTAGCCGGCGTGGGTGGCCAACTGCGCGGCGGTGGGGGTGTTCGGATTGGTGTTGAACTCGATCGACAGCTTCGTGGCCGCCGGGTCGAACTTCTTCCACCAGTTCGACGTCGTCTCGGACGTGCCGTCGGACTGCCGGGTCGACAGCGCGAGGGTGAAGTTGCCGTCGCCCCGGTGCGCGGTGACGTCGTCCTTCAGGTTGGTGCTGGAGAACTCCATCGGCATGTCCGGCTGCGGGTCGTTGGTGCAGCCCGCCCCACCCGAGGGCTTGTGCGCGTGCCCCGAGCGTTCCTCCAGCCACAGTTCCAGGTTCGGGCCGTCCCACGTCTGCTTGCCGTTGGTGACCAGGTCGGCGGTCCGGTAGAGGTTGACCGGGGTGTTGTTGCAGTCCCACGAGTGGGTCATCTCGGTGAGGAACTTCGCCGACCGGATCGTCTTGCCCGCCAGGGTCGTCAGGTTGAACGCGAAGAACGACCGGAAGGTGCCGCCACCGCTCGGGTCCGCCCCGACGCGGGCGACCCCGTCGTCGCGGGTGGCGTTCAGCGATCCCGCGTAACCCCACCGGAGCTTGTTGATCGTCGTCCACGGGTCGATCAACACCGGGTACGTGGTCCTCGCCCCACGCAGCAGTGACAGGTCAGGGCGCAGCACCAGGTCGCTGCCCTGGACCCCCGTCGACAGCTCCGCCTTCCGCGCCAGATCCGGAGCCGAGCGCAGCACCTCGCGCTTCTCGCTCCCGGCGAGAGCCGCCTCCGCTCGGCTCCCGGTCGTCGCCGCCGGCGAGGTCACACCCGACGAGTCCCACATCAGGGCGCTGCCCGCGGAGAGCACCGCCCGACCCGAACCGTCCACCACCTCGAACCCGCCACCGGCACGGGCCCGCTTCGACAACCCGGACGTCTCCAGCTTGAACCGCAACTCACCCAACGCCGGGTTCGCCGCCGCCCGAGCGGACCTCACCACCAACACCCAGGTGAACCCGTCAGTCAACGCCCGCAACCGCAGATCCACCTCCGGCAGCACCGACTCATAGACCGCCGTGTCACCCTCCACCCGCGGCACCGGCAACACACCCGGCCACGACAGCGACACCTGACCACCACCGACCGGCAACCGCACCGCCGCACCCGACCCACCCGCCGAGAACGACACATCCGCCAACGTCGCCACCGGCGTCACGGAGCCGTCCGCGTTCTTCACCAGCGAGGTGTCGATGTCCCGCCAGCCGCTGTCGTCCCGCGTCCTCGTCCAGCGCGGCGTCGCGTACGACTCCAGCACCAGGGAGCCCTGCGGGGTGGCGACCACCCGCGACGCCTCCGACCGCAGCCGGGACACCTCCACCGGACGGCCCGACCGCCGCGCCGCGGTGATCGCCTCGGTCTCGGAGAGTCCCGGAGCAACCGCACCGGTCGTGGGGGCGACGGGCGTCCGTGCGCCTGCCGCCTCCGGCACCGAGGTCACACTCGTCACGGCCATCGCCGTCACCGCCAACGCGGTGGTGAGTCCACGCCATCGGGCGGTGGACGTGGTCCAGGGTCTTGTCACTCGGGGCTCCTTGTCGGCTGGGGAACGGATGCCGGGGCGCGGGACGCCGCCGGTCGGGCGGCGTCCCGCGGGGTGGTGCCGGTGAACTCAGCCCTCCGCCATCAGGCCGAGGATCCGGTCGTCGGAGAGCCGCCCCTGCCAGACCTGGATCTGGTCGACGGTCCCGCCGTTGAGGAAGAAGGAGTTCTTGGCCCGACCGACGTGCAGCACGGACGAGCCCTGCCAGCCGACGGTGTTCGCGCGTACGCCCTGGAGCGCACCGTTGACGTAGAGGCGCAGTTCCCGGCTGGCCGCGTCGTACGTGGCGGCCACGTGGGTCCAGGTGTCCAGCTGGGCCAGGTTCTGGGAGAGGACGAACTGCCACTCCGCCGTGCCGACGTCGACCGATGGCATCGTGATGCACCACTTACTGGTGTCGACGTCGTACATCAGATAGAACGCGGAGCGACTGGCTCCGTCCTGGGCCAGGATCGTCTGGTGTTCGACCTTGGTGGCCTTCACCCAGGCCGCGACGGTGAAGGACTGGTCGGTACGGAGGACCGGTCCCGCCGTGTCGGCGGAGCCCGGGTAGCCGTTCACGGTCAGTCCGGTGCTGAAGTTGTAGCCCGTCCCGTACGCCCAGTCCGCCGTGGGTGACGCGGTGAGGGCGAGCGAGCGCTGGTAGCCGGAGAGGTCCGGCTCCAGCCGGGTCGTGGAGTCACCGTCCTCCATGTCCCACCGGCCCGCCAGCACCGGCTCGACCAGCGGCTGTAGGTCGAGGTCCGGGTCGACGACCCGGTCCCAGAGCCGGACCTCACCGATCGCCCCGTTCCAGTACGCGACATCGGTGCTCTTCCACCGCTCGCGGCCGAGGGTGATCCGGCCACCCGGGTTGAAGGTCTGCGGGACGTTGGCGGAGGCGACCTCCTTGCCGTTGACGTAGAGCCGCATCCTCCCGCCGGCCGGGTCGTACGTCCCGGCGACGTGCGTCCACTGTCCCTTGACCGCCGCGGGCCCGTAGACGTTGGTGAAGGCGGAGGTGCCGAGGTCCTGCTCGACGACGGTGAAGACCCATCTGTTGTCCCCCCACTTGCGCAGCATGAAGGAGTCCGTCGCGGTGCCGGTGGCACCGGCGATCTCCATGAGTCCGTCGGCATCCGGGCGGACCCAGGCGGCGATGGAGTAGCTGCGGGTGGTGTCGACGGCGACACCGGTGGCGGTGGCGTGGTCGTCGGTGCCGTCGAACTTCACCGCCCAGTCCTTGCCCCGGCTCTTGTGGGTGCCGAGCAGCTGCCCGTCGGTCCAGGTGGGACCGTTGACGAGGGTCGCCGACGGGCCGCCGGCGACGGTGTTCACGAGGCTGCCACCGGTGCCGTCATCGATGGCCCAGTGCGCCCTGGGGCCGGCGGGACTGTCGACCAGGAACGGGTATTCGGCCTCCTCGGTGGAGTTGCCGGCCTGGTCGCGGCTGCGTACCAGGAGGACGTTCTCGCCGATCGAGGGCGGAGTCGCCCAGACCGTCACCGAGCCACCGAGCGACGGTGCCCGGACGGTGATCTCCGGTCCACCGACGAACCGGTAGACGTAGTCGTACACGTCCTTCGCGTCGTTGGCGGAGAAGGTGAACCTGCCGGAGTAGCCGGGCGAGCCCTGCACGTTCAGGTTGGTGCCCAGCGGCGGCGACGCCAGGTAGAGCCCGTCGGCCGAGGTGACCTGCGGTTTCGCCGTGGGCGGTGAGAAGTCGGAGGAGAACTCGCACCAGGTCGACGCTCCGGACACCCCACCCAGGGTGTCCTTGGTCTGCACCTGCCACCGGTAGATGTCCCCGTTGGCGGTCTTGGTGGTCAGCTGCACCTCGGCCTTCGCGCCGGGGGCCACTCCGGAGTCGGTCTTGGGCCAACCGGTCACCGTGGTCCAGACCGAGTTCACCTGCTTCTGCAGGGTGAACACGCCGGAGAGGGTGCCGCCGTTGCTGCCGTCCGGGTCGGACAGGGTCGCCTTGAGCCACGGGTAGTCCGCGCGGACCAGCGGTCGGTCCGTACCGGTGATGCACGCCTGCGCCGGCGCGGTGTAGCTGGCGTGGGTCGACAACTGCGCCGCTGAAGGCGTGTTGGGATTGGTGTTGTACTCGATCGACAGCTTCGTGGCCGCCGGGTCGAACTTCTTCCACCAGTTCGACGTCGTCTCGGACGTGCCGTCGGACTGCCGGGTCGACAGCGCGAGGGTGTAATTGCTGTCGCCCCGGTAGGCGCTGACGTCGTTCTTGAGATTCGTGCTGACGAATTCCATCGGCAGGTCGGGCTGAGGGTCATTGCTGCATCCCGCGCCACCCGACGGCTTGTGGGCGTGACCGGACCGCTCCTCCAACCACAGGGACAGGTTCGGGCCGTCCCAGGTCTGCTTCCCCGACGTGGCCAGATCCGCCGTGCGGTACAGGTTGACCGGGGTGTTGTTGCAGTCCCACGAGTGGGTCATCTCGGTGAGGAACTTCGCCGACCGGATCGTCTTGCCCGCCAGGCTCGACAGGTTGAACGCGAAGAACGACCGGAAGGTGCCGCCACCGCTCGGATCCGCCCCGACCCGGGCGACCCCGTCATCGCGGGTGGCGTTCAGCGATCCCGCGTAACCCCACCGGAGCTTGTTGATCGTCGTCCACGGGTCGATCACCACCGGGTACGTGGTCCCCGCCCCCCGCAGCAGCGCGAGATCGGGACGGATCACCAGGTCCGAGCCCTGCACGCCGGTGGAGAGTTCGGCCTTGCGCGCCAGATCCGGTGCCGCCCGGACGACGTCGCGCTTCTCCTGCACGGCGAACGCGGAGACGCCCCGGCTCCCGGCCGCCTGCTCCGGCGAGATGGTCCCCGACGAGTCCCACATCAGGGCGCTGCCCGCGGAGAGCACCGGCCGACCGGAGGCGTCCACCACCTCGAAGCCGCCACCGGAACGGGCCCGCTTCGACAACCCGGACGTCTCCAGCTTGAACCGCAACTCACCCAACGCCGGGTTCGCCGCCGCCCGAGCGGACCTCACCACCAACACCCAGGTAAAACCGTCAGTCAACGCCCGCAACCGCAGATCCACCTCCGGCAGCACCGACTCGTAGACCGCCGTGTCACCCTCCACCCGCGGCACCGGCAACACACCCGGCCACGACAGCGACACCTGACCACCACCGACCGGCAACCGCACCGCCGCACCCGAACCACCCGCCGAGAACGACACATCCGCCAACGTCGCCACCGGCGCCACGGACCCGTCGGCGCTGCGGCGCAGGGCGGTGTCGATCTGCCGCCAGGATCCGTCGTGGCCCTTCGTCCACTGCGGCGCGGCGTAGGACTCCAGCACCAGGGAGCCCTGTGGGGTGGCCATCACCCGGGACGACTCCGACCTGAGCCGGGAGACTTCCACCGACCGTCCCGACCGCCGTGCCGCGGCGACCGCCTCCGGCTCCGACAACCCGGCAGTGGGCGTGCCGGCCGAGCCGGTGGTGGTCTGTCGCGCGGCCGCGACCTGTGGGACGGAGGTGACGCCGGCCGCGACGAGGATCGTCGCCGCCAGTGCTCCGCCCAGCCCGCGCCACGGGCGGGCCGGGGTACGTGAAGGTGCCATCGGACTCCTGTCTGATGCTCGGTCAGGGGTGTGTCGTCTCCGGACGCCGGCGCCCGGGAAGTGGTTCGGTTCGTCCGGTCAGCCCGCGCGGAAGGTGTCGGCGCAGCCGGCCTCGTCCGACCCGCCGAGCGGCGGGCAGGAACGATGCGGACGGGTGAAGAGGTCACCGGGTCGCGGTGGCCGGTGAGCTGGGAACGGGGTCAGTCCCCGCCGAGCGTCACCGGCCGCCCGGGATCGGGCCGGGACCAGGTTCAGGCGGTGTGATCAGTGGCGCGGGCCGACGATCGACGTCGGCACCGTCGTACCGGGCGAGGCGTGGCCCGGCAGCACTGCTCGGGAGGACAGCCTCCGAGCGGTGGAAGAACGCGCCCATCTTCGGGCACAACTCATCAGACTACGACGTCGCACGTCGCCCTCCCCCGTGATTGAAAGTGGCATGAAAGTAGGGAAGAAACACGCTCAGTGTCAACGCATCGACCGAGAGTTGCGTTGCGTGACGAGCCGGGAGGGCACCGATCAGCCATAACGCAGTCGTTGACTACTCAACGTCACGACAGGCTTGTCTGTCCACTAGAGAGAGACACGGAACGCGTTTCGATCATGACCAAAGGTGACGAGCGGGCGCACGAGGAATTGTGCCGGCGCGGTGGAGGACGCCTGAGCGCAAACGGTTGGGACATTGCGCCGGAAACCCAAGCGTGGGGACCGGAAACCACAGCCGCATATTGATGTTTACGAATGGCGTACTCGTCCACGGCCGCCCTATCGGCCTTCGAATTCGGCCCTCGACAACACTGTGTGGCGCACAGTAACGTGTGACACATGGTCAGCGAGGAGCTTCTCCGAACCCACCTCCAGGAACTGCGCCGCGGCACCGTGGTCGTGGCCAGCCTGGTGGCCCTCCGCCGGCCCGACTACGGCTACGCGCTGCTGCAGCGCCTCACCGCGCACGGCTTCCCGGTCGACGCGAACACCCTCTATCCGCTGCTGCGCCGACTGGCGGAGCAGGGGCTGCTGACCAGCGAGTGGAACACCGAGGAGAGCCGGCCGCGCAAGTTCTACCGGACCAGTGCCGACGGCGAGCAGGTGCTGCGCCACCTCCTCGACGACCTCGCCGCCGTGCAGACCTCCGTGACCGGACTGATCGAAGGAGCGGACCGATGACCTCGCTGACCGACCGCTATCTCGCCGCGACCCTGCGCACCGTGCCGCCACAGCGGCGCGACGACATCGCCGGCGAGCTGCGCGCCTCCATCCGGGACATGGTCGACGACCGGGTCGGCACCGGGCAGGACCCGGCGACAGCCGAGCGGGCGGTGCTCACCGAGCTGGGGCCGCCCGACCTGCTCGCCGCCCGCTACACCGACCGGGTGCTGCACCTGATCGGTCCCACCTACTACCTGATCTGGTGGAACCTGCTGCGCCGGCTGCTCACCTGGATCCCGGCGACGGTGGGCGTGGTGGCCGGGACGGTCCACGCGGTGACCTCCGACGCGCCCGGAGGCGCGGTCGGCACCGGGATCAGCGCCGCCATCCAGACCGCGGCGCAGATCGGCTTCTGGACGACGCTGGTCTTCGCCGTGCTGGAGCGCACCCACACGCCGCTGGCGCTGCCCGCCTGGACCCCGGACCGGCTCGGTGAGGTGCCGGTCGAGCGGGACGCGCGGCTCCCCGAGACCTGCGCCGCGGTGGTGATGCTCGTGCTGCTCGGCGGGTTCCTGGTGGCGCAGCACTTCCGCTCCTGGGTCGTCGGGCCGGACGGACGGGACACCCCACTGCTCGACCCGGCACTGTGGAGCGCCTGGCTGCCCGCGCTGATCGGTGTGGTGCTGCTCGGTGCCGCCTTCGAGATCGTCAAGTACCGGGTCGGGCGCTGGAGCTGGCCGCTGTTCGGCGCGCGGGTCGCCCTCGACGTGGCCTTCTGGCTGCCGGTGCTGTGGCTGCTGCGCACCGACCGGCTGCTCAACCCGGCACTGATGCGGCAGGTCGAGTGGTTCCGCGACGCCGGCAACGTCGACACCCTGGTCGACATCGTCACCGCCGGGGCGGTCCTGGTGCTGATCTGGGGCATCGCCGCGGCCGGGATCAGGACGTACCTCGCCGACCGCTGATCCGCGACCGGACCGGCGCACCCGGGGGGTGCCGGGCCGCTCAGCCGAGCTGCGCCGCGATGCCGTCGAGGACGATCTCCAGGCCGGCGTCGAACGCCTCGATCGCGTCCAGCTGGCAGCCCGAGGTGAAGAGCCGCTCCAGGGTCGGGTGTCGACCGTCGCCGACCGCCCGGGCCAGGTACCGCAGCCGCTCCGGCGACGGCACGTGCGCCGCCGCGCCGACCGGCACCTGGAGCAGCTCCAGGTGCACCTGCCCGACCAGATAGCCGAGGAAGGTGTTGGCGGCGTGCATCAGCGTCGCCGGCGGCAGGCCGGGCCGGTCCAGGGCGGTGAAGAGCCATTCCGAGTACGCCAGGCCGTGCGGGCCGTCCTGGGCGCGGCTGCCGAGCAGCGGGACGTACCAGGGATGACGGCGGGCCACGGCGACCGTGGCGGCGGCCAGGGCGCGCAGCCGCGCCCGCCAGTCCCCCAGGGCCGGCTCGGGCAGCACGATCTCGCCGCAGACCGCGTCGGCCATCAGGTCGAGCAGGTCGTCCCGGGAGTCGAGGTGCCGGTAGAGCCGCATCGGGAGTACGCCCAGCCGGGTCGCCACGCCGCGCAGGGTGACCGCGTCCAGGCCTCCCGCGTCGGCGAGGGCGCACGCCGCGGCGACGATCGTCGGGCGGTCCAGCGGGGGCTGGTGGCGCCGGATCGGCTCGGGGCGTTCCCAGATGACGCTCATGGGGATACAGTGTATCTCCACCGATACGGCGTATCGATAGCGTCGGCGGGGCTTTTCCAGCAGGGGAACGGGGAGCGGGGATGCGGATCCGGGGCGTCGTCTACGACACCGGCGTCGAGGTGCTGCGGGGCCGACCCTCCCGACCCGACTTCGACCCTGAGGAGGTGCGCACCGACCTCCGGGAGATCGCCACCGGGCTGCACGCCACCGCCGTACGCCTGGTCGGTCAGGACCTCGACCGGCTCGGCCTGGCCGCCCGGGCGGCCGCCGAGGCCGGCCTCGCGGTCTGGCTCTCCCCCGCGCTCGGCGACCCCGGACCGGCCGCCGCGCTGGGCCACCTGGCGGCCTGCGCGGCCGAGGGCGAGCGGCTGCGGGCGGAGGGCGCCGACGTGGTGCTGGTGGCCGGCTGGGAGGCGACGCTGTTCCAGCGCGGCATCGTACGCGGCGCGACCGCCGCCGAGCGGATGGCCACCATGGGCAGCCCGGCCCGGCTGCTGCGCAGCACGCTGCGGCACGGGCCCTTCACCTGGGCGCTCAACCGCCACCTCCGCCGGGCCGCCCGCACCGTCCGGGAGCACTTCCGCGGCCCGGTGACCTATGCGTCGGCCGACTTCGAGGCCGTCGACTGGAGACCGTTCGACCGGGTGGGCGTCGACCACTACCGCAGCGGGGAGCCGCTGGACGAGTGGGCCCGGGCGATCAGCGAACGGCACCGGCACGGGCGCCCGGTGGTGCTGACCGAGCTGGGCTGCGCCACCTACGCCGGGGCCGCACGACGCGGCGCCACGGCGTGGACCGTGGTCGACCGGGGCGTCGACCCGCCCCGGCTGCGCGAGCCGGTGACCCGGGACGAGGCCGCCCAGGCCGGCGAGGTGGGCGCGCTGCTCGACGCGGCGGACGCCGCGGGCGTCGAGGGGGCCTTCGTCTTCACGTACGCGGCGTTCAGCTATCCGCACCACGCGGAGCCGGCGTACGACCTGGACGCCGCCGGCTACGGCCTGGTGGCGGTGCTGCCCGACGGCGGCCGACGCCGCAAGGCGGCCTTCGACGCGGTCGCGCGCCGCTACGCCGCCGGGTGACCGGAACCGATCCGTCGGGGGCCGTCCCGGCACGGGGCAGGGCGGCCCCCGACGGATCGGGACCGGGGAACGACACCGGCCCCCGTACGCCGCGTGCGCGACGTGCGGGGGCCGATGTCGTCGCCGTCGGCCGGATCAGGCGTCGACGGCCGCCATCACCTCGTCGGAGACGTCGAAGTTCGCGTAGACGTTCTGCACGTCGTCGCAGTCCTCCAGGACGTCGATCAGCTTGAAGACCTTGCGGGCGCCGTCGGCGTCCAGCGGCACGTTCATGCTGGGGATGAGGGAGGACTCGGCCGACTCGTACTCGATGCCGGCGTCCTGGAGGGCGGTGCGCACACCGATCAGGTCGGTCGGCTCGGAGACCACCTCGTACGCCTCACCGAGGTCGTTGACCTCCTCGGCACCGGCGTCGAGGACCGCCATCATCACGTCGTCCTCGCTGGTGCCCGCCTTGGGGACGATCACCACGCCCTTGCGGGAGAACATGTACGACACCGAGCCCGCGTCGGCGAGCGAGCCGCCGTTACGGGTCAGCGCGGTACGCACCTCGGTCGCCGCCCGGTTGCGGTTGTCGGTGAGGCACTCGATGAGCATGGCGACGCCGTTCGGGCCGTAACCCTCGTACATGATGGTCTGCCAGTCGGCGCCGCCGGCCTCCAGGCCGGAGCCGCGCTTGACCGCCCGGTCGATGTTGTCGTTCGGGACGGAGTTCTTCTTGGCCTTCTGGATGGCGTCGTAGAGCGTCGGGTTGCCCGCCGGGTCACCACCGCCGGTCCGGGCCGCGACCTCGACGTTCTTGATCAGCTTGGCGAACATCTTGCCGCGCTTGGCGTCGATCACGGCCTTCTTGTGCTTGGTGGTCGCCCACTTTGAGTGGCCGGACATCTCATACCTCCGTCTGTTGACCCACGCCTGCGTCGACTGCCCGCGCCAACTCCACGCCAGGACCGGCGGCCGGTCGGATGGAGGGCTGCGGCGGGCGGTGAGCCCAGCCGAACCGGGGGCAATCCTACCGAGGCGGGATGCAGCGGTGTCACACCCGTCCGCGGTGGGGTGTCGGCGCGGGCGGCGCCGAAGCGTCCCCGCGGGTCAGGACGCGGCCCGCACCAGGTCCACGAAGAGTCGGTGCAGCCGCAGGTCACCGGTGAGTTCCGGGTGGAACGAGGTGGCCAGCAGGTTGCCCTGCCGGACCGCGACGATCCGGTCGGTGGCGGGACCGTCGGTGACCCGGCCCAGCACCTCGACGCCCGGCCCCACCCGCTCGACCCAGGGCGCGCGGATGAAGACGGCGTGGAACGGCTCCCCCTCGACCCCGGTGATCTCCACCGCGGCCTCGAACGAGTCGACCTGCCGGCCGAACGCGTTGCGCCGGACGGTCATCCCGATGCCGGCGAAGCCGCGCTGGTCGGGGCGGCCGTCGAGCACCTCGTCGGCCAGCATGATCATGCCGGCGCAGGAGCCGTAGACCGGCATGCCGCCGGCGATCCGCTTGTCGATCGGCTCCCGCATCTCGAAGATGTCGGCGAGCTTGCTGATCGTGGTGGACTCGCCGCCGGGGATGACCAGGCCGTCGACGGCGTCCAGCTCGACCGGGCGGCGGACCGGGCGGGCGTCCGCGCCGGCGCCGGCCAGGGCGGCCAGGTGCTCCCGGACGTCGCCCTGCAGGGCGAGCACGCCGATGACGGGTGCCGTCACTCTTCGCTCCTTCTCCGGATGTGGTGGGCAGGGGCCGCCGGGCGGCGGCCCCCGCCCCCTGACGTCACCAGCCGCGCTCGGCCAACCGGTGGGGCTGCGGGATCTCGTCGACGTTGATGCCGACCATCGCCTCGCCCAGCCCACGGGAGACCTTGGCCAGCACGTCCGGGTCGTCGTGGAAGGTGGTGGCCTTGACGATCGCGGCGGCCCGCTGGGCCGGATTGCCGGACTTGAAGATGCCGGAGCCGACGAAGACGCCCTCGGCGCCGAGCTGCATCATCATCGCGGCGTCGGCCGGGGTGGCGATGCCACCGGCGGTGAAGAGCACCACGGGCAGCTTGCCGGTCTCGGCGACCTCCTTGACCAGCTCGTACGGCGCCTGGAGTTCCTTCGCGGCGACGAAGAGCTCGTCGGCCGGCAGCGCGGACAGCCGGGCGATCTCCTGCCGGATCCTCCGCATGTGCATCGTGGCGTTGGAGACGTCACCGGTGCCGGCCTCGCCCTTGGAGCGGATCATGGCCGCGCCCTCGGTGATCCGACGCAGCGCCTCGCCCAGGTTGGTCGCGCCGCAGACGAAGGGGACGGTGAACTTCCACTTGTCGATGTGGTTGGCGTAGTCGGCCGGGGTCAACACCTCGGACTCGTCGACGTAGTCCACCCCGAGCGACTGGAGGACCTGCGCCTCGACGAAGTGGCCGATCCGCGCCTTGGCCATCACCGGGATCGAGACGGCCTCGATGATCCCGTCGATCATGTCGGGGTCGCTCATCCGGGACACCCCGCCCTGGGCGCGGATGTCGGCGGGCACCCGCTCCAGCGCCATGACGGCCACGGCGCCGGCGTCCTCGGCGATCTTCGCCTGCTCGGGGGTGACCACGTCCATGATCACGCCGCCCTTGAGCATCTCGGCCATGCCCCGCTTGACGCGGGCGGTGCCGATCACGGGCGTGGCGTCGGAGTTCGGGGAGGTGGATTCGGGCACGGGTCATCGCTCCTTGGACGTGCGCGGGGGGTGGCTGCGAAAAATGCTACGACCTCGGCAACGCCGCTCCGACAGCCAATCAGACCCCGGGTGGCCTGCTCTGTGGCCGGGGTCACGGCAGGTCGGGAGGGTCCCCGCTCAGCCGGTGGTGACGTCGGCCGGCACGACCAGGATCGGGTCGTCGATGTCGAAGTAGCGCGGCCACTCCCGGCCGCGTCCCATCCGCAACACCCGCACCAGCGGTCGGCTGCGCGCCGACCGCGCGTCCCGGACCAGGTCGGTGTGCACCTGTCGGGCCAGGGCGAGCCGCCGACTGGCCGCGATCACCGCCTCGCAGACCGGGTCGGCCGGGTCCAGCGCCACCACCCGCAACTGCCGGGTCAGGTCGTTCTCGGCCGTCTCCCGCTCCTGCGGCCCGGCGTCCAGCGCCATCCGCGCGGCCGCGTACAGCTCGACGCCGAACCGCTGCTCGGCCAGGACCGCGGCGGCCGCCGCGCGGCGCAGCAGGTGCGCGTCGAGCGCCCGCGCCGCCGACTCCGCCCGGTCCTGCAGCCGCCGGACCCGCCCGGCCGTCCAGTTCAGGTACGCCGAGAGCAGCCCCACGACCACGACCGCGCCCACCGTCCACCACATGCCCGGCATCGTAGTGCTGCTCCGTTCCCGCCCGGTCTCCCGCGCGGCAGGTCGCCGACGCGTTCGTCACACCGGCCCCACCGGCCACCCGGCTCAGCCCAGCCCCACCCATTCCTGGTCGATGACCCGGCCGTCGGTGGCCTCGATCGCCGCCGCGTACACCTCCAGGACCCGGCGGGCGACCACGGGCCAGTCGAAATTCGCCACCACCTGGTCCCCGCAGGCGGTCAGCGCCGCCCGCTGGTCGGTGTCGTCGAGCAGCTCCGCCAGGACGGTACCCAGCGCGCCCGCGTCCCCGGTCGGGAAGAGCCGACCGGCCCGACCACCGTCGAGCACCCGGCGGAACGCGTCCAGGTCACTCGCCACCACGGTGGTGCCGGCGGCGAGCGCCTCGGTGAGGATCATCCCGAACGACTCCCCGCCGGTGTTCGGCGCCACGTACAGGTGCACGCTGCGCAGCATGCGCGCCTTGTCCGCCTCGGAGACCAGGCCGAGGAAGGTGACCCGGTCCCGCAGCGGCGCCGGGAACCGGTCGAACAGGTCGTCCCGGTCACCGGGCCCCGCCACCAGCAGCCGCAGCCCCGGCCGGTGCGGGGCGAGCGCGACGAAGGCGTCCCGCAGGATCGGGAAGCCCTTGCGCGGCTCGGTGAACCGGCCCAGGAAGCCGAGCGTGCCGCCGCTGCCCGGGCCGCACTCCCCCGGCCAGCCGGGCAACGGCTCGACCCCGGCGAACTTCGCCACGGTCACCCCGTTCGGGATCTCCACCGCCCCGCCGTCCATGTGCTCGACCTGCACCTTGCGGGCGAGCGCGCTCACCGCGATCCGGGCGGTGATCCGCTCCAGCAGGATCTGCAACAGCCCCTGCGCCGCCGACAGCACCCGGGACCGGGTCATCGCGGTGTGGAAGGTCGCCACCACCGGGCCCCGCGAGCAGAGCACGGCGAGCATCGACAGGCTGGGCGTCAGCGGCTCGTGCACGTGCAGCACGTCGAAGTCGCCCCGGGTGATCCACCGCCGCACCCGGGCCGTGGAGACCGGCCCGAACGCGATCCGGGCCACCGACCCGTTGTACGGCAGCGGCACCGCCCGCCCCGCCGACACCACGTACGGCGGGAGCGTCGACTCCTCGTCGGCGGGGGCGAGGACGCTGACCTCGTGCCCCAGTCCGAGCAGCGCCTCGGCCAGGTCCATGACGTGGTTCTGCACCCCGCCCGGGACGTCGAAGGAGTACGGGCACACGATGCCGATCCGCACGTCAGTACCCCTCGTCCGTGACCGCGGGGCTCCGCTGTGCTGCGCTCCTCGCGCTCACGACGCCCTTCCTCAGATCGTCCCGGTGGTGGCCGGCGGTGTCGCCGGGACACCGCCGTCGGTGGCCGCCCGCTGGTCCAGCCACATCCGCTGCAACATGTGCCAGTCTTCCGGATGCCGGGCGATGCCCGCCGCCAGACCGTCGGCAATCCGCTGGGTCAGCACCCGGACCCGCTGGTCCAGCGGCCCGCTGGCCGGGTCGGGCAGCTCCAGCGGCCCCTCGATGGCGGCGCGGGCGGTCTCCGGCTCGTACCAGAGGGAGGCGACGTAGAGCGGGGCGCCGGTGCGGATCGCCAGCAGGGCCGGCCCGGCCGGCATCCGGGTACGGCCACCGAAGAAGTCCACCTCGATGCCCCGGGCGGAGAGGTCCCGGTCGGCCAGCAGCGGCACCACCGCGCCCGAGCGCAGCCGGTCCACCAGCACGTCGAAGGCCGGCCGGTCACCACCGTGGGTGGGCAGGATCTCCATGCCGAGACCCTGCCGGAAGGCGAGGAACCGCTCGTAGAGGCCCTCCGGCCTGAGCCGCTCGGCGACCGTGGTGATCGGCCAGCCGGTGGCCGCCACCCAGGCGCCCGCGGCGTCCCAGTTGCCGGCGTGCGGCAGCGCCACCACCGCGCCCCGACCCGCCGCCACGTCGGCGGCGAGCAGCTCCGCCCCGTCGAGGCGGAACCCGTCGAGGATCTGCCGGCGGCTCAGCGCGGGCAGCCGGAACGCCTCCAGCCAGTAGCGGGCGTACGAGCGCAGGCCTCGCCTGACCAGCGCGTCCAGCTCGGCCTCGGGCAGCTCCGGGCCGACCACCCGACGCAGGTTGGCGCGCAGGCGGGCCGTACCCCCGCCGGGGCGCCGGGCGGCGCGGTCGGCGCCCGCCCGGAAGGCCGCGGCCACCACGGGCCGGGGCAGCGCGCGGACCAGGCGCCAACCGGCGACGTAGCCGAGCTCGGTGAGGTTCACTCCCGGCCGACCAGCTGGGCCTGCCGGTACACGTGGGCCATCCGCTGCCCGACCGTGAAGATCGAGACGGCGGCCAGCAGCCAGAGCGCGATCTCCAGGGCCAGCGGCACACCGAAGCCGGTGAGCAGACCGCCCACCCCGACGATGAGCAGCCGCTCGGTGCGCTCGGCGATGCCCACGTTGCAGGTCATGCCGAGTCCTTCGGCGCGGGCCTTGACGTAGGAGACCAGCCCGCCGGCGGCCAGGCAGATCAGCGCGGCGGCCGTCCCGGCGTGGTCACCCTGGGTGGCCAGCCAGTACGCGACCGCGCCGAAGACGGCGCTGTCGGCGATCCGGTCCATGCTCGAGTCGAGGAACGCGCCGAACCGCGTCGACCCGCCGCTCATCCGGGCCATCGTCCCGTCGAGCAGGTCGGTCAGCGCGAAGAACGTGACGATCAGCGCTCCGGCGACCAGGTGGCCGCGGGCGCCGAAGCCGAGGGCGCCGACGAGCACGCCGACGGTGCCGGTCACGGTGACCGCGTTGGGGGACACACCCGCGCGGAGCAGTCCGCGCGCGACCGGCTCCACGACGCGGGTCATCCCCGCGCGGGCCGTCACTTGGAAGATCTTCGCCATGGCGGTCCCACGATATCGGCCGGCAGTCCAGGGCGATACGGCCGGTGGTGCCGAGCCGTCCGGCAGGCTTGTGCGTGGTGGGCGACGGGTGTGAGATCGACCGTGGGAGGTGAGCCAGTTCACCGGACCACCCGTCCGCATGCCCGTCGTCCAGGAGAGCACCGGAGGATATCGCCGCGGCACCCCGCCCGGGCCCGCTTCCCCGTCGCGCGCGGCGGTTCCACCACCACCGGCTGAGGGAGGTGCGCCGCCATGGCGCAGAAAAATCAGGAGAAGGGTGTCACCGGCGGAGCGCCGGTGGTGACCGAGCCCGGCAGGGTCCGCAACGTGGTGCTCGTGGGGCACTCCGGCGCCGGCAAGACCACGCTGGTCGAGGCGCTGCTCGCGGCGAGCGGCACGATCGGCCGGGCGGGCACCGTCACCGACGGCACCACGGTCTGCGACCACGATCCGGCGGCGGTCCGCCAGCAGCGCTCGGTGAGCCTGGCCTGCGCCCCGCTGGTGCACGCCGACGTCAAGGTCAACCTCCTGGACACCCCCGGCTACGGCGACTTCGTCGGCGAGCTGCGCGCCGGCCTGCGGGCCGCCGACGCCGCGCTCTTCGTGGTCTCCGCGGTCGACGGGATGGACGCCGCCACCGCCGCCCTCTGGGAGGAGTGCGCCGCCGTCGACATGCCCCGTGCCGTCGCGGTGACCCGGCTCGACCACCCGCGCGCCGACTTCGACGAGTCGGTGGCGCTCTGCCAGCGGGTCTTCGGCGACAACGTGCTGCCGCTGCACCTGCCGATGCTCGGCGACGACGGGGAGTCGGTCGCCGGCCTGCTGGGCCTGATCACCCGGCGGGTCTTCGACTACACCGGCGGGCTGCCGGCCGAGATCCGGGAACCCGACCCGGAGCACCTGCCGGCCATCCAGGAGGCCCGCGACGAGCTGATCGAGGGGATCATCGCCGAGAGCGAGGACGAGACCCTGATGGACCGCTACCTCGGCGGCGAGGAGATCGACACCGAGGTGCTGGTCACCGACCTGGAGAAGGCGGTCGCCCGGGGGCACTTCTATCCGGTGGTGCCGGTCTGCGCGGCGACCGGCGTGGGCCTGGACGTGCTGCTGGACGGCCTGGTGTCGGCCTTCCCCTCCCCGCTGGAGCACGAGCTGCCGGAGATCACCGGGGTGGACGGCTCACCCCGCCCGCCGCTGGAGTGCGACCCGGCCGGCCCGCTGGTGGCCGAGGTGGTCAAGACCACCGTCGACCGGCACGTCGGCCGGGTCTCCCTGGTCCGGGTCTTCTCCGGCACGCTCCGTCCCGACCAGGTCGTCCACGTCTCCGGTCACGGGATGGCCGAGCGCGGGCACCCCGACCACGACGCCGACGAGCGGGTCGGGCACATCTACACGCCGCTCGGCGCGACGCTGCGCGAGGTGACCGCCTGCGTGGCCGGCGACCTGTGCGCGATCACCAAGTCGGGCAGCGCGGAGACCGGTGACACCATCTCCGCCAGGGACGAGCCGCTGCTCATCGCCCCCTGGGAGATGCCCGAGCCGCTGCTGCCGGTGGCGATCGTGGCGAAGAGCCGGGCCGACGAGGACGCGCTCGCCCGGAACCTGGGCCGGTTGGTCGCCGGGGACCCGACGTTGCGGCTGGAGCGCAACCCGGAGACCCACCAGCTGGTGCTCTGGTGCATGGGTGAGGCGCACGCCGACGTGGTGCTCGACCGGCTGCGGGCCGGCGGCGTCGAGCTGGACACCGAGCCGGTACGGGTGGCGCTGCGCGAGACCCTGACCGCCGCCGCCACGGGGCACGGCCGGCACGTCAAGCAGTCCGGCGGCCACGGCCAGTACGCCGTCTGCGACATCGAGGTCGAGCCGCTGCCGCGCGGCGCCGGCTTCGAGTTCGTCGACAAGGTCGTCGGCGGTGCGGTGCCGCACAACTACATCCCGTCGGTGGAGAAGGGCGTCCGGGCGCAGATGGAGCGCGGCCTGGTCGCCGGGTTCCCGGTGGTGGACCTGCGGGTGACCCTCGTCGACGGCAAGGCGCACAGCGTGGACTCCTCCGACGCGGCCTTCCAGACCGCCGGGGCCCTCGCGCTGCGCGACGCCGCCGAGAAGGGGCAGCCGGCCCTGCTGGAGCCGGTCGACGAGGTGACCGTCCGGGTGCCCGACCCTTCGGTCGGCGCGGTGATGGGCGACCTCTCCGGCCGGCGGGGCCGCGTGCTCGGCACCGAACCGGACCCGGACGCGGAGGGCCGCACCCTGGTCCGGGCCGAGGTGCCCGCCACCGAGCTGCTCCGCTACGCCGTCGAGCTGCGCTCGATGACCGCCGGCGCCGGCACCTTCCGCCGCGAGTTCGCCCGCTACGACCCGATGCCCACCCACCTCGCCGACCAGGCCCGCAAGGAACACCCCACCCACCCCTGACCCCCGCACCCGCACCCGCACCCGCACCACCGCACCCGCACCGCCGCCGCCCTGCGCGCAAATTCACGGAAAGAGTGGCTTCCCGAGGCGGAATGACCACGCTTTCCGCGAATCTGCGCGGCCGGAGCGGGTGGAGGGGGGTGGGTGGGTGGGTGGGTCAGGGGCGGGCGGTGGGGACGGGGGGCATGGGCCAGTGGGGGCGGTCGGCGTCGCGGAGGGCGGCGGTGCGGAGCGCGGCGAGTTGGCGTTCCACCTCGGCGAAGTGGTCAGGGGCTAGCGGGCCCCGGGCCAGCGCGGCGGCGTTCTCCTCGACCTGGGCGACCGTACGGGCGCCGGGGATCGGGACGGCGCGGTCGCTGCGCGCCCAGATCCACCCCAGCGCGCCCTGGGCGAGGGTCCGACCGTCGGCGGTGAGCGCACCCCGCACGGCGGCCACCCGACGCAGCCACTCCGGCGCGGGCCGGCCGCTGCGGAACCACTCCAGCCAGGTCGGCGCGGTCCCCCGGATGTCGTCGCGGGGCAACGTGGAGTCGGTGCCGTACTTGCCGGTGAGCAGGCCCATCCCGAGCGGGCCCCGGGCCACACTGGCCAGGTCGTGCTTGTCGCAGACCGCCAGCATGGCCGGCGCGTCCCGCAGCACCGACAGGCCGTGCTGCACGACACTGGCACCGGGGGCGAGCTGACCGAACGCGGCCGCCCGGTCGGCCCGGTCGGTGCTCCAGCCGTACGCCCGGACCAGCCCGTCGGCGACCAGCTCCTCCAGCGTGCCGACCAGCGCCTCGACCCGGGGCACCGGCAGGTCCCCCAGGTGCAGCTGATAGAGGTCGATCCGGTCGGTGCCCAGCCGGCGCAGCGAGTCGGTCACCGCCCGGCGCAGGTACGCCGGGGAGGCGTCCTCGCCGGTCGCCTCCCGGGTGACCTCGTCGAAGGTGTAACCCCACTTGGTGGCGATCACCGCCTCGTCGCGGCGGCCGGCGAGCGCCCGGCCGAGGATCCGCTCGCCGTGCCCCGCCCCGTACGTGTCGGCGGTGTCGAAGAAGTTCACCCCGAGCTCCAGCGCCCGGCGTACCGCGCGGACCGACTCCTCGTCGTCGACCGCGCCCCAGCCGAGCGGCCGGCCGGCCTCCGCCCACGGTCCACCGATCGCCCAGCAGCCCATGCCGAGCGCGCTGACCTCGATACCGCTGCGGCCCAACGTCCGCGTGGTGACTGCCATCGCCGCATCCTGTCACCTCGCCGAGGATGCAGGGCGGGAACGTCACCCCTGGTGCATGATCGACCACATGAGACGGCTCGGGGTGGACGTCGGCGGGGTCATCATCGAACGGACCGCCGGCGACGACGACACCTCCTTCTTCGGACCGGACTACCTGCGTACGCCCCCGCTGGCGGGGGTCTTCGAGGCGTTGGCCGCGCTGGTGCCCCGCTTCGACGAGGCGTACGTGGTGTCGAAGTGCACGGAGCCGACCGAGGAGCGCACCCGGCAGTGGCTGGCCCACCACGACTTCCACACCCGGACCGGGATCGGCCCGGACCGGCTGTACTTCTGCCGTACCCGGCCGGAGAAGGGGCCGATCGCGGCGCGGCTGGGGCTGACCCACTTCGTCGACGACCGGCTGGACGTGCTGACCTGCCTCGACACCGTGCCGCACCGCTATCTGCTGGGCGCACGGGAGGGCGAGGTGACGGGGGTGGAGCAGGCCGGCGTACACCGGGTGGAGAGCTGGCCGGAGCTGGCGGCCACCCTCGCGGCGCAGCTCGCGGCGGACCCGACCGGCGGGTGACCGCCGGTCGCCGGTCAGCGCGGGACGGCGTACGCCAGGGGCGTCGGCGTGGCGCGGCCCGGCCAGGCGCCGGTCAGCGCGGCGACGCCGACCCGCTCCTCCTCGTCGTCCAGGCGACGCCGGACGACCAGTTCGACGGTGTCGGTCAGGATCAGCGCGGGGTCGGCGTCCACCACCCGGCGGGGCGCGCCCACCGCGGGGGCCCCGCCCCCACCGGTGCCGGTGACGGTCATGCTCGGCTCGCGGTAGCGGCGCTCGCCGTCGACCTCGAAGAACTCCGCCGACTGGCCGGTGCCGGCGAGGATGGCCTCCGCCAGCGCCGCCACGTAGACCGGGTCGCCGCAGCCGTCGTAGACCCAGCGCTCACCCAGCACCGAGTGGTGGGTGGTGCCGACCAGCCAGCCGTCGGCCCCCGCCAGCGGCGCCCCGCGATAGGTCAGCGGCACCTGGTGCACCGGCCCGTCCCCGGCGCGGACCAGCATCGTCTCGATCCCGACCTCGCCCGCCGGGTCGTCGAAGCGGAAGGCCGCCACCCGGACCACCTCGGCGCCCGCCGGCCCGTGGAACCAGCGCCGGCCCGGCAGCCACGCCGCCAGGAGTTCGAGCTTGGTGGGGCTGATCTCCGCCCGGTGCAGCAACGCCATGCGCGGAATCGTAGAGCCCGGCGCGAGACCTCGCCGCCCGGCGTACGTTTGGTGGCCGGGCCCGGGAGGCATTACCGCTGCCGGAGGGCGCGATGACCAGCACGTCGGAACAGATCATCCGGGCGACCGAGGTACGGCCGGCGCCCCGCTGGGTGGCGCCCGTGTTCGGGCTGCTGGCGCTGCTCACCCTGCCCTGGATCGGCTATCTGGCGTTCACCCTTCCCCGGCACACGGTCACCGTGCACTACCGGGCCGCGTGGGTGGGGTTCGACCTGGGCCTGGTGGCGATGCTCGCGCTGACCGCCTGGTACGCGTACCGGGGCCACCGGCTGGTGGTGCCCGCCGCCGGTGGCACCGCCACCATGCTGCTGGTGGACGCCTGGTTCGACGTCGTCACCACCCCGGGCGGGCCCGACCTGGCGCTGTCGATCGCGCTGGCCGCGCTGGTGGAGCTGCCGCTCGCCGCGCTCTGCGTCTGGATCGCCCGGCACGGCGACCGGATGGTGGAGCGCCGGCTGCGGCAGCTCGCGGCCCGCGCGGAGCTCGCCGCGACGGTGGCCGCGAGCGGCGTCACCGCCCGCCGCCGGCTGGCCCGCCTCCGCGCGCCGCTGCGCTGACGGGACCGGCCGTCCGGCCACCGGCGAAACGGACGGGTCAGGCCGGCCAGGCCTTGGCGAACAGGTCGCGGGTGTCGGCGAGCAGCTGCGGCAGGACCTTGGTCCGGCCGATGACCGGCATGAAGTTGGCGTCGCCGCCCCAGCGGGGCACCACGTGCTGGTGCAGGTGCGCGGCGATGCCCGCGCCGGCCACGCCGCCCTGGTTCATGCCCAGGTTGAAGCCGTGCGCGTTGGAGACCTGCCGGACGACCCGCATGGCGTCCTTGGTGAAGGCGGCCAGCTCGGTGGTCTCCGGCGCGTCCAGCTCGGTGTAGTCGGCGACGTGCCGGTACGGGCAGACCAGCAGGTGCCCCGGGTTGTACGGATAGAGGTTGAGCACGGCGAAGACGTGCTCACCCCGGGCGACGACCAGGCTGGAGTCCGGCGGCAGCCCGGGGGCCAGGCAGAACGGGCAGCCGGTCGGCTTCTCGTAGCCGCCCTCGGGCCGGTCCTCGCCGGAGATGTAGGTCATCCGGTGCGGTGTCCAGAGCCGTTCCAGCCCGTCCGCGAGCCCGTTGTCCGGGCCCCGGTCGGTGCCGTCGCCGGTGTCGCTGTCGAAGTGCCGATCCGCCCCAGTCACACCGCCGATCCTACGGTCCGACCGGTGCCCGCGCCGATCACGGGCACGCGGCCGGCGGGGCCCCTTCCCGGCGGAAGGGGCCCCGGCTCGCGGCTCAGCTCTCGGCGGAGGGGCCGGCGTTGGTGCGGGAGTTCACCACGTCGAGGATGTGCGCGACCGCCTCGGCCGTCAGTACGCCGTTGCGCTGCGAGCCGTCCCGGTAGCGGAAGGAGACCGTGCCGGCGGCCACGTCGTCGTCGCCGGCGATCACCATGAACGGGATCTTCTGCTGCTGGGCGTTGCGGATCTTCTTCTGCATCCGGTCGTCGCCGAAGTCGACCTCGGCCCGGATCCCCTGCCGGGTCAGCGTGCCGACGAACTCCTGGAGGTAGTCGGCGTGGTCGTCGCGGATCGGGATGCCGACCACCTGCACCGGGGCGAGCCAGGCCGGGAAGGCGCCCGCGTAGTGCTCGGTGAGCACGCCGATGAACCGCTCGATCGACCCGAACTTCGCGCAGTGGATCATGACGGGCTGCTGCCGGGTGCCGTCCGCCGCCTGGTACTCCAGGCCGAAGCCCTTCGGCTGGTTGAAGTCGTACTGGATCGTCGACAACTGCCAGGTCCGGCCGATCGCGTCCTTGGCCTGCACGGAGATCTTCGGGCCGTAGAAGGCCGCGCCGCCCGGGTCGGGCACCAGGTCCAGGCCGGTCTCCCGGGCACACTGCTCCAGCACCGCGGTCGCCGTCGCCCAGTCCTCGTCGGAGCCGACGAACTTGTCCAACTTGTTCTCGTCGCGGGTCGACAGCTCCAGGTAGAAGTCGTCGATGCCGAAGTCCTTCAGCAGGCTCAGCACGAACCCGAGCAGGTGCTTGATCTCGCCCGGCGCCTGCTCCTTGGTGCAGTAGGAGTGCGAGTCGTCCTGCGTCAGGCCGCGCACCCGGGTCAGGCCGTGCACGACGCCGGACTTCTCGTACCGGTAGACCGAGCCGAACTCGAACAGCCGCATCGGCAGCTGCCGGTAGGACCGCCCGCGCGACCGGTAGATCAGGTTGTGCATCGGGCAGTTCATCGCCTTGAGGTAGTAGTCCGCGCCCTCGAGCTCCATGGGCGGGTACATGCCGTCGGCGTAGTAGGGCAGGTGGCCCGAGGTGTGGAAGAGCCCCTCCTTCGAGATGTGCGGGGTCCCGACGTACTGGAAGCCCTCCTCGATGTGGCGGGCGCGGACGTAGTCCTCCATCACCCGCTTGATCACCCCGCCCTTGGGGTGGAAGACCGCCAGGCCGGAGCCGATCTCGTCGGGGAAGCTGAACAGGTCCAGGTCCGCACCGAGCTTGCGGTGGTCGCGCCGGGCGGCCTCCTCCAACAGCTTCAGGTACGCCTTCAGCTCGTCCCGGGTCGGCCAGGCGGTGCCGTAGACCCGCTGGAGCTGCGGGTTCTTCTCCGACCCGCGCCAGTACGCGGCGGCCGAGCGCATCAGCTTGAACGCGCCGATCAGCCGGGTGTTCGGCAGGTGCGGGCCCCGGCACAGGTCCGACCAGCAGACCTTGTCCTCGGTCGCGGCGAGGTTGTCGTAGATGGTCAGCTCGCCGCCGCCCACCTCCATCACCTCGGAGGAGTCCAGCCCCTCCCCCTTGACGTCGATCAGCTCCAGCTTGAACGGCTCGGCGGCCAGCTCGGTCCTGGCCTCGTCGAGGCTGCCGAAGCGCCGCCGCCGGAACCGCTGCCCGGACTTGACGATCTCCTGCATCCGCTTCTCGAGCTTGCCGAGGTCGTCCGGCTGGAACGGCTTCTCGACCGCGAAGTCGTAGTAGAAGCCGTTCTCGATCGGCGGGCCGATGCCGAGCTTGGCCTCGGGGAAGACGTCCTGCACGGCCTGGGCGAGCACGTGCGCGGTCGAGTGCCGCAGCACGTTGAGGCCGTCCGGCGAGTCGAGGGCCACCGGCTCGACGCTGACCTCCTGCGCCGGCGTCCAGTCCAGGTCGCGCAGCTGACCCTGCGGGTCGCGGACCACCACGACGGCCTTCGGGCCGGTCATCGGCAGGCCGGCCGCGGCCACCGCGTCGGCCGCCGTCGTCCCGGCGGCGACGACGACGGGGTCGGCCACGACGGGGATACGGGGTGCGGACACGGTGTGACTCCTGTCGTCGATGGGGATCTTCGAGTGCCGGCTGAGCGGCTCCTGCGATGCTATCGGGCGTCCCCCGCGCCCCGTCGGCCGCGCCGCGCTGTCCCGGTCGGTGGCCCGGACGAGTTCGGCCCCGCGTTGAACCTTTCCGCGTCCCGGGCCGAACTACCGGGTGTGGCCGGCGCCGGAACCGGCCGCGTCGAGACGGATGGGGACGACCATGAGGATGACCCGTCGGGGTCGGCGGTGGGCGGGCACGCTGCTGCTGACCGCCGTGCTGGGGCCGGTGAGCTGGCCCGGTGCCGCACACGCCGCCGAGGTGACGATCTCCACCTCCCCGGCCGAGGTGCACCAGGGCGACGCGGTGGAGGTGGCCGTCGTGCTGCCCGAGGAGCGGACCGCCAGCCGGACCACCCGGATCGAGCTGCGGATGCCGGCGGACGCGCCGATCGGCGAGGTCTATCCGCTGTCGGTGCCGGGCTGGGCGCCCCGGATCACCACCCGCACCCTGGACCGGCCGGTCGCCGGGATCCACGCCCCGGAGCTGGACCAGGTGACCGAGGCGGTGACCTGGATCCGGGTGCCGGACGCGGCGAGCGGCCCCGCCCGGCTCTCGCTCGGCATGGGCCCGATGCCGGCCACCGACCGGTTGACCTTCCAGGTGGTCCAGACGTACGCCGACGGCACGGTGGTGCGGTGGGCGGACCCGCCGGGTGGGGCGCACCCGGCCCCGACGGTCACCCTGCTGCCGGCGCTGCCCGGCGCGGGTGGGCACGGCGGCCACGGCCCGGCCGCCGAGGCACCGGCGGACGCGCCGGCCCGGACGGCGGCCGACACGGACGACGGCCCGAGCGCCGACCTGCTGCTGGGCGGCGGGCTGCTCGTCGGGCTGGCCGGCGGCGCGGCGCTGGGCTGGCTGTTCAGTCGTCGGCGCCGCACCGCGCTGACCCTCCCCGACGCGGCGGCCGACGACGCCGACCCCACGGAGGACGAGCCGCCCCACCGCGGCGACGGTGGCGAGCCGGTCCTCTCGGTGCGCGGCGGCACCCGGGCCGCCGCCCACTGACCTCGCCCCGCCCGCTGGCCCGCCCCGGCACCGGCGGGCTGCCCTGGCGGCGTTCCCGCGCGGCCGACACCGCCACGTCGCCGGCCCGGTGTCGGCCCGCCGGGCCCGGTGCGGGCAGGGCAGGCGGCGGCGGGTCAGGCGCGGGCGGGCAGCCAGTCGGGCAGCGGTTCGCGGGCGGCGAGCCAGCCGTCCGGCACGCCGCCCGGCGTGCCGACCCCGGTGTACGCGGCCACCACCGCGCCCACGATGGCGGCGGTGGTGTCGACGTCCCCGCCCGCCTCGACGCAGACCCGGATCGCCGCCGGGTAGTCGTCCAGGTGGGTGGCGGCCACCCAGAGGGTGAAGGGGACGGTGTCCTGGGCGGTCACCCGGGAACCGTTGCCGAGCGCGGCGGCGGCGTCGTCGGCCGGACGGCCGAGCAGGGCGGCGGCCCGGCGTACCCCGGTGTGCACCTCGCCGGCCGGGTCGAGCGCGGCGGTCACCGCGGCGAGCCAGCGGGCCGGCTCGGGCCGGTCGCCGTCGAGGCGGGCCCGGGCGGCGAGCGCGGCGGCGACGGCCACCGCCACCGCCCCGGCGATCCCCTCCGGATGCGCGTGGGTGACCTCGGCCGCGGCGCGGGCCTGCGCGGCGGCCTGCCGGGTGGAGTCGGCGTACCAGGCGCCGAGCGGGCCCACCCGCATCGCCGCCCCGTTGCCGCAGGAGCCCTGCCCGTCGAAGGCCGACGCGGCGGCCACCGGCCAGGGCGTGCCGGTGCGGATCAGCCGGAGGATCGTCACCGCCCCGGGCCCGTAGCCGCGGTACGGCTCGCAGCGCTCGGCGAAGTCCAACGCCAGCCGGTCCCGGTCGATCCGGCCCGTTCCGGCCAGGGCGGCCACCACCGAGCAGGCCATCTCGGTGTCGTCGGTCCACTGCCACGGTGGCGGCGGCAGCCGCCCGGCGGCGAGGTCGGTCGGCCGACGGCCCGGGACGAAGAACTGCGAGCCGAGCGCGTCACCGACGGAGAGGCCGGCGAGACTGTCGCGGGCCAGGGTCTCGCGGGTGTCGGGGAAGAGGGTGAACGTCATCGTCGTCCCAGCTTGCCCGGTTCCGGGGAGTGCCGCAACGCGATCAACTTGCCACGCCAAGTACGGTGCTGACGTGGCCACCGTGCTCCTGGTCGAAGACGATCACGTCGTACGCGGCGCGATGCTGCGGTCCCTCACCGACCGGGGACACGCCGTGCACGCCGTGGGCACGGCGCTGGACGCGTTGCGCCGGGTCGCCGCCGAGACGCCCGACCTGGTCGTGCTCGACCTCGGCCTGCCCGACCTGGACGGCTCGGACGCGCTGCGGATGCTGCGCGGCATCACCGACGTGCCGATCATCATCGCCACCGCCCGCGACGACGAGCAGTCGGTGGTCCGCCTGCTGCGGGCCGGCGCCGACGACTACATGGTGAAGCCGTTCACCGGCGCCCACCTGGACGCCCGGATCACCACGGTGCTGCGCCGGGCCGGCCGGGCCAGCCGGACGGTGCAGCCGGCCGTGCACACGGTGGGCGGGCTGCGGGTGGACGTGGGTGAGCGCAGCGCGCTGCTGGACGGGGAGCCGCTGGCGCTCACCCGCAAGGAATTCGACCTGCTGGCGTATCTCGCCGCACGTCCCGGCCGGGTAGTGTCCCGGCGGGAACTCTTGGAGGAGGTATGGCGGCAGCCATCGGTCGGCGAGGACCAGACCATCGACGTTCACCTGTACTGGCTGCGCCGCAAAATGGGCGAGTCCGCGGCGAAGCCGCGCTACCTGCGCACCGTGCGGGGGGTCGGCTTCCGGCTGGTGGCGCCGGACTGAGGCCGACGCTGGCCTGGCTGACGGCCGGCATCTGCACGCTGCTCGCGCTCGCCTTCCTCATCCCGCTCGGGCTCAGCCTGCGCGACCAGGCCCGCGAGGAGAAGCTCGCCGACGCGGCCCGGCGGGCCGCGCTGGTCACCGGCGCGCTCGCGGTCAGCACCGACCCGGCGGTCGTGCAGCGGGCCGTGGCGGCCGCCGGCGACGACCCCGCCACCCGACCCGTCGTGCACGGGCTCGGCGGCGACGAGTCGGCCGGCCGCGCCGACGCGGCGGCCCTGGCCCGGGCCACCGCCGAGCGACGGTCGGTGGTCACCGACGTCGACGGGGGCGTGCTCCGGCTGGACCCGGTGGTGCTCGGCGACCGGGTGGCGGTGGTCGAGGTCTTCGTGCCCGACGCGGTGCTCGACGAGGGCGGCGGCGGGCGCTGGCTGCTGCTGCTCACCGTGGCGGTCGCGCTGGTCGGCGCGGCGGTGATCGTGGTCGACCGGGTCGCCGCCCGCGCGGTCGACTCGACCGGGGACCTGGTCCGGGCGGCCCTCGCCGTCGGCGACGGCGACTTCGCGGTCCGGGTGGAGCCGAGCGGCCCGCGCGAGCTGGCCGAGGCCGGGCACGCCTTCAACCGGATGGCCGACCGCCTCGTCGCGCTCCGGACCGACGAGCGGGAACTGGTCGCGGACCTGTCGCACCGGCTGCGTACCCCGCTGACCGTGCTGCGGCTGGACGCCGAGGCACTGGAGTCCGACGACACCAGCATCGGGGCGTTCAGCGAGGCGGAGCTGGACCGGCGGCGCGGCATCCGGCGGATCCGGCAGGCGATCGTCACCCTGGAGGGCGAGGTCGACCAGCTGATCAAGACCACCCGCAAGGCGGTCACCCACGAGACCGGCCCGGCGATGTGCGACGTCAGCGAGGTGGTCCGGGACCGGATGGTGTTCTGGGCGGCCCTCGCCGGTGACCAGAACCGTCCGCACCGGGTCAGCGGCGCCCAGCTGCGCATCCCCGCCCCGGTGCCGCGCGCCGAGCTGGCCGCCGCCCTCGACGCGGTGATCGGCAACGTGTTCCGCTACACCCCGCAGGGCACCGCCTTCGAGGTGGCGGTGAGCCGGCGGGACGGCTACGTGGCGATCCGCATCGACGACGCCGGCCCCGGCATCGCCAACCCGGACCGGGCGCTGCGCCGCGGTGCCAGCGACCAGGGCTCGACCGGGCTCGGGCTGGACATCGCGAAGCGGGTGGCGTTGCAGGCCAACGGCTCGGTGAGCATCGACCGGGCCCGGCTCGGCGGGGCCAGCGTGGTGATGCTGCTGGCCGACCCGGAGGCGACGCCCCGGCAGGTCAACCGCTTCGGTCTGGTCGGCCGGATGGCCCGGGACGCGCGGGAGCCGAAGCCCGGCGGGCGGCGCTGGCCCCGGCCGCGCTGAGCGTGGCTGTGCGCGGGCGCAAGTCTTCCTTAGATCCGGGTTAACGACGCCGGTCCCGCCGGTCCCGGCTGACAGGATCGACGACGAACCCATCAGTTCCGTCGGCCGGAACGCCCCGTAAGACCCTCGGCCGACGGAACCGTGCGCGCGGTGGGGGTCGCGGTCCCCCCACACCCGGCCTCCACCGCGCGCCACTCCCCCGTCGAACCACACCCCGGGCGTGAGGTGACCGTGATGACGCCGACCGTCAGCCGGCTGCTCCGCTGGGCCGCCGTGATCGGACTGGGGATCACCCTCACCCTCGCCGCGTGGCAGGACCCGGTCCTGGCGTACGGGGTGGAGCGGCCGGCGCTCGACGCACCGCTGCCGCGGGTGCTGGTGACCATCGCGCTGGGCGCGACCGTCGGGTTCGGACTCGTGGCGCACCGACGGCACCGGCCGCTGCGGGTGTCCCGGCGGCCGGTGCCGTCCCGCCCGGTCAGCGTGTCGCGGCCGCCAGGTAGGCGTCGATCTCGGCGCTGATCCGCGCCTTCTCGACCGGCTCCAGGAACGAGGCGGTCACCGCGTCACGGGCCAGCCCGGCCAGCCCGTCCGGGCCGAGGCCGAGCAGCCGGGCGGCGACGGCGTACTCGTCGTTGAGGGTGGTGCCGAACATCGGCGGGTCGTCGCTGTTGATGGCGACCAGCACCCCGGCCTCGACGAGCCGGGGCAGCGGGTGCTCGTCGATGGTGGCGACCGCCCGGGTCCGGACGTTGGAGGTGGGGCAGACCTCCAGCGCGATCCGCCGCTCGGCCAGGTACGCCAGCAGCTCCGGGTCCTGCGCGGCGGAGATGCCGTGCCCGATCCGCTCGGCGCCGAGGTCGCGCAGGGCGTCCCAGACGGTCTGCGGGCCGGTGGTCTCCCCGGCGTGCGGTACGGAGCGCAGCCCGGCCGCCCGCGCCTGGTCGAAGTACGGCGCGAACTGCGGCCGGGGCACCCCGATCTCCGGGCCACCCAGACCGAAGCTGATCAGCCCGTCGGGGCGCTCGTCCAGCGCGATCCGCAGGGTCTGCTCGGCGGCGGGCAGCCCGGCCTCGCCGGGGATGTCGAAGCACCAGCGCAGCGCGATGCCGAAGTCGGCCTCGGCGCGCTTGCGGGCGTCCTCGATCGCCTCGCAGAACGCCGGCGCGGGGATGCCCCGGTGCACGTGCGAGTACGGGGTGACGGTGAGTTCCGCGTACCGGACCTGCTGGCGGGCCAGCTCCCGGGCCACCTCGTGGGTGAGGATCCAGACGTCCTCCGGGTCGCGGATCAGGTCGACGACGCTGAGGTAGACCTCGATGAAGTGGGCGAAGTCGCGGAACGCGAAGTAGTCGGCGAGCGCGTCCGGGTCGGCGGGGACGGGGCTGCGCCCCTCGTGCCGGGCGGCCAGCTCGGAGACGATCCGGGGCGAGGCGGAGCCGACGTGGTGCACGTGCAGCTCCACCTTGGGCAGGCCGGCGATGAAGGTGGGCAGATCGGTCACGGGTTCTCCTCTGCGCGGGTGCCGGTGCGGGCCACCACGAAGATCCGGCGGAACGGGAAGTACACCTGACCCTGCCGCACCGGGTACGCCCGCGCGAGGCGTACCCCCAGCTCGGCGCGGAAGTCGGCCCAGCCGGCGGCGTCCAGGGCGGCGCGCACGGGGCGCAGCGCCGTCCCCTCCATCCAGCTCAGCACCGGGTGGTCCGCGTCGGCGGCGGCCGGGAGCAGGTGCACGTAGGTAGTCTCCCAGGCGTCGACCGCGCAGCCGGCACCGACCAGCAGCGCCGCGTAGTCGGCCGGGTCGTCGACGGGGTCGGACCGCAGCAGCGGGGTGAGGGTGGCGCGCCACCGGTCCCGCCCGGCGACCTCGCGCAGCGCCCGGTGCGACGCGGCGGCGAAGTTCCCCGGCACCTGGAACGCCAGCCACGCCCCGGGCGGCAGCTCGCGGGCCCAGCGGGTGAGCAGGTCGCGGTGCTCGGGGACCCACTGCAGGACCGCGTTGGTCACGACCACGTCGACGTCCGGCCCGGGGTGCCAGGCGCGGACGTCGCCGACGGCGAACGCCACGTCGCCGGCCAGGGTCGCGGCCTGGTCGATCATCTCCGGGGAGGAGTCGAGCCCGGCGATCCGGGCCGCCGGCCACCGCCGCGCGAGGGTGACGGTGAGGGTGCCGGGGCCGCAGCCGAGGTCGACCACGGCGCGGGGGCGGTCGGCGGGGATCCGGGCGACCAGGTCGTGGAAGGGGCGGGACCGTTCGTCGTCGTAACGCAGATAGGCGGTGGGGTCCCACATGGCAGCCTCCCAAACCGTACGTCCGTCTTGTTGCGACCCTACGGCCCGCCGAGCGGACCGGCAAGGACCTCACTAGGCTCGGTGGGATGGAACAGCGCAGCTTCGACCGGCTCGGCCGGCACGTCGGCATCGTCGGACTCGGCGCCTGGCAACTCGGCGCCGACTGGGGTCAGGTCAGCGAGGACGCGGCGATGGCGGTCCTGGCCGCCGCCGTGGAGGCCGGGGTCACCTTCCTCGACACCGCCGACGTCTACGGCGACGGCCGCAGCGAGCAGCTGATCGGCCGGTTCCTGCGGGAGCACCCCGGGCACGGGCTGACCGTGGCCACCAAGATGGGCCGCCGGGTCGAGCAGCGACCCGAGGAATACCACCTGGACAACTTCCGGGCCTGGACCGATCGGTCCCGGGCCAACCTCGGCGTCGACACCCTCGACCTGGTCCAGCTGCACTGCCCGCCCACCGCGGTCTTCGCCGACGACCGGGTCTTCGACGCCCTGGACACCCTGGTCGCCGAGAAGCGGATCGCCGGGTACGGGGTCAGCGTGGAGACCTGCGACCAGGCGCTCACCGCCATCGCCCGGCCCGGCGTGGCCAGCGTGCAGATCATCCTCAACGCGGTCCGGCACAAGCCGCTGGAGCGGGTGCTGCCCGCCGCCGCGGCCGCCGGGGTGGGCATCATCGCCCGGGTGCCCCTGGCCAGCGGCCTGCTCTCCGGCCGGTACGACGAGCACACCACCTTCCCCGCCGACGACCACCGCACCTTCAACCGGCACGGCGAGTCCTTCGACGTCGGGGAGACCTTCTCCGGAGTGGACTACGACCTCGGGCTGACCGCCGTGCGCCGGCTCGCCCCGCTGGTCGGCGACGACCGGACGATGGCCCAGTTCGCGCTCCGCTGGATCCTCGACCAGCCCGGCGTCACCGTGGTCATCCCCGGCGCCCGGGACGCCGAGCAGGCCCGACGCAACGCCGCCGCGGCCGGTCTGGCGCCGCTGAGCGACACGGAGCTGGCCGCTGTCCGGGCCACCTACGACGAGCTGATCCGCCCGCAGGTGCACGACCGGTGGTGACGCCGGTCCGGTCCGGTGCGGTGCCCCACCCGGCGCGCGCCGACCGGCATGCTGGAGGCAGTCGTCGGAAGGGAAACGGATGAGGGGCTGGCTTCCGCTCACCCTCGGCCTGCTGGCCGTGGTGGTCGGTGCGGTGTGGACGGTGCAGGGGCTCGGCTATGTCGGCGGCAGCGTGATGACCGACCAGCGGATCTGGGCGGTGCTCGGCCCGCTGCTGGTCCTCGCCGGAATCGGCGCGCTCTGGTACGGCATGCGCGCCCGCCGGCCCCGCCCCTGAGCGCGAAGACGCGGAAAGCCCCGCTTCCCGGTACGGGTTGCGGGGCTTCGCTTCGATCCGGGAAACCGGATCGCACCGGCCGGCGCGGCCGACCGGCACTGCTCAGATGGGGCGGACCTGCTCGGCCTGCGGACCCTTCTGACCCTGGGCGATCTCGAACTCCACCCGCTGGTTCTCCTCCAGCGTGCGGTAGCCGCTGGTCTGGATGGCCGAGAAGTGGACGAACACGTCAGCACCCCCGCCGTCGACGGTGATGAAGCCGAAGCCCTTGTCTGCGTTGAACCACTTCACGGTTCCCTGCGCCATGTGTATCTCCTTCTAAAACTGGCGGCCGAGCACGCCGTGCGGCCGATTGGCCGTTTTCGAGCAGCGGTGCCTGAGGCGGCCCCCGGTGAAGGAGACTTCTCTCAACCCACGCTGTCTCGCAACAGCGTGGAACAGCAAACCACGTAGCGAAAACTCTGCACAGAGTACCGGACGAATTTCTCCGACATGTGACCTGACGGATGCGTGAGATCCACTGGGCGGGCCGGGGGAAGCATGCGAAAGGCCCCTTCCCCACGAGGTGGGAAAGGGGCCCGCGCGACCTGGGATCAGTCGGGCCAGTGGCCGGTCATCCGGCGTACGCCAACGGCCCCGCCCCGGTCCACGGCGGCCCGGACGACCGCGAAGATGGCGCCCTGCAACGCCGCGGCGGCGAGGATCTCGCCCCAGCGACGGTCCTCGTCGGTGGCGCTGGGCGCCTCACCGTCGCCGGCCGTGACCTTCCAGACCTGCCGGAAGATCGCCCCGGCGACCGTGCCGGCGGCCAGGCCGAGCAGCACCCCGACGGGCTTGTAGGCGGCCCTGCCGATTCCCTTGCTCACCTGCGCCTCCCCCGGACGATCAGCAGCACCACCACGGTCGCCAGCGCGCCGGCCGCGACCGTCGCCCACGGCACCGGGTTGCGCCGGACCGCCTCACCCGTCTCGTACGCCTGGACCCGGGCGACCCGGGCCTTCTCGGTGGCCTGCCCGCGGACCTCGACCGCCTTCTGCGCGGCCTGACCGCGCATCCGGGCCACGGTCTGGGCGGCCTGCTCGCGCATCCGCTCCTTCGCCTGCTCGGCGGAGTCCTTCAGCCGCGCCTTGACGTCCGCCTTGGCCGCCAACAACTCCACCGTCTCACCCAGCTCCACCCGGGTACGGCGGATCTCCTCGCGGAGCGCCTCCCGGTCGCCGGTTCCGTTGCCCGTCATGCCCGCCTCCCGTCCTTCACCGCGGCGGTGACGGTGTCCACGTCCGCGCGGACGCTGCGGACCGCCGCCTCCGGCACCGGCGGGACCGCACGGCTGACCTGCTTCTTGCCGACCAGGGCCAGGATCCCGGCGATCACGAAGAGCACCACCGCCACGATCAGGGCGGCCAACCAGGCCGGCATGACCAGGGCCAGCAGCAGGATCACCGTGGCGACCAGGGCGCCGGCGCCGTAGAGGGCCATCACCCCACCGCCGCCGAAGAGACCGATTCCGATCCCGGCGTGCTTGCCCTTCTCGGTCAGCTCCGCCCGGGCCAGCGCCAGCTCGTCCCGCACCAGGCGGGAGACCTGCTCGGTGGCCCGCTGCACCAACTCGGCGGTGGACGGCTCGCTCCCGGTCCGGGACGTGCTGCGACTCGCGACGTCAGCCATGCTGTCCTCCTTTCATCATCACCGCGCTGTATGCCCGGAGTCGCCGCCCGTCAATCCTGCGCGGAGCGGCCGGTCCGCCCGGTCGCGCCCGCCCGGCCTCCGGCGCGGGCCGGAGCCGGGGCGTGCGCAGCAGGTCCCCCGGAACGGGCGGAACAAACACGTCCGGGGCAGATCTCACCCAGCACGGGCGGTCCCGCCCGCGCCGGCACCGTCCGGCAGGTGCAACGGGTACGGTGCCGGCCAGGTCACGCCACCACGACCGACGGAACGCGCGGAACCCCCGGCGCCGTGGGGCGGCCGGGGGTTCCGGGACGGCTCGGGTCAGCGGCGGGAGTCCGCGTGGTCCTCCCGCCCGACGAACGCCTCGCTGCGGGCGTCGCCGTCGTCGCTGCCGCCGAAGACCCGGGCGTCGTCCGGCACGTCGGTGTCGGAGAGCCGCCGGACCGGCCGGCGCGGCTGCACCGCCTGCCAGGGCAGGGTGCCGCTGGCGTCGCCGACCTCGGCGCGCACCCGGGGCATGGCGGTCGGCCGGTGGTCGCGTACCCAGGCCACCAGGTGCTCGCGGACCAGGCAGCGCAGGTCCCAGAGGCTGCCCGCGTCCGCCGCGCTGACCAGCGCCCGCACCTGGATCATGCCGCCGGTCGCGTCGACCACCTGGAGTACGCACACCCGCCCGTCCCACAGGTCGCTGGACTCCACCAGCCGGCGCAGCTCCTCCCGCATCGCCTGCACCGGCAGCGCCCAGTCGACGTCGAACACGGCGGTGCCCAGCACCGCCGCCTCGGTCCGGGTCCAGTTCTCGAACGGCCGGCTGGTGAAGTACGAGGTGGGCAGGATCAGCCGGCGGTCGTCCCAGATCTGCACCACCACGTAGCTGAGGGTCAGCTCCTCGATCCGGCCCCACTCCCCCTCGACCACGACCACGTCGTCGAGGCGTACCGCGTCGCTGAAGGCGAGCTGGAGGCCGGCCAGGACGTTGCCGAGCAGGCTCTGCGCGGCCAGGGCGGCCACCACACCGACCACACCGGCGCTGGTCAGCACCCCGGCCCCGATGCCCCGGACGGCGGGGAAGGTCATCAGCGTCACGCCGACGGCGAGCACCACGATCACCGCGATGGTCAGCCGGCGCAGCAGCACCACCTGGGTGCGGACCCGCCGGGCGTGCCGGTTGTTCGGCACGTCCACCCGGAACCTCGCCAGCGCGGTGTCCTCGATCACCACCAGCAGCGAGGCGACCAGCCAGGCGGCGGCGGCGATCAGCGCGATCACCAGGGCGTGCAGGACGGCCTGCCGCCACGGGCTGCCCACCGCGTACAGGGTGGTGAAGCGGACGACGAGCTGCACGGCGAGCACCGTGCCGGCCAACTGGAACGGGCGGTGCGAGTGCTCGGTGAGCTCGGTCATCAGCAGTGAGCGCCGCCCGAGCCGGCGGGTCACCCGGTGCACCACCTCGACCAGCAACAGCGCGATCGCCGCCGCGGCGAGCGCGGCGACGACCGTCACGAGGTAGCTCTGCACAGGTCCTTCTCCCTCCAGCCGGGCACGTGCGGGCAGTGCCCCATGGTGCCCGGCGGTCCCGGAATCGACCAGGTCAGACCCGGCGGTACCGGGACTGGAGGAAGCAGTAGACCCCGAAGGCGGCGATACCGAGCGCCATCAGCGCCAGGATCACCGGGCCCCAGGGCTGGTCCCGCATGGTGCGCAGGGCGGCGTCCAGACCGCGGGCCTTCTCCGGGTCGTACTTCACCGCCGCCACGATGATCAGGATGCCGGCGACGGCGAAGACGGTGCCCCGGGCCGCGTAGCCGGCCATACCCAGGCGGCGGGCCAGGGTGTGCGTCTTCGGGCTCATCTCACCGGTCTTGAGGTTCTTCTCGAACTTCTTCTTCAGCCCGTAGATCACCATGCCGATGCCGACCAGGGCCAGCACCAGCCCGGCCAGGCCGACCAGCCAGCGGCCCCCGGTGGAGGTCATCAGCTTCTCCGACAGCGCCTGCTGCTGGTCGGCGGCGTTCGAGCTGGCCTCCTGGAAGACCTTGATCGCGGTCCAGCCGAGCCAGAGGAAGACCAGGGTGCGGACCACCGAGGCGACCCGCTCGAACAGCCGGTCCTTGTCGCGCAGCCCGCGGTGCCCGATGGCCGCCTCGAACGCCTGCCAGATGGCCATGGCGAAGAGGCCGACCGCGATGGTGACCAGCAGGACCTTGCCCATCGGCTGGGCGCCCAGGGTGCGCAGCGCACCGTTCTGGTTGCCCTCCTCGCCGGACTTGCCGAAGGCGATCTGCAGCGCGAGCCAGCCGAACAGAAGGTGCACGATCCCGTAGCCGATGAATCCGGCCCGGGTCAACAGTTCGAGCCATCTGCTGTTCGCGGCCTGCGAGGCGGTGGCTCCGGCGTTCCGGGTGAGTGACATGGCGGCAGAATCTCCGGTTGCGAAGATTTCCAAACGTCGGCCGCCGCCGGCCCGGGCCGGTCAGCCGTTGCCGTTGCGCGCCACCCGGATCTGCACCTGCTGGTCGGTGACGCTGTCCAGGCTGACCTGGAGGCCGCCCACCTCGGCGGCCTGCTGCCCCATGGTGAGCGAGAGCTGCTCCCCGGCGACCTCGACGGTCACCTGGTCGTCCTGGGCGCCGATCAGCTTGGCCTCGACGCCGAGGATGCTGGCGCTGGCGTTCACGCCCCGGTCGAAGGTGACCGTGCAGGCGTTCAGGTCGCAGTCGGTGGAGGCGCCCTCCGAGCTGCACCCGGCCAGCAGCGCCGCGCCGAGCGTGAGGCCGGCCAGCAGACCGGCGGCGCGGCGGAGGACGGACGGCGAGGGGGAGACACGTCGGTTCGTCACCCGCCCAAGGGTACGAGACGACGGCCACCCCGCCAGCCGGCCGGACGGCGGGGGCGGGCCGGTCACCCGTACCCGGCGCGGACCGGGGTCCCTCCTTACACTCCCGGGATGGCGTTCGACATCGCCCGCACCCGGGCCGCGTACCCCGCCCTGACCGAGGGCTTCGTCCACTTCGACGGTGCCGGTGGCACCCAGACCGCCCAGCCGGTGATCGAGGCGGTCAGCGACGCGATGCGCGCCGCGATCGGCAACCGCAGCAGTGCCTTCCTGCCCGGCCGGCGGTCGCTGGAGCTGGTGGCCGCCGCCCGGTCGGCGGTGGCGGACCTGCTCGGCGCCCGGCCGGAGGGGGTGGTCCTCGGGCCGAGCGCGACCGCGCTGACGTACACCCTGGCCCGGACGCTCGGCGCGGGCTGGCGGCCGGGCGACGAGGTGGTGGTCTCCCGACTCGACCACGACGCCAACGTCCGGCCCTGGGTGCAGGCCGCCGAGGCGGCCGGCGCGACCGTCCGGTGGGCGGAGTTCGACCCGGCCACCGGTGAGCTGCCCGCCGACCAGTACGCCGACCTGGTCGGCGAGCGCACCCGGCTGGTCGCGGTGACCGCCGGCAGCAACGCCATCGGCACCGCGCCGGACGTGGCGGCGATCGCGAAGACCGCGCACGCGGCCGGGGCGCTGGTCTGCGTCGACGGCGTGCACTCGGTGCCGCACGGCCCCACCGACCTCGCCTCGATCGGGGCGGACTTCCTGGTCACCAGCGCCTACAAGTGGTCCGGCCCGCACCTGGCCGCGATGGTCGCCGACCCGGCCCGCTGGGAGGCGCTGCGCCCGGCGAAGCTGCTCCCCTCCTCCGACGCGGTGCCGGACCGGTTCGAGTACGGCACGCCGAGCTTCCCGCTGCTGGCCGGGGTGGCCGCCGCGGTGGACCACCTGGCCACCCTCGACCCGGACGCGACCGGGAGCCGGGCCGACCGGGTCCGGGCCGGGCTGACCGCCGCGCGGGCCCACGAGGAGCGGGTCTTCGACCGGCTGCTCGCCGGCCTGACCGCGCGCCCCGACGTCACCGTCCTCGGCTCCCCCGCGCGACGCTGCCCCACGGTGTCGTTCCGCCTCGCCGGCCGCTCCCCGGCGGAGACGGCGGCGGCGCTGGGCGCGGCGGGCTTCTGCCTCTCCTGCGGCGACTACTACGCCTACGAGTACTTCCAGGCGATGGGGCTGCGGGAGCGCGGCGGCGCGGTCCGGGCCAGCGTCTACCACTACAACACCACCGACGAGGTGGACCGGTTGCTGGCCGAACTGGACCGGGTGGCCCCCGGTGCGGGGAGAATGGGCCGGTGAGCTTCCTGGTCGAGGAGAACCCCGCCAAGCACCGCTTCGAGATCCTGGTCGACGACGCGCTGGCCGGGTTCACCGCCTACCTGCCGCGCGGTGAGGTGCTGGTCTTCACGCACACCGAGGTCGACGAGCGGTTCCAGGGCATGGGCGTCGGCGCGGCGCTGATCCGGGGCACCCTGGACCAGCTCCGCGAGCGGGGCGGCCGGGTGGTGCCGAAGTGCCCCTTCATGGCGGCCTTCATCGACCGCCACCCCGACTACGCCGACCTGGTCGTCCGCGAGCCCTGACCGTTGCCGGGCCGGCGGGCGCGCCGCCGTGCCGGCTCCGGTCCGCCGCTCAGCGGACGCCGGTGAGCAGTTCGGCGGCGGCGCGGGTGGCGGCCCGGGTCGCGCCGTGGGTGGCCACGTGCACCCCACCGGTGACCAGCTCCGGCACGCCCAGCTCCACCACGACCGCGTCGGGTCGGGCGGCCAGCGCGCGGCGCACCGCGGCCCGCATCCAGTCGTGCCGGTGCAGGTCCCGGACCACCAGCACGACGGGACGCCCGGCCGCGTCGGCGAGCGCGTCGGCGGGGGGCTCGTCGGGGGCGTACCGGGTGGTGGTGGTGCCGGGCAGCAGGGCGGCCAGGGGCGCGGCGAGACCCCACGGGGTCTCCTCGCCGATCGCGATGTTGCGGGGCGGGGCGAACTCCACCACGTGCGCCGGCCCGGTCAGCGGCAGGGTGCCGGCGCCGGCCGGGGCGGTGGCCACCCGTACCGCGCGGCGGGCGGCGGCCAGGCCGATCGTCGAGCCGTCGGCGCCCGGGGTCGGGCCGGCCGGCCGGTCGGCCCGGGCGGCGACGGTCCAGGCGGCGAGCTGACCGACCCGCTTGGCCGCCTCGGCCAGCCGCTCCTCGGGCAGCTCCCCGGCGACGACCGCCGCCACGATGGCGTCGCGCAGCAGCCGGGCGTCCTGCTCGCCGGCCCGCTCGCCGCCGACGCAGATCGCGTCCGCGCCCGCGGCGAGGGCCCGGACCGCCGCGCCGGCGAAGCCGTACCGGTCGGCGACGGCCCGCATCTCCACCGCGTCGGTGACCACCACGCCGCCGAAGCCCAGCTCGTCGCGGAGCAGCCCGCCGAGGATGCGCGCGCTGAGGGTGGCCGGCAGCTCCGGGTCCAGCGCCGGCACCAGCAGGTGGCCGGTCATCACCGCCTGCACACCGGCGGCGACGGCGGCCCGGAACGGGGCCAGCTCGACGGCGTCGAGGCGGGCCCGGTCGCCGCCGATGCGGGGCAGGTCGTGGTGGGAGTCGACGTGGGTGTCGCCGTGGCCGGGGAAGTGCTTGGCGCAGGCGGCGACGCCGCCGGCCTGGAGTCCGCGTACCCAGGCGGCGGTGTGCCGGGCGACCAGGGCGGGGTCGGCGCCGAAGGAGCGGACCCCGATCACCGGGTTGTCCGGGTTGCTGTTGACGTCGGCGTCGGGGGCGTAGTTGAGGGTGACGCCCGCGGCGGCCAGTTCCGCGCCGAGGTCGCGGGCCACCTCCTCGGTCAGCGCCGGGTCGTCGACCGCGCCGAGGGCCAGGTTGCCGGGGCGCGAGCTGCCCCGGGCGGACTCGATCCGGGTGACGTCGCCGGCCTCCTCGTCGATGGCGACGATGACGTCGGGGCGTTCGGCGCGCAGCGTCGCGGTGAGCGCGGCGACCTGCGCCGGGTCGACGACGTTGCGGGCGAAGAGCACCACCGCGCCGAGCCCCTCGCCGAGCCACCGGCAGACCCAGGCCGGTGGGACGGTGCCGACGAAACCGGGCTGGAGCACGGCCGCCGCGAGTCGCGCCAGCTCGTCCGATGCAGTGTTCCGCTCGCTCATGTCGCCGTCGTACCCCCGTCTTCCCCACGGTCCGCCGCCCCGGCGGGTGCTGCCATGGTCACACCGCGTCCCTAAATAGTCAATAAACCTTACTGTTACCGCCTGGCATCGACCGGTCCCTCGTGGGAGAGTTCCCGGATGGACCCCGCGCTGCTCGCCGACGCCACGAGCGCCGCCGACATCCCCGGCGTACGCCTGCTCGGCCTGGTGGTCGGCGGCCTCTTCCTGCTGATCGCCATCCGGGCCATGTTCCGGCGCTGAGACCGGTCGTGGCGGGTTGGCCGGCGGCCCGGCGGGTACCGCTGCGACGGAGAAGGCGCGAACGCGGCGAGGGGGAACGATGAGGATCGGCTACTTTCTGTCCAGCGAGGAGTACACCCCGGCGGAGCTGCTGGCCCAGGCACGCGGCGCCGAGGAGGCCGGCTTCGAGGCACTGTGGATCTCCGACCACTACCACCCGTGGGTCGACGCGCAGGGGCAGAGCCCGTTCGTCTGGTCCACCATCGGCGCGCTCAGCCAGGTCTGCCGGCTGCCGGTGACCACTGCGGTCACCTGCCCCACCGTCCGCATCCACCCGGCGGTGCTGGCCCAGGCGGCGGCGACCAGCGCGGTGCTGCACGAGGGTCGCTTCGTGCTCGGCGTGGGCAGCGGCGAGGCGCTCAACGAGCACATCCTCGGCGACGCCTGGCCGCAGACCGACGTCCGGCTGGAGATGCTGGAGGAGGCGGTCGAGGTGCTGCGCGAGCTGTGGCAGGGCGACTTCGTCAACCACCACGGCAAGCACTACACGGTGGAGCACGCCCGGATCTACACCCTCCCCGAGACGCCCCCGCCGGTCTACGTCTCCGGCTTCGGCCCCAAGGCGATCGACCTCGCCGCGCGGATCGGTGACGGCTACGTCAGCACGATGCCCGACGGCGACATGGTCCGCCGGTTCCGGGAGAACGGCGGCGGCGACAAGCCGTGCCAGGCCGGCTTCAAGGCGGCGTACGCCGACAGCGAGGACGAGGGCGTGCGGATCGCGTACGAGAAGTGGCCGAACGCCGGGGTGCCCGGTGAGCTGTCCCAGGTGCTCCCCTCCCCCCGGCACTTCGAGCAGGCCGCGCAGCTGGTGCGACCGGAGATGATGAAGGAGGCGTTCGTCTGCGGCAACAGCGTCGACGCCCACCTGGAGATGATCGACAAGTACGCCAAGGCCGGCTTCGACGAGGTCTACGTGGCCAACACGGGCCCGAACTGGCCGGGCCTGTTCGACCTCTACCGGCGCGAGGTGCTGCCTCGCCTGCGCTGACCGCCGGTCAGCGGTCGGCCGGGAGGATCCCGCGCAGCAGCGTGCGCACGAGGTCGTCGATCGTCCCGGCCGGCACCTCGTCCGGCGCGGCGGGATTGAGCAGCCGCCCGAGCACCAGGTCGTGGCAGACGCCGACCAGCAGCGTGGCGACCGCGTCCGCGGCCGCGTCGGGCGCGATCCGGCCGAGACCCTGCTCGGCCCGGACGTACCCGGCCACCTCGTCACGGGTGCCCGGGCCGGGCCCGGTCGGGCCGGACAGCTCGGCGAGGCGGGCGAGGAGCCGGGGCTGGTGCAGCAGGCCGGCGAAGGCCGGCAGGATCGCCGCGTGCAGCGCGAGCGCCCGGGTCAGGTGCACCCGCAGGTTCGCCTCGACGGTGGCACTGCCCGGCGTCGGGGGCGGCCCGCCCGCCCCGGCCCAGACCGTGCGGACGTGCGCCTGCAACGCGTACGCCAGCAGCTCCTCCTTGTCGGCGAAGTGGTTGTAGAGCACGCCGTCGGCCACCTGCGCCTCGCGGGCGATGTCGCGTACGGTCAGCCCGGCCGCGCCGCGGCCCGCGATCAGCCGCTCCGCGACGGCGATCAGGTGCTCGCGCAGACTCCGGTCGCCGTCGCGCAGGACGGCCGCTCTCCTGGGTGACATCACCGCCATCCTAGGGTCGGCGGCGGGCGGGCCCGGTGCCCGTCGCCGGGTCAGGTGGTCCGGCGGTGCGCGGTGACCAGCCAGGCGGTGCCGCGCAGCCGTACGCCGTCGGGCCGCTCGTGCCGGCGCAACGCCTGCGCCATCGCCGCGCGTACCCGGGGTCCGGCGTCGGGGTCGGCCCGGTCGAGCTGGTGCCGGATCGGGCCCCAGTCGGCGAGGAAGCCGGCAGCGTCCCCGGCGTCGCGCCCCCAGACCTGCGGCGCCTCGACGGGCGCGCAGTCGACCCCGGCGAAACCGGCCTCGCCGAGCACCCGGTGGACCACGGCCGGGTCGGCCAGCGAGAGCGGCTCGGCCACCGCGGTGCCGACGGTGGGCGGGACGGGCAGGTGGGCGAGCGCGGCGGCGAGCACCCGGCCCAGGTCGCCGCGGCGCACGTCGTCGAGGCAGACGAAGGCGAGCCGGCCGCCGGGCCGCAGCGCCCGCCGGACGTTGTCGAAGGCGGCCACCGGGTCGGCGAAGAACATCACGCCGAACCGGCTGAGCGCCACGTCGAAGGTGTCGGCCGGGAAGGGGTGGACCTGGGCGTCGCCCCGGACGAACTCGACGTTCGGCACGCCCTCGGCGGCGGCGCAGCTCCGGGCCCGGTCGAGCATCGGGGCGGAGAGGTCGACGCCGACGGCGTGCCCGCCGGCGGCGCGGCCGGCCGCGAGCCGGGTGAGCTGCCCGTTGCCGCAGCCCACGTCGAGGACCCGGTCGCCGGGTCGGACGGCGGCCAGCAGCGGCTCGTTGAAGCCGACGTTGACCGCGTCGTAGCGGTCGTGGTGGTCGGCCCAGTGCCGACCCTCGTAGCCGTTCCACGCCTCGGACTGGTGCCGGTTGACCACGGTGGACATGCGCGCCTCCCTCGTTGTGAACGCTTGTTCATGAGCGCGCGTTCATAATGAGGGAGGGATCCACGGCAGTCAACGGTTTCGACATTGATCGGCCCGGGTACCTCCGGCCCTCGATGAAACTGTCCACGCACTCGACGACGTTGCGCCGCGCGGCGCGGAGCCTCTTCGGCTGGACCGCGCTGCGGCCCAACCAACTGGCCGCGATGCGCGCGGTGATGAAGCGCCGCGACGCCCTGGTGGTCCTGCCCACCGGCGCCGGCAAGTCGGCGATCTATCAGATCCCGGCCAGCCTGATCCCCGGACCGACGGTGGTCATCTCTCCCCTGCTGGCCCTCCAGCAGGACCAGATCGCGGCGCTCAACGAGCGGCAACGCCCCGAGCTGCGGGCCGTGCGGATCAGCTCCGACGAGAGCGCCGCCCAGCAGGCGGAGGCGATCGAGGAGATCCGCCAGGGGCGGGCGGAGTTCCTCTTCATCACCCCCGAGGCGCTCAGCAACCCGGACCGGATGGCCGAGGTCAAGTCGCTGAAGCCGGCCCTGGTCGCGATCGACGAGGCGCACTGCATCTCGGCCTGGGGGCACGACTTCCGCCCGGACTACCTGGCGCTCGGCCACCTCATCGACGGCATCGGCCGGCCGCCGGTGGTGGCGCTGACGGCCACCGCCTCCCCGCCGGTGCGCGACGACATCGTCGCCCGGCTGCGGCTGCGCGAGCCGGAGATCGTGGTCTCCGGCCTGGACCGGCCCAACCTCTTCCTCGAGGTGGCGCACTGCCCCACCGAGGACTACCGCTGGCGACGGCTGACCGCGCTGCTGCGCGACGACAAGCGCCCCGGCATCATCTACGTGCCGACCCGGCGGGCCGCCGAGGAGCTGGCCGCCCGGCTCACCGACGCCGGTTGGCCGACGAAGTTCTATCACGGTGGGATGCCGACCAACGCCCGCCACGAACTGCACGAGGCCTTCCTCGCCGACCAGGTGCCGATCATGGTGGCGACCTCGGCGTTCGGCATGGGCATCGACAAGCCCAACATCGCCTGGGTGGTGCACACCGCGCTGCCCGACTCGCCGGACAGCTACTTCCAGGAGATCGGCCGCGCCGGGCGGGACGGGGAACCGGCCCGGGTGCTGCTGCTCTGGCGCGCCGAGGACGTCGGCCTCCAGCGCTACTTCAGCGGCGGCCTGCCCGACGAGACCGAGCTGCGGGACCTGGCCGCGCTGCTGCGCAGGCAGGCCCGCACCCGCAAGGAGCTGCGCGAGGTGACCGGCCTCGGCCCGCGCAAGCTCGGCCAGTACCTCTCCCTGCTGGAGCAGGTGGGCGCCGCCGAGCCCCGGGCCAAGCAGAAGATGGGCGCCCCCCGGTACGCCCCGAAGCCCGCCGAGTCGGGCCGGGCCGCCCTCGCCGAGGCGGAACGCCAGCAGACCGTCACCCGGTCGCGTACCGACATGATGCGGGCGTTCGCCGAGACCACCGGGTGCCGGGGGCAGGCGCTGCTGGCGTACTTCGGTGAGCAGATGAGCGAGGTCTGCGGGCACTGCGACAACTGCCACGCGGGCACCAGCGTCGCCGGCGACGGGGCGAGCGGTCCCTTCCCGGTGCACAGCCAGGTCCGGCACCCGGAATGGGGTCCCGGTCTGGTCCTCAGCTACGAGGAGGACCGGATGACGGTGCTCTTCGACGAGGTGGGGTACAAGACCCTGTCGGTCCGCGTGGTGTCCGAACAGGGCCTGTTGACGCTGGACTAGCCTGACCCGGGCACCGCACCGGTGCCGGGCGACAACGACGACCAGGGCGAGAGGGGCTTGATCGTGATCGAGCAGCCGGCGTACACCGGGTTCGGTTTCACCGACGAGGAGTGGGGGCTGCTGGTCGGCCTCCCGCAGTCGGTGCTGACCGCGGCGAGCGCGGCGGAGTCCGACGGCACCAGGCGGACCATGGCCGAGAACGCCGCCGGGCTGGAGACGATCGGCGCCGGCCGCCAGTCGGCCAGCCCGCTGGTGGCCGCGGTCGCCGGGGAGATCGTCTCCCGGGTGGGCGACCCGGAGGCCGGCGAGGAGCTGCCGGTGATCGCGCCGGCCGACCCGCAGGCGATGATCGACGACGTGCTGGTCCGGGCCGGCCAGGCCGCGGCCCTGCTCGCCGCGAAGGTCGACGAGGGCGAGTCGGGGGCCTACCGGCACTGGCTGGTGGAGATCGCCGAGCAGGTGGTCACCGCCGCGTCCAGCGGTGGGATCCTCGGCCTCGGCGGCGACGTGGTCAGCGACTCGGAGCGCCGCTTCCGGGACCGGCTCTCCCACGTGCTCAACGACTGACGCCGCCCGGCCACAGCCGGCGGGGCCGGCACCGGCATGACGGATACTCGACGCCCCACGGATGTCGCCCGACGACACCGTGGGGCGTCCTCGATTCCGGAGGGCGACGGACAAGGGGGTCGCTGATGGACGGCACACTGCACCGGCAGGTCCTCGACACCGGGCTGGTCCCGCCGAAGGACCGGTTCGGCATGTGGCTGGACATGATCGCCGACTCGCCGGCGCCGCTGCGGATCCGCAGCGACCACGCGGACGACTTCGTCGCCCGGGCCGAGTTCATCGACCTCGGCCCGATCCGCCTGATCAACTACCGGTACCCGTCGCTGGAGTGCGTCCGCACCCGCAAGCTGGTGCAGCGCTCCGACCCGGACTACTACCTGCTCGCCCTGACCACCTCCGGCCGGGGGCTGACCGCGCAGGACGGGCAGCGCAGCGCGCTGGGCGCGCACGAGTTCACCTTCTACGACTGCTCCCGGCCGCACGAGGTGAACCACTACGGCGACGACCACGGCCGGGAGGCGGCCAGCTCCGTCGTCGCCTTCATCCCGTACGACGCGCTGCCGTTGCCACCGGGGCGGCTCGCCCCGCTCTTCGCCGGCCGGATGTCCGGCACCGAGGGGATCGGCGCGCTGGCGGCGCAGTACCTGCTGCAGATCACCGCCCGACCCGAGCAGTACCACGCGGCGGACGCCGGTCGGCTGGCCGGCGTCGGGCTCGACCTGATCTCCACGATGCTCGGGCGGCACCTGGTCTCCGAGGAGACCGTGCCCACCGAGGTACGGCGTCGCGCCCTGCTCACCCAGGTCCGCTCCTACATCCACCAGCACCTGGGCGAGACGACGCTGACCCCGCGGCAGGTCGCCGACGCGCACCACGTCTCGGTCCGGTCACTGCACCGGCTCTTCGAGGCGGAGGAGACGACCGTCGCCGCGTACATCCGGGACCAACGGCTGGAACGGTGCCGGCGCGACCTCGCCGACCCGGCCCTGCGGGACCGGCCGGTCCAGCTGATCGCCGCCCGCTGGGGGTTCCGGGACAAGGCGCACTTCAGCCGGGCGTTCCGCGCGGCGCACGAGCTGACCCCGCAGGCGTACCGGGTGCGGGAGCGGGAACAGGCACGGATCGTCAACACCGCGGCATCCCTGGTCAACTCCGAGCCGACATACTGATTGCGGGCCGGTCGCCGGGACACCGGGTCGGCCCACTGGTAACGGGGGGCCGTGGCGAGGCGCCCGCGACAGTCCCGTCGCGGGCGGCCGCCCGGTTGTCAGGCCTCCTCGAGCAGCGTCAGGACCGCCTTCTCCACGGCCTCCCGGGGCATCTGCGGCTCCACCGGCGCCAGCGACCCGTCGTGATAGAGATCCACCACGCGGGGATCCACATACGACGTACGGGCCACCGTCGGGGTGTTCCCGAGCAGCTCGGAGACACTGCGCATCACCGCGGCGACCGCCCGTTTGCGGGCCGTCGCCGACCGCTGCGGGCCGAGCGTGGCCAGTTCGGTCGCCGCCAGCACCGTCGCGTGCCAGGTACGGAAGTCCTTGGCCGTCATCTCCCCGCCACTGGCGTCGCGCAGGTAGTCGTTGACCTCGTCGCTGCGTACGTCCCGCCAGCTCCGGCCGTCCCAGTAGCCGAAGAGCCGCTCGGCGGCGCGCCGACGGCGGCGCAGGTTCGTCAGCACCTGGCACAGCTCCCGGTCCTCGATCCGGCGGACCTGGTCGATGCCGCCCTTGGCCGGGAACTCGAAGACCACGCAGCCGCCGCGGGAGCGCGCGTGCTCGGGACGGAGCGTGGCGACGCCGAAGGTGGGATCCTCCCCCACGGCGTACTGGTCGCTGCCGACCCGGAACATGCCCATGTCGAGCAGCCGGGTCACCGTCGCCAGCACCCGGTCGCGGTTGAGCCCCCGACCGGTCAGGTCGTGGTCCACCCGCTCGCGCAGCGACGGCAGGCGGCGGGCCACCTCCAGGACGTGGTCGAACTTCGCCTCGTCCCGCTTCTCGCGCCACGTCGGGTGGTAGAGGTACTGCTTGCGGCCGGCCGCGTCGACGCCGGTGGCCTGGATGTGCCCGTTCGGGTACGGCGAGATCCAGACGTCCTGCCAGGCCGGTGGGATGACCAGGTCCCGCAACCGCGCCAGCACCTCCGGGTCGCGGACCGGCTCGCCGGCCGGATCCAGGAAGAGCCACCCCTTGCCGCGCCGGCGCCGGCCGTATCCCGGCCGACCCGGATCACTACGCCGTAACCGCATCGGAACCCCGCCCCGATCGCTCGACCTCGCCCACGGCGGCCAGCACCTCGTCCACCGGGACGGCCACCACCGTCGGACGATCTCCTACCCCGCCGTCGCCGGCCCAACCGTCGACTTCGGACCGACCGGACGCGTCCAGCACCCGGTGCCACGGCCGGTCCGGGGGCGGCCCCCAGCGGGCCGGGGAGACCGGACCGAAGAGCACCACCGAGGCGGTGCCGTACCCGGTGGCCAGGTGGGCCACGCCGGTGTCGCCGCTGACCACCACCCGGGCGTCGGCGACCAGCGCGGCCAGCTCCACCAGGTCGGTGCGGCCGGCGCGGACCGACTCCGGCGGCAGTCCGGCCGCGCGGGCGATCCCGGCGGCCAGCCCGCGTTCGTCCGCCGAGCCGGTCAGCACCACCCGGTGACCCCGGTCGGTGAGCGCGCGGGCGAGCGCGGCGAAACGCTCCGCCGGCCAGCGCTTGGCGGGCACCTTGCTGCCGGGATGCAGGACGGTGGCGCCGGCCGGCACCCCGGCCCGGGGCGGACGCCGCAGCGCCAGGTCGGTCGGGTCGGCGGGCAGGCCGTACCAGTGCAGCAGCCGGCACCAGCGACGGACCTCGTGCTCGTCGTCGTCCCAGCGTGGCCCGTCGGTCCAGCCGGCGGCCGGGTTCGCGAAGGCCAGCAGGCGACCGGGGCGGGCCGCGGCGAGCATCCGGTGCGACTGCGGCCCCTGCCCGTGCAGGTTCACCGCCACCTCGGGCGGCGGGCCGGGCCAGGCCGGGCGGTCGGCCAACCCGGCGGTGGGCAGCACCCGGTCGATCCCGCCGACCAGCGCGGCCAGCGGCGCCAGCCACTGCGGTGCGGCCAGCACCAGCTCCCGGCCGGGGAGACCGGCCCGCAGCCCGCGCAGCGCGGGGACGGCCACCGCGAGGTCGCCGACCCCGAGCGCGCGCAGGGCCAGGATCACGGGTACGACGACTCCCGCTCGGCGCAGACGACGAGTTCCCGTACCGCGCACCCGGGCGGCTGGGAGAGGGCGAACATGACCGCGGCGGCGGTGTCGGCGGGCTCGTTGAGCGCGGCGTCCGGTCCCGGCCGGTACTGCGCGTCCCGCTCGTCGAAGAACGCCGTGCGCATGCCGCCCGGGACGAGCAGGGTGACCCCGACCGCGCCGGCCAGCTCGGCGGCCAGCGCCCGGGTGAAGCCGACCACCCCGAACTTGGCCGCGCAGTAGGCGGTGGCGTCGCTGACCGCCTTCACCCCGAGCGTGGAGGCGACGGTGACGATGCTCCCCCGGGACGCCTCCAGGTAGGGCAGCGCCGCGCGGATCACCGCCGCGGTGGCGAGCAGGTCCACCGCGACGATCCGTTCCCAGGTCTCCCCCGGCACGTCGGCGAGCTTGCCGGGCACGTCCATGCCGGCGGCGGTCACCACCGCGTCGAGGCCACCGGAGCGCTCGGCCAGCTCCCGGGTGGCCGACTCGGCGGCCCGGGTGTCGGCCAGGTCGCACTCGACCCACGGCACCCCGTCGGCGGGGCGCTGCCGGTCGAGCACCAGCGGCCGGCCGCCGGCCCGGGCCACCGCGGTGACCACGGCCGCGCCGAGCCCGCTCGACCCACCGGTGACCAGGACGGTCGGCCCGCCCCCCGGTGGTGGTCCGGTGCGTTCGCTCATCGTGCCCCCTCCACGGTCGACGGGGTGACCGTCGACCCGCCCGCCGGCTGCGTCACGGTCGCCGCCGGCCACTCGCCGGAGCCCCGGCCCGCCCGCGCCGCCGCGATCATGTCGGTGGTGGACCGCCCGTCCAGGTACGGCACCACCACGGTGTTGCCGCCCCAGCGGCGCAGGATCTCCGCCTCGGGCAACGATTCGTCGCCGCCGTAGTCACCGCCCTTGACCCAGATGTCCGGCCGAAGCCAGGACAACGCCGCGTGCGGGGTCGGCTCGTCGAAGATCAGCACCGCGTCGACGCAGCTCAGTGCGGCGAGCAGCCGACCCCGGTCGCCCTGCGGCACGACCGGCCGGTCGGCCCCCTTCAGCCCCGCCACACTGGCGTCGGAGTTGAGGCAGACGACCAGGCAGTCGCCGAGCTGGCGGGCGGCCTGGAGGGTCGCCACGTGTCCGGCGTGCAGCAGGTCGAAGCAGCCGCCGGTGGCCACCACCGTGCCGCCCGCCGCGCGCACCTCGGCGACCACCGCACCGGCGGCGGCCGCCCCGATCCGCTCCCCGCCCCCGGTCGCCACCACCGGGGCCACCGTCGGCACCGGGCGCGGCAGGGCCGTCGCCACTCCCCCGCCGGCCACGTACGCGGACGCCTCCGCGACCGCCGCCTGCACGGCCTCGGAGACCAGCGCGCCCCGGGCCAGCGCCACGGCGGCGGTCGCCGCGAACCGGTCCCCCGCCCCGCAGGTGTCCCCCTCGGCGGTGGCCGGGGCGGGCACCATCAGCGGGGTCGACCCGGCGTGGCAGAGCAGCGCCCCCTCACCGCCCAGGGTCACCGCGACCGCGCCGGCCCGCCACCGCCGGCGCAGCCCCTGGGCCCCCCGCGCCGCGCTGACCAACCGGGACGTGCCGGGGGTCGGCTTGACCAGCTCCCGCGCCTCCGACTCGTTCGGGGTGACCAGGTGGGTGCCGGGCACCGCCGAGGGGCCGCGCGGATGCGGGTCCCAGACCACCGGGGCCCGGGTGGCGGCGAGCGCCGCGCGCAGCGCCGGCTGCCGGGCCACGCCCCGGCCGTAGTCGCTGACCAGCACGGCGGAGGCCCGGGCGATCAGGCGCAGCACCGCCTCCGCCGGTTCACCCGGCACACCGGGCGGGCCGCCCCGGTCGTGGCGCAGCAGCACCCGACCCCGGGCCCGCAGCCGGATCTTCTCCGGGGTGGCGCCGGCCAGCGGCAGCGCGTACACCTGCACCCCGGCGGCGGTGAGCAGGGCGGTCAGCCGGGCCCCGCCGGCGTCGTCCGCGAGCGCGGTCACCAGGGCCACCTCGGCGCCCTGGTCGGCGGCGAACACCGCGGCCAGGCCCGCACCGCCGGGGCGGTCGACGTACGTGGTCTCGTCGAGCACCGGCACCGGGCTGTCCGGACAGAGCCGGTTCACCAGCCCCTCGACGTCCCGGTCCAACAGGGTGTCACCGATCACCACGACGGGTCCCGTCACGCTCGACCTCCTCATCGGGTCTCCACCTCCCGGGCCGTGCCGTCGCCGAGCACCACCTCGACGCCGGTACGCACGGGTCCGGTCCCGGAGTGTCCGGTCGGCACCCGGCCGGCGAGCGCCGCCGGCAGGGCCCGGTCGACGTGCTCGCAGAGCACGTGGGTGGCGACCAGGTGCAGCTCCTGCACCACCTGGGTGTCCACCGAGTCGATCGCGAGAGTCTCGTGGCAGGCGTCGGCGAGGGGGTTGGGGGTGGGGCCGGTGAAGGCCCAGCAGCGCAGTCCGGTGTCGTGTCCGGCCTGGGCGGCGGTGAGGAGGTTGGTGCTGGTGCCGCTGGTGGACAGGAGCAGGAGGATGTCGTGGGGTCGGCCGTGGGCGCGGACCTGGCGGGCGAAGACCTCGTCGTAGCCGTAGTCGTTGCCGATGGCGGTCATGGCGGAGGTTTCGGCGTGCAGGGCGATGGCGGAGAGGGGTTCGCGGTCGTCGCGGAGTTTCCCGACGAGTTCGGCGGTGAGGTGTTGGGCTTCGGCGGCGCTGCCGCCGTTGCCGGCCACCAGCAACCGGCCCCCCTCGGCCAGCCGCTGCGCCAGCTCGTCGCCCCAGCGTTCCAGCAGCTGCGCCGAGCGACGGAACGGCAGCAGGGCCGCGGCCAGGTTGGCCAGGTGCACGTCGAGCACGCCGCCGTCGACCCCGCCCGTGCCGACCCCCGCCGTCATCAGGCGACCACCCGGGTCGGCCGGCGCACGGCGGCGACCGCGCCGTACACCTCCGCCAGCCGGTCCGCCGTGGTCGACCAGGAATAGCAGCGGCGGGCGCGTTCCAGGGCCGCCGTGGCGTACGCGAAGCGCCGGATCCGGTCGCCCAGCAGGCGGCGGATCGCGGCCCCGAGCGCCTGCGGGTCCCGGGCCGGCACGAGGTCGCCGGTCCGCCCGTCGACCACGGTGTCGATGAGCCCACCGACGGCGCTGGCGATCACCGGTACGCCGCAGGCCATCGCCTCCAGCGGGGTGAGCCCGAACGGCTCGTACCAGGGGGCGGCGACCAGCACGTCGGCGGAGCGGTACCAGCGGCCCATCTCCTCGCGGGGCACCGCGCCGACCAGCCTGACCCGGTCGGCGATGCCGAGGGACTCGGCGAGGGCCCGCAGCCGCAGCGCGTACGGGTCGGTCTCCAGCAGCCCGGCGGGCGGCCCGCCGACCACCACGCACTCCGCCTCGGGGACCTCGGCCATCGCCCGGATCACATCCTGGAAGCCCTTGCGTTCCACCAGCCGGCCGACGGTGAGGATCCGGGGCCGGTCGCCGTCGCGGTCGGCGGCGGGGCCCAGCGGGGCGAAGGTGCCCAGGTTCACCCCGGAGGGGACCACCGTGATCCGGGTCCGCGGCACCCCCATCCGGACCAGCTCGGCGACCTCGTCCTGGCACTGCGCGACCACCCGGTCGACCGAGCGGCCAAGCTCCCGCTCGCGGTCGAGCCGGCCCGGCGGGCTGGTGTCCAGCGCGCCCTGGTGGCGACGCTTCACGGTGCCGAGCGCGTGGTAGGTCTGCACCACCGGCACCCCGGTGGGCCGGGCGGCGGCGAGCGCGGCCAGTCCGCTCATCCAGAAGTGCGCGTGCACCACCTCGGGCTGCCAGTCGCCGGTGCGCCACCGCTCCGCCAGCCACCCCCCGAACTCCGGCATGTACGGCAGCAGGTCGTCCTTGGCGACCGGCTCGGCCGGGCCGGCGGGCACGTGCACCACGTCGAAGCCGCCGGGCGCGCGGACGGTCACCGGCAGGTCCACCGCGTCCCGGCGGGTGTGGACCCGCACGTCGTGACCGGCGGCGGCGAGCGCGGCGGAGAGCTCCGCGACATGCGTGTTCTGGCCACCGGCGTCCTCGCCGCCGAGGACGGCGAGCGGGCTGGCGTGCTCCGAGATCATCGCGATGCGCATGTTTCCTCCTCCAGCAGCCGGTCCCAGTCGGCGAGGAATCGGTCCAGGCCGTAGCGGTCCCGGGCGGCCGCCCGGGCCGCCGCGCCCGCCCGGCGGGCCGCGTCCTGGTCGTCCAGGAATCCCCGGGCCGCGTCGAGCAGCACGTCGACGCGGGTGGAGAGGGCACCCGCAGCCGGTGGCACCGCCTCCACGGCCTCGGTGGTGGCGAGCGCGACCACCGGCATCCCCATGGTCATCGCCTCGACCAGGCTGAGCCCGAGCGACGTCCACCGGCACAGGTGCAGGTACGCCCGCCGCCGCGCCAGTTCCGCGTGCATCACGTGCTGCGGGACGTCGTCGTGACTGGTGATCCGGTCGGCGGGCAGGCCGAGCCGGTCGGCCAGCCCGGTCACGCCCATGCCGAAGACGTCCAGCGGGGCGAGTTCGGCGAACCGGGGCAGCAGGTCGGTGCCGGTGACCCGCCAGCGGCGGACCGGCTCGTTGATGACGACCGCCAGCCGGTCCAGCTCGCCGGTCCACTCGACCGGCGGGGCCACCACGCCGTGTTCGACGACGGCGGTGCGGGTGCCGCCGTTGTCCCAGAACAGCTCGTTGAAGTGCGTGACGTGGGTGAGCAGCAGGTCGTCCCGGTCGGCCATCGGGTGGCGGGTGTTCGACACGTCGCCCTTGGGGGTGTTGTGCTCGACATAGATCGCCGGCACGTCCCGGCCGACCCGCCGGCCCAGCCAGTCGCAGGCCAGGTCGAACTCCTCGGGGCGCTGGAGCAGGACGAGGTCCACGTCGGCGCGGCGCAGTTCCTGCGGGGTCACCTCGACGGCGCTGTCGGGCCACGGATAGGTCCGGGCCCGACCCAGCCCGTACGCGCCCCGGTCGGGGGTGACCGGCACCAGGTAGCGGTGCTTGCCGTGCACGAAGGAGGTGGTCCACGACCCGTGCACGTGCCAGACGAGGATGTTCATCGTGGGCTCCGGCCGGTGACCGGCAGCGGCGGGCCCGCCGACCGGGCGGCGACCACCGCCTCCGGGCGCGGCGACGCGTCGGGGGGCACGCCGAGCAGGCGCAGCGCCTCCAGGACGCGTCCGGGTTCGACGGCGGAGAGGCAGGGGTGCCCGGGCACCGGGCAGCGGGTGGCGCGGGTGTCCCGGCAGGGGGCCGCGGCGTCGCCGAGGCGGACCGCGGGGACCCGGTAAGGGCCCCACTGTCCGTACGGGACGGTCGGGGCGAAGAGGCTGACCACGGGCACCCCGAGCGCGGCGGCCAGGTGTGCCGGCCCGGTGTTCCCCACCACCAGCGCGCCGGCCCCGGCGATCACGGTGGCCAGCTCGGCGAGCCCGGTACGCCCACCCAGGTCGACCCCGCCGGCCGCGGCCACCCGGGCGGTCAGGTCCCGCTCACCGTCGCCGCCGGTGACCAGCACCCGGTAGCCGGCGGCACTGAGCACCCGGACGATCCGGGTGGCCAGCTCGGGCGGGCAGGCCCGGGTAGACACCGACGAGCCGGGGTGCAGCACGACGTAGCCGGGCTCGACCGGGGCCGGCGGCAGCGCGTCGACGCGCAGCCGGAGTCCCGGTTCGTCCCCGGCGGGCAGCGTGAACCCGGCGGCGGCGGCCAGCGACAGCGCCCGTTCGGGTTCGGGTACGCCGACGGGGACGCGGTGGCGGACGTCGAGGAGGCTGCCGGGGTAGTCGTCGCTGATGGCGCTGATCCGGGGCACTCCGGCCAGGCGCAGGAGCAGGGCCAGGGGTAGTGGGGACTGGTGGTAGCTGGTGAAGACGACGGCTTCGTCGGCGGCGATCTCGGCGAGCCGGTCGGTGAGGTGGCGGATGTCGGTCGGGTCGACGGGTGCGGGGTCGCCGTCGATCCAGGGCAGCGGCCATTCGATGATCTGGTCGATGCCGGGGAGGAGTTCGGCGGCGGCGCGTCCGCGGGGGCCGCAGAGCAGCACGACGCGGTCGGCTCCGGCGGCGACGGCGCGGATGCCGGGGCCGGTGACCAGCACATCCCCGGCCGCGTCGCTGCGGACCACCAGCACCCGGCCCCGCCGACGGGTCGGTGCGGGGCCGGCGACCAGTGCCATCCGGTCGAGGATCTCGGTGACCGCGGCGGGCAGGTCGGCCACCACCCGGGGCGCGGCGGCCACCTCGGCCGGGCGGGTTGCCGGGGTGGGCACCATGACGGCGGCGGCGCCCGCCGCGCCGGCAGCGATCATGTCGGCGCCGATGTCGCCGACCAGCACGCAGCGCCGGGGCGTGGTGCCGAGCGCTGCGGCGGCGGCGTGCACCAGGCCGGGTGCCGGCTTGCGGCAGGCACAGCCGTCCGGCTCGCCGTGCGGGCAGATCTGCCAGCTGTCGAACGGACCGAGCAGCTCCTCCACCCGGGCGTTGACCCGGCGCAGCTGGTCGGCGGTGAAGAAGCCCCGGGCCAGTCCGGACTGGTTGGTCACCACGGCCAGCCGCAGCCCCGCCGCCCGCAACCGGTCCAGGGCCTCCCGGGCGCCGGGCAGCGGGCGGACCTTCTCCGGGTCACCGTTGTAGGGCACGTCCTCGACCAGCGTGCCGTCCCGGTCGAGCAGCACCGCGTCGAAGAGACGGGGACCGGGCGGGAACCGGTCAGCACCCGGGTCAACCCGGGCTGACCTGCACTGATCCCGCTCGTGGTCCCGTCGCACGGCGGGCGGGTTCCCGACGCCCCGAGGAGTAAACATCATCTTCGGCGGCCCGGTCGGTGCCGTCCCCGCCCGGCCGGTGCTGCCGCCGGCCCGGTCCGGCGTTACCCGCCGCCCCGGAGAAGCTAACCCGGCGGGCCCGTTACGGGCCGACCGGGCGAGGGTATGGGATGGCGGTGGCGATCGTGGAGAAAGTGATCGAGGCTCCCCCGCAGCAGGTCTTCGACGTGCTGGCCGACGGGTGGACCTACAGCGACTGGGTCGTCGGCACCGCGCACGTGCGGGACGTGGACGACGCCTGGCCCCGGGTGGGCAGCCAGCTGCACCACCGGGCCGGGCCGTGGCCGTTCTCGTTGCAGGACTCCTCGACCGTGCTGGTCTGTGAGCCGCCGAGCAAGATGGTCATCAAGGCGGGGCTCTGGCCGGCCGGCGAGGCGATCGTGGTCTTCACCCTGGAACCGGTGGGCGACCACGCCACCCGGGTCCGCATCGGCGAGGACTTCGCCGCCGGGCCGCTGCGCTGGGTGCGCAACAAGCTCAACGACCTGGTGCTGCACCAGCGCAACAAGGAGACGTTGAACCGGCTCTCCGACATCGCCACCCGGCAGAAGGCGGACCGCTGACCCTCGGGCGCGGGGGCACTCGTTACCCTCTTCGTGAACCCTGTCGGCAAACCGAGGATGTCCGTGATGATCGAACCCGTTCAGTTGCCCTCTCCCTGGCGGGACGCGCGCCTGACCGTCGTCGTTCCCACCTACAACGAGGCGGGCAACCTCCCGGTGCTGGTCGAGCGGCTCCTCGCGCTCCCGCTGCCGGGGCTCAAGGTGCTCGTCGCGGACGACAACTCCCCCGACGGCACCGGCGAGGTCGCCGACAAGCTGGCCATCGAGCACCCTGAGCGGATCCAGGTGGTGCACCGGGCCGGCAAGGAGGGCCTCGGGCGGGCGTACGTGGACGGCATCAGCCGGGCGCTCGACGGCGGCGCGGACTACGTGGCCCAGATGGACGCGGACCTGTCGCACCCGCCGGAGGCCCTGCCCGGCATGCTCGGCGCGCTCCTGTCGACGCAGGCCGGCGTGGTGATCGGTTCCCGCTACGTGCCGGGTGGACAGCTCGACGAGAACTGGCCGCTCTACCGGCGCGCGCTCAGCGGCTGGGCCAACCTCTACGTGCACACCCTGCTGCGGGTGCGGATCCGCGACCTCACCGCGGGCTTCAAGATCTGGCGGGCCGACGCGCTGCGCGACATCGGGCTGGAGCGGGTGCAGTCCAACGGCTACAGCTTCCAGGTGGAGATGCACTACCTCGCCACGAAGCTCGGGCACACCATCCTGGAGGTGCCGATCCGCTTCGAGGAGCGCCGCGAGGGGGCCTCGAAGATGACCACCGCCACCAAGGTCGAGAGCGCGCTGATGCCGTTCAAGCTCCGCTCCCGGCACCGCAACATCGAGGGCTGACCGGGGCACTGCACCCTCACCCGGCCCGCAGCGCGTCGCCGGAGCCGTACACCGCGAGCCAGCCGGTGACGGTCGGCAACCAGCACGCTCCGTGATGCCGGCCGTTCCATCAGCCCGCCCTCGCGGGCCCCTTTGCTCTGCAGCCATCAACGCAACACCACCCTGACCTGCGGTAGAGCGCCACGCTTCGGTGTGTCGCTGCCCTCGCTTGGTGACGCAGGGTGGCTGCTGCCTGGGTGGCTGCAGAGCAAAGGCGGCAAACCCCGGCCGTCGCACCACCGGAGCCACCACAGCGCGTCACCGACGCAACAGCGCTCAGCGCACGCGCGCCACCGCGCCACGCGGGCCGCAGCGCGGCGCTTCGGAGCCGCGCGCGGTCAGCGGTAGATCGCGCGGTGGGCGGCGCCGATCGCCCCGGCGTACAGGCCGCCGGTGAGCGCGCGGTCGCGGGCCAGGGCCGCCCGGGCGGCGTTCGCCCCCGGCGCGCCGTGCACCCCACCGCCGGGATGCGCCGACGAACTGGCCAGGAAGAGCCGGTCCACCGGGGTGTCCGCGCGGCCCAGGCCGGGAATCGGCCGCAGGAAGAGCTGCTGGTACGCCGCGGCGGTGCCGCCGCCGAGCGCCCCGCCGACCAGGCTCGGGTCGCCCTTCTCCAGGTCGGCCGGACCGGCCACGTGCCGGCCCACGATCAGCGACCGGAACCCGGGTGCGGCCTCCTCCAGCACCTCCTCCATGCGCGTCACGTGCTCCGCGATCTGCTCGGCCCGCCACTCCCGCCGGAACGGCAGGTGGGTGTACGACCAGAGCGACTCCGTGCCGGGCGGCGAGTGGCTCGGGTCCGCCACCGACATCTGTCCGACCAGCAGGAACGGGTCCCGCGGCACCTCGCCCCGGGCCAGCTCGGCGGAGTAGGTGGTCAGCCCGTCGAGGTCCGCGCCGAGGTGCACCGTGCCGGCGGTGGCCAGCGACCGGTTCTTCCACGGCACCGGCGCGGAGAGCGCCCAGTCGACCTTGAGGGTGGAGCCGTCCCACTTGAAGTGGGCCAGGTCCTCCACCATCCGGGGCGGCAGCGCCGCGGCGCCGACGAGATCCAGGAAGAGCGCCGGCGCGGGCACGTCGGCGAGCACCGCCCGGCGGGCCCGCCAGGTCGCCCCACCGACCGTCCGTACGCCCATCGCGCGCCCCCGGGCGGTGAGCACCCGGTCGACGTGCGCGCCGTAGCTGATCCGGCCGCCCCGCTCGGTCAGCCGGGACACCAGCGCGTCGGTGATCTTCTGGGCCCCGCCGACGGGCACCGGCCAGCCGACCTGCTGGCCGAGCATGGCGAGCAGCCAGCCGTACACCCCGGAGCCGGCCTCCTCGGGGGACAGGTCGGTGTGCAGGGCGCAGCCGGCCAGCAGCGCCGGCCCGCCGGCCCCCTGGAAGAGCTCGTCGCCGAGCTTGCGGACCGGCACGACGAGGCGGCGGGCCAGGCGCAGTGACCCGGAGACGCGCAGCCGGCGCAGCAGGCCCAGCCCGCCGCGGACCGGCGGGAAGGGCGTGGTGATGGTGTCGAGCATCGGCCCGGCCACCTCCAGCCAGTCCGTGTACGCGTTGAGCCAGCGGTCCCCGTCGCCGGGCGCGAACGCCTCCAGCGACGTGGCGGTGACGTCGGGGTCCCGGTTGACCACCGCGGCCCGCCCGTCGGGCAGCAGGTGTGCCAGCACGTCGGGGGCGTGCGTCCAGGTCAGTCCGTGCCGGTCCAGGTCGAGGCCGCGCAGCACGGGCGAGGCGTACCCGAGGGGGTAGAAGGAGCTGTAGAGATCGCTGAGGTAGCCGGGGGCGGTGACCTCGGCGGAGCGGACCGCGCCGCCGGGGGCCTGGGTCGCCTCCAGCACGAGGACGTCCCAGCCCGCGTCGGCCAGCAGGTTGGCGGCGACCAGTCCGTTGTGCCCGGCGCCGATGACGACGGCGTCCGCGGTCTCCGGGCCGGTCGACATGCCGTTCGACATCATCCGATCCGCCTACCCGGCCGGTTACCGGGCGAAACGCGTTTGCCTCGACGGGACCGGGGCATCCACTGCCGCATGTACACGGTTGCGCAGCTCATAGGTGGAGTGTGGGGCGCGGGTGGCGCGGGAGGGGAGCTGGTCGTACACGATCCGGCGGACGGCTCCCCGGTGACCACCGTGCCGGTGGCGACGGCGGACGAGGTGGCCAAGGCCGTCGAGGCCGCGCGCGGCGCGGCGGCGGAGTGGGCGGCGACCGCCCCGGCGGAGCGGGCCGCGGCGCTGCACCGCGCCGCGGACGCGGTGGAGGCCGCCGCCGAGGACCTGGCGCGGGCCACCACGGCGGAGATGGGCAAGCCGCTGGACGACGCCCGCGGCGGTGTCGCGGCCGGCGTCGGCACCCTGCGGCAGTACGCGGAGCTGGGTCCCGTCCGCGGCGGCCGGACGCTGCACGGCGGCACTGACGCCATCGACTTCATGGCCCCCGGACCGCGGGGCGTGGTCGCCGCGATCACCCCCTGGAACGACCCGGTGGCGGTCTCCTGCGGGCTGCTCGGCGCCGCGCTGGTCACCGGCAACGTGGTGCTGTACAAGCCGAGCGAGCGGACCCCCGGGACCGGCTGGCTGCTGGCGAAGGCCCTCGACTCGGCGCTGCCGGCCGGGGTGCTCTCGCTGCTCACCGGCGGCCCCGAGGTGGGCGCGGCACTGGCCGGCCAGGAGGTCGACGTGGTGGCCCACGTCGGCTCCACCGCCACCGGCCGCGCCATCGCCGCCGCCGGGGCGCGCACCGGCGCGAAGGTGCTGCTGGAGAACGGCGGCAGCGACCCGCTGGTGGTGGACGCCGACGTCGACCCGGTCTGGGCGGCCGAGCAGGCGGCGCTGGGGTGCTTCGCCAACGCCGGGCAGATCTGCGTGGCGGTGGAACGGATCTATGTGCACCGGGACGTCGCGGAGGACTTCGTGGCCGCGCTGGTGCAGCGGGCCGAGGCGCTCACCCTGGGCGCCGGCCGGGACCCGGAGACGCAGCTCGGGCCGCTGGTGGACCGGCGGCACCGGGACCACGTGCACGGTCAGGTCACCGCCGCGGTGGCCGAGGGGGCGCGGGTGCGGACCGGCGGGACGGTGCCGGACGGCCCCGGGGCCTTCTATCCGGCCACCGTGGTGACCGACTGCCGGCACGAGATGACGCTGGTCCGCGAGGAGACGTTCGGGCCGGTCGCCCCGGTGATCGTGGTCGACTCGTTCAGCGAGGGGCTGCGCTGCGCCGCCGACTCGCCGTACGGGCTGGCGGCCACGGTGCTCACCGGGTCGATGAGTCACGCCCAGCGGGCCTGGCGGGAACTGCCGGTCGGCACCGTCAAGATCAACGCGGTCTTCGGCGGCGCGCCGGGCGGTGCCGCGCAGCCGCGCCAGGGCAGCGGCCAGGGCTTCGGGTACGGCCCCGAGCTGCTGGACGAGTTCAGCACGGTCAAGGCGGTGCACATCGAGGCGCCCGGGGGCGGCCACTGGTGACCCGTCGACCGACGACGGGAGCCCGGGACCGGCTGGTCCCGGGCTCCCGTGTGTCGTACGTCAGCGGCCGCCGCGCGCCTTGCGGGTCGCGTTGGTGTTGGCCTTCTCGATGGCCTTGACCAGTTCCGGCTTGGTCATCCGGGACCGGCCCGGCACGTCCAGCTTCTTCGCCACCTCCATCAGGTGGTCCTTGGTGGCGTTGGCGTCCACGCCGCCGGCGGTGGGTGCCCGCCGGGCCGGTCCGCCGCCCTCGGCCTGCCGGTCGCTCGGGCCCTTGCGGCCCTTCGGCTCCCAGTGGTCGCCGACCTTCTCGAACTCGTGCTTCACGGCGGCGAACGCGGTGCGGTGGGCCCGCTCTCCCTCGCCGTACGTCTCCACCGCCGAGTCGTGCGTCTTCTCCCATGTGCGCTGGGCCTTCTCCGGGGAGCGCCGCAGCGTGCTGGGCAGTACCTCGCGCCCGGGCATCTCGTCCTCCTCCGCGTCAACGGGTCACCTCCTGAGGTTCCCGCCCGGGACCGGGACAAACCGGCACCCCGTTTGTCGATTTTTCGCCCGGGGTACCGGCTCTGGCACGCGGCGGGGGTGCGCCCGGGCGCGGGACACAGGGAGCGGTCATGGCAGCGACGAGTCAGCCGGTGGTCACCGACCGGCAGCAGGCCCGGATCCCCCGCCGGATGCGCCAGCTGAGCTGGGCGACCTGGCGCGGGGTGCTGGTCCGCAGCGGGCGGAACTTCGTCAAGGACAACTGCGCGGACTGGGCCGCCGCGCTCACCTACTACGGGGTGCTGGCGCTCTTCCCCTCCACCATCGTGGTGGTCGCGCTGGTCGGTCTCGTCTCCGACGGGGAACGGACCGTGGACACCCTGATCGGGCTGGCCCGGGACGTGGGCGCCGGCTCGGTGGTCGGCAACGAGGGCTTCGTCGACGTGATCCGCGGCGTGGTCGACCAGCAGAGCTCGGCGCGGGTGCTGCTGAGTTTCGGTCTGCTCGGCGCCCTGTGGTCGGCGTCCGGCTTCATCGGGGCGTTCACCCGCGCCTCCAACGCCATCTACGGCGTCGAGGAGGGGCGGCCCTTCTACCGGCTGCGGCCGTTGCAGATCGGGCTGGCCGGGTTGTCGCTGCTGCTGCTGGCGGTGGTGGCCGTCGCGCTGATCGTCAGTGGTCCGGTGACCGACGCGGTCGGCGACCTGGTGCACGCCGGCGGGTTGGCCCGTACGGTGTGGAGCGTGGCGAAGTGGCCGGTGCTCGCCCTGCTGATGATGACCCTGCTGTCGCTGCTGTTCTGGATCGCCCCGAACGTGCGGCAGCCCCGGTTCCGCTGGCTCACCCCGGGTGGCGGCCTCGCCCTGCTCGCCTGGGTGCTCGCCTCCTTCGGCTTCGGCCTCTACGTGTCGAACTTCGCCTCGTACGACGTGACCTACGGCAGCCTGGGCGCGGTCATCGCCTTCCTGGTCTGGCTCTATCTGTCGAACTGCGCGTTGATGCTCGGTGTCCAGGTCAACGCCGAGCTGCAGCGCGGCCGGGTGCTCCAGTCCGGCGCCGGTGACCCGGGCGAGCCGGTGCTGCCGCCCAAGGCCCCGGCCGATTCGTGACCGGATGACCGGCTTCACGGTCCGGCCCCGGTTTACCGGCCGCCCGCTCGGGCATCCCAGACGGCATGGAACGTGGCAGCAGCAAGCACTCACCCAGGGTCGACGAGCAGATGAGCCAGGAGGTCGCCGGGCTCGTCCAGGGTCCGGGGACCGGCGGCTCCCGGGTGGACGAGTTCCGTCAGCCGGAGCCGGCGGGCGAGGACCAGCCGGAGGCGACCACCGCCCCGGCCGGCGAGCTGCGCACCGGTGCCCCGCAGGGGATGAGCTCGCAGGACGTGGAGGCGCGCAGCCGCCTCGGCCGGTTCATCACCATGACCGCCCTGCCCGGTGACCGGGAGGCGCTGGTCGCCAACGCCCGCGAGAACGAGGCCCCGGCCGACATCGTCGCGGCGTTGGAGCGACTGCCGGAGGGCACCCGTTACCAGACGATTTCCGAGGTGTGGGCCGCCCTCGGGCACAAGAACGAGACGACGCGCTGGTGACCGGATCGGCCCACGATCCGGAGCGTCACCGGCGGCAGAGGAGGAAATCCTGATGAGCGGCGTAATGGAGCACGTGGACGTCTCCGTCCCGATCCGGACCGCGTACGACCAGTGGACCCAGTTCGAGGAGTTCCCCCACTTCATGGAGGGGGTCCAGGAGGTCCGGCAGCTCTCCGACACGATGACCCACTGGACGGTGGAGATCGCCGGGGTCAAGCGCGAGTTCGACGCCGAGATCACCGAGCAGCTGCCCGACGAGCGGGTCGCCTGGAAGTCCACGGGCGGCACCCAGCACGCCGGTGTGGTGACCTTCCACCGGTTGGACGAGAACGACACCCGGGTCACCCTCCAGCTGGAGTTCGAGCCGCACGGTGTGGTCGAGAAGGCGGGCGACAAGCTGGGCGTCGTCGACCGCCGGGCCAAGGGCGACCTGGAGCGGTTCAAGCAGTTCATCGAGCGGCGCGGCCAGGAGACCGGTGCCTGGCGCGGCTCGGTGGACCGACCCACCCCGTGATCTGCTGATCCCCCGCACACGACACGTCCGACGGCGGTGGCCCCCCGGCGGCCGTTTGCGATCACCGGCCCCGGGTACCGCAACGGAATGACCGACAACGACAGCCACGTCTGGCGCGACGAGGACCGCACCCCCCTGCACGAGCTGGACCGGGCGATCGCCCGGTCGACCCTCGACGGGCAGGCCGACGACGTCACCGGCAACGACGCGGGTGAGGAGGCCGCCTTCGGGCACGGGCCGGAGGCGGTGGACCGGGGCGCCGGACCGGAGGCCGAGCGGCGGGAGATGACCGACGCCGACCGCGCCTACCGGCCCTCGACGACGGGACGGACCGGCCCGGACAGCATGTGAGCCGGCCGCCGGGCGCCACCGGGCGCCCGACCCGGCACGCCCGCCTCGGCCCGGCGGCACGCGGGGCCGAGGCGGCGCGGCTCAGCCCGGCGGCGCGGCTCAGCCCGGCGGCGCGGCTCAGCCCGGCGGCGCGGCTCAGCCCGGCGGCGCGGCTCAGCCCGGCGGCGCGGCTCAGCCCGGCGGCGCGGCTCAGCCCGGCGGCGCGGTTCAGCCCGCCGTGGCGGCGGACCCCGCGACCCGCTCCCCCGGCCCGCCGGGGGCGACCGGGGCGACGGGGGCGCCGACCGGGACGCCCGGCGTCATCGCCGGCACGACCCGGGCCGCCGCGACGGGAACCGGGGCCCGACCCCGCCAGGCGCGCACGCTGAGCGCGAACGCGGTCGCGAGGGCGAGCTGGGCCGCCGCGACGATCCCGTGCCCCCGCCGCCAACTCAGGCCGGCCCCGAACGGCCCGGTCATGATCAGCGGGCCGATCGCCGCCGATCCCGCCGTATCAGGTCAGATCGGCGGACGGCTCCGATTGGATCCCCCGAATCGGTAAAAAATGCGGTCCAGACGGTTGAGGAAACGGACAGCCCATCCAGAATCGGCCGAACGGGTGACGGCAGAGCGGGGGCTTCGCGCAAGACTTTCGGGATGCAACAGGGCTCCGGCATTCTCACCCCACGTCAGCGTCGCCTGGCCTGGCTGGGCTTCCTGCTCGCCGCCGTTCAGGCACCCGTCGCCGCGAAATTCGTGGCGGACAGCTCCTGGCTGTTCAGCCTCTGCGTCGCGCTGATGGTGGCGACCGTGATCATCGCGGACGACGCCTCCCGGCGGCAGCCGGCGCAGGCCCGCTCCTCCGACTAGGCGTCCCCGCCGGGGCGCGCCTCGTGCCCCGGCCTCCCGTGGGTGCGGCGGCGCTCCTTCATCTCCGCCTCGTACAGGTGGCGTCGGCCGTCGACCAGCTCGTCACGGGCCTGGCGGTCCAGCTCGCGGAAGAGCGCGTAGTAGCCGTCGTCGAAGTCCTCGACGATCTGGAACGTCCAGCGTCCGGCGATCACGTTGCGCCCCAGCAGGTCCCGGCCGATCCGTTCGGCGATCCCGTCGTGCCCGGCCTTGCGGAAGAGCTCCACCGCGTCGTCGAGCATCAGGTCGGCGTGACCCACGAGCTGGTGCAGCGAATAGAGGTGGCCGCGTACCCGCTCCACGGTCTCCAGGGCCTCGCTCAGCTTGCCGAGCGCCTCGACCGTGTCGTCGCTCACGCCGGCAGGTCGCCGGTGCGCCTCGTCGGGTCCGTCGACGTGTCCCATTCCGGTCCTCCCCGGGTCGGCTGCGCGGGTTCGCGTGGTTTCCCTTCTGCCCCCTCCCGGCCGGGTCAATCCCGTCGGGGGACGCCGGACGACCGGCGGCGGACCCCGCCATCGGCCGGTCGGCCGAGGTCGCGCCGGTCGCGCGACGATTAGCCTCGGTCACCATGCGTGTGCCGTACAACCGGGTCGTGACCCGTTCCGCCGCGGGCTCCGCGCGGTCCGCCCTCGCCGTGCTCACCGCCTCCGTCGGCACGGCGGGCCTCGCCGCGGCCGCCGCCCGCCCCGGCCTGCTGGCCATGGTCGACCAGCACGCGGCCGCCGTCCGGGACAGCCTCGGCGGCGACCGCCGGCCCCTGACGGTGGCCGCGCTCGCCGGGTACGCCGAAGGCGTCCGCTCGGCCGCCCTGGAGCACGGCTGGCAGCCCCCGGCCGACCTGGACTGGTCGGAGCCGGACTGGCTGCGGCTGCGCCTGCTGGCGGTCTGCGCGCTGGCCCGGTCGCTGGACCCGCGGCACCTGGCCTGAACACGGCGGAGGGCGCCCGCGATCACCCCGCGGACACCCTCCCTCGCAACCCCCCGGATCAGCCGTTCGGCCGCCGGAACTGCTGGGTCTGGTCGCCCATCGGACGGGCACCGGTCATCGAGGACTCCGGCATCACCTGGGTCCGCTGACCACCCCGGTCGGCCATGTGGCGCTCGTAGTCGCTGCGCCCGGCGCCCTGCGCCTGACGGTTCTCCCGGATCGCCCGGGACTCCTCGGCGGCCCGGTCGAGCCAGCCGTCCCAGCGGCTCTGCATCGGCTTCACCAGACCACCGCCGACGCCGACGATCAGGATGCCGGCCACCGTGGCGAGCACCGCGATCAGCACCGGCGTGGTGACGGTGGTGGCGATGCCCACCTGGTTGAGCGCGGCGATCACACCGAGCGCCAGGATGAAGACCGCTACCAGGTCACCGAGGATCTTGCCGTAGGAGAGCCCACCCAGCGCGCCGGTGACCAGGTCCCGGACGGCGTTGGCGATGGCGGCGGCGACGACCACGATGACGATCGCCACGAACGCCCGCGGCAGCCAGGAGATCACTCCCCGGATCAGGTCACTGATCGCGTTGGGTCCCCACACCCCGAAGGCGAACTGCAGGGTGAACAGCAGCACCGCGTAGTAGGCCAGTTTGGCCAGGATGTCGCTGGCGTCGTACTTCGTTCTCTCGAGTGCGCGTTTGATGCCACCACGTTCGACCGCGCGGTCGAACCCCACCCGTTCCAGTGCGGCGTCCACGATCTTGAGGACGGCTCGGGCGATGAGCCACCCCACCACGAGGATCACGATGAACGCGATGGCCCTCGGGATGAAGAGCAGCACCGACCTCCAGAAATCGGTCAGGGCGGCACCGATGTCGGCCTGCCCGACCGCGACGGTCCTAGGCATGGGTGTCCCTTCCTGTCGCGTGAATTGCGACGCCCGCATACCCGGTCGTCCCGGTGGCACGCCGCACCGGCCACCAGCAATTTCCCGACAGCGCCGCCGAAACCGGCCCTGACCTGCCGTTCTGCCCATGTTCCGCGACCGGGACGGCCGGTCACCGGGCATGATCGGAACGTCCCCGGGACGCTCCGGTTAGGCTGCGTTCATGCCAGGCACGGTCGGGCGCGTCCCCACACCATCGGCTCCCGCTCCGGGAGCAGCAGCGGACTGGGACGTCACCGGCTCCGCCTCCGCCGCCGTGCTGGCCCACCCGTGGGCCGACACCCCGCTCGGCGCGCCCGAGGGGTGGGACCCGGCCCTGCGGGCGGTGGTCGACCTGATCCTCGCCTCGCCGGTGCCGATGGCCCTGCTCTACGGCGACGACCTCGTGATGCTCTACAACGACGGCTACGCCGAACTGATCGGTGCCCGGCACCCGGAGGCGCTGGGGCATCCCGCGGCCGAGGTCTTCGCGGACCTCTGGGACGATCCCGGCACCGGAGACGTGCTGCGGCGGGCGTACCGGCACGGGGAGTCCTTCCTCGCCCGGGAGGCCGTGCTCCCCATCCACCGGCACCTGCCCGAGGGGACGGGCGAACCGGTCTTCACCCGCGGCCACTCCCCGGTCCGGGACAGCGCCGGGCGGATCGTCGGGGTGCTCACCGTCGCCGCCCAGACCACCCAGCTCACCGACCAGCTGCAGAGCCTGAGCGACTTCGCCGCCGCGCTCTCCGGCACGCTCACCCTGGACGACGTCGCCCGGGTGACCCTGCGCTACTGCCTCGACGCCTTCGACGCGGACCGGGTCTCGCTCGCCGTCGACGAGGGCTCGGCCTGGCGGATGGTCCGGCGGCTGCGGGGGGAGCTGCTGGACGAGGCGGACGAGCGACTGCCGCCGCTGTGGCGCCGGATGACCGCCGAGTCCCCCTTCCCGGTGGTGACCACCGCCCGCAGCGGGGTGCCGTACTTCGCCACCGACGGGCAGCCGCTGCGGGAGCACGCGGCGGACCGGCACGACGAGAAGGTCCGGGCGATCGCCGCGCTGCCGCTGCGCTCCTCGGTGATCCGGGGTGCCCTGACGGTCGGCTACCAGGTGGCGCACACCTGGTCGGCGGCGGAGCGGGCGCTGCTGGCCGCCTCGGCGGAGCTGATCGGCCAGGCCGCCGAGCGGGCCCGCCGGTTCGAGACCCAGCACGGCACCGCCCAGCTCCTGCAACGCAGCATGCTGCCGGACCAGTTGCCGGACCTGCCCCGGCTGCGGATCGCCGCCCGCTACGAGCCGGGCGTGGACGGCAACGCGGCGGGTGGCGACTTCTACGACGCGTTCGTGCTGCCCTCCGGGGCGCTGGCCGTCGTGCTCGGCGACGTGGCCGGCCACGACCTGCGGGCCGCCGCGCGGATGGGCCAGGTCCGCGCCGCGCTGCGGGCGCTCGCCCTGTCCGACCCGCGACCGGACGCGGTCCTCGCCGGCCTGGACCGGCTGGTCGCGAGCCTGGGCGTCGAGTCGGGTACGCACGAACTCTTCGTCACGGTGGTGTTCGGCGTGATCGAGGTGGACCGCCGGACGGTCACGCTGGCCAGCGCCGGGCACCCCGCGCCGCTGATCCGCCGCTGCCCGCCGGAGGGCCCGCCGGTCGCCGAGTACGTCGACGTGCCGCCCGGCGCTCCGCTGGGGCTGGGCAGCCGGCCCCCTACCGTCACGGTGCCCTTCGCGCCGGGCGACACCCTGCTGCTCTACAGCGACGGGGTGGTCGAGCGCCGGTGGCAGGGGCTCGCCGACGGCCTCGGCGGGCTGGCTGCGGCGCTGAGCGGGGCGAACAGCGGTGACCCCCGGGCGCTCTGCGCGGTGGCGACCGCCGCGGTGCCCGGCGCCACCGAGGACGACGTGGCCGTGCTGGCGGTGGAGCACGCGGTCAAGCCGAGCCGCTCGGCGGGCATGGAGGTCCCGGCGGAGCCGACCGCGCCGAGCCGGGTGCGGCACTGGCTGACCGCCCAGCTCACCGAGTGGCGGGTGCCGGAGAGCGTGATCGGCGCGGCGGTGCTCTGCACCAGCGAGCTGACCACCAACGCCCTCCTGCACGCGGGCACCGCCGCCCGGGTGGAGATCGACCTGAGCGCCGAACGGCTGCTGGTCTCGGTGGCCGACTCGGGCACCCGGGGCACGGTGACCCGGGCCCAGACGGACACGCTGAGCAGCCGGGGACGCGGCCTCGGGTTGATCGAGGAGCTCAGCGACGCGTGGGGCACCGACCCGACGGTGCGCGGTTCGACCGTCTGGTTCGAGATCCTCATCCCCGCCTCGTGAGTCGACGCGTCGGCACGGAGCCGGCGGGGTAGGAGAACGGGCATGCCTTCCGACAACCGCAGCGGCGTCCTCCTCGACGTGGACGGAACCCTGGTCGACACCACGTACCTGCACACGGTGAGCTGGTGGGAGGCGCTTCGGCAGGCCGACCACCTGGTCCCGATGGCGCTCATCCACCGCTCCATCGGGATGGGCTCGGACAAGCTCCTCGACCACCTGCTGGGCCCGGAGCGCGACCGGGACGGCGACGAGAAGCTGCGCGACGCGCACGACAGCCTCTACGCCGAGTACTGGCAGCGGTTGGCGCCGCTGCCCGGCGCGGTGGAGCTGCTGCGGGCCTGCGCGGCGCGGGGGCTGCGGGTGGTGCTGGCGACCTCGGCGGCCGAGCACGAGGCGGCGGCGTTGCGCCGGGTCCTCGACGCCGACGACGTCATCGACACGGTCACCTCCTCGGCCGACGCGCAGGAGAGCAAGCCGGCGCCGGACATCCTGGTGGCGGCGCTGGAGCAGTCGGGACTCCGAGCGGAGCGGGTGGTCTTCGTCGGCGACTCGGTGTGGGACGTCGCGGCGGCCGGCAAGCTGGACATCCCCTGCATCGGGCTGACCTGCGGCGGCACCAGCCGGGCCGAACTGGCCGGCGCGGGCGCCGTGGCCGTCTACGACGACCCGGCCGCCCTGCTGGCCGGCCTCGGCGAGAGCGCCGTCGCGGACCTCCCCTGACCCACGGCGGCGTCCCGGGGGCGTGACCGGACGCACCCGGGACAAGCCGGACACCCAGGCATAGCCGACTGCGGCACGGGGCACTGGTGACCACCTGCCCGCGCCGCGGGCGGCGGGAAGGGTGGTGCCGTGGAACCGGTGGATGTCGCGTTCGCGCTGGTGGGTGTCGGTGCCCTGCTGGCAGGAATCCTGCCGCGGCTGCTGGAGCGCCGCCCGCTGTCCATGCCGATCGCCTTCCTCGGCCTGGGAATGCTGGTCTTCCTGCTCCCCACCGGCCTGCCCACGCCCGACCCGCTGCGCTGGCCGGAGATCACCACCCACCTCACCGAGGTCGGCGTGATCGTCGCCCTGATGGGTGCCGGCCTCAAGATCGACCGTCCGTTGAGCTGGTCGCGCTGGTCGTCGACGTGGCGGCTGCTGGCCATCGCCATGCCGCTCTGCATCGCGGCGGTGGCCCTGCTGGGCTGGTGGTGGGCCGGGCTGGTGCCGGCCGCGGCGCTGCTGCTCGGTGCCGCGCTCGCCCCCACCGACCCGGTGCTCGCCGCGGACGTGCAGGTGGGCGAGCCGACCGACGCGGAGGACTCCGAGGACGAGGTGCGGTTCGCACTGACCTCCGAGGCGGGGCTCAACGACGGTCTGGCCTTCCCCTTCGTGTACGCCGCCATCGCGATCGCCACCACCAGCCTGGCTCCCCGCGACTGGATGGCCCACTGGTTCACCGTCGACGTGGTCTGGAAGCTGGCCGTCGGGGTCGGCGGCGGGCTGCTCATCGGCTGGCTGCTCGGCAAGCTCTTCTTCCGGGCACCGAGCGAGTTGCGGCTGGCCCGGCACGCCGAGGGCTTCCTCGCGCTGGCCGCCACCTTCCTGGCGTACGGGCTGGTCGAGGTGGTCGGCGGGTACGGCTTCCTGGCCGTCTTCGTCGCCGCCCGGGCGATCCGGGCCGCCGAGCGGACCCACGAGTTCCACTCGGTGCTGCACGACTTCGCCGAGCAGATCGAACGGCTGCTCACCGTGCTGTTGCTGCTGCTCTTCGGTGGTGCGGTGATCGGCGGCCTGCTCGCCCCGCTGACCTGGCGGGCGGCGCTGATCGGGCTGGCGCTGGTCTTCGTGATCCGGCCGCTGACCGGCTGGCTGGCGCTGCGCGGGGCACCGGGCCGCGCGTCCGAGCAGTGGGTGATCGCCCTGTTCGGCATCCGGGGCGTCGGCTCGTTCTACTACCTCGCGTACGCCACCAGCAAGACGGACTTCCCCCAGGCCGACCTGATCTGGGCGACGGTGGGCCTGGTGGTGATCGTCTCGGTGGTGGTGCACGGCGTCGCGGCCACGCCGGTGATGCAGTTGCTCGACCGGTCGGGCAACCGGACGCAGGACCCGTCAGAGCGCGAGAGCGCACCCGCCCTGGGCGGCGCCCGGAGCTGACGCCGGGGCGGCCGGGGGCAGTTCCAGGTGCAGCCGCACGGTGGTCGTACCGTCCGCCGCGCGGATGTCGACCAGGTCGCAGAGCTGCTGGACCAGGAGCAGGCCGCGCCCCCGTACGCTGTCGGCCGGCGGTGGCACCCGCCCGGCGAGCGGGTCGCGCAGTTCGCCGCGGCTGGTCACCTCGCAGAGCAGTTCCCCCGCCGCCACCCAGCACCGCACGACGGCGGGGGGCGCGGCGTGGGTGAGGGCGTTCGACGCCAGTTCGGTGACTGCGATCCGCAGGTCGTCGAGGCGCTCGCCGGTGAGGCCGGCGGCGGTGGCCACGGCGGCGACCGCGGCGCGCAGCGCACCGAGATCGGCCGACTCGACCGGCCGGGTCACCGCGTACGGCGGGGGTGCCGGGAGCGGGGCGGCGAGCCGGGTCAGCACGTCGTGGGGAGACAGGTGGTCCGGGCTGAGCCGGGCCACTCCCCCGGCGACCAGCCAGCGGTGGGTACGCCGGATGTCGGCGAGCGCGTCGGCCGGCAGTCGGGTGCGGTCGAAGAGGCACCGGGTGGCCAGCTGCTGCCCGGCGAAGACCAGGTCGAGCGCGGCCTCGTGCCCCACGCAGTGCCGGAACGCCGCCGGGCGGCGGTCCGGCCACAGCCATTCCCCGATGATCCGCGTCCGCCGGCCGGGGAAGCGGTGCAGCGTGCCGGGGATGATCGCGGCGGGGTTGCGCCCGAGCACCGCCAGGTCGGCGAACTCGATCCCGTCGAGCCCGGTGAGGGCCGCCCGGACCGATGCGAGCCGGTGGGTGGGGACGGCGACCAGGACGGGCTCGCCGGCGGCCCGCCCCTCCGCCGCGAAGGCGCGGATCGCGTCCAGGTAGTCGCGGTCGTCGGCGTAGAGCAGCGCGTCGTGCCGGAGCCCGTCCGGCGGAGACGCCGACGGGCCGTCGTCGGTCACCACGTCCCCCGCCGACCGCCGACTCCGTTCACGTCCCGCCCACCTCCCCCGCCCGTACGATAACTCGCCGGTGACCCATGATGCCTCGCGCAGCGGGGTCGGTCAGCGACGGTCCGCGATTAACCGGTCCACCAGCGCCCGACCCAGGTCCCGGCCGGAGCGCCAGGCGCTCTGCACCCGGGGCTTGCCGAAGGCGTCCCCGGCGATGCCAATGCCGTCGGCGTCCAGGTGGTACGTGCCGTCCCCGCCCGCCGCCGGCTTCGCGTACGTCCAGCGGTGCACGTGGGTCAGCTCGGCCGGCTCGGGCAGACCGAGCAGGTCGCGGACGGCCTGCTCGACGGCCGGGCCGGCGGCGGAGGGCTGGAGCAGGTGGCCGGCGGCGAACTCGGCCGTGGTGTGCGCGACCAGCACCGGCGCGCCGTCGCCCCGCCGGTCGCCGTCGTCGCAGACCAGGCTCAGCACCGGGTGGTCGTTGACGAACGCGCCGCGGAAGTCCGCCCAGCGCCGGGTCGGGAAGCGCAGCACCCCGGTCAGCGCGGGTGACCACTGCTGACCGGCCACCGCGCGGGTGGCCGCGGCGAGCGCCGGGTCGAGCAGCAGGGCCGCCTGCGGGCCGGGCATGGCGAGCACCACCGCCTCGCACGGCCGGCCGTCCACCGCCGGCCCCGGCTCGACGCCGAGGACCAGCCGGTCCACCAGCACGGGCAGGTCCCGGGCCAGGTGTTCGACGAGCGAGCGCAGGCCTCGCGGGGCGGCCCAGCGGGTCGGCCCGGGCACCTCCCGGCGGCCCTCCGGCCCGTACGCGACGAAGGTGTCGGTCCATTCGCGGGCCAGCCCGGCGGCCCGCCAGTCCTGCGCGACAGCGGCGAAGTCGGGGTCGCTGACGGTGAAGTAGGCCGCGCCGAGGTCGGCCGGGCGGCCGTCGAAGCGTTTGCTTGCCATCCGCCCGCCGGCGACCCGGGCCCGTTCCCGGATCTCCACCGGGATGCCGGCCGCGGCCAGTTCGGCGGCGCACGCCACCCCGGCGATCCCCGCGCCGACCACCACCACACCCGCTCGTCCCGCCGTCACCGGATGATCGTATGCGGCGGTGGCGGTGCGACCGGCATGAAGGGGCGACACCCGGGGTACTGGTACACCTGTTCGAGGAGAGGTGATCATCATGGCTGACCGCAACAGCAGCACGGACGGCGCGAACCCGCAGGCCGCCATCAAGGACCCCGACGAGTGGGTCACCGGCGAGGAGCCGCCGACCGCCGCTCAGGAGTCGTACCTGCACACCCTGGCCCGGGAGGCCGGCACGGAGGTGCCGGACGACCTGACCAAGGCGGAGGCGTCCCGGCGGATCGACGAACTCCAGGAGGAGACCGGGCGCGGGCAGTGACTCAGCGCGGGGGCAGGCGGTGCAGCTCGACCTCGTCGAGCCGCCCCGCCGCCACCCGCGCGGTCAGCCAGGTGAAGCAGGGCTGGGCCCGCCGGTCGGTCGGCGAGCCCGGGTTGAGCAGCCGCAGGCCACCCGGCGCGACGCTGTCCCACGGGATGTGCGAGTGACCGAAGACCAGCAGGTCGCAGTCGGGGAAGCGGGCGGCGCAGCGCTCCTCGCGCCGCTCCTTCGGGCCGGTCTCGTGCACCACCGCCACCCGTAGGCCCGCCAGCTCGACCCGGGCCACCTCGGGCAGCCGGGCACGCAGCGCCGGCCCGTCGTTGTTGCCGTACACGCCGACCAGCCGCCGGGCCCGGGCCTCGACCGCGTCGAGCAGGTGGACGTCGACCCAGTCCCCGGCGTGCAGCACCACGTCGGCGGCGTCGATCGCGGCCCACAGCGGTGTCGGCAGGTCGCGCGCCCGCTTCGGTACGTGCGTGTCGGCCGTGATCACCAGCTGCATCCCTCGATCCTGCCAGGGCAGCCGGCTCGTCGCCTCAGGCGCCCTGACCCTGGTTCTGCATGAGGCCGCCGTCCATGAAGTACGTCGACCCGGTCACGTAGTCGGCGTCGTCGCTGGCCAGGAAGACGGCGAGCTTGGCGATCTCCGCCGGCTCCGCGGCCCGCTTCCAGGGGATGCTCTGCACCTGCTCCTCCAGATAGGCCGGGTCGTCGATGGCCCGCTGGTTGAACGGGGTGAGCACCATGCCGGGCCCGATGTTGTTGACGTTCATGTGCATCGGGGCGACCTCCAGGGCGAGGCTCTTGGCGAATTCGAGCATCGCGCCCTTGCTGGAGTCGTAGTCGGCGCCCCCGGCCCGGGCCACCTCCTGGTGGATCGAGGTGATGTTGATGATCTTTCCGTGTCCGCCCTGGTCACGGCGGTGCCGGACGAACCGGCGCGAGCAGAAGAACGTGCCGTACACGTTGGTGCGGATGGCCCGGTCCCAGGTCTCGGTGTCCAGGTCGACGACCGGGATGCCGGAGGCGTCCACCCCGGCGTCGTTCATCAGGATGTCGAGGGTGCCGAACTCCGCGAGGGCCTCGTCGAACATCGCCTCGACCTGGTGCTCGACGCTGATGTCGCCCTGCACCACGACGGCCCGCCGGCCGGTCTTCTCGATCTCCGCCCTGGTGTGGTTCGCCCCGGCGTGGTCCTCCAGGTAGTGCACCACCACGTCGGCCCCCTCCCGACCGAACTCGATCGCGGTGGCCTGTCCGATGCCCGAGTCGGAACCGGTGATGATGGCGGTCCGGCCGGTGAGTCGTCCGGTCATCTGCGTGCTCCCTCCGTGGCGGGCGCGGTGGTCGCGCCCATTCGCCCGGCGGCCTCGGTGAGCCGTCCGGCGGCGTTGATCAGGCCGATGTGCGAGAAGGCCTGGGGAAAGTTGCCGAGTTGCTCGCCGGTGGCCTGGTCGATCTGCTCGGCATAGAGCCCGAGGTCGTTCACCCGGGCGGCGAGCTGGTCCAACAGCCGCCCGGCCCGGTCCAGCTCGCCGGCCTCGGCGAGGCAGCCGACCAGCCAGAACGAGCAGATGACGAAGCCGGCGGGGTCGCCGTCCCAGCGCCGCAGCAGGCCGTCGTGGGACAGCTCCCGTTCCACCACGTCCACCGTGGCACGCATCCGGGGGTCGTCCGCCGGGAGGAAGCCGACCAGCGGCATGATCAGCACCGAGGCGTCCAGCTCGTCGGAGTCGAAGGCCCCGGTGTACGCGCCCAGCCGGTCGTTCCAGCCCCGGGTCAGCACCGCCGCGCGTACCTCGTCCCGGGCGGCCGCCCAGCGCGCCACGTCGGCCGGCTCGCCGATCCGTGGCCCGAAGCGGACCGCCCGGTCCAGCGCGGTCCAGCACTGCACCTTCGACGACAGGTAGTGCCGTTCGGCGTCCCGCGCCTCCCACATCCCGGCGTCCGGGCGGTGCCAGTCGAGCACCGCCTGGTCGGCCAGGGCGTGCAGCAGGTGGCGCACCTCGGGCGACATCGGGTCCAGGTAGTGCCGCATCAACCAGGCGGCGTCGAGGATGTCGCCGAGCACGTCGGTCTGCCGCTGCCGCCACGCGTCGTTGCCGACGAGGACCGGTCGACTGTGGGCGTAGCCGGCGAGGTGGTCGAGGGAGTGTTCGGTGAGGTCCCGTTCCCCCTCGACGCCGTACATGATGGGCACCGGCGCGTCGTCGATCCGGCCCATCGCGCGGGCCACCCAGGCGAACTGGCGGTTGGCCTCGTCGGGGCAGGCGGCCCGCCAGAGCGCCTGGAGGGTGAGGCTGAAGTCGCGGACCCAGACGTAGCGGTAGTCGTAGTTGCGGTCGCCGCCCAGCTCCTCGGGGAGCGAGGTGGTCGCCGCCGCGACGATCGCGCCGCTGGGCTGGTAGGTCATCCCCTGCACCACCATCGCGCTGCGCCGGACCTGGTCGCGGTGCAGGCCGCGGTAGTCGTGCAGGCCGGCCCAGGACCGCCAGCCGGCGACGGCGTCGGCGACCACCCGGTCGGCGTCGGGCAGGGTGGGTTCCCCGCCGTCGTAGGTCGGGGCGTACCCCAGGGTGAAGCCGTGCACGGAGCCGGCGCGGGCGGTGAACTCCCCGGTGGCGCCGCCCTCGGCGCAGCGCAGCGGGGGGTCGGCGCGCAGGTCGAGCCGGGTCGCGCCGGCGGTCGCCCCGATCACCCCGCCGGTGTCGGTGAGATAGCCACGGACCCGGCCGTACTCGAAGCGGGGTTGGTAGTCGACCCGCATCGGCACCTCACCGGTGAGCCCCTCGACGAGCCGGGCGAGGACCCGGGGCGAGCGCAGACCGATCTCGTGGCCCCGCGCGCCGGGCTCCAGCGCGAGGGCGTCGGTCACCGCGACCGCACCGGTAGCGGTGGTGAAGACCGTCCGCAGCACCAGCGAGTCGTCCAGATAGGACCGGGTGGTGGTGTACGCGTCGACCGGCCGGATGCTCCAGTGCCCGGCCCGGTCGTCGAGCAACCGCCCGAAGACCGACGGCCCGTCGAAGCGGGCGGGGCACCACCAGTTCACCGCGCCGTCCCGGTCCACCAGCACCGCGCTGCGACCGTCGGCGAGAAACCCGTGCGCGCTGATCCATCCCCGATCCACGACGGTGCCTACCCGGCCCGCCGGGGCGGCATGCGCCGCCCGGGGTGGGCAATCCGGCCGCCCGATGGCGCGTTACCGCCCGGCGACGGTGGGAAGGCGGCACGTTGACGAAGGAGGATGCTCATGACCAGACCCTCGACTCCGACCGCGGCCTGGCAACCCGGGATGCCGGGCAGCGACAACCTCCCGTCCGGTCCGGCCGGCCGGCCGGCCGCGCCCAGCGGGGACGGCCACGGACCACAGGCGGGTCAACCGACCGTGACGATCGGGTCGTACCCGGACTATCCGTCCGCGCAGCGGGTGGTGGACTATCTCGCCGACAACCGGTTCCCGGTGGAGCGAACCTCCATCGTCGGCACCAACCTGACCCTGGTGGAGACCGTGATGGGTCGGATGACCAACGGCCGGGCGGCGATGATCGGCGCCGGCACGGGCGCCTGGTTCGGCCTCTTCATCGGGCTGTTGTTCGGCATCTTCACCGCCGGCAACTGGGTGGCGGTGATCCTGGTCGGGCTGGTGATCGGCGCGATCTGGGGCGCGGTGTTCGGCGCGGTGGCGCACGCCATGACCGGGGGTCAGCGCGACTTCACCTCGGCCAGTTCGCTGCGCGCCGGCCAGTACGCGGTGACCGTGGACGCCGGCCTGGCCGACCAGGCGCGGCAGTTGCTGGGTCGGATGCACCTCACCCCGACCGGCGCGACCGCCCGCTGACCGCTCAGCCCCTCCCGACGCCCCGGCGCAGTCCGCGCCGGGGCGTCGGCGCACCTCAGTCGTGGTACGTCAGCTCCCCGGCCCGGATCGGCGTGGCCACCCGGTTCTCCGCGGGGGCGAGCGGGCAGGCCCACCGGTCGTCGTACGCGCAGCTCGGGTTGTAGAGGTAGTTGGCGTCGAGCCGGACCCGCCCGCCGGGCAGCACGGTCAGCCCCCGCCCGAAGGTGCCCTTGACGGTGTCGGTGAGATAACGCCCCCCGCCGTACGTCTCCCGTCCGCTGGTGCCGTCGCGCACCGGCACGAAGAGTCCACCCCCGTACGCCTCGATCCACCACAGGGTCAGCGGCCCCCAGGGGGTGTCGGCGACCGCCACCCGGCGGTAGTGGACCACCCCGTCGGGGCCGCCGGTGTCGATGCGCTCGGCGCCGGAGGCGGGACGCAGCGGCGCCTCGACCACGGCGGCCGGGTCCGGCGGGAACCAGCGCAGGCCGGTGAACCCGGGCCGGTCGGCCGCCGGCACGGGGCTGGCCGGATGGGTACCGAACAGCTCGTCGCGGGCCGCGCGGAAGCCGGTCAGGTCGAGGTCGGACAGGTGCAGCCGGGCCACCCGTTCCCGCCAGTCGAGCACATCGAGATCGTCCACCTCCCGACCCTACCGGTCGGCGCTCGTTCAAATTCTGATATCGCCTTCGTCAACCACCACCGACGCCTTGACCAGCGCCCTCAGGGGGGACTTGTTGAAATTTGAAATAAGAGCTACTGTCTCCCCGTGACCGAGAGCCTGAGCCCCGAGCGGATGGCCGCCTGGCGCGCCTACATCGAGTCGAGCCAGCGGTTGTTCACCCAGCTCGAGGAGGACCTGCGCGCGGCCGGCGAGCTGAGCTTCGCCGACTACCACGTGCTGGTGCTGCTCTCCGAGGCGCCGGGGCAGCGACTGCGGATGGGCGAGCTGGCCGGCCGACTGGTCTTCTCGCCCAGTCGGCTGACGTACCAGATCTCCTCGATGCAGAAGCGCGGCCTGGTCGCCCGGCAGGCCTGCCCGGACGACCGCCGGGGCAGCGAGGCGGTGCTGACCGCCGCCGGGCTGCTCGCCCTCCGGGACGCCGCGCCGCAGCACCTGGCGTCGGTGCGCACCCACCTCATGGACGACCTCGACGACGCCGAGGTCGCCTGCCTCACCCGGGTCTTCGAACGGATCGGCCGGCGCCTGCGCGCCGCCCGCGACGCGTCGTCCACCCCGGCCGACCACCAAGGAGCCCTCTGATGCCCGCCATCACCGTCGACGACGTCCTCGTCCTGCCCCGCCTCCCCCGGCTCGACGAGTCCACCACCTTCCGGCCGGTCCGCCGGCTGACCACCGCGCCCAGCGGTTACGAGGGCGAGGGCTTCCCGGTCCGCCGGGCCTTCGCCGGCGTGCCGCTGACCGAGCTGGACCCGTTCATCCACCTCGACCAGATGGGCGAGGTCGACTACGCGCCGGGCGAGCCGAAGGGCACCCCCTGGCACCCGCACCGCGGCTTCGAGACGGTGACCTACATGATCGACGGGATCATGGACCACCAGGACTCGCTGGGCGGCGGCGGCACCATCACCGACGGCGACACCCAGTGGATGACGGCCGCCAGCGGGCTGCTGCACATCGAGGCGCCGCCGGAGCACCTGGTGGCCAGCGGTGGCCTCTTCCACGGCCTCCAGCTCTGGGTCAACCTGCCCCGGGCCGCCAAGATGAACCCGCCGCGCTACCAGGACATCCGCGGCAGGGAGTCGGCGCTGCTGACCACCCCCGACGGGGGCGCGCTGATCCGGGTGATCGCCGGTGAGGTCGCCGGGCACCGTGGCCCGGGTTCCACCCACACCCCGATCACCATCACGCACGTGACGCTCCAGCCCGGCGCCGAGCTGAGCCTGCCCTGGCGGCCCGACTTCAACGCGCTGGTCTATGTGCTGGCCGGCCGGGGCACCGTCGGCACCGACCGCCGCCCGATCCACCTGGGTCAGCTCGCGGTGCACGGCCCGGGCGACGCCCTGCGGGTGACCGCCGACGCGCAGCAGGACGGCAACACCCCCGCCCTGGAGCTCTACATCATGGGCGGGCTGCCGATCCGGGAGCCGGTGGCGCACTACGGCCCGTTCGTGATGAACACCCGGGACGAGCTGGTCCAGGCGTTCGAGGACTTCAAGGCCGGCAAGCTCGGCGTGGTCCCGGCGCAGCGGCTGCCGCACACCGGCGGCGAGGACGCCCGTCCCTGACCGTCACGGGCGTCCCGGTGGCACCGGGGCGCCCGTCGGCGACTCCGGCACGGCGTCGGACGCGCCGCGCCGGAGCGATCGGTGCTCAGGAGACGGCGAAGATGCCCGCCACCCCGAGGATCACCATCAGCAGCACCGCCAACAGCGCGCCGCGTTCGCCCTCGACCGCCTGGTCGCGGTACTCGGTCACGGCGTTCGTCGTCTCGGCGGGCATGGTGTTTCCTCCTTGAGTTCTCGCGTCTGAGGGGTCCGGTCGGGTGCCACGGCGGCGCACGTCGTGCGGAGCCGTCGCGGTGGCCCTACCGTGAGGACGTTGTCGACCTCGGGAGGGGAGGTACGTGACGATGCAGGACTGGTTCCTCACCGCAGCGGAACGCGCCAACCCGGCATCAGAGTTACCCGTCTGGACGACGGGAAACCTCGCCGAGCCGCTCATTCACGGCGCGGCGTACTTCGACCGCCTGGTCAGCGAGGTCGAGGCGCTGGAGGCCGGCGACCATCTCTTCTTCACCGACTGGCGGGGCGACCCCGACCAGCGGATGCGGCCGGACGGGCCGACGGTGACCCAGCTCTTCGCCCAGGCCGCTCAGCGCGGGGTGGTGGTGAAGGGCCTGATCTGGCGCTCCCACCTCGACGCGCTCTCCTACAGCGAGGCGGAGAACCGCGACCTCAGCGAGGCGATCTGCGCCGCCGGTGGCGAGGTGCTGCTCGACCAGCGGGTCCGGCGCGGCGGCTCGCACCACCAGAAGCTGGTGGTGCTGCGCCACCCCGACGCCCCGGAGCGCGACATCGCCTTCGCCGGCGGGATCGACCTGTGCCACAGCCGGCGCGACGACGCCGACCACGCGGGCGACCGCCAGGCCGTCGCCATGTCGCCACGGTACGGCCCGCACCCGCCCTGGCACGACGTGCAGCTCGCGGTCCGCGGCCCGGTGGTCGGGGCGCTGGACACCACCTTCCGGGAGCGGTGGACCGACCCGATGCCGCTGGACTCGGAGAACCCGCTGGCCTACCTGCGGGACCGGCTGCGCGGCGCGGACCTGACCCCTGACCCGCTGCCCGACCAGCCGGCCGACCCGCCGCCCTGCGGCCCGCACCGGATCCAGGTGCTGCGCACCTACCCGGCGGTCCGCCCCCGGTACTCCTTCGCCCCCGACGGCGAGCGGACCGTGGCGCGGGGCTACACCAAGGCGGTCCGGCGGGCCCGAAAGCTGATCTATCTGGAGGACCAGTACCTCTGGTCCAGCGAGGTGGCCGAACTCTTCGCCCAGGCCCTGCGGGAGCACCCGGAGCTGCACCTGGTGGCCGTGGTGCCGCGCCACCCGGACGTGGACGGCCGACTCGCCCTGCCGCCGAACATGGTGGGTCGGGAGCAGGCGCTCTCGCTCTGCCAGCGGGCCGCCCCGGACCGGGTGCACGTCTTCGACGTGGAGAACCACGAGGGCACCCCGGTCTATGTGCACGCCAAGGTGTGCGTGATCGACGACGTCTGGTCGAGCGTGGGCAGCGACAACCTCAACCGCCGGTCCTGGACGCACGACAGCGAGCTGTCCTGCGCGGTGCTGGACGACACCCGCGACGATCGGGCCCCCGCCGACCCGGCCGGACTGGGCGACGGGGCCCGGGTCTTCGCCCGGGACCTGCGGCTACGGCTGTGGCGCGAGCACCTGGACCGGGACCCGGACGGCGCCGAGGACCACGACCTGCTCGACCCGGAGACCGCCGTCAAGGCGATCACCGGCGCGGCCGAGGCGTTGCAGCGCTGGCACGACGGGGGTCGGGTCGGGCCCCGCCCGCCGGGGCGGCTCCGCCCGCACCACCCGGAACGGCTGTCCTGGCGCACCCGGGTCTGGGCGTTGCCCGCGTACCGGCTGGTCTACGACCCGGACGGCAGGCCACTGCGGGCCCGCCGGGCGGGGACGTGGTGAGCCGGCACCGGCTCGGTCGGCGCCCCGTCGAGCACCCTCTGGGCGGGGTACGCGAAGGACATCCGGGGGGAATAGAAGCCCCTGGCGATGGTGAGCGGATTCCCCGGCCGCAGCGGATAGGCGGAGTGCTCCGGCGCGAGGAACTCCACCGACTCGATCTCGAACGGCGACACCGGCTCCGCCACGTACGGGTAGTCGGCGACGAGCAGCTCGCCGTTCCGGGCGGTGAGATAACGGTGGTGCCCGCTGTGGCTGACGTGGGTGGTCTGTCCCGCCCGCCCCCGTACCCGGATCAACGGCGTGCCGTCGGCGGTCCGGGTCTCCGTGCTCAGCTCGCCCCGGCGGACGTCGACGCCGGTCCACCCGGCGACGGCGGGGGCGCCCCGGGCGGCGGCGTAGTCCCGGACCAGCGGGCTGGAGGCCAGGTAGTGGGTCCACCAGCCGCTCGGCGTGTCCGCGCCGGGCAGGTCCAGGTCGGCCAGGGAGACCCCCAGGTAGGTGAGCGAGTACGCCCCGAAACCGGAGGTCTGGCTCTCGTCGTCCACCTCGTACTGGCAGAGGAAGACCTGCCGGTCGGGGTGCGGTCGCAGGCCGGCGGGGACGAACGCCGCGACCGCGTCGGGGTCCGCCGGCAGCCAGCTCAACAGCAGGACACGGGCGTTGACGACGAGTTGCGGGGCGGCGGGATCCAGCACGGTGCCTCCGTAGACGTGTACCCGCGACGCTACGGGCGGTCCCGCGGACGGGACAACGACGGAAAGCCGACACTCGTGCCCGACTGTCGGATTTCACGTTGACCGGTCGACGCCCGTGGGCGGGCCGGACGGACACGACGAATCGTCGTCCGGATGCGGGATTACCGTCGTCCGTACCGGTAACAGAGATCGCAAACCCTCGTCACCGTGTCCGTTTCTTGCGCTTCCTGCCTGAAAATCACTTAAGTACATCATACTTTCGGCTAGATTTCGTCAGGCCGATCAGGCTAAGGTGGGTCCCGAACGGACTACCTGAAGCTAAACCAGAGCGTCACGTCTTTTTTCCGCGGACGAGGTGCAGGGAGGACCACCCATGACCGCGCAAACCGTCACCGAGCAGGCGGCCACCACGCCGTCCACCACGGAGAAGCTCGACCCCCGGGCCCTCACCGACAGCGCCGCCGACCTGCTCAACGCGATGGCCGCGCTGCCCGCGAACCACCCGTCGCGCGCCGCGATGCGCGACAAGGCGATCGAGGCGTGGCTGCCGCTCGCCAACCACCTCGCCCACCGCTACAGCGGCCGGGGCGAGCCCACCGACGACCTGGCGCAGACCGCCGCCGTCGGCCTGATCAAGGCGATCGACAAGTTCGACCCCACCCGCGGCGTCGACTTCGCCGGCTACGCCATCCCGACCATCATCGGCGAGCTCAAGCGGCACTTCCGCGACCGCACCTGGGACATCCGGGTGCCGCGTCGCCTCCAGGAGCTGCGGCTGGCCATCTCCGACGCCAACAGCACGCTGCTGCAGAGCCTCGGCCGCTCGCCGACGGTCGCCGACATCGCCGCCCACCTCAAGCTCACCGAGGAAGAGGTGCTGGAGGGCCTGGAGGGCGCCCGCGCCTACAACGCGGTCTCGCTCTCCACGCCGACCGGTGACGGCGAGCGGGCGACCGAGCTGGGCGACATGCTCGGCGGCGAGGACAGCGAGTTCGAGCTGGCCGAGCTGCGGGTCGCGCTGGGCCCGGCGCTCGCCACCCTCGACGAGCGCGAGCAGAAGATCCTCACCCTGCGCTTCTACGGCAACCTGACCCAGTCGCAGATCGCCGAGCAGATCGGCGTCTCGCAGATGCACGTGTCCCGGCTGCTCGCCCGGGCGCTGACGAAGCTGCGGGGGCAGCTCGACGGAACGTACTAGGGGGTGGAGACGGTGGCCGGGTCGGCGGGCCCGGTCACCGTCACGTCCACACGGCCCGGTCGGCGGTTCGCCGACCGGGCCGTTCCGTGTCCCCCGCCCGACGCCGGTCGGGGAGAGTGCCGCTGACGGTGGCGTCGCGTGCCCGCCGAGCGGCGGGTGCGAGAGTGGGGACGTGCTCTCCGACGTACCCCTCGACCTGCCGGTCCGCCCGGTGCTGCCGGCGCTGGTCGCGGCGCTGCGGGACGCGGGCAGCGCCGTCCTGGTGGCGCCGCCCGGCACCGGCAAGACCACCCTCGCCCCGCTCGCCGTCGCCGACGAGGTCACCGGCCGGGTGCTGGTCGCGCAGCCCCGCCGGGTCGCCGCCCGCGCCGCCGCCCGCCGGATGGCGGACCTGCTCGGCGAGCGGGTCGGCCACCGCATCGGGTACGCCGTCCGCGGCGAGCGCCGGGTCGGCCCGGACACCCGCGTCGAGGTGGTCACCACCGGTCTGCTGCTGCGGCGGCTGCACCACGACCCGGAGCTGCCCGGGGTCGGCGCGGTGCTGCTCGACGAGTGCCACGAACGGCAGCTCGACGCCGACCTGGCCCTCGCCTTCACGGTGGAGGCCCGGGGCACACTCCGCCCCGACCTGTGGCTGCTGGCCATGTCGGCCACCCCGCAGGCGGACCGGTTCGCCGCGCTGCTCGGCGACACCGGGCGACCCGCGCCGGTGATCCGGGCGGAGGCGGCGCTGCATCCGGTGACCCGGATCTGGACGCCGCCACCCCGGCCGGTCGGCGCGCCCGGCGCGGGACGGGTGGACCGGGCGCTGCTCGACCACGTGGCCGCCACGGTCCGGCGGGCGCTCGCCGAACGCGACGGTGACCTGCTCGTCTTCCTCCCCGGCGCCGGGGAGATCGCCGCCGTCACGGGTCGGCTGGCCGACCTGCGGGACCGGGTCGACGTGCTGCCGCTGCACGGCCGGCTTCCCGGCGCGGCGCAGGACGCGGCCCTGCGACCCCCACCGTCCCGGCCGGACGCCGGACCCGACGCGGGCGGGACCGACCGCCGTCGGGTGGTGCTGGCCACCGCGGTGGCGGAGAGCAGCCTGACCGTGCCCGGCGTACGGGTCGTGGTGGACGCCGGGTTGAGCCGGGTGGCCCGGACGGACCTGGCGCGGGGGTTGGGCGCGCTGGTCACCGTCCCGGTCTCCCGGGCGGCGGCCACCCAGCGGGCCGGCCGGGCCGGCCGGGAGGCGCCCGGACACGTCTACCGGTGTTGGTCGGAGGCCACCCACGCGCGGCTCGCCCCGCAGCCGGAGCCGGAGATCGCCACCGCCGACCTGACCGGCTTCGCGCTGGAGCTGGCCGCCTGGGGCAGCCCGGACGGCACCGGCCTGGCGCTGCCCGATCCGCCGCCGCCGGCCGCGATGACGGTGGCCCGGGAGACGTTGCGCACCCTCGGCGCGATCGACGCGCAGGGCCGGATCACCCGACGGGGGCGGGCGATCGCCGGGGCGGGTGCCCATCCCCGGTTGGCCCGGGCGCTGCTCGACGGTGCGCAGCGGGTGGGCGCGGAGCGGGCCGCCGAGGTGGTCGCGCTGCTGGCCGAGGAGTCGGTCGCGGGCCCGGGCGACGACCTGGCCGCGGCGTGGCGTCGGCTGCGCGCCGGCACCGACGCGCCCGCCACCGCCCGCTGGCGCGCCGAGGTACGCCGCCTGCGCTCCGCCCTCCCCGCCCGGGACCTGATCGGGGACGCCGAGCCCGCCGCGGACACGCAGCCAGCCGGGGCAGGCGCCCGGGAGCCCCGCGCGAACCGGGGTGCCGAGGAGACCCGGGCCGACCGGGGCGCTGGCGGGACCCGGGCCGGCGGCGGCGACCGGGCCGCCGGGGGTCGCCTCACCGACGACCTGGCCGCGGGGCTGCTGGTGGGGTTGGCGTACCCGGAACGGCTGGCCCGGGCCCGGCGGGCCGGTGGCACGTCGTACCTGATGGCGGGCGGGACCGCGGCGGAGCTGGCGGCGGGGTCGGGGCTGGCCGGGTCGGTGTGGCTGGCCGTCGCGGTGGCCGACCGCTCCCCCGGCGCGCCGACCGCCCGGGTCCGGCTCGCCACGCCGGTGGACGAGGCGACCGCGCGGGAGGCCGGCGGTCCGTTGCTGCGCACGGAGCGGGAGGTCGGCTGGTCCGGCGCGGACGTGGTGGCCCGCGAGGTGGTCCGGCTCGGCGCGATCGAGCTGGTCGACCGGCCGCTGGCCGCCCCGCCGCCGGAGCTGGTCGCCGAGGCGGTGCTGACCGGGCTGCGCCAGGGCGGCCTGGGGCTGCTGACCTGGACGCCCGCCGCCACGGCGCTGCGGCAGCGGCTGGCGTTCTGCCGGCACGCGCTCGGCGACGGCTGGCCGGAGGTGAGCGACGAGGCGCTGCTGGCCGACGCGCCGCGCTGGCTCGGCCCGGAACTGGCCCGGGCCCGCCGCCGGGCCGACCTCGCCCGGATCGACGTGACCGGCGCGCTGCGCCGGCTGCTGGACTGGTCGCAGGCGGCCCGCCTGGACGCGCTGGCCCCGGAGCGGCTCGACGTGCCGAGCGGCTCGCGGATCCGGGTCGACTACGCCGATCCGGCCGCGCCGGTGCTCGCGGTGAAGCTCCAGGAGACCTTCGGCTGGCGGGACGCGCCGCGGGTGGCCGACGGCCGGGTGCCGGTGCTGCTGCACCTGCTCTCCCCCGCCGGCCGACCGGTGGCGGTCACCGCCGACCTGGCCTCGTTCTGGCGGGTCGGCTATCCACAGGTCCGCGCGGAGTTGCGCGGACGCTATCCGCGCCACCCCTGGCCGGAGGACCCGACCACCGCCGCGCCGACCCGGCACGCCACCCCCCGGCGGCGTTGACCGCGACTACTCGTCGACGATGTCGGCGATCACCACGGTGACGTTGTCCGGGCCGCCGGCGTGCAGGGCCAGGTCGATCAACTTGCGGGCGCACGCCTCCCGGTCGGGATAGCCGGCCAGCACCTCGGCGAGGGTGTCGGCGCGGACCACGTTGGAGAGGCCGTCGCTGCACAGCAGCCAGCGGTCCCCGGCCCAGGGCACCATCGTCGCGTACGACGGGGAGACCTGTTCGCCCTGCAACGCCTGCGTCACCACGGCCCGGCGGGGGTGGCTGGCGGCCTGGTCGGGGGTGATCAGGCCCTGCTCGACGAGCATCTGCACGAAGGTGTCGTCCCGGGTGACCTGCTTGAGCACGCCCTCCCGGAACAGATAGGCCCGGGAGTCGCCGACGTGGGCCAGGGCCAGGCAGCTGCCGGTGCGGGAGAAGAGCAGCGCGGTCAGCGTGGTGCCCATGCCCTGGCGTTCCGGGTCCTCGACGACGGCCTGGTGGATCCGCGCGGTGGCCAGCTCTATCCCGCTCTGCAGGGCGGCGACCAGCGCGTCCTCGGGGGTCTCCAGGTCGAGCGGCCCGACCGCGTCGATGGCGATCCGGCTGGCCAGGTCACCGGCCGCCATGCCGCCCATGCCGTCGGCGACGGCGACGAGCCACCGGCCGGCATGGAGGGCGTCCTGGTTGCCGCTGCGGATCAGCCCACGGTCGCTCGCCCCGACGGAACGAAGCTTCAGGGTCATGGCACGCAGCCTGCCAGGCGAAGCCCTCGGTTGTCTCTAGGAGATCGGGACGATGCCGCGTGGCGCGGCGAATCTCACTGCCGACCGGCGTGTCCCCGGACGGGTCAGGTCATCGGGTCGGATCGATTGACAGACCGGTGACGTGCTGGAAACATCTGGCTGATATTGGGAGCGCTCCCAGCTCTCTCCCCCGTACCACCCCACACCCGCACGGAAGGAACCTCCGTGACCTCATCCCGACGTCGCCGCACGGCGCTCGCCGCGGCCACCACCCTGGTCCTCACCGGCGCCACGGCCGGCGTGGCCCACGCCGAGGTGCCCCCGGACGCCCCGGAGCAGCTCCAGAACGGCGACTTCAGCGCCGGCGTGGCGCCCTGGTTCTCGTACGGCACCGGGCCGCTCGCGGTCACCGACGGCCGGCTCTGCACCACCGTCGCCGGTGGTCTGGCGAACCCGTGGGACGCCGGCATCGGCGAGGACGCCGTCCCGCTGACCGCGGGCGCCGAATACCAGCTCTCCTTCGACGTCTCCGCCACCCCGGGGGCGGCCGTCAAGGCCGTGCTGCAACAGGGCAGCGCCCCCTACACCTCGTACGCCGCCGTCGACGCCACCGCCACGGGCACCGCCACGCACGTCACCAGGACGTTCACCGCGCCGGCCGACAACGCCGGCGCCCAGCTCGTCTTCCAGCTCGGCGGCAACGCGCAGGCGCAGACCTTCTGCCTCGACAACGTCTCGCTGCGCGGCGGCCAGGCGGCCCCGCCGTACGAGCCGGACACCGGGCCGCGGGTCCGGGTCAACCAGGTCGGCTACCTGCCCGGCGGCCCGAAGAACGCCACCGTCGTCACCACCGCCACCGACCCGCTCGACTGGCAGCTCACCTCCGCCGCCGGCGCGGTGGTGGCCAGCGGCCGGAGCACCCCGCGCGGCGTCGACGCCGCGTCGGACCAGAACGTGCAGACCGTCGACTTCTCCGCGTTCCGCACCCCCGGCACCGGCTACCGACTGGTCGTCGACGGCGAGACCAGCCACCCGTTCGACATCTCCGGCACCCTCTACGACCGGCTGCGCGCCGACTCGCTCCAGTTCTTCTACGCCCAGCGCAGCGGCACCCCGATCGACGGCGACCTGATCGGCGCCGCGTACGCCCGCCCGGCCGGTCACCTCGGCGTGGCACCCAACCAGGGCGACACCGACGTGCCGTGCCAGCCCGGCGTCTGCGACTACCGCCTCGACGTGCGCGGCGGCTGGTACGACGCCGGCGACCACGGCAAGTACGTGGTCAACGGCGGCATCGCCACCTACCAGCTGCTCAACGCCTTCGAGCGGACCAAGACCGCGGAGAGCGCGGCGGGCGGCGACGGACTGGGTGACTCGACGCTGCGGGTCCCCGAGCGCGGCAACAAGGTCCCCGACGTGCTCGACGAGGCCCGCTGGGAGCTGGAGTTCCTGCTGCGCATGCAGGTGCCGGCCGGCAAGCCGCTCGCCGGGATGGTGCACCACAAGATCCACGACAGGGCGTGGACCGGCCTGCCGCTCGCCCCGCAGGACGACCCGCAGCCCCGTGAGCTGCACCCGCCGTCCACCGCGGCCACCCTCAACCTGGCCGCCGTCGCCGCCCAGTGCGCCCGGCTGTTCGCCCCGTACGACGCGGCGTTCGCGGCCCGCTGCGGCAGCGCCGCGAAGACCGCGTACGCGGCGGCCAAGGCGCACCCGGCGATCTACGCCAGCGCGGCCGACGGCACCGGCGGCGGCGCGTACGAGGACGACAAGGTGGCCGACGAGTTCTACTGGGCGGCGGTCGAGCTGTGGCTGACCACCGGCGAGAAGGCCTACCTGACCGACCTGACCGCGTCCCCGCTGCACACCGCCGACGTCTTCGACCCGGCCGGCGCGTTCGGCTGGCAGAGCGTCGCCGGGCTGGGCCGGCTCGACCTGGCCACCGTGCCGAACGGGCTGCCGGCCGCCGAGAAGACCCGGATCCGCGCCTCGGTGACCGCCGCCGCCGACCGCTACCTGGCCGCGCTGCGCGCCCAGGCGTACGGGCTGCCGCTGCCCGGTGACGCGGCCAGCTATGTCTGGGGCAGCAACAGCAACGTGGTCAACAACGCGGTGGTGCTCGGCACCGCCTTCGACCTGACCCGGGACGCGAAGTACCGGGACGGGGCGGTGCAGACCGCCGACTACCTGCTCGGCCGCAACGCGCTGAACATGTCCTACGTGACCGGTTGGGGCGAGCAGAACTCGCACCACCAGCACAGCCGGATCTTCGCCCACCAGCTGAACCCGGACCTGCCGAACCCGCCGGCCGGCTCGCTGGCCGGTGGCCCGAACGCCGGTCTCCAGGACCCGTACGCGGCGAACCTGCTGGCCGGCTGCAAGCCGCAGCTGTGCTATGTGGACGACATCAACTCGTACTCGACGAACGAGGTGGCGATCAACTGGAACTCGGCGCTGGCCTGGCTCGCGTCGTTCCTCGCCGACCAGGGTGACGCCCGGGCGGTGCCCGCCGCCACCTGCGCGGTCACCTACACCACCCACGGCAGCTGGCCGGACGGCTTCACCACCCAGGTCACCGTGCGCAACACCGGCACGGCGGCGATCGACGGGTGGAGCCTGCGCTGGGCGTTCACCGGCGACCAGAAGGTGAGCAGCTACTGGTCGGCGCAGGTCGCGCAGTCCGGGGCCACGGTCACCGCGAAGAACCTCTCCTGGAACGCGAAGATCGCCCCCGGCGCCGAGATCACCTTCGGCCTCAACGGCGCCACCGCCGGCGGCCCCAACCCCAACCCCACCCTGATCACCCTCAACAACACCGCCTGCACCCTCTCCTGACCCCCCCCTCTCTCCCCCCAAGATCCGCGCAATTTCACGGAAAGAGTGGCCTCCGAGCTTCCGGAGGCCACTCTTTCCGTGAAAGTGGGGCCACCCCGACCGGGGTGGCCCCACCAGGTGGAGGCGCGGGCGGCTCAGCTCCGGCCGCCGGGGCTGGGCGTCAGCGGCACCAGGCGAACAGCTCCGGGTTGGTGTGGTGCAGCTTCACGACCTGGCCCAGCGACAGGTACGAGCCGGTCGGCAGGTCGGCGAAGATCGGGCCGGCCGTCGGGTCGGCCAGCGTCGAGTAGTCGATCTTCTGCTGGGCCGCGGCCTGGAGCAGGCCGAGGCTCTTCAGCGTGCCGATTCCCGCCTGCGCGCAGGCCGCACCCTCGTTCGCCGGGGCCGCCGAGGCCGGTGCGGCCATCACCAGGCCGGCCACGAAGGCCGCCGCCACGCCACCGAGGACAGTCGTCTTCCTCATGATGTCTCTCCTTCCGTTCGGACGATCTCTGGTCGTGCAGAGGAGGCTTCGTCCGCACCCCCCTCCGTGGATGCAGCATCCCGGCCCCGGGCGCGGGCCCAGCCAAGAAAGCGGTCCGTCAGACCGTCGGGGCGCGCCTGGCCGTTGAGCTGGGCGAGCTGGTCGCCGGCCTCCTGCATCAGCGTGCCGAGGTAGACCAGGAGCGCCGTCCGATCCGCGCGGTACTCCACGAGCAGCGCCAGCCGCGCCGGTTGGCACGGCCACTCCGCGCCGCACGCCCGGCACCGCCACAGCGGCCGCATGGGTACGTGGGGACGCGCCGGCCGGCTCACCGGACGGTCCCGGGTGACGGCGGACGGGAACGACGGATCGGATGCGGCACGGATGGACCTCCCGGTTGGTCGGTGGAGGGGCCGCCCGGACGCCGTTGGCCGGGCGGCCCGCGGTTCCGCCGTCGGCTCGGGCCAGGGCAGCGGTTCCGCTGACCGGGAGCCTTGCGCGCGTCGCGAGATGGTCACACCGCGTGGCGGTAGGGTCGGCGGACGTCCGGGACGTCCCTCGTGGAGGACGATGTGAACGACGCGCTGCGGGTCGCGATGGCCGAGGCGGGCGAGACGGCGGAGTCCCTGGCCTACCGGGTCGGCGTGGACCCCAAGACGGCGGCCCGCTGGGTGACCCCGGGCCGGGTGCCGCATCCCCGGCACCGCGCCGCCGTCTCCGCCGCGCTCGGCCGGGCGGTCGGCGAGCTGTGGCCGGACGTGGTGCGCCGCCGCGAGCCGGTCTGGTTCCTGCCGTGGGCCGAGGTGGAACGCCGCGCGGACACCCTCCGCTCCTTTCAGCCGTCGGTGCTGCCCGGCCTGCTCCAGACCGAGGCGTACGCGCACGCGGTGTTGAGCTGCGGCCCGCTCGCCGACGATGCGGTGGAGGGTTACGTGGCGTCCCGGGTCGCTCGGCAGGCGGCCGTCTTCGACCGGCCGCGCCCGCCGCTGACCGTCTTCGTGGTGGACGAGGCGGCGCTGCGCCGGGGCGAGCCGGAGATCATGCAGCCGCAGCTCGACCACCTGGTGGCCATGGCGCAGCGCCCCCGGCTGCTGCTGCACGTGCTGCCGCTGCGGGCCGGTTTCCACCCCGGCCAGGCCGGCCCGTTCGTCATCGCGAGCACCGACGACGGCGAGGACGTGGCCTACCTGGACGACCAGGCCGCCGGGCGGACCACGACGGACGTTGCCGCCCTCTGGCAGGTCTGGGACACTCTCAGGTCGGTGGCGCTGCCGCGCGACCAGACCGTCCAGCTCCTGAAGGCGCGACCATGGCTGACCTGACCGGCGCCCACTGGCGCACCAGCACCCGCAGCAGCTCCAACGGCGGCGACTGCGTCGAGGTCGCCGACAACCTGCCCGGCGTCGTCGCCGTCCGCGACTCCAAGGACCGCACCGGCGGCACGCTCACCTTCCCGCCCGCCGCGTGGCAGGCGTTCGTCGGCATCCTCCGGGAGTCGCGCCGCGACTGACCCGCGCCCCCGGTACGGTCCGCAGATGGCGTACCTCTTCCTGATCGGCGCGATCGCCGCCGAGGTGATCGGCACGAGCCTGCTCAAGGCCACCGACGGTTTCACCCGGCTCTGGCCCACCCTCGGGGTGGCGGTCGCCTACCTGTCGTCCTTCGGGCTGCTCTCCCTGACGGTCAAGGACATCCCGGTCGGCGTCGCGTACGCGATCTGGTCGGGGCTGGGCACGGCGGCCATCATGGGGATCGGCGCGGTCTTCCTCGGCGAGCCGCTGAGCGTGGTCAAGGTGATCGGGGCGGGACTGGTCATCGCCGGGGTGGTGGTGCTCAACCTCGGCGGCGCGCACTGAGCCGAAACCGGGTGGACGGGCCACGGGGCGTACGCGATGGTGGCGGTCATGGACGCGAGCGTGCCGCCCGGCGCCGGACCGCCTGGCCGGGAGGGCGGACGGATGAGCGGCCTGGTGGTGCAGCGGATCCGCTGGCGCTGGACCAGTCGCGACGCCGCCGCGGCCACCCTCCGCGGCCGGCTCGATCGGACATTTCCGCTGCCGCCCCTGCCGACCGACCGGGTGGCCGTGCACGAGGTGCTGCTGGACGAGGCGACTGACTACCGGCCGGCGGAACAGGTTCGGGACGGCGAGTCGGCGGTTCGCGACGCGGGGCTCTGGGTGGCCTGGCAGGACGGCACGGCGGTGGTCGACCGGCTGCCGAGCCGGGCGTCGTTCCCGGTCCGCCGGGTCGGCACCCGCCTGTTCGCCCTCGGCGCGGGCGAGTCGGCCCGCTGGCGGGCCAACTTCCGGTTCACCGGCTGCCAGTGCGCCGCCCGCTGGTGGTACGAGGAGTGGACCGTCTCGGTGGCCCACGCCCCACCCCGACCCGACCTGTTCCGGGCGACCCGGTGGACCCGGGACCGGGACGACCGGGTGCACCTGTACGGCGGCCCGCGTCCCGGTCGCCGCTGAGGCTCGACCGACGGCCGTCCGGTCGCCCGGCAACCGGGCCGGCGGATCTCCGGGCCGGCGACGTACCCTGCACCGATGGCCCTGATCCTGCCGCCCGGCGACTTCCGCGCGTACCTCTTCGACTGCGACGGCACCATCGTCGACTCGATGCCGGTGCACCACCGCGCCTGGTGCGCGGCGCTGGACGAGTGGGGCTGCCCGTTCCCCGAGGACCTCTTCTACGCCTGGGGCGGCCGGCCGGTCGCCGACATCGTGGTCGACCTCAATGCGCGGCACGGGCTGGCCATGCCGGTCGACGTGGTGGCCCACCGCCGCGAGGAGCACTACCAGCGTTTCCTGCCCGAGCTGACCGCCGTGCCGGAGGTGCTGGCGCACCTCGACCAGGCGTACGGGCGGGTGCCGTTCGCGGTCGTCTCGGGCAGCACCCGCGAGTCGGTCACCGCCTCGCTGACCGCGCTCGGGCTGCTCGACCGGTTCGAGACGCTGGTCTGCGCCGGGGACTACGCCCGCGCCAAGCCCGACCCGGAGTGTTTCCTGCTGGCCGCGCGGCACCTCGGCGTACCGCCCGAGCACTGCCTGGTCTTCGAGGACACCGACCTCGGCGTGCGGGCCGCCACGGCGGCGGGCATGGCGTCGGTCCGCGTACCGCACCCGTCGGAGCGGGCGGCGGGGGCACGTCCGAGGTGACCGGCGTCGCGTGGTTCGGGACCATCGGCGGGCCGGTGGTCTTCCCGGGCTCGACGGCGGGTGACTCCCCGACCGGCAGGTGATCGCCCACCGGCGGCGGTGTAGCAGCATGAGCCGGATGGAGGACCGCCTCACCATCCGGGCCGGCGGGCCGGCGGACGCCGGCCACGTGCTGCGGCTCTTCGACGTCGCCATCGCCTGGCTGGCCGCGCGCGGCCGGACCGGCCAGTGGGGCAGCGCGCCGGCCTCGACCGACCCGGCCCGGATCGCCCAGGCGCAGGCGTGGGCCGGCGGTGGCGGCCTGCACCTGGCGCTGCGCGACGACACCGTGGTGGGCGCGCTGGTGGTGGGCACGGCGACGGCGTACGTGCCACCGGCCACCGAGCCGGAGCTGTACGTGAACCTGCTGCTCACCGACCGCGCGCACGCCGGCCTGGGGATCGGCGCGCGGCTGCTGGCGTACGCCGGGGAGCTGGCCCGCGACCGTGGCCTGGTGCTGCTGCGGGTGGACTGTTACCGGGGCGACGACCGGGCCCTGGTGCGCTTCTACGAGCGGTGCGGCTTCACCGCCACCGACCCGTTCACCGTCGAGCGGCCGGGCCGCGCACCGTGGCCGGGCCAGGTGCTCGCCCGACGGCTGGACTGAGCGCCGCTCAGCCGATCTCCTCGTCGACGTAGCACCAGCGCCAGGACTCCCCCGGCTGGATGGACCGGATCACCGGGTGCCCGCTCGACTCGAAGTGCTTCGTCGCGTGCTGGTAGGGCGAGGAGTCGCAGCAGCCGACGTGCCCGCAGCTCAGGCAGGCGCGCAGGTGCACCCAGTCGTCGTTGCCGACGGCCACGCAGTCCGGGCACTCGTCGGGGGTCTTCGGCTCGGCCAGGCCCGGCTCGGCCAGATGCGGACAGCTCATCGGTCATCCTCCCGCTCGCGTCGGCGGCTCACTCGTCGGTCACCTGGCGCAGCAACGACTCCTCCAGGTCCAGGTCACGGTAGGCCCGGACCAGCGCCTCCTCGGGGATCCGGCCCGAGTCGCGGGCGGCCCGGAACACCTCCCGCTCGGCGTCGATCATCTCCTGCCGCAGCCGACCGTACGCCTGGGACGGGGTCTCCCGGTCGGTGCCCCCCAACCGCTCCCAGGCCAGGTTGGTGCGGTTCTGCACGAGCCCGCGCAGCCGCTCCACGACGGCCGGGGGCGCCCCCTCGGCGAGCGCGTCGAGGCGTTCCCGGGCGGCCCGGCTGGCCTGCTGCTGCACCGCGGCGGCCGACAGCGCGTCCTGCACCGGGTCGTCGGCCGGGATCCTGAGCCGCCGGGCGACGGCGGGCAGGGTGGCGCCCTGCCCGACCAGCGTCACCACGATCACCGCGAAGGCGAGCCAGATGAACAGCTGCCGCTGGTAGGGGCGGTCGGCGGCCAGGGTGAGCGGCAGGGCGAGCGCGGCGGCGAGGGTGACCACGCCGCGCATGCCGGCCCAGCCGATGACGATCGGCACCTGCACCGGCGGGGCCGGGTCCCGGTGGCGGACCCGGGGCACGAGCCGCGCCAGGTAGGTGGCGGGGAAGAGCCAGACGAACCGGGCCAGGAAGACCGCCGCGACCACCGCGGCCGTGATGCCGGCCAGGAAGCCGAACGGCTCGTTCAGGTCGCGGACCACCTCGCGCAGTTGCAGGCCGACCAGCAGGAAGACCAGCCCTTCCAGCAGGAAGCGGGTGAGCCGCCAGAACGCGCCGATCTGGAGCCGGGACTCGGCGGACATCAGCAGCGGCATCTTGTGGCCGATGCCCAGCCCGGTCACCACCACGGCGACCACCCCGGAGGCGTGGATCTCCTCGGCGGCGAAGACCACCGCGAAGGGCACGATCAGCGACAGCGCGTTGTCCAGCACCGGGTCGGTGATCCGCTTGTGCAGGAACCCGAAGACGACCACGCCGAGCAGGCCGACCAGGATGCCGCCGCCGGTGGCGACCAGCACCTCGCGGCCCACCTCGCCGACGCTCACCCCGCCGCCGGTGGCGGTGGCCGCGACGATCGCGACCCGCAGCAGCACCAGCGCGGTCGCGTCGTTGACCAGGCTCTCCCCCTCCAGGATGGTGACGATCCGGCGGGGCAGCCCGACCCGCCGGGCCACCGCGGTGGCGGCGACCGCGTCGGGCGGCGCGACCACCGCGCCGAGGGCCAGGCAGATGGCGTACGGCAGGTCGGGCAGGAACAGGTGCAGCACGGTGCCCACCACGAAGGCGGTGAAGATCACCAGCCCGACGGCGAGCAGCAGGATCGGGCGCAGGTTGAGCTTGAACGCCGGCACCGACGTCTCCAGGGCCGCCACATAGAGCAGCGGCGGCAGGATGCCCACCAGCACCAGGTCGGGGTCGAGGCGGATCTGCGGGAAGCCGGGGACGAAGGAGAGGGCGAGGCCGAGGACGACCAGCAGGATCGGCGCGAGCAGGCCCAGCCGTCGGGCCAGCGCCGCACCGAACGTCGCGATCGCCAGGACGACCACGACCTCGAAGAGAGCTTCCATGGGGTACGAGCCTAGGCCGGACGGGTTTCCGGCCCGGTCAGCCGGTCGTCCGCAGTTTCGGCAGCACCTCGGTGCCGAAGGTGTCGATGAACGCCCGCTGCTCCTGCCCGACGTGGTGCAGGGCGATCTGGTCGAAGCCCAGTTCCAGGTACTCCTCCAGCCAGCCGACGTGCCGGCCCGGGTCGGCGGAGACGTTGACCGTGGAGGTGACCTTTTCCAGCGGCACGTCCTCGCTGACGGTGTCGAAGTGCTCGGCGGTGTCCAGGTCCCAGCAGACCGGCGGGGCGAAGACGTTGCTGCGCCACTGGTCGTACGCGATCGCCTCGGCCTCGGCCTGGTCGGGCGCCCAGCTGACGTGCACCTGGAGGTGCAGCGGCCCCCGGCCACCGGCGTCCCGGTACGCGTCGATCATCTGCCGCAGGTGGTCCACGGGCGCGTTGACGGTGATCAGGCCGTCGGCCCACTCGGCGCACCAGCGGGCGGTGGCGACGCTGACCGCCGCGCCGATCAGCGCCGGCGGCTGCTCGGGGCGGGTCCAGAGCTTCGCCCGGTCCACGGTGACCAGCCCGTCGTGGCTGACCTCCTCGCCGGCCAGCAGGGCCCGGATGACGTCGACGCACTCGCGCAGCCGGGCGTTGCGCAGCTCCTTGCGCGGCCAGCCGTCGCCGGTGATGTGCTCGTTGCTCGCCTCGCCGGTGCCCAGCGCCGCCCAGAACCGGCCCGGGTACATGGCGCCGAGGGTGCCGATGGCCTGCGCGATGATCGCCGGGTGGTAGCGCTGACCGGGCGCGTTGACCACGCCGAACGGCAGGTTGGTGGCCTGGAGCGCGGCACCGAGCCAGGACCAGGCGAACCCGGACTGGCCCTGCCGGGCGCTCCACGGCGAGAAGTGGTCCGAGGACATGGCGGCGTCGAAGCCGGCCCGCTCGGCGTGGACCACCGCCTTCAGCAGCTCGGCCGGATGGATCTGCTCGTGCGAGGCGTGGAAACCGAACACCGTCATGGGCGCACTCCCTACCCATGACGGTGTTCGGTCAACCGCGACTACTCGGAGTGCGCGCCGGCGCCCGCGCCGGCCTCACCCTCGCCGATCCAGACGGTCTTGGTGTTGCAGAACTCCCGCATGCCGACGGCCGACAGCTCGCGGCCGTAGCCGGAGTTCTTCACGCCGCCGAACGGCAGTTCCGGATAGGACGTGGTCATGCCGTTGATGAAGACGTTCCCGGCGTCGAGGTCGGTGGCGAAGCGCTCCTGCTCGGCGGGGTCGGTGGTCCAGGCGTTGGAGCCCAGCCCGAAGCTGGTGCCGTTGGCGATCTCGATCGCCTCCTCGTACGACGACGCTCGGTAGAGGCCGGCGACCGGGCCGAAGACCTCCTCGGACCACATCCGCATCTCCGGCCGCAGGTCGGTGACGACGGTCGGCGGGTAGTACCAGCCCTCGCCGTCGGGCTTCTCGCCGCCGCAGAGGATGGTCGCGCCGTTGTCCACCGCGTCCTGCACCTGGGCGTGGATCTCGTCCCGGCCGCGTTCGCTGGCCAGCGGCCCGACGTCGGTGTCGGCGTCCATCGGGTCACCGACGCGCAGCGCCGACATCCGGGCGGCGAACTTCTCGGCGAAGGCGTCGAAGACGTCGGTGTGCACGATGAACCGCTTCGCGGCGATGCAGGACTGTCCGTTGTTCTGGCAGCGGGCGGTGGTGGCCACCTCGGCGGCCTTGTCCAGGTCGGCCGAGGGCATCACCACGAACGGGTCGCTGCCGCCCAGTTCCAGCACGGTCTTCTTCAACTCACGGCCGGCGATCTGGGCGATCGAGCGGCCGGCCCCCTCGCTGCCGGTGAGCGTGGCGGCCCGGACCCGGGGGTCGCTGAGGATGCGGTCCACCGCGTCGGAGCCGACCAGCAGGGTGCTGAAGGCGCCCTCCGGGAAGCCGGCCCGGCGGAACACGTCCTCCAGATAGAGCGCCGTCTGCGGCACGTTGGAGGCGTGCTTGAGCAGCCCGGTGTTGCCGGCCATCAGGGCCGGCGCGGCGAAGCGCATGACCTGCCAGAGCGGGAAGTTCCACGGCATCACCGCGAGGACCGGTCCGATCGGCTGGTAGCGGACGAACGCCCGCCGCGCCTTGACCGCCCCGGCGTCGGCGGGCTCGTCGGCGAGCATCCGCTCGGCGTGGGCGGCATAGAAGCGGCAGGCGGTGGCGCACTTGGTCACCTCCGCCTTCGCCGCCGCGTACGTCTTGCCCATCTCGGTGGTCATCAGCCGGGCGGTCTCGTCGCACTCGGCGTCGAGCAGGTCGGCCGCGGCGGTGAGCCACTGCCCCCGCTGGGCGACGGAGGTGCCGTGCAGCTGGCGGAAGGCCTGGTCGGCCCGGGCGATGGCGGCGTCGATCTGCTCGTCCGACATCGGGTCGTACGACTTCAGCACCTGTCCGGTGGCGGGGTTGGTGGTGGCGATGGACATCTCGTACTCCTGTCACTCGAAGAGCGAGTGGTGCGCGCCCGGCTCCTCGCGACGGCGGGCGACCCGACGGCGCTGGACGACGACCAGGTCGACCACGGCCACGACGGCGAACAGGGCGCAGAGCACGCCGAGCCACGCCACGTGGACCCGGAACGCCCACACCGCGAAGACGGTCATGGTGACCAGGCCGAACGCCGCCAGCGCCAGCCGGAGGTTCAGGGCGCTGTACGCGTGGCCGACCGTGCCGCGGGCACGCCGGGGCTGCGATCTCGTCATCCTCGAGGGCTACCCCCGCAGCGGCGGCGCTAACCGGTCGGCGACCGATGCGGGGCGCCCGGTGATCCCGGCCACGGAGCGGGTATCCGGCGGATGCGCGGGCCGGTGCGTTGCGTTACACCCCAGCGCCAGGACCGGGCCCACACCGGCGACGGCGGGGAGGATGCACGCATGACCACGACCCACGCGGTACCGGTGACCGTCGCCATCGCCCGGCGCGCGGATCCCGCCCGCGCCCACGAGATGGTGGCCTGGATGCGGGCCGGCACCGGGCTGGCCGAGACCTTTCCCGGTTTCCTCGGCGCCGGCTGGGTGCAGAACGCGCCCGGCTCGCCGGAGTGGCACATGCTCTACCGCTTCGCCGACCACGAGACGCTGAGCCGGTGGGAGGAGTCCCCGCAGCGGCACTGGTGGCTCACCTCGGCGCAGGGCATCGTCGAGCACACCCGGGTGGAGCGCCGCACCGGCATCGAGGGCTGGTTCGACCCGCCGGCCGACCACGTGGTGGAGGTGCTGCCCGCCGGGGACGCCGAGCCGGCCGTGCCGGTCACCCCGCCCCGGTGGAAGCAGGCGGTGACGATCTGGCTGGCGTTCTTTCCGTTGAGCCTGACCGCGACGCTGCTCACCGCCCGTTTCATCGCCGACGTCCCACTGGCGCTGCGGACCCTGCTGATGACGCTCTGCCTGACCCCGCTGATGACCTACCTGGTGCTGCCCCGGATCACCCGGGCGCTGCACTGGTGGTTGCACGGGCAGCCGGCGCCGTGGCGTGCCCGGCGCGCATAGCACGTCAACTTTAACGATGGTGGTCGATGCCGGATAGGCGACACGAGCGCACCGCCGGACCCCGGTGGACGCGTAGGGTCGATCTTCCGTAGCTCCGCGCGGGACGGGGAGATCACCATGCCTCGACGTTGGGTCGCCGCCGTCGCCTGCCTCGCGGCCCTGGTGGCGCTCGCCTGCGACGGGGGCGGGACCGCCTCCCCCCGCCCGTCGGACGGCACGCCACGCCCCGGCGGCCCCGCGGTGATGGCCGCGCTCGGCGACTCGATCACCACCGGCTTCGGCTCCTGCCTGGTGCTGATCGCCTGCCTGCGCAACTCCTGGTCCACCGGGAACGGCTCCCGGGTGGAGAGCCACTACCAGCGGCTGCACGACCAGAATCCGCAGCTGCGGGCCGACAACCACGCCGAGCCGGGGGCCCGGGCGGCCGAGCTGACCGGGCAGGCCGAGGCGGCGGTCCGGGACCGGGCCGACTACGTGACCGTGCTGATCGGCGCGAACGACGCCTGTCGCGGTGAGGTGGACTCGATGACCCCGGTGGCGACCTTCCGGACCCGGGTCGACCAGGGGCTGCGCGTGCTGCGTAAGGGCCGCCCGAAGGCGCGGGTGCTGGTGGTGAGCATCCCCGACCTCTACCGGCTCTGGGAGGTCGGGCACACCGAGCCCCGCGCCGTCCGCGCCTGGTCGCACGGCGTCTGCCCGGCGCTGCTGGCCGACCCCACCTCGACGGCACCCGCGGCGGTGGCCCGGCGCGCCTCGTTCCGCCAGCGCATCGACGACTACAACGCCCAGCTCCGCGCCGCCTGCCGGGCGTACGGCAGCCGCTGCCGCTATGACAACGGCGCCGTGCACCGGCTCCGCTTCGGCCTCGACCTGGTCAACACCCTCGACTGGTTCCACCCGAACGCCACCGGCCAGGACCGCCTCGCCGAGGTGAGCTGGCCGGCCGCCGGCTGGTCCCACTAGCCCGGTTCCGCCGGGCGGCGGTCGGGTCAGGGGCGGCGCTGCTGCGGGAGGTGTTCCGGGCCGCCCCGGTAGAGGGCGCGGGCCCGGTCGGCGAGGTCCTTGGTGGCCGACGAGTTGGCCCAGGTGCCGAGGACGATCGCCGCCCCGGGCACCACCTTGGCGACGATCCGCTTGGCGGCCCGGACCCCGGCCATCTGCGCCAGCCGGACGCCGAGCTGGAGCATCACCCGCCCCAGCGGGCGCTCACCGGCCAGCCCGAAGAGCGCCCCGGCGCGTTCCCGCCCGGCGGCCACCCCGAGGGCCAGCCGCGCGCTCTCGGCGACCTTGTGCACCTTCTGCAGCACCAGCAGGTCGGTCGCCCGGTCCTGGTGCGTCGGGTCGACGCCGTACGCGGCGGCGACGTGCAGCACCAGCCGGGCCTGGGTCCAGGCCAGCACGCCGATGTCGATGACCGCGCCGGGCAGCCCCGCCGCACCGGAGACCGCACCGGAGAGCCGGGCCCGGTTGACGAACCGACGGACCGCCTGGTCGGCCAGTTCGTCGGCGGCCACACCGGGCCGGGCCGCGCGTTCCCGGGCGACCCACTGGGCGGCCTCCGGCCCGAGCCGGCGGACCGCCTCCAGGGCCAGGTGTTCCGGGGCGTACTGCGGGTCGTCCCGCATCCGGTCCCAGAGGGTGGCCGGCGGCGCCTCGGGGGCGTCCTGCGGCGCGGCCGGCGGGGTGGGAACGGTCGGGTCGACGGGTACGGGGTCGGTCACCTGGGCTCCCGGAGGGGTCGTACGGAATTCAGGAGGGACGACGGCTGGAGAGCCGGCCGGCCAGCTGCTTCAGCTTGCGCTGGTTCTCCGGCTTGGCCAGCTGGCGCCGACCCTGGTCGACCAGCTGCTGACCGCGCGGTGACCGCAGGAACGTGCTGATCCGCTGCACCAGTGACATGTCGTCCTCCTGTCGTGGTCCCTCATCATGTGTACCCGGGACCGGCAACCCTGTGTACCCGGGGCGGCCGGTCGGTAAGCGTCCACAGTGGTGAGCGACCCCGCCCGGTCAGCCCAGGATGGCGTCGACCACCTCTTCGGCCCGCCACTCGTGCTGGGCGTACGCGTCGGGGAAGGCGGAGACCTGCACCAGCTGGGCGGCCACGGTCAGCGGCAGGTCCTGCCAGCCGGGGACCTCCTCCAGCGCGCTGAGGAACTGCCGGGTGGCGTACGCGGGCTGCATCAGGTCGGCCACCGAACCCCAGCCGCTGCTGGGCCGCTGCTGGAACAGCCCGACGGAGTCGTTGTCCCAGCCGATGGCCTGGTGCGGGTAGTTCTGCGACTCCGGCAGCACCCCGCTGGCGTAGTTGTAGAGGTTGCTCTCCTGCATCGCGGTGGCGACGGCGATGACCAGGCCGCGGCGCGGCACGCCCATCTCCCGGCCGGCCCGCACGATCGCCGTGGCGTTGTCCATCTGGGCCCGGTCGAGCCCGGCGACGGGAGCGATCCGCTTCGGCCGGTGCTTGACCTTCGGCTTCGGCTTGACCTTCGGCCTGGGCTTCGTCGTCGCCGACGGCGAGACGTCCGGGTTGACCGGCGAGGCGGTCGGGGTCACCGGGGCGGTGGAGGGGCGCTGCTCGCCACGGGAGGCGACCTGGGGCTCGGCCCGCTGGGCGATCTCGGCCCGCTGGTCGGGGACGGGGGAATCCCCGGCGTCGGCCCGGACCTGGGCGAAGCCCATCAGTCCGAGGCAGCAGACCAGGCCGGTGGCGGCGGCCATCCGGGTGCGCCCGGGCCGGGCGGCGAAGGGGTTAGAGAGGTCGCCGAGGCGGGTACGCAGGGATCCGAGGTCGAGGAGCCGGGAAGCGGTGGCGGGCTGTTCGGTGGAGTGGGTATCGTCCGAACGGTCAGCCGAACCGCCGAGGCCGTGCTGGTCGTCGAGGGTGCCGTCGTCACGCATTCGACGAGGCTAGGCATGCGGAACGCTGATCACCCAGCGTGATTGAGTGGCGCTGGTCACATTCCCACGCCTCCCAACCGGACGCTGCTGACCAGGGCGGGAAGGCCAGGGACGCACCTCTTGGACCTCACATACCTCCGTCTCACCCCCGGCAGGGTGACGGAGGGTAGGTAGCACGCGGCCGGGACCGGAGTCGGGCATGATCGACCGACTCCACCGTTCGGGGGATGGCCGCCTCCTCCGTACGCCGGACACCGGGTGCGCGTCGGACCGATCGGTCCGGTTCGTTCACCGGGGTGACCCAATTGTGATCATGCTGCCGCCGACGGACCGGCCTCCGCCGGAATGCGAGAGGATGGCGGGTACGTTCCCCCGAACGGGGCGTCGTCCGCGTACGGCGCCCGGACGCGCGTTCCCAGGGAGGTCCGACCGGTGCTCGACCCACATGAGCTCTACGAACTCAGCGACGAGCTGTCCGACCTCGGTCAGCCGGTGCTGATCCAGGCCCTCACGGGCTTCGTCGACGCGGGCAGTGCGACCCGGCTGGCCCGGGAGCAGCTGCTCACCTCCCTCGAGGGCCGTCCGATCGCCCGGTTCGACGTCGACCAGCTCTTCGACTACCGCTCCCGGCGGCCCGTGATGACCTTCGTCGAGGACCACTGGGCGGACTACGACGCCCCGCAGCTGGAGCTGCACCTGCTGCACGACGACGACGAGACGCCCTTCCTGCTGCTCACCGGCCCCGAGCCGGACCTGCAGTGGGAGCGGTTCGTGGCCGCCGTCGGCGCCCTCGCCGCCCGGCTGGACGTCCGGCTCACCGTCGGGCTGAACTCGATCCCGATGGCGGTGCCGCACACCCGCCCGGCCGGGGTGACCGCACACGCCACCCGGCGGGAGCTGATCTCCGGCTACGAGCCCTGGCTGCAACGGGTGCAGGTCCCCGCCGGCGTCGGCCACCTGCTCGAATACCGCTTCGGTGAGCAGGGCCGGGACGCTCTCGGGTTTGCCGCCCACGTGCCGCACTACGTGGCCCAGGCCGAATACCCGGCCGCCGCCGAGGCGCTGCTCGCCGCCGTCTCCCGCAGCTCCGGGCTGCTGCTGCCGCGCGACGGGCTGCGCAGCGCCGCCGAGGTGGTCCGGGTGGAGATCGACCGGCAGGTCGCCCAGACCGACGAGGCGGCCACCCTGGTCCAGGCCCTGGAGGAGCAGTACGACGCCTTCGCCCGGGGCCGCGGCGAGAAGAACCTGCTGGCCGCCGAGACGGGCCCGCTGCCCACCGCCGACGAACTCGGCGCCGAGCTGGAACGCTTCCTGGCCGAGCAGACCCACCCGGGCGACACCCCGGGCACCTGACCGGCCCGACACCGCTCGGCGTCCCACCGCGACACCCCGGGCCACCGCGCGGCGGGGCGGGGCCGGATGCGGCAGGCTGGAGTCATGCGCCTGGCGACCTGGAACGTCAACTCGGTGAAGTCCCGCCTGCCCCGGCTGCTCGACTGGCTGGCCAGCACGGAGCCCGACGTCGTCTGCCTGCAGGAGACCAAGTGCCCCGACGGGGCGTTCCCGGTCGCCGAGGTGGGCGAGCTGGGCTACGAGGTGGCCAGCCACAGCGACGGCCGGTGGAACGGGGTGGCCGTGCTGTCCCGGGTGGGGCTGGCCGACGTGGCCGTCGGCTTCCCCGACGAGCCCGGCTTCCCCGAGCCCGAGGCCCGGGCCATCTCGGCCACCTGCGGCGGGGTACGCGTCTGGTCGATCTACGTCCCCAACGGCCGCTCCCCCGACGACCCGCACTACGTCTACAAGCTGGCCTGGTTCGCCGCCCTGCGGGACGCGCTGGAGCCGGAGCTGGCCGGCGCGCTGCCGCTCGCGGTCTGCGGGGACTTCAACGTCGCCCCGACCGATGCCGACGTCTGGGACCCGGCGGTCTTCGTCACCTCCACCCACGTCACCCCCGCCGAGCGGGCCGCCCTCGCGGCGCTGCGCGACCTGGGCCTCAGTGACGTGGTGCCCACCCCGATGAAGGGCCCGCACCCCTACACCTACTGGGACTACCGGGCCGGCATGTTCCACCAGAACAAGGGCATGCGGATCGACCTGGTCTACGCCTCCGCCCCGTTCGCCCGCGCGGTCCGCTCCGCGTACGTGGACCGGGAGGCGCGCAAGGGCAAGGGCCCGTCGGACCACGCCCCGATCGTGGTCGACGCGGAGCTGGTGCCGGCCGTCGAGTCGTTCTGAGCACGCGCACCGGCGGGCCGACCCGTCGGGCGCGGTTAGGGTGGAGCCATGGCAGTCGTGAAGATCAACGCGATCGACGTCCCGCCGGGTGCCGGCGAGGAGTTGGAGAAGCGGTTCGCCGCCCGGGCCGGCGCGGTGGAGAACTCCCCCGGTTTCCTCGGCTTCGAGCTGCTCCGCCCGGTCGCCGGGGAGAACCGCTACTTCGTCTACACCCGCTGGGAGACCGAGGAGGCCTACCAGGCGTGGGCCGCGGGGCCGTCCCGGGCCGCGCACGCGGGCGGCGAGAGCGGCGAGCAGCGCCGGCCGGTCGCCTCCGGCGCCTCGCTGCTGGAGTTCGAGGTGGTCCAGCAGGTCACCGGCAAGAGCTGACCCCGGCGACACGGGGCAGGTCAGGGGCGGCGGGTGCCGACCAGCGAGGCGAAGGCGATCACGTTGTCCGCGTAGCCGGTCCGCCCGCCGACCCACTCGCCGCCGCAGGTGATCAGGCGCAGCTCGGCCGGGCCGTCGTCGCCGTACACCCGGTCGGCGGGGAGGTTCGACTTGTCGAAGTGCTCCACGCTCTGCACCGCGAAGGTCACCACGCTGCGGTCGGAGCGGGTCACCTCGATCCGGTCCCCCGGCTTCAGCTCGTGCAGGTGATAGAAGACCGACGGGCCGCTCTTGGTGTCCACGTGCCCGACGATGATCGCCCGGCCCGGCTCGCCGGGGGTCGGGCCGCGGTCGTACCAGCCGGTCTCCTGGTGCCGGCTCAGCGGCGGGACGTCGACCGAACCGTCGGCGGCCTGACCGACCGGGGTCACCGGGGCGGCCACCTCGATCGACGGCACCGCCAGGCGTACCGGGCGGCTGGCCGGCAGCCGGACCGGCTCGGCGGCGGCGGCGCTCCGGGTCGGTCGCGCCGCCCCGGCCACCTGGTCGAACGGCCCGACGGTCCGGCCCAGTCCTGCCCCGGTGGCGAAGACGCCGAGCAGCACCAGCACCACCGCGAGCGGCGCCGACCAGGGACTGCGCCCCTGCCGCCGGTCCCGCCCGACCGGCCGGGCGGCCGGCTGCGGAGCGGGATGGGTGCCCACGACGCGGCTCACCGTCGGGCGGCGCCCCGGGCCGCGCCGGGCCGGCGTACGGTCACCAGCCCGACCACCGCGCCGGCCAGGGTCAGCGCGAGGCCGCCCGGCACCAGCAGTTCACCGAGACCCGGCCCGCGGGCGGTGCCGCCGAAGCCGGTCGCCGGCCCGTGACTGGGCGGTACGCGGGTGGGTGGGGCGTGGGTGGGCGTCGGCGGGACCCGCTTGACGACCTGGAGCATCGTCGAGGCGGTCTGCCCGCCCGGGCACTCCAGCTTGACCCGGTAGTTACCGGGGCGGGTGCGCTCCCGCACCATCGGGGACGCGGTCAGCAGGCCCCGCTGCGGCTGCACCTGGACCCGGCCGAAGGCGTCCGACACCACGGTCGCCGGGATCGAGTTGTCCCGGCAACTGGCCCGGATGCCGACCAGGTAGCCCGGCTGCACCGTGCTCGGGGTGACCTCGACGAAGATCAGGTCACCGGGCGGCGGCTGCCCCTGGTCGGGTTGCTCGGCGCCCGGCCCACCGGGGGCCGGCTCGGCGGCCAGGGCGGGAACCGCCCCGAGGAGGGGGGCGGCGAACGCGACGCAGGCGAGCACCCGCGCGGCGCGGCGCGTGACTGACACCATGACCCCTCCCGGCGCCGTTGGGCGGTCCCGGGCGACGGAACGCCCGTCCTGCGTACGGGATGAATCCTCTCACTCCCGGTCGCACCGCACATCCGATCCACCGGAACCGTCGCGTACGCTCGGGTCGCTGTGACCTCCACCGACCCGAATTCCGCCGCCGCGCACGTCGCCCGGATCCGCACCTTCCACCCCCGACGCGGGCGGATGAGCGACCGGCAACGCGACGCGCTGACCCGGCTCTGGCCGGCGTACGGCCTGGACATCGACGACCTCGACGGGGCGTTCGACCCGACGGCGCTCTTCGGGCGGCGGGCCCCGCTGGTGCTGGAGATCGGCTCCGGCATGGGTGACGCCACCGCGACCATGGCGGCGGCCGACCCGGACCGGGACTATCTGGCCGTCGAGGTGCACACACCCGGCATCGCCCACCTGCTGGAGCTGACCGAACGGGCCGGGCTGGGCAACGTCCGGGTCGCCCGGGGTGACGCGCTGGACCTGGTCCGGGCCATGCCGGAGGCGTCGCTGGACGCGGTGCACGTCTTCTTCCCCGACCCGTGGCCCAAGGCCCGGCACCACAAGCGGCGGATCATCCAGCCCGAGCACGTCGCCCTGCTGCGCTCCCGGCTGGTCCCCGGCGGGACGCTGCACTGCGCCACCGACTGGGCCGAGTACGCCGAGGCGATGCGGGAGACGCTGACCGGCGACCCGGAGCTGGTCGACGAGCACGACGGCTTCGCCCCCCGTCCCGCGCACCGGCCGGTCACCAAGTTCGAGCGCCGGGCGCTGACCGCCGGGCGACCGATCTTCGACCTGGTCCACCGCCGCGTCGCCCGGGACTGACCCGCCGGCGTACCGCCGGGGTGGCGCGCGGGACGGGACGCGCGGGACGGGCGGTGCGTCCGGTGGGCGTCGCGGCCGACCCGGTTGGCGCCGGAGGCCATGATCCGGGCACGATGGGGGGCGCTATGACGCTCACCGCCGCGCTCCCGAGAAGCGCCGACCCCGACACCCTCTACGACGCGTTCGCCGGCTGGGCGAAGGAGCGCGGCCTCGACCTCTATCCGCACCAGGAGGAGGCGGTCATCGAGATCGTCTCCGGCGCCAACGTGATCATGAATACGCCGACCGGCTCGGGCAAGAGCCTGGTGGCGATCGCCGCCCACTTCGCCGCTCTTGCCGACGACCGGACCAGCTTCTACACGGCGCCGATCAAGGCGCTGGTGTCGGAGAAGTTCTTCGCGCTCTGCGAGGTCTTCGGCGCGGAGAACGTCGGCATGCTCACCGGGGACGCCAGCGTCAACGCCGACGCCCCGATCATCTGCTGCACCGCCGAGATCCTGGCCAACCTCGCCCTGCGCGAGGGCACCCGGGCCGACGTCGGCCAGGTGATCATGGACGAGTTCCACTTCTACGCCGAGCCGGACCGGGGCTGGGCCTGGCAGGTGCCGATCATCGAGCTGCCGCAGGCGCAGTTCGTCCTGATGTCCGCCACCCTCGGCGACACCACCCGGTTCGTCGACGACCTGACCCGGCGCACCGGGCGGCCGACCGCCGTCGTCCGCTCGGTCGAGCGGCCGGTCCCGCTCCTCTTCTCGTACGCGATGACGCCGCTGCACGAGACCCTGGAGGAGCTGCTGGAGACCAAGCAGGCCCCGGTCTACGTCGTGCACTTCACCCAGGCCGCCGCCCTGGAACGCGCCCAGGCGCTGATGAGCGTCAACGTCTGCACCCGCGCCGAGAAGGACATGATCGCCGCCGCGATCGGTGGGTTCCGGTTCACCTCCGGCTTCGGCAAGACGCTGTCGAGGCTGGTCCGGCACGGCATCGGCGTGCACCACGCCGGCATGCTGCCCAAGTACCGCCGCCTGGTGGAGACCCTGGCCCAAGCAGGCCTGCTCAAGGTCATCTGCGGCACCGACACCCTCGGCGTCGGCATCAACGTGCCGATCCGCACCGTGCTCTTCACCGGCCTGTCGAAGTACGACGGGGTGCGCACCCGGCTGCTCAAGGCCCGCGAGTTCCACCAGATCGCCGGCCGGGCCGGGCGGGCCGGCTTCGACACCCTCGGCCGGGTCGTCGTGCAGGCCCCCGACCACGTCATCGAGAACACCAAGGCGCTCGCCAAGGCCGGCGACGACCCGAAGAAGCGCCGCAAGGTGGTCAAGAAGAAGCCGCCGGAGGGCTCCATCGGCTGGGGCGAGCCGACCTTCCAGCGCCTCGTGGAGGCCGAGCCCGAGCCGCTCACCTCCAGCTTCCAGGTCAGCCACTCGATGCTGCTCAACGTCATCGGCCGCCCCGGCGACGCGTTCGCCTCGATGCGGCACCTGCTCACGGACAACCACGAGGACCCGGCCGCGCAGCGCCGGCACATCCGCCGCGCCATCGCCATCTACCGGGCGCTCAAGGCCGGCGGGGTGGTCGAGCAGCTCGACGAGCCCGACGAGCAGGGCCGACGGGTCCGCCTCACCGTCGACCTCCAGCTCGACTTCGCCCTCAACCAGCCGCTCTCCCCGCTCGCCCTGGCCGCCATCGAACTGCTCGACACCGAGTCCCCGTCGTACGCCCTGGACGTGCTCTCGGTGATCGAGTCGATCCTCGACGACCCGCGCCAGGTGCTCTCCGCGCAGCAGTTCAAGGCCCGCGGCGAGGCGGTCGCCGCGATGAAGGCCGAGGGCATCGAGTACGAGGCGCGCCTGGAACTGCTCGACGAGGTGACCTGGCCCAAGCCCCTCGCCGAACTGCTCGACGGCGCGTACGAGATGTACCGGCAGGGCCACCCGTGGGTCGCCGACCACCAGCTCTCCCCCAAGTCCGTCGTCCGGGACATGTACGAGCGGGCGATGACCTTCACCGAGTACGTCCAGTTCTACTCCCTCACCCGCTCCGAGGGCCTGGTGCTGCGCTACCTCGCCGACGCGTACAAGACGCTGCGGCAGACCGTGCCCGAGGACGCCAAGACCGAGGAGCTGGTCGACCTCATCGAGTGGCTGGGCGAGCTGGTCCGCCAGGTCGACTCCAGCCTGATCGACGAGTGGGAGCGGCTGCGCAACCCGTCCGACGTGGCGGAGGTGGCCCAGGCGCACGCCGCCCTGGACGACCGGCCGCCGGCGGTCACCCGCAACGCGCGGGCGTTCCGGGTGCTGGTGCGCAACGCGCTCTTCCGTCGGGTCGAGCTGGCCGCCCTGCGCCGCTGGTGGGACCTCGGCGAGCTGGACTCCGCCTCGGGCTGGGACGCCGACGCCTGGGCGGACGCGCTGGAGCCGTACTTCGAGTCGTACGACTCGATCGGGGTGGGGCCGGACGCGCGCGGGCCGGCGCTGCTGATGATCGAGCAGGGCCCCTCGACGTGGCGGGTACGCCAGATCCTGGACGACCCGGAGGGCGACCACGACTGGGGCATCAGCGCGGAGGTGGACCTCGCCGCCTCCGACGAGGTGGGCGCGGCGGTGGTCCGGATCGTCTCCGTGGGCCAGCTCTAGGAACTTCTTCCAAGGGGCCGTCCGGTGCGTCCGGACGGCCCCTTTTGCACCCTGGGCGATGTCAGGCCCGTCGATTAGAATGTATGTACTAATCGAGTTCCTGACCTGGGAGGATGCTCGTGACCGCGCCCATCTCCGCCCCCCTCACGCCGTACGCCACCCTCCTCGGTTTCACCCGGTACGTCGACCGCACCGGGCCCACCAAGGCCACCTTCGTCGGGGGCCTGCGCAAGCAGCGGGCCAGCCGGCACGGCTTCAACCCGCACGGCCAGTTCGTCAAGGCGCTCAAGGCCGACGTCGCCTTCCACACCGGCGGCACCCACCTGGCCCAGGTCGCCGACCTGGTCAAGCCCCGCTGGCGCCCGCTCTACGAGGCGCTGGTGCCGGGCGCGACCCGGTGGCTCCAGTCGCTGGGCGAGCCGACCGGGGTCGACCTGACCCAGACCCGCGACGCCCTGGCCATGCTCGGCGACCTCCCCGTCAAGATCAACCCCCACTTCGGCATCCGGTACGCCGACGGCCGCGCCGAGGCCGTCCGGCTGCACTTCGACGAGACCCCGCCGAGTGAGGAGGCGGTGCTGGCGACGCTGCACCTGATGGCCCGCCACATGGACGCCGTCCTCCCGCACGCCGAGCCCGTCCTCGTGGACGTCCGGCGCGGCGAGACCCACCGCATGCCCGACGCGGTCAAGCCCGACCACGTCGAACAGTGGCTGGCCGGCGAAGCCGCCGCCTTCCGCGCCATCTGGTCCACCGCCGCCTGACCCTCCACCCCCGCGCGCCTCGCGCGCCCACGCTCGCGAGCCGTCGACTAATTCACGGAAAGAGTGGCTATTCCTCGTCGGATAGCCACTCTTTCCGTGAAAGTGCGGCGCTGGGCGGGGCGTTGTCCACAGGGGCTTTCGGTGGGGTGGGTGGGGGGTGAGGGTGGGAGGGTGGCTCGTCATCCTCGTCGTCCGGCTGAACTGGCCGGGAAGGTGTTCTTCGCGCGGGACGTGATTCAGCGCGGTCTGCTGACCCGCAACGAACTGCGGAGCAGCGCGTGGCGGCAGGTGTTCCACAATGTCTACGCCGACGCACGTCTGCCGATCTCCCACGGCACCCGCTGCCGGGCGGCCGCGTCGTGGCTCTTTCCGCCCGGGTGTGTGGTGGCAGGACGATCGGCTGTCGCCCTGCTGGGTGGTCCGACGCCGGGGCCGGACGAACCCGTCGAGGTGCTGGTGGACCCGGCGTCCCGATTCGGGCCGCTGGCGGGTCTGCTCATCCACGTCTGCCGGTGGTCCGAGGATGACGTGCAGCGGATCGAGCAGATCCCCGTGACCAGCGCCGTCCGTACGTGCTGGGACCTGGCCTGCTGGTTGGACGTCGTGGAGGCGGTGGCACTGGTCGATGCACTGGTCCATGCCGGGCTGGTCCGGCTGCCGCAGTTGACGGCATATCTGACCCGACGCCGGGGAACGCGAGGAGTCCGCAGGTTCGCCGAGGTCCTGAGCCTGGTCGACGGAGGCGCGGAGTCACTTCCCGAGTCCCGGCTCCGGGTGCGACTCGTTCAGGCCGGGCTTCCCCGACCCGTGACCCAGCACGTCATCGAACGCGGCAACCGCTTCGTGGCCCGGGTCGACCTCGCCTGGCCCGAACTCAAGGTGGCCGTCGAATACGACGGCCTGTGGCACCGCGATCCGGACCAGTTCCACCGCGACCGGCAGCGCCTGAACAAGTTGCTCGGCAACGACTGGATCGTCCTCCACGTCACCAGCAAACGCATGAAGGAGGACTTCCCCGCCGTCCTCGCCGAGATCCGCGCCGCCCTGACCGCCCGCCGTGCCGCCCGCACGGCCTGAACGTTCACGGAATGAGTGGCCATTACCAGCGGGATGGCCACTCATTCCGTGAATTTGGCGCGCGCACAGGCGCGCGCACAGGCGCGCGCAGGCGGACGGGGGGTGGGGTCAGGTGGGGAGGTGGGTTTCGAGGTCGTCGAGGATCTTGTGGGCGGCGGTGACGCCGATGCCGGTCATCCAGGTCTCGTCGGAGACGACGTGGGCGTTGCCGGCCCTGACCGCGCCGAGGCTCTTCCACAGGGTGCCGGCGGTGAGCCTCGCCTGCTCGGCGGCGGCCTTGTCGCCGTACGCGGTCACGAAGATGACGTCGCCGTCGACCTCGTTGACCCGCTCGGGGCTGACCAGGTCGAAGCGCTTGTCCTCCTTGCCGTCGAGGCGCTGCCGGGCGGGGCGGCCCAGCCCGGTGTCGCCGACGACGATGCCGGAGAAGGAGTCCGGGCCGTACACCCGGATGTTGCCCGGGATGAAGCGGACGATGGAGATCTCCCGCGAGGCGGCGTCGCCGAGCTTGGCGCCGAGGTCCTTCGCCCGCTTCTCGTACGCCGCCAGCAGGTCACGGGCCTGCTGCTCGCGCCCCAGGGCCCGACCGTCGAGGAGGAAGTTCTCCTTCCAGGTGATGCCGACCTTCTCGGTGAAGACGGTCGGCGCGATGGCGGTCAGCTCGTCATAGAACTTCTCCTGGCGGAACCGGCTGCCGAGGATCAGGTCGGGCTTGAGCGCGGTGATCGCCTCCAGGTCGGGCTCGGTCAGCACGCCGACCTCGGTGATGCCGGCGAGCTTCTCCGCCCCGAAGTAGGTGGGCCAGCTCTTCGCCTCGCCCGCGGTGGCCGCGCCGACCGGCGTGACCCCCAGCGAGAGCGCCGTGTCGATCTTGTCGGTGTCGAGGACGACCACCCGCTTCGGCTCGGCCGGCACCCGGGTGGTGCCCATCGCGTGGGTGATCTCCCGGGTCTGCCCGCCGGCGGTGCCGGCGACCGGGTCGCTCTCTCCGCAGGCGGTGAGGCCCACGCCGAGGGTGAGGGCCGCGGTGAGAGCGGCGGCGAGACGACGCATCAGTGTCCTTTCGAGGGGTACGGATCGGCGGGCGGACGGGCCGCCCCGCCGGTGACGGAACCGGCCGGAGCCGGGACGACGGCGGCGGCGGACGGGGCCGGGACGACGGCGGCGGACGGGGCCGGGACGACGGCGGCGGACGGGGCCGCCGGGGCGCGCAGCGAACCGGGACGGCCGGGGACCACCAGCGGCGCGCCGGTGACCGGGCAGGGCACCACCACGCAGTCGAGGCCGAAGACGTCCCGGACCAGCTCGGCGGTGAGGATGTCGCGGGGCGGCCCGGCGGCGACCACCGTGCCGGCGCGCATGGCGATCAGGTGGTCGGCGTACCGGGCGGCCTGGTTGAGGTCGTGCAGCACCGCGACGACGGTGCGGCCCCGCTCGGCGCGCAGCCGGTGCAACAGGTCCAGCACCTCCACCTGGTGGGCCAGGTCGAGGAAGGTGGTGGGCTCGTCCAGCAGCAGCGCCTCGGTGTCCTGGGCGAGGGTCATCGCGATCCAGACCCGCTGCCGCTGGCCGCCGGAGAGGCTGTCCACCGGGCGGTCGGCGAGCGCGTCGACGTCGGCGCGGAGCATCGCCTGCCGTACGGCCTCGGCGTCCTGCGCCGACCACTGCCGCCACCAGCGCTGGTAGGGCTGCCGGCCCCGGCCGACCAGGTCGGCGACGGTCACCCCCTCCGGCACCAGCGGGCTCTGCGGCAGCACGCCGAGCCGCCGGGCCACCTCGCGGGTGGGCAGGTCCCGGATGGCCGTACCGTCGAGCAGCACGCCGCCCCGGCGCGGGGTGAGCAGCCGGGCCATGGTGCGCAGCAGGGTGGACTTGCCGCAGGCGTTCGGCCCGACGATGACGGTGAAGGCGTCGGTGGGCAGGTCCACGTCGAGGCCGTCCAGGACGGTCCGCTCGTCGTAGCCGACGACCAGGTCACGGGTGGCGAGCAAGGGGGCCTCCTCGGCACGGGTCGGCGGCCATCAGGACCGCCGCCGGGCGCGCAGCAGCAGGAACATCAGGTACGGGCCGCCGATCGCGGCGGTGAGCACCCCGGCCGGCAGTTGGGTGGGGGCGAACAGCCGCCGGCCGGCGAGGTCGGCCAGGACCAGCAGCAGTGCCCCGAGCAGGGCGGCGCAGAGCAGCGGCGGGCGTTCCGCGCGGACCAGCCGGCGGGCCACCTGCGGGGCGACCAGGGCGACGAAGTCGACCGCGCCGACCTGGGCGGTGACGCTGGCGGCGGCGACCACCCCGGTGGCGGCCAGGCCGACGCGGCGGGCCGCCGGGCGCAGTCCGACGCCCCGGGCGGTGTCGTCGTCGAGGGCGGTGCTGTTCAGCGCCCAGCCGGCCCAGGCGAGGACGGGCAGCAGCGCGGCGAGGGTGAGCGCGATCCAGGCCGCCTCCGACCAGCCCTTGCCGGCGAGGGTGCCGATCAGCCAGAGCTGCGCCCGGAGCCCGTCGATCGGGTCGGCGGTGAGCATGACCACCTCGGTGAGCGCGCGCAGCGCGAACGCCACCGCCACCCCGGCGAGGACGAAGCGCTGCGCGGCCAGGCCGTGCCGGGCGCCGAGGGCCAGCACCAGGGCGGCGGCCAGCAGCGCGCCGACCAGCGCGGCCGGGGCGACGAGGACGGCGGCGGCCCCGCCGGTCAGGGCGACCGTAGCGGCCAGCCCGGCACCCTGGGTGATGCCGATGACGTCGGGGCTGGCGAGGGGGTTGCGGGCGACGCTCTGGATCAGCGTGCCGGCGACGCCGAACGCCGCGCCGGCCACCGCCGCGAGCACCAGGCGCGGCAGCCGCAGGTCCAGCACCACCAGGTCGTACGGGGTGCCGGCGCCGGAGAGCGCGCGCAGCACGTCGGCCGGGGCGACGTACGGCGTGCCGAGGGAGAGGCTGAGCACCCCGGCGGCGGCCAGCAGCACGGTGAGCACGGCGGCCACGCCGACGGAGCGGCGGCGGACCTGCACGCTCACCGGACCGGCCCGCAGCAGCCACCGCCCGGGCAGGTGACCGACGCCCCGACGGGTCGGGGAGAGGCTCGTCGCGGTCACGCGGCCACCACGCGGGCGCGGCGGACGAGGAGGGCGAGCAGCGGGGCGCCGACCAGCGCGGTGACGATGCCGGCGGGCACCTCACCGGGTGGGGCGACCAGTCGACCGGCGACGTCGGCGCCGAGCAGCAGGGCCGGTCCGAGCAGGGCGGAGACCAGCAGGGTCCACCGGTGGTCGGCGCCGACCAGGGCGCGGGCCAGGTGCGGCACGGCGAGCCCGACGAAGGCGATCGGCCCGGCGGCGGCGACGGCGGCGCCGGTGAGCAGCACGGCGGCGACACCGCCGGTGAGGCGTACCCGGCCGGTGCGGTGGCCCAGGCCGCGGGCGACGTCGTCGCCGAGGGCGAGGGCGTCCAGGCCCCGGGCGACCAGCGCGGCCAGCAGCACGCCGACTCCGATGAAGGGGAGCACCTGCCCGGCGACGTCGAGGTCCCGGCCGGTGAGGCCGCCGACGACCCAGAACCGGTATTCCTCGAAGGTGCGGGCGTCGATGCTGAGCAGCGCGTACACGACGGAGGCGAGACTGGCGTCGAGGGCCGCGCCGATCAGCGCGAGGGTGACCGGCCCGGCGCCCTCGCGGGTGCGGTGGGCCACCGCGAAGACGAGCAGGCCGGCCAGCAGCGCACCGCCGATGCCGAACCAGACGTACCCGCCGAGGGTGCCGACACCGAAGACGGCGATGGCCAGCACCACGCCGAAGGAGGCCCCGGCGCTGATGCCGAGGATCCGTGGCTCGGCGAGGGGGTTGCGGGTGAGCGCCTGGAAGAGGACGCCGGCGACGGCGAGCGCCACGCCGACGGTGAGCCCGAGGGCGGTCCGCGGCAGCCGCAGTTCCCGGACGATGCTGCTGGCCTCCCCGCCGTCGGGGGCGGTCAGCGCCTGCCACACCTGCGCGAGGGCGAGCGGCCGGCTGCCGAGGGCGAGGCTCGCGAGCAGGGCCAGCACCAGCAGCAGCACGGCCACCCCGACGACCACGGGCCGGCGGGCACCGGGCCGGCGGGCCGTGGCACCGGCCCGGGCGGGCCGGGCGGCGACGGTGGTCATGACGATGTCACCCCTCAACTTAGGTTCGCCTTACCTTAGCGGAACAGGTTAGGTAGACCTAACTCGTGGGTGTCGATCCGGTTCCCGCCTGCCGCGCGGAGCGCGGCCATACGCTGGACCCATGCGATTCGACCAGCACACGGTCGTGCTCCTGGTCCGCCCGACCGACCCGCCCGAGCTGCCCCGCGACGCCGCCGACCGGTTGCAGGACGCCCACCTCGCCCACCAGGCGGGGCTGGTGGAGCAGGGTGCGGTGCTCGCCGCCGGGCCGTTCCTCGGCGGTGACGACGAACGGGTACGCGGCTTCGCCGTGCTCTCCGTCGACCCGGAGATGGCGCGGGAGCTCTACGCCAACGACCCGGCGGTACGGGCCGGCCGGCTGGTCGCCCAGGTGATGAGCTGGATGGTCCCGGAGGGCAACGTGCGCTTCGAGAACGTGCCGGTACCGAAGTCGATGCTGGAGGTCGCCGCCGGGGACTAGCCCCGCGCAGGCGCGCCGCTCAGTCCTCCGCGGCGGGACGACTGCCCGGCACCACCGGCATCGGCCACACGCCGGTCCGGGGCACGCTCGGCACCTCCACCTGGTGCTCCGCCCAGACGTACGTCTCGGGGAGCAGTTCGACGACCGGGACCAGGCGCAGCGCGTCCGGCGGACCGATGATGACCTTGATCGACGGGAAGTAGTCGAGCAGGACCTGACGGCAGCGCCCGCAGGGCGGGATGACTCCCCGACCCCGATCCCCCACCGCGACGATGGCCTCCAGCTCGCCCGCGCCCTGGGTCGCGGCGGCGCCGACGACCACCAGCTCCGCGCAGGGTCCGCCGGTGAAGTGGAAGACGTTCACGCCGGTGAAGACCCGCCCGTCGGTGGTCCGCGCGGCGGCGGCGACGGTGTGGTTGTCGCTGCGGCAGCGGAGCTTGGCGACGGCGGTGGCGGCCTGCACCAGCGCCCGGTCGGTGTCCCGCATGATCATCCCGTCCCCGTGCTCGACGTCGCTCGGCGGCCACTCTAGCCCGACGACGGGCCGCTACCCCGGACGGCGCGCACGGAACGGCCCTCCACGGGCCCGGCCCGGACGCCCCGGCCGGTAACCCGGGGGCGGTCCGCCGCGAGCCTGCCTATCCTTGGCGACGACATGCAGAATCCAGCCGCACCCGCCGCACCCGACTCCGTCCGCGAGCTGCACCGCCGCCTGCCCGCCCTGATGTTCCGCGACCAGCGTCGGCTCCAGCGCCGGCTGGACGGGGTCCGCCGGCTGCGCGACCCGCAGCGACGCGAGGCCGCCCTCGCCGAGATCGGCGCCGACGTCGACCGGGCCGAGGCGCGGCTGGCGAGCCGGCGGGCCGCCGTCCCGACGATCACCTATCCGGCGCAGTTGCCGGTCAGCGAGCGCCGGGACGACATCGCGGCGGCGATCCGCGACCACCAGGTGGTGATCGTGGCCGGCGAGACCGGCTCCGGCAAGACAACCCAGCTGCCCAAGATCTGTCTGGAGCTGGGGCGCGGCATCACCGGGCTGATCGGGCACACCCAGCCCCGCCGGCTGGCCGCGCGGACGGTGGCGGACCGGATCGCCGAGGAGCTCGGCACCGAGCTGGGCGACGTGGTCGGCTACAAGGTGCGCTTCACCGACCAGGTGGGCGACAACAGCCTGGTCAAGCTGATGACCGACGGCATCCTCCTGGCCGAGCTGCAGACCGACCGGATGCTGCGCCAGTACGACACGCTGATCATCGACGAGGCGCACGAGCGCAGCCTCAACATCGACTTCATCCTCGGCTACCTCAAGCAGCTCCTGCCCCGCCGTCCCGACCTCAAGGTGGTCATCACCTCGGCGACGATCGAGACCGACCGCTTCGCCAGGCACTTCCCCGACGCCGACGGCAGGCCCGCGCCGGTCGTCGAGGTCTCCGGGCGGACCTATCCGGTCGAGGTGCGCTACCGGCCGCTGGTCGAGGTCACCGAGGAGGACGAGGCCGACGAGGAGAACGTCCGCGACCAGATCCAGGCGATCGGCGACGCGGTCGAGGAGCTGGCCGCCGAGGGGCCCGGCGACATCCTGGTCTTCCTCAGCGGCGAGCGGGAGATCCGGGACACCGCCGACGCGCTCGGCAAGCTGGTGGAGTCCAGGCGGTCGCTGCTGGGCACCGAGATCCTGCCGCTGTACGCGCGGCTGTCGGCCGCCGAGCAGCACCGGGTCTTCGCCCCGCACGCCGGTCGCCGGGTGGTGCTGGCCACCAACGTGGCGGAGACCTCGCTGACCGTCCCCGGCATCAAGTACGTGGTGGACCCCGGCACGGCCCGGATCTCCCGCTACTCCAGCCGGCTCAAGGTGCAGCGGCTGCCCATCGAGCCGGTCTCCCAGGCGTCGGCGAACCAGCGCAAGGGGCGCTGCGGTCGTACCTCGGACGGCATCTGCATCCGCCTCTACGACGAGCAGGACTTCGCGTCCCGGCCCGAGTTCACCGACCCGGAGATCCTGCGGACCAACCTGGCCTCGGTCATCCTCCAGATGACCTCCATCGGGCTGGGTGACGTCGCCGCCTTCCCGTTCCTCGACCCGCCGGACCGGCGCAACGTCACCGACGGCGTCAACCTGCTGCACGAGCTGGGCGCGCTGGACCCGGCCGAGGCCGACCCGGCGAAGCGGCTCACCGCGCTGGGCCGGCGGCTGGCGCAGCTCCCGGTCGACCCGAGGCTGGCCCGGATGGTGCTGGAGGGTGAGCGCAACGGCTGCGCCACCGAGGTGGTGGTGATCGCCGCCGCGCTCTCCATCCAGGACCCGCGGGAACGGCCGGCGGAGAAGCAGGCCCAGGCCGACCAGGCGCACGCCCGGTTCGCCGACAAGGAGTCGGACTTCGTCTCGTTCCTCAACCTGTGGCGTTACCTGCGGGAGCAGCAGCGGGAGTTGTCCTCCAGCGCGTTCCGCCGGATGTGCCGGGCGGAATACCTGAACTACCTGCGGGTGCGCGAGTGGCAGGACATCGTCAGCCAGCTGCGCCAGGTGCTACGTACCGGAGAGAAGAGTGACGGCCGGCGCGGCCCGGCCGCCGACCTGCCGGAGGAGATCGACACCCCGAAGGTGCACCAGTCGCTCCTGCCCGGCCTGCTGTCGCACGTCGGGCTCAAGGACGCGCAGAAGCACGAATACCTGGGCGCGCGGGGGGCGAAGTTCGGTCTCTTCCCCGGCTCGGCGCTGTTCAGGAAGCCGCCGCGCTGGGTGATGGCCGCCGAGCTGGTGGAGACCTCCCGGCTCTGGGGCCGGGTCAACGGCCGGATCGAGCCGGAGTGGGTCGAGCCGCTGGCCCAGCACCTGGTGAAGCGCAGCTACAGCGAGCCGCACTGGGAGAAGAAGCAGGCCGCCGTGATGGCCTACGAGAAGGTCACCCTGTACGGCATCCCGCTGGTCACCTCCCGCAAGGTCAATTTCGGTCGGATCGATCCGGCGCTGAGCCGGGAGCTGTTCATCCGGCACGCCCTGGTGGAGGGCGACTGGTCCACCCACCACCGGTTCTGGGCCGACAACCGGCGGCTGCTCACCGAGATCGAGGAGCTGGAGAGCCGGGCCCGCCGCCGGGACATCCTGGTCGACGACGAGACGATCTTCGGGTTCTACGACGCGCGGATCCCCGCCGACGTGGTCTCCGGCCGGCACTTCGACTCCTGGTGGAAGAAGGTCCGCCGGGACCAGCCGGACCTGCTCACCTTCACCCGCGACCTGCTGATCAACTCCGGCCGTGGCGGGGTGGACGAGGCGGACTACCCGGACGAGTGGCGGGCCGACGGGGTCGCGCTGCCGCTGACCTACCGGTTCGAGCCGGGCACCGCCACCGACGGCGTCACCGTGGACATCCCCCTGCCGCTGCTGACCCAGGTGCCGGCGGAGAGCTTCGACTGGCAGGTGCCCGGCCTGCGCGAGGAGCTGGTGGTGGCGCTGATCCGGTCGCTGCCGAAGGCGATCCGGCGCAACTTCGTCCCGGTCCCCGACTACGCCCGCGCGGCCCTCGCGGCGATGCCGGCCGGCGAGGAGCCGCTGCTGGACGCGCTCACCCGGCAGCTGCGCCGGATGACCGGGGTCACCGTCCCCCGGGACGCCTGGGACCTGCCGAAGCTGCCGCCGCACCTGCGGGTCACCTTCCGGGTGCTCGGCGAGGACGACAAGCCGGTCGCCGAGGGCAAGGACCTGCCGGCCCTGCAACGTCAGCTCCGCCAGGAGGTACGCCAGGTCGTCGCCGCCGCCGCGCCGGACGTCGCCCGGAGCGGGCTCAGGGAGTGGAGCATCGGCGCGCTTCCCCGCACCATCGAGCAGGTCCGGGCCGGCTACGCGGTCACCGCGTATCCGGCGTTGGTGGACGAGGGCGGCACGGTCGGGGTGAAGGTGTTCGACTCCCCCGGCGAGCAGGAGGCCGCGCACTGGGCGGGCACCCGGCGGCTGCTGCGGCTCACCGTGCCGTCGCCGGCGAAGTTCCTCCAGGGCCGGCTGAGCAACGAGGCGAAGCTGGCGCTGTCCCGCAACCCGCACGGCGGGGTGCAGGCGCTCATCGAGGACGCGGCGGGCGCCGCGATCGACAAGCTGATCGGTGAGGCGGGCGGCCCGGCCTGGGACGCCGAGGGCTTCGCCGCGCTGCGGGACAAGGTCCGCGCCGACCTGATCGACACCGTGGTCGAGGTGATGGACCGGGTCCGCCGGGTGCTCGCCGCCGCGTACGCGGTGGAGCAGCGCCTCGGCGCCACCCGGAACCTGGCCGTGGTGGCCGCCCTCGCGGACATCCGCGCCCAGCTCGGCGGCCTGGTGCACGCCGGCTTCATCACCGAGGCCGGCTACGCCCGCCTGCCCGACCTGCTGCGCTACCTGACCGCCATCGAGCGGCGGCTGGACCGGCTGGCCGGCAACCCGCAGCGGGACAAGCAACAACAGGACCGGATCGCGGTGGTGCAGAAGGAGTACCAGGACATGCTGGCCGCGCTGCCGCCGAGCCGACGGCAGTCGACGGCGGTCCGGCAGATCCGCTGGATGATCGAGGAGCTGCGGGTGAACGTCTTCGCCCAGGCGCTCGGCACCCCGTACCCGGTGTCGGAGCAGCGGATCTACCGGGCGATGGACGACGCCGAGGGGCGCTGACCGGCGTCCCGGTCGCGGGTGCTGGTCAGGCCGTCACCCGGGCCATGAAGGCGGCGAGGTTCGCCACCGTCCGCTGGATCTTCTCCTCCAGCGTGAGCGACTCGGGGAGCCGGGCGCCGGCCCCCGCGTCCTTCCTGCCCCGCACGTAGAGGGAGCAGGCGAGGTCGCCGCAGAGGTAGGTGCCGACCGAGTTGCCCTGCTGCCCGGCCCTGCCCGCCTTGCGCGCGACCATGAGGCTGACACCCCCGGCCGGCGCGGTGAGGCAGACCGAGCACATGTTGCGCGACTGCCGGGGCGCGGCGCTCGGGCAGCGCAGCGCGAGGGCCGTCGGGCGGCCGTCCAGCGTGGTGACGAGGTACGCCCGGTCGGGCGCCTGCGGGTCCCGCCAGCCCAGGTAGTCGAGGTCGTCCCAGGGGCGGTCGGCGAGGTCACGCGGGACGGTCAGGCGCTTCGCCTCGCCCTTGGTGCAGTTCACGAAGGCGGCACGGATCTCGGACTCGGTCAGTGGCGTCATGAAGGGCACGCTAATTTGCCTAAAGATATTAGGCAAACGCATAATGGCTTTAGTGAGAGGAGGGTCATGGCCCGAGTGGGACTCACCTCGGAGCGCCTGATCCGCGCCGGGGCGGAGCTGGCCGACGAGGTGGGGTTCGACCAGGTGACCGTCTCGGCGCTGGCCCGGCGGTTCGGTGTCACCGTCGCCAGCCTGTACTCGCACGTCCGGAACTCCCAGGACCTGAGAACCGGGATCGCGCTCCTCGCGCTGGGCGAACTCGCCGAGCGGGCCGCCGACGCGCTGGCCGGGCGGGCCGGCAAGGAGGCCCTGACCGCCTTCGCGAACGTCTACCGGGACTACGCCCGGGAGCACCCGGGCCGCTGGGCCGCCGCCCAGCTCCGGCTCGACCCCGCGACGGCCGCCGCCAGCGCCGGCGGCCGGCACGCCCAGATGATGCGGGCGATCCTGCGCGGCTACGACCTGACCGGACCGGACGAGACGCACGCCGTCCGCCTGCTGGGCAGCGTCTTCCACGGCTTCGTCAGCCTGGAACTCGGCGGCGGGTTCGACCACAGCGCCCCCGACCCGCAGGAGAGCTGGGTACGGGTGCTGGACGGCGTCGACGCCCTGCTGCGCAACTGGCCCGGCACCCGGCCCGCCGACGCCGAGGGGCGCTGACGGGGTCAGACCCGTCCGACGCCCACCGGCCGGCGGGCCACCGCCCGGCGGGGACCGCGCAGCACGCGTACCAGCCGGCCGGGGGTGAGCAGTCGGGTCGGTGGGTCGACCAGGTTGAGCACCCGCAGGAAGGCCGCGCCGAGACCGGCGTCGGTGGTGGCCGCCGCGTGCAGCCGACCCACGTAGGCGTTGACCAGCCGGACCCGGAGGGTGCGGCGGCCGGTGACCTCGGGGAAGCGCAGGTCGGTGCCGACCGAGAGCTGCCACGGCGGGTCGATCAGCCGGGCCGCCCCCCGGTAGAAGCGCCGGGCCAGCCCGTCGCCGCCCTCGGCGAGCAGCCGGCGCAGCAGCAGCGCCTCCAGGGCGGCCACCGTCATGCCCTGGCCGTAGATCGGGTTGAAGCTGCACAGCCCGTCGCCGAAGACCAGGTGCCCCTCGGGCAGCCGGCGCAGCCGCTCGTACCGGCGGCGGACGCTGGCCGGGAAGCGCATCCGGGCCGGTGGGTCCACCGGCCGCGCGGTGCGCAGCAGCTCGCCGATCTGCGGGGCGGGCAGCGTCTCGGCGAACGCGGCCATCCCCTCGTCGTCGGTGGGCGGCTGCTCACCGAGCACCCCGCTGAGCACCACCGCGAACCGGCCGTCCTCCTGCGGGGCGACGATCCCGGCGCGCGGCCGACCGGGCACCGCGTTGGCCAGCGCGCCCAGCAGCCCCTCCAGCTGGCCCGACTCCCGGCGGTAGGTGCGGGTGACGTAGGTGACGTCCACCTCGACCCGTTCCTCCGGAGCGGGCCGGTAGCCGGCGGCGGCGAGCCAGACCGGGCTGCGGCTGCCCCGGCCCCCGGCGTCCACCACCAGGTCGGCCGCCACGGTGAACTCGCTCCGGCCGCCGGCCGACCCCCGGTCGCCGACGGGGACCCGGACGCCGGCCGACACCCGGACGCCGGTGACCCACCGCCGGTCGGGGGTGACGATCAGCCCGGTCACCTCGTGGCCGGACAGCACCCGCACCCCCGGCAGCGCGTGGACGCGCTCGCGCACCACCTGCTCCAGCAGCGGGCGGCTCATGCCGTAGGCGACCAGGTCGGAGGGGGCCCGCCGCATCCGGTGCCCGTCGTTGTACCAGTGCACCTCGCCGTGCAGGTCGACCGGGCAGACGCCGCGCGCGGTCAACTCCTCGTCGAGCCCGGGGAAGAGCGCGGTCAGCACCTGCCGGCCCCGGTCCAGCAGCACGTGCAGCTGACGCCCCTGCGGGACACCCCGCCGGTTGGCCGGGCCGTCCGGCAGGACGTCCCGGTCCAGGAGCACGACCTCGGCGTACGTCTCGCTCAGCGCGCGGGCCGCGAGCAGCCCGCCCATGCTGGCCCCGATCACCACGGCGCGTCCGGCAGGTGCCATGCGGGCAGCGTAGGCAGGGTGCCGGACCGGCCGCGTCTTCCCGCGTGCGGGATGCCGGTCAGCCGCGGATCACCGCGCCGAGGCCCAGCCAGCGTCCGGCGTACGGCCCCTCGACGAGGCGGACGTGTTCCACGCCGTTGAGCACCGCGCGCCCGTCGAGCGCGACCGGATCGCCGACCCGGTAGGTGGTGGGCACCGCGCTCATGCCGCCCGCGGAGTCGATCGCGTACGCCGGTGGGGCGGCCACCGCGACCGTCCCGGGCCGGTGCAGCTTGTAGCCGACGCCGGCGTAGCTGCCGACCTGGTAGCGGGTGGGGGTGGACTCCCGGACGAGGTAGCCGCTGAGGGTGCCGGCGCTGATCGCGTACCAGATCCCGGTCTGCCGCATGACCTTCCGGCGGTCCACCGACGGTGCGGCGCTCGACTTTCCCAGCCGCAGCGTGTAGCTGGCGAGCACCGCGCCGGAGCTGCTGAACTTGTACCCCGTGTGCGACCCGGCGGAGAACCGGACGGTGCCCTTGACGCCGAGTGGCGGGTAGTCGGCGTACCAGAGGTCGCCCAGCTGGGCCAGGAACGTGTCGCCGGTGATGGCGTACTGCTGGAGGAACTGGAACATGTGGGTCATGTGGTACTGGCCCGCGTCGATGCCGTGCGTGAGGCAGTACCGGCTGCGCCACTGGCGGACCCGGATCAGGTCCCGCACGTCCCGGTAGGTGGTGATGGCGCCCTGGAGCAGCAGCTTGGCGTTGGCGTCCCGGGTGAGCACCCAGTAGTCGTAGAGGCCGTAGGCGGAGAACATGTGCCCGTTGTAGGTGCGGTCCCCCCTGACCTGCGTCGGGTGCGGGTACTCCTCCAGCCAGAGCAGCCCGTCGACGACGTACGCGCCCCAGGGTTGGCCGGCGACCGGCGGCAGCAGGAACGAGGCGAAGGTGGCGTCGGCGGCGGCCCGCCAGCCGGCCTCGCCGGTGCGCTGGTGCAGCCGGGTGAAGAGGCTCAACGCCTGCCCCTGGGCCATCATCGAGTACCACGGCGCGGTGTGGACGTCGTAGCGGGCGTGCAGCTGGTAGTTGAACCGGTAGGGGTAGAACCACGCCCCGGCGCGCAGGACCCGGCGGTCGACCAGCCGCTGCGCCTGGAGTCTGGCCCGGTCCAGGTACGCCTGGTCGCCGGTGATCCGATGGCTCTCCAGCAGATTGAGGCCGTACTGGGCCTGCGCCACCGGGTGGTCGTAGAGCTTGCCGCCGAGCAGTGTCATCCGTACCCCGGTGGCGTCGTGTACGCCGCTGTCGACCAGCGGGACGGGCGAGGAGAGGTGATACGGCTCGATGCCGAGCGGCAGCTCGCGGATCTCGAAGTCGTCGTAGCGGAACTGGAAGGGCACCGACGTGCTGCCCGCGTACGTCCGGACCGGCCCACCGACCCGACCGGCGCCCGGGGTGGAGGGCGGGTGCGGCGCGAGCCGTGCCCGGTCCCGGGAGGGTATGGCCGACAGCTCCTGGAGCGGCTCCGGGTGGGCCGGCGGGCTGATCTCGTGGGCGGGGTCGATCACGCCGGGGGCACCGGCCGGAGCCGGCGTCCGCTCTCCGACGACGGCCCGGGCGGGACCGCCCCCGAGCAGTGGCACCGCGCCGGCCGCGAGGCAACCGGCGACGACGGCGCGCCGGGTCAGCGGTGGGGTGTGCCCGTCCGGGCGCAGTGGATCGTGGTGGCGCATGGCGACCTCCCCGTGTCGACCTGCCGACAGGCATCTCCTTCGATGCTCTGCCCGACGTGGCGGACAGGCAAGGACCCCGGCCGCGGAATCTCGGGGATCGACGCCGGTCAGGTCAGCGGCTCGACGCCGGGCGGGAGCTGGTCGGTGGCGGTGGCGTCGTGGACGTACTCCAGCAGGATGCGGCGCAGCTCGCGGCCGGCGTGGGTGGGCACGACGTCGCGGCGCCGGGCCACCGCGATGGTCCGGCGGACGCCGGGCGGGGCGAGCCGGGTGACCCGGATGCCGGGGCGGCGGGCGACCACGATGCCCGGCACCAGGGCGGCGCCGAGGCCCGCCTCGACGAAGCTGAGCACGGCGTCCATCTCGCCGCCGTCCACCGAGAGGGTGGGCTCGAAGCCGGCCTCCCGGCACGCCTGGAGGGTGGCGTCGCGCAGGTCGTAGCCCTCCCGGAACATCACCAGGGGCTGGTCGCGCAGGTCGGTGATGCGCAGCTCGCCGGTGGCCGAGGCGGCCGGCAGCGGCTCGACCGAGGCGACCACCAGGCTCTCCCGCAGGATCGGGTCGGCGCGCAGACCGGGGTCGGTGCCCTGGGCGGGCATGATGATCAGCGCCAGGTCGAGGTCGCCGCGGACCAGGTCACGCACCAGGTCCTGCGAGCCGCCCTCCTCCACCCGCAGGTCGACGGTGGGGTGCGCGTCGCGGAAGCGACGCAGCACCGGCGGGGCGAGGGAGGTGGCCAGGCTGGGGGTGGCGCCGAGCCGGACCCGGCCCCGGCGCAGGCCGACGAGTTCCTGGACCTCGCGGGTGGCGGTGTCCACGTCGGCGAGGATCCGCTTGGCCAGCGGCAGCAGCACCTCACCGGCCGTGGTGAGGGTGATGTTGCCCCTTACCCGCTCGAAGAGCGGGGCCCCGAGGTCGGCCTCCAGGGCGTGAATTTGCTTACTCAACGAGGGCTGGGTGATGCCCACCAGATCGGCAGCTTGGGTGAAATGTCGTACTTCTGCGACCGCGACGAAGTACTTCAACTGATGGAGCTGCATCTCTATAGCCTACGGCTATCAAGACTGCGAAGTCGATGCATTGGACGCCTGATCGAACTGCTCCTAGCGTCGGTCATGTGGTAATCACGAAAACTCGGTCGCCCATCCGCTCGAACGTCGGCCTCAAGGCCGTCATGGCGGTGACGGGCATTCTCCTGGTGCTCTTCCTCATCGCGCACATGCTCGGCAACCTGAAGATCTTCACGGGTGCCGAGGCGTTCAACCACTACGCGCACTGGCTGCGCGACCTGGGCACCCCCCTGCTCGCGCCGGGCTGGTACCTGTGGCTGCAGCGCGGCGTGCTCACCGTGGCGGTGCTCGGCCACATCGCCGCCGCCACCGTGCTGGCGCTGCGCGCCCGGGCCGCCCGCCCCGTCCAGTACGCCCACCGCAAGAAGGTCCACGGCAGCTACGCGGCCCGGACGATGCGCTGGGGTGGTGTGATCATCCTGCTCTTCGTGATCTACCACATCCTGGACCTCACCACCGGCACCCTGAACCCGGTCGGCGACTCGGCCCGTCCGCACAGCAACGTGGTGGCCGACTTCGCCCCCGAGCGCTGGTACGTGACGCTCTTCTACACCCTGGCCGTGGTGGCGCTCGGCTTCCACCTGCGCCACGGCGCCTTCAGCGCGTTCCGCAGCCTCGGTCAGCAGACACCCAAGGGTGAGCGCCGGGCCCGCAACCTGGCCCTGGTCTTCGCCGTCGTGCTGACCGTCGGCTACCTGGTGGTTCCGTTCGCCGTACTCACCGGATTGGTGTCCTGACATGGATCTCTTCACCGAGGGCGACCCGATCGCCGACACCAAGGCTCCCGAGGGCCCCGTCGAGAAGCGCTGGGAGACCCGTCGCTTCGAGGCCAAGCTGGTCAACCCGGCCAACCGGCGGAAGATGACCGTGATCGTGGTGGGCACCGGCCTGGCCGGCGGCTCGGCCGCGGCCACGCTGGCCGAGCAGGGCTACCGGGTCAAGTCCTACTGCTACCAGGACAGCCCGCGGCGCGCCCACTCGATCGCGGCGCAGGGCGGCATCAACGCCGCCAAGAACTACCGCAACGACGGCGACTCGGTGCACCGGCTCTTCTACGACACCGTCAAGGGCGGCGACTTCCGCTCGCGCGAGTCGAACGTGCACCGGCTGGCCGAGGTGTCGGTCAACATCATCGACCAGTGCGTCGCGCAGGGCGTCCCGTTCGCCCGCGAGTACGGCGGCCTGCTCGACACCCGCTCCTTCGGCGGCGCGCAGGTGCAGCGCACCTTCTACGCCCGGGGCCAGACGGGCCAGCAGCTGCTGCTCGGCGCGTACCAGGCGCTGGAGCGGCAGATCGGCCTCGGCAACGTGGAGATGAACTCCCGGCACGAGATGCTGGAGCTGGTGATCGTCGACGGCAGGGCACGCGGCATCGTGGTGCGCGACCTGGTCACCGGCGAGATCAGCACCGAGATGGCCGACGCCGTGGTGCTCGCCTCCGGCGGCTACGGCAACGTCTTCTATCTCTCCACCAACGCCAAGGGCTGCAACGTCACCGCCACCTGGCGGGCGCACCGCAAGGGCGCGTACTTCGCCAACCCGTGCTACACGCAGATCCACCCGACCTGCATCCCGGTCTCCGGCGACCACCAGTCGAAGCTGACCCTGATGAGCGAGTCGCTGCGCAACGACGGCCGGGTCTGGGTGCCGAAGGCCGCCGGTGACGACCGCAGCCCGAAGGACATCCCCGAGGACGAGCGGGACTACTACCTGGAGCGGATCTACCCCTCCTTCGGCAACCTGGTCCCCCGGGACATCGCCTCCCGCGCCGCGAAGAACGTCTGCGACGAGGGGCGGGGCGTCGGCCCGACCAAGCTCGGCGTCTATCTCGACTTCGCCGACGCGATCAACCGGCTCGGCCGCAAGGCCATCGAGGCCAAGTACGGCAACCTCTTCGAGATGTACGAGCGGATCACCGGCGAGGACCCGTACGAGGTCCCGATGCGGATCTATCCCGCCGTGCACTACACGATGGGTGGCCTCTGGGTCGACTACGACCTCCAGTCCACCATCCCGGGTCTCTTCGTGATCGGTGAGGCCAACTTCTCCGACCACGGGGCGAACCGGCTCGGCGCCTCGGCGCTGATGCAGGGCCTGGCCGACGGCTACTTCGTGCTGCCGACCACCATCGCCAACTACCTGGCCACCGGCCCGCTCGACAAGGTCGACGCCAGCCACCCCGAGGCGGTCGCGGCCCGCGCGGACGTCGAGGACCGGATCTCCCGGCTGCTGGCCGTCAACGGCGACCGGACCGTGGACTCGTTCCACCGGGAGCTGGGCCAGATCATGTGGGAGCACTGCGGCATGGAGCGCAGTGACGCCGGGCTGCGCAAGGCGATCGCCGAGATCCGGGCGCTGCGCGAGCAGTTCTGGCAGCGGGTCCGGGTGCCGGGCGACGGCGAGGGGCTCAACCAGTCGCTGGAGAAGGCCGGCCGGGTGGCCGACTTCTTCGAGCTGGCCGAGCTGATGTGCGTCGACGCCCTGCACCGCGAGGAGTCCTGCGGCGGTCACTTCCGGGCCGAGCACCAGACCCCGGACGGCGAGGCGCAGCGCGACGACGACCGGTTCGCGTACGTGGCGGCCTGGGAGTACACCGGCACCGGTGAGCCGGCCGTGCTGCACAAGGAAGACCTGAAGTTCGAATACGTCCACCCCACGCAGCGGAGCTACAAGTGAACCTGACCCTGCGCATCTGGCGCCAGTCCGGCCCCGAGGACAAGGGTCGGATGGTGACGTACCCGGTCGAGGACATCTCCCCGGACATGTCGTTCCTGGAGATGCTCGACGTGCTCAACGAGCGGTTGATCCTCGCCGGCGAGGAGCCGGTGGCGTTCGACCACGACTGCCGCGAGGGCATCTGCGGCATGTGCGGCCTGATGATCAACGGCGACGCGCACGGGCCGCAGCGCGGCACCACCGCGTGCCAGCTGCACATGCGGCAGTTCCGCGACGGCGAGACGATCGACATCGAGCCCTGGCGGGCCCGCGCCTTCCCGGTCATCAAGGACCTGGTGGTCAACCGGAACGCCTTCGACAAGATCATCGCCGCGGGTGGCTACATCACCGCGCCGACCGGCAGCGCCCCCGAGGCGCACTCCACCCCGGTGGCCAAGGCCGACGCGGACGCCGCCTTCTCCTCCGCCGCCTGCATCGGCTGCGGCGCCTGCGTGGCGGCCTGCCCGAACGGCTCCGGCATGCTCTTCACCGCCGCCAAGGTCACCCAGCTCTCGCTGCTGCCGCAGGGCCAGCCGGAGCGGTACACCCGGGTGGTCGGCATGGTCGACGCGCACGACGAGGCCGGCTTCGGCGGCTGCACCAATGCCGGCGAGTGCACCGCGGTCTGCCCGAAGGGCATCCCGCTGAACACCATCGGACGGCTCAACCGCGACTACCTCGCGGCCACGTCCAAGCGCGCCGGCACCCCGGGCGCCTGATCCGACCGTCCCACCGACCGCCGCGCCCTTCCGGGGCGCGGCGGTCGCCGTTTCCGGGTCGCCTCGGTCGATCTCGCCTGACTTCGGTGGTCCGCTTCGGCTTCGGGGCGGTTGCGGTGGGGGCTGGGGGCGACCGTGCCCGGCTCCGGGCGGTCAGGCTTGATCCCTGCGCCGGGCACGGTCGCCCCCAGCCTCGTCGCGCGTCCGGTCCGCCCGCGCCCGTCCGGCCGTCGTCACCCGGACACCCCACCTTGGCGTACGACCGACGCCGTCTCCCCGGATCTTGGACGCTTGTCGGCCGCTGCGAACGGCACCGGTGGAGGATCCGGGTACGCCGCTGGCCGGCACCCCGGGGTTCGGGGTGCCGGCCAGCGGTTGTTGCTGGTGGTCAGCTGTTCCAGTGCTGGGCGACGAGGTCGGCGGCCTGCTGCTCCCACTGCGCGTACGCGTCGGGGTACGCCGACACCTGCACGGTCTGGGCGGCCTCGGTCAGCGGCATGTCCTGCCAGCCGTCGACCTGCTTCAGACCCTTCTCGAACGCCAGGGTCGCGTACTCGGGGTCGGTGATCTGCTCCGGCGTACCCCAACCACTGGACGGGCGCTGCTGGAACAGGCCCAGCGAGTCGTGGTCGTTCTTGTCGCCCAGGTGGCCCAGGTTCTCCAGCTTCGACTCCTGCAGGCTCGTGGCGATCGAGATGACCGCGGCCCGCTCGGGCAGGCCGGCCTTCTTCGTGGCGGCGATGATCGCCTTCACGTTGGCGGTCTGCTCGTCGTTCAGGTCGATGCGCGACTGCTTGCCCTGCACGCCGTGCGGGATCAGCTTCGACGTGTCGGGCTTGTCGGCCTGCGCCGCGACCGCGACGGGCTTGCCGGAGGTGACCGGGGTGTCGGCGTGGGCGGCGATCGGACCGGCGAACACACCACCGGTGAAAGCCAGACCAGCAACACCGAGAACGCTCTTACGCAGCATCGTGTTCATGAGAGGTAGCTCCATTCGGGGGTCGGCGCCTCCATGGGGGTGGAGACGCAAGCACCGTCAGGCGCTCTACACGCAAAGGGGGAAAGTCTTCGACCGGCTGGCTCGCGGGGCGGGGGCCTCTTCGCGGCGCCGGGACCATGTGTAACGACCGGCCACCCACCGTCATTCCCGGGGGCCGTTCACCAGCCCGTCGTGCGGGCCGGGCTGCTCGGTCGTACGGAGACTGTAACGACCCGGCCCCCGCCGCGATTCCGGGCCGGGGATGGCTCGGGTCACCGGCGGAACCGGACATTCGGCGCAGGTGGGCAGGGCGTCGGCGGTCGGATCGGGCATCGGGGACGGGTCCGGCGTCGGGGTCGGTCGGGAGGCGCCGCGACGGTGTGCCCGGGCGTGTCCACTACCGCGTGGGTCGCCCGGTTCAAGCGGACCAGCGCGGGTAGCAGTCCGGTGGACGGTACCGACGGAGGGGACATTCGGGCATGAAGGCACTGACCTGGCAAGGCAAGCGTGACGTGCGGGTGGAGGACGTCCCGGACCCCCGCATCGAGGAACCCACCGACGCCATCGTACGGATCACCTCGACCGCGATCTGCGGCTCCGACCTGCACCTCTACGAGGTGCTCGGCCCGTACCTGAAGGCGGGCGACGTGCTCGGGCACGAGCCGATGGGCATCGTCGAGGAGGTCGGCCCGGGGGTGACCCGGCTGAAGAAGGGCGACCGGGTGGTCGTCCCGTTCAACATCTCCTGCGGGCACTGCTGGATGTGCGAGCGGCAGCTCTACGCCCAGTGCGAGACCACCCAGGTGACCGCGCAGGGCAAGGGCGCCGCGCTGTTCGGCTACACCTCGCTCTACGGCTCGGTCCCGGGCGGCCAGGCCGAGTACCTGCGTGTCCCGCAGGCCCAGTTCGGCCCGATCAAGATCCCGGAGACCGGCCCGGACGAGCGCTGGCTCTACCTCTCCGACATCCTGCCGACCGCCTGGCAGGCGGTGAAGTACGCGGACACCCCGCGCGGTGGCACCCTGGCCGTCTTCGGGCTCGGCCCGGTGGGGCAGCTCTGCGCGCGAATCGGCCGGCACCTCGGCGCCGACCGGGTGATCGGGCTGGACCTGGTGCCGGAGCGGCTGGACATGGCCCGTCGGCACGGCATCGAGGTGCTCGACGTCTCGGCGCTGGACGACGTGCCGGGCGCGCTGATCGACCTGGTCGACGGGCGTGGGCCGGACGCGGTGATCGACGCGGTCGGGATGGAGGCGCACGGCGCGCCGCTGGGCAAGTTCGCGCAGACCGCCGCCGGGCTGCTGCCGGACAAGCTGGCCCAGACGATGACCGACAAGGTCGGCGTGGACCGACTGGTCGTGCTGCACGCCGCGCTGAAGGCGGTCCGTCGGGGCGGCACGGTCTCCATCTCCGGCGTGTACGGCGGCGAGCAGGACCCGATGCCGCTGATGGAGATGTTCGACCGGGGCATCCAGCTGCGGATGGGGCAGTGCCACGTGAAGCGCTGGGTCGACGAGATCATCCCGCTGCTCTCCGGCGACGACGACCCGCTGGGCGTGGAGGACCTGCGTACCCACCGGCTGCCGCTGGCGCAGGCGCCGCAGGCGTACGAGATGTTCCAGAAGAAGGAGGACGGCTGCGTCAAGGTCGTGCTCGCGCCGTGACCCGGACGGTCGTGATCACCGGCGCGACCAGCGGGATCGGCCGGGCGGCGGCCCGGGAGTTCGCCGGGCGCGGGGACCGTCTGGTCCTCGCCGCCCGCTCCCCGGCCACCCTCGCCGACGTACGCCGGGAGTGCGCCGACGCCGGGGCCGCCGAGGTACGCGAGGTGCCCACCGACGTCACCGTGGCCGGCGACCTCGACGCCCTGGCGGAGACGGCGGTACGGGAGTTCGGGCGGATCGACGTCTGGGTGCACACCGCCGCGGTGATGGCGTACGGGCGCTTCGAGGAGATCCCGGCGGAGGTCTTCGACCAGGTGGTCCGGACCGACCTGCTGGGCTCCGCCGCCGTGGCGCGGGTGGCGTTGCGGCACTTCAAGCGGGCCGGTGGAGGCACCCTGATCCTCACCGGCTCGGTGCTCGGACACATCACCGCGCCGTACATGAGCGGCTATGTGACCAGCAAGTGGGGCCTGCACGGACTGACCCGGGCCCTCCAGCAGGAGTCCCGGGACCTGCCGGGGGTGAACATCTGCCTGATCACCCCCGGCAGCGTGGACACCCCGGTCTACCAGCAGGCGGCGAACTACCTGGGCCGGGTCGGCCGGCCGCCGCTGCCGATCACCACCCCCGAACGGGTGGGCCGGGCGATCGCGCACTGCGCCGACAAGCCCCGCCGCGAGACCTCGGTGGGCCGGGTCAACCTCCTCATGCGCGTCGGCTTCACCGCGTTGCCGGTCGTCTACGACGTGCTGGTCGGACCGCTGATGCGGCTCGGTGGGCTGAGCCACCGGCCGGTCGACCCGCACGACGGGGTCGTCTTCGCGCCGAACCCCGACGGGGAGGCGGTCCGGGGCGGCTGGCTGCCCGACGTGTCGCGGGTGGTCCGGTCGGTGGGCGGGGCCACCTCGACGGTCGGCGCGGCGGTGCTGCGCCGGCTGCGCTGAGGGCGTAAACGCACGGGCGTCCGGGTGGCTACCGTGTACTGCGGGACACGGCGGAGGGGAAGACGATGGGCGCAGCGGAGGACGAGGCGGTCGAGCGGGCGGCCGGGCGGGGGCTGTGGCGGGCCGCCGGGGTGGCGGCGCTGGCCGGGCTCGCCTGGGTCGGTCGGGACGTGCCGGCGCAGCTCGGCGGCCGGCTCACCGGGGCCCGGGCGGAACGGGCGGCACGCTCGCCGCAGTTCCGCGACGGCACGTTCCACAACCGGGGCAGCAGCCGCAGCATGGCCGGCGCACCGGACCGGAACCTGCTTAGGGAGCTGGTGTTCGGCAAGCAGAAGCGCCGGCCGACCGCCTCCGTCCCGCTGCTGCGCCCGACCGAGGTGCCGGCGGGCGATGCCGAGCGGGAGCTGAACGTGGTCTGGTACGGCCACGCCTCCACGCTGATCGAGATCGAGGGGCACCGGGTGCTGGTCGACCCGGTGTGGAGCGACCGCTGCTCCCCGTCGGCGCTGGTCGGCCCGCGACGCATCCACGAGCCGCCGGTACGCCTCGACGAGCTGCCGGCGGTGGACGCCATCCTGATCTCCCACGACCACTACGACCACCTGGACCTGGAGACGGTACGCGGGCTGCTCGCCCACCAGTCCGCCCCGTTCCTGGTGCCGCTGGGCGTCGGCGCGCACCTGGACCGGTGGGGCGTGCCGGCGGAGCGGATCGTGGAGCTGGACTGGTCGGAGAGCCACGAGCTGGGTGGGCTGACGATCACCGCCACCCCGGCCCAGCACTTCTCCGGGCGCGGGCTGCGCCGCGACGGCACGCTGTGGAGTTCCTGGGTGGTGGCCGGCGCGCACCGGAAGGTCTTCTACACCGGTGACTCCGGCTACTTCGACGGCTATGCCGCGATCGGCGCCGAGCACGGGCCGTTCGACGTCACGCTGATGCAGATCGGGGCGTACGACCGGGCCTGGCCGAGCATCCACATGTTCCCGGAGGAGGCGGTCGCCGCCCACCTCGACCTGCGCGGCGGGCTCTTCGTCCCGGTGCACTGGGCGACGTTCAACCTGGCCCTGCACGACTGGTCGGAGCCGGTGGACCGGCTCTGGGCCGAGGCGAAGGCCCGGGACGTGCGGCTGGCGGTGCCGCGCCCCGGCGAGCGGGTCGTGGTGGACGACCCGCCGGCTGTCGACGGCTGGTGGCAGGCGGTCGCCTGAGGTGTGCCGCGGTGCCGGCGCGTCGCGCCGGCACCGCGCGCGGGCTCAGAGCACGAAGGCGTCGGTCCAGAGGGCGCCGGAGCGGCCGGAGAGGGCGTCCTGCATGGCCACCGCCTGGCCGTCGGTGAGCTGCGCGACGAAGTCGATGATGGCCCGGCCGCGGGCCCGACCGATCCGGTCCGGGGTACGCGGGTGCAGCTCCGCCTCCGCCAGCTCCACCAGGTCGTGCAGCCGGCGGGGCAGCCGGGACTCCTCCTCCGGGTCGAGCAGCCACTCCCAGAGCGCCTCCACCAGGGCGGCCAGCAGTCGGGCCTGGCCGCGCTGGTGCAGGGCGAGGTCGGGGCGGGCCAGCACGAACCGGTGGTGGACGAACTTGAGCACCTGCACCTCGTGCCACTGCGCCTTCGCCAGCAGCACGTGCCCGGAGCGGACGTCCGGCTCGGGGGTGACCGTGATCGCGTCGACGAACCGGGTGGACCAGCGGGCGGAGAAGCGGGCCACGTACTGCTCCGCCTCGATCGAGCCGTCGAAGGGGAGCGCCAGCAGCCCCTCGACAAGTTCCTCGCGGACGTGCTCGACGGCGGCGGCGAACGCCTCGTCGTCGGCGATCCAGGCGTCCTTGCGGTGCAGCTGGCGGCGCAGCCGCTCGATGGCCGCGCCGGGCCGGCGGCCCGCCCCGCCCAGCGCCGCGTCGGTGATGGACCGCAGGTGCCCGCCCTCGCGCTGCCAGGCCATCAGCTCGGCGGCCACCGCGCCCTGCTGGAGCACCCCGACCCGATAGAAGTCCTCCACGTCGTGGATGGCGTACGCGATGTCGTCGGCGGTGTCCATGATCGACGCCTCGACGGTCTGCTGCCAGTCCGGGATCCGCCCGACGAACGGCTCCCGGGCCTGCCGCAGGTCGTCGACCTCCGTCCGGTACGCCCCGAACTTCGACGATCCGCTCTCCGTGTCGTCGGGCGGCGCGGCGGCCCCGCGCGGCGCCGGTTCCAGGTGACGCGGGTGCGGGTCGGGGTGGTCGAGCCGGGTCCACGGGTACTTCAGCATCGCCGCCCGGACCGCGGCGGTCAGGTCCAGCCCGGTGGTGGCCGCGCCCCGGATCTCGGTGCTGGTCACGATCCGGTACGACTGCGCGTTCCCCTCGAAGCCGTCGGCCAGGCCGAGCCGCTGCCGGGCCAGCCGGTCCAGCACCCGCTCCCCCAGGTGCCCGAAGGGTGGGTGACCGAGGTCGTGGGCGAGCGCCGCCGCCTCCACCACGTCCGGGTCGCAGCCGCCCAGCTTCTCCAGCAGCGCGCGTTCCCCGTCGTCGGCGACGAGCCGTTCGGCGATCGCCCGGGCCACCTGGGCCACCTTGAGGCTGTGGGTGAGCCGGTTGTGCACCAGCAGCCCCGAGCCGCCCGGGCTGATCACCTGGGTGACCCCGCCCAGCCGGGCGAAGAAGGGCGACGCCACGATCCGGTCCCGGTCGGCCCGGAACGGGCTCACCGCCAGGTCACCGAGGGCCCGGGCGCTGCCCCCGAAGAGCCGGCGTGCCCGCGGGTCGACAGGTGCTTCCATGATCGCCACGCTAGCGCAGCCGGCGGGGGTGGCGGCAGTCGTCGGGGCGGACCGGCACAATGCACAGCGGAACCCACCGGAAAAGGCGGATCAAGATCGTGACCCAGTCTGTGCACCAGCGGATCGCCGACGAGCTCGGCGTCGCCGAACGGCAGGTACGCGCGGCCGTGGAGCTGCTCGACGGCGGCGCCACCGTGCCGTTCATCGCCCGCTACCGCAAGGAGGCCACCGGCCTGCTCGACGACGCCCAGCTGCGCACGCTGGAGGAGCGGCTGCGTTACCTGCGCGAGCTGGACGAGCGACGCGCGGCGGTGCTGGAGTCCATCCGTACCCAGGGCAAGCTGGACGAGGCCCTGGAAGCGCAGATCATGGCGGCCGACTCGAAGTCCCGGCTGGAGGACATCTACCTGCCGTACAAGCCGAAGCGGCGGACCCGGGCGCAGATCGCCCGCGAGGCCGGGCTGGAGCCGCTCGCCGACACGCTGCTGGCCGACCCGACCCAGGACCCGCGGGCCGTCGCCGCCGGCTTCGTGGACGCCGACAAGGGCGTGGCGGACGCCGCCGCCGCGCTGGACGGCGCGCGGGCCATCCTGATCGAGCGCTTCGCCGAGGACGCCGACCTGATCGGCACGCTCCGCGAGCAGATGTGGTCGCGGGGCCGGCTGGTCTCCCGGGTACGCGACGGCCAGGAGGCCGCCGGCGCCAAGTTCGCCGACTACTTCGACTTCGCCGAGCCGTACACCCGGCTGCCCTCGCACCGGATCCTCGCCATGTTCCGGGGCGAGAAGGAGGGCGTGCTCGACCTGACCATGGACCCGGAGGCCGAGGGGGACTCCGACGCGGTGGCGACCGGTCCGACCCGCTACGAGGCGGCGATCGCCGGGCGCTTCGGCGTCGCCGACCGGGGGCGGCCGGGCGACAAGTGGCTGACCGACACGGTGCGCTGGGCCTGGCGTACCCGGATCCTCATCCACCTCGGCGCGGACCTGCGGATGCGGTTGTGGCAGGTCGCCGAGGAGGAGGCGGTCCGGGTCTTCGCCACCAACCTGCGGGACCTGCTGCTCGCCGCGCCGGCCGGCACCCGGCCCACCATAGGTCTCGACCCGGGCCTGCGCACCGGCGTCAAGGTGGCGGTGGTGGACGCCACCGGCAAGGTGGTCGCCACCGACACGATCTATCCGCACGAGCCGCGCCGGCAGTGGGACGCCTCGATCGAGACCCTGGCGAAGCTGGCCGGGGCGCACGGGGTCGAGCTGGTCGCGATCGGCAACGGCACCGCCAGCCGGGAGACCGACAAGCTCGCCGGCGAGCTGATCAAGCGGTTCCCGCAGCTCGGCCTCACCAAGGTGGTGGTCTCCGAGGCGGGCGCGTCGGTCTACTCCGCCTCCGCGTACGCCTCGCAGGAGCTGCCCGGGCTGGACGTCTCGCTGCGCGGCGCGGTCTCCATCGCCCGCCGCCTCCAGGACCCGCTCGCCGAGCTGGTCAAGATCGACCCGCGCTCGATCGGCGTCGGGCAGTACCAGCACGACCTGTCCGAGGTGAAGCTCTCCCGGTCGCTGGACGCGGTGGTCGAGGACTGCGTCAACGCGGTCGGGGTGGACGTGAACACCGCCTCCGCACCGCTGCTCACCCGGGTCTCCGGCATCGGGGCCGGCCTGGCGGAGAACATCGTGCTGCACCGGGACGCGAACGGGCCGTTCCGGTCCCGGTCGGAGCTGAAGAAGGTGGCGCGGCTCGGCCCGAAGGCGTTCGAGCAGTGCGCCGGCTTCCTGCGCATCCCCGGTGGCGACGACCCGCTGGACTCCTCCAGCGTGCACCCCGAGGCGTATCCGGTGGTGCGGCGGATCCTGGCCAGCACCGGGCAGGACCTGCGCTCGCTGATCGGCAAGTCGACCATCCTGCGCGGGCTGAAGGCGACCGAGTTCGTCGACGACAGGTTCGGCCTGCCCACGGTCACCGACATCCTGGCCGAGCTGGAGAAGCCCGGCCGCGACCCGCGCCCGGAGTTCCGCACCGCGACCTTCGTCGAGGGCGTCGAGAAGATCAGCGACCTGGTCCCGGGCATGCTGCTGGAGGGCGTGGTCACCAACGTGGCCGCCTTCGGCGCGTTCGTCGACGTCGGGGTGCACCAGGACGGCCTGGTGCACGTCTCGGCCATGTCGAACACCTTCGTCAAGGACCCGCGGGACGTGGTGAAGTCCGGTGACGTGGTCCGGGTCAAGGTGCTCGACGTCGACGTGCCGCGCAAGCGGATCTCGCTGACCCTGCGGCTGGAGGACGAGACGGCCCCGGGCGGCGGCCGGCAGCCGGCCGACGGCGGTCGCCGCGAGCGCGGCGGGCCGAGGGCCGGCCAGGACGCCCCTCGCGCCGGTCAGGCTGGTGCCGGACGACGCGACGGCAGGGCCGGTGCCGGGGCGGCGGGCGGCGGCCAGAGCGGTGCCGGTCGCGGTGGCGGCGCGGCACCGGGCGGTGCCGGACGCGGCGGTTCCCGAGGTGGGCCGCAGCAGCGCCAGGGCCGAGGCGCACCGGCACCCGCCAACAGCGAGATGCTCGAAGCGCTGCGCCGCGCCGGCCTGGCCTGACCCCACCCCTCCCCCGCGACCCCGCGGTGATCATGAGGTTGGCGGCGGCGTGGATCTCCTCGACCGCCGTCAATCTCATGATCACGAGGAGGGTGGGGTGGGGGTAGCTTGGTGCGGGTGGACGAGGGACGGGAATGGCGGGAGCGGCAGCGCCGGGCCGCGCGCCTGCACGCGGAGGCGGCCGAGCGGGAGCGCACCGCCGAGCACGCGGCGGCGGCCGAGCTGGTGGCCCGCTTCGCGGCCGAGGCGGTCCGGCGCGGGCTGCGCACCACCCGGCTCACCGCGGCGGCCTACGACGGCCGCGCCCGCTACCGGACCGGCCTGACGGGCTGGTACGTGGACCGCGCGCACACCCGCGCCGTCGACACCTCGGGCCGCTTCTACCTGCTGATCGTGCCGGCCAGCCTCCGGGCGCGGCTGGCCGGCGCGCAGCCGGAACCCGCCCCGCCGCCGCTGGTCGTCGGCCGGGGCGGACGGGACGGCGAGTCGGTGCCGCTGGAGGTGCTGCTCAGCCGTCGCCTCGAGGCGGGCGACGACTGGCGGTGACCCGGGTCGGGGTCCGGTCCGGCCGCTGCCGGGGCACGCCCCGGGCCGCCCGCCGTTCCAGGCCACGCCACCAGTAGCGCTGCACCACGAGGGTGAGCAGCCCGGCCAGCACGATGGCAGCCAGGTTGATCACGAGTTGGAGCAGCGAGCCGGCCGCCTCGTGCCACACCCCGTACGCGACGGCGACCGCCACGTTCGCCGCCGCCGGCACGGTGGTCACCGAGATCAGCACGCCGACCAGGGAACCGGACTTCTTCGAGGTCAGCGAGAGCATCCCGGCGACACCGGCGAGCAGGCCGACCACCCAGGAGAGGGCGTCGGGTCGCCAGATGAAGTCGGTCAGCGGCCGCGCGCCCAACAGCATGTCCCGGCTGACCAGCCCGGCCGCCGTCAGCAACCAGGTGCTCAGGACGGTCACGCCCATCGCGACGAGGAAGCCCACCCCGAGGGCCTGCACCGACTGGAGGATGGTGGCCGGTCTGCGCCGCAGCAGCGCCACGCAGAGCGCGGCGAGCGGACCGAACTCGGGACCGACCACCATCGCCCCGACGATCAGGATGGGCTGGTCCAGCAGCACCCCGATGCCGGCGATCATGGTGGCGACGATGATCAGCACCAGGAAGGTGCCGGTGAGGATGGTCTGCTCCCCGGTCTTGGCGGCGATCTCGTCCCAGACCACGGCGTCCTCGCCGTGCCCGGGGGCGTCGTGGGCGGCCTTGTCGGCGGCGGCGGAGAGGGTCAGCTCCACGTCGTCGGCGGCGATCGCCCCGTGCGCCTCGACACCCAGCTCCTGGAGCTGCCGCAGCACCCCGTCGGCGCTCTCCCGCACCACGTCGCAGGTGATGTAGTCGCCGGCCGGTTGCCGGGCGACACCGGGCAGCACCACCAGGTGCGTGACGCCGGGGTCGGCGGCCAGCAGGTCGGCTACCGCGGCCGACTGGTCCTGGGGTGCGATCACCCGGAGATGCAGCATGGGTCGCTCCTCGGGGCGGGGACCCGCACCGGGCTGGTGCGGCCGCCCGACTCTACCTGCGGCGCTGCCGGGTCACCGGGTCCGCGGGGCGGCCGTCACACCGGGAGCATCGGGATGCCGTCCGGACCGGCGTCGGCGGCCGCCCGGATGCCGTCCCGCCCGGCGGCGGTGCCGAGGAACTCGCATCCGGTCACCACACCGGGTGCCGAGACGTCCTGCCGGGAGAGCACCACCCGTACGGTGGCCGCGAGGATCCGCAGGTCGAGGCGGAACGACCGGGTGTCGACGTACTCGACGTCGTACTCGAACTTCTTCTCCCAGGTCAGGCTGTTGCGACCGCGCACCTGGGCGAGCCCGGTGATGCCCGGGCGGACCTCGTGCCGGCGGGCCTGTTCCGGGGTGTACCGGTCGAGGTAGCGCACCAGGAGCGGACGGGGACCGATCAGGCTCATGTCACCGCGCAGCACGTTCCAGAGTTCGGGCAGCTCGTCGAGGCTGCAGGTGCGCAACCACCGACCGATCCCGGTCAACCGGTCGGCGTCGGCCACCCGGCCGCGTGTCGGGTCGACGTGGTGCATGGTGCGGAACTTGACCATCTGGAACAGCTCGCCGTGCCGGCCGGGCCGGGGGTGCCGGAACAGCACCGGACGGCCCAGCGTGGTCAGCACCACGAGGGCGACGATCAGCATCAGCGGCGCGGTGAGCACCAGCAGCAGGGCCGATCCGACGACGTCCAGCGCCCGCTTGACGTGGTCGTACGGACGGCTGTCACCCCGCGGGCGTGGGGGCGTCAGGAGGTCGAACGGAAAGGCGCCCGGGGCGTTGCGTGTCACGGATCTCCTCCACGAGGTTCGAGCAGGGGTACGAGGGGACTCAGCGCGGCCGGTTGGCGCGGTCCAGCTTGAGGAGCATGTCCTCGATGTGGTCGGCGCCGACCCGCAGCGACATCCGGTCCCGATAGACCGCGAGCGCCCGGCGGGACATCGCCGCCCGGTCACGGTCGGTGAGCGCGGCGGCGCGACGGAACTGCGCGGCGAGCCCCACCACGTCCTCGGCGGCGGAGGCGAAACCGGCCCCGCTCGCGGCGACCAGATCGGCGCAGTCCCCGTTCGCCGAGACGATGACGGGGGCGCCGCTGGCCAGGGCGGCCTGCAGCTTCGACGGGATCGTCCCCCGGAGTCCCGGCATGTCCCGCAGGGTGACCAGCTGAAAGTCGGCCGCGGCGTAGAGCGCCTTCATCTCCTCCGGGGTGCGGCGGCCGAGGAAGCGGACGTTGCCGGCGCCCAGCTCGGTGGCGAGCCGCCGGGCCTCCTCCGCCTCGTTGCCGGAGCCCACGAAGACCAGGTCCATCACCGGCCCGACCGCCGCCGCGGCCCGGACCGCGGTCGAGACCCGCTGCAACGGCCCCAGGTTGCCCGCGAACATGACCGTCGGTACGCCCCGGTGGCCGATCGCCGCCCGGCCCTCCTCGGTCGCGGCGCCCGGGGCGAAGAGCTTCTCGTCGGTCCAGTTCAGCACCACCCGGACCTTGTTCGGGTCCGCGCCCCGGTCGATCACCAGGTCGGCCATCGACGGGGAGATCACCGCGATCTGGGCGGCGGTCCGGTAGATCCCGCGCATCACCGCGCTGAGGCTCCGGTCCAGGACCCGACCCGCCCAGCCGCCGGGTGCCATGGCCGAGCCGGTCACCGACTCGGGCCACATGTCCTGCACGTGCAGCAGGGACGGCACGCCTCGCAGCAGTCGCAGCAGGGCCGGCGCGGCGAAGGCGGTGGGGGGCGGGCTGAACACGTAGACCGCGTCCACGCCGGCCAGGAAGCGCGGCGCGGCGGCCAGGCTGGTGCCGGCGAAGGAGACGAGGTTCGCCACCCGCCGGACCGCCGAGGTGTCGTGGCTCGGATAGATCGGCACCCGCCGGACGACGGGTCCTCCGTCCCGCTCCACGTGACGCCAGCGTTGCCGGTAGCCGGGGTAGGTGCGGCCGGTGGGATAGTTCGGGAAGGCGGTGAGCACCCGCACCTCGTGGCCGCGCGCGGCGAGTTCGTCCGCGAGGTTCCCGGCGATGAACACCGGTTCCGGGGCGTACCACTGACTGACGATGCCGATCTTCACGCGACGACTCCCGCCGGAATCCGGGTACCGGCGCCGACCGGCTCCGGATAGGTGTCCGGACGGTCGGGGTCGAAGACCTCGTTGGTCCAGAAGAGGGTGAACAGTTCGTCCGAGCCGGTGTTCACGATGTTGTGCGTCCACATGGTCGGCATGTCGACGACGACCGGGGTCGACCCGTCCACCGCGAACCGGATCACCTCGTCGTGGTCGACCCGGCGCAGGCTGATCTCCGCCGTGCCGCGCAGCACCGCGAAGCGCTCCACCTTGGCCAGGTGGAAGTGCTCGCCCCGGGTGACGCCCGGGTGGGTGGTCGAGCAGAACGTCTGCCCCTGGCCGCCGTGCGACTTCACCGCCTCCACCAGCTCGCCGCGCGCGTCGGCGTGCCGGGGCAGCGGGAGCGGGTAGTGCTCCGGGAAGCAGTGCGACCGGTAGGTGTTGAAGAGCCGGACCGCGTGCCGGTCGACCAGCGCCGGGATCTCCCCCCGCCGGTACGTGGCGGCGTACCCGGCGAGCTGGTGGGCCAGGTCGCTCACGCTGATCCGCAACCCGGGCATGGTGCCGTCCCAGGGCCCGCCGGCCGGCGCGTCCATCAGGCGCGCGGCGGCGTCGGTGACGTGCACCAGGGTCAGCTCCCGGTCCACGTGCAGTTCGGGCTCCCGGCCGTCGGCGAGCAGCCGGCAGTAGGTCGCCGTGACGCCGTTGTAGAACGGTCGGCCGTGTTCGCCGTACAGGTTGGGCAGGCGCACGTCGTCCAGGTCCGGGCGGGCGTCGGCCAGCGTCGCCGCGGCCACCGCCTTCGAGTCACCGTAGGGCGTGCCGTTGCCGGCCTGCACCGAGTTGGCGAAGACCACCGCGGCCGGCGGCGTGGCGCAGCGGCGCAGCGCCCGCGCGAGCGCCGCGGCCAGTTCCACGTTGCCGGCGGCGACGTCGGCCGGCTCGCCCCGGTTCACGCCCGCGATGTGCAGGACCCGGTCGACCCCCGCCATCCGGGCGGCGGCGGTGTCGGGATCGGCGAGGTCGGCCCGGCTGATGACGACCGGGTCGGGCCACCGCAGCGCCCGGGCCAGCACCCGGACGTGCCAGCCGAGGAAGCCGTTCGCGCCGGTGAGGGCGAGTCTCAACACGCCACCGCCGTCTCGCGCAGCGACAGCTCCGCCCGGACCTCCCGCAGCGAGCGCAGCAGCTCGATGATCTCGGGTACGGCCAGCCGGGGCGCGTTGGCGGAGTTGAAGTCCTGGACGGTCAGCCCGGCCAGCTCGCCCTCGGAGACGTAGAGCGCGTAGTTGAGGTCGCGGGCGTCGAGCGGCACCCGGAAGAAGTCGCCGAAGTCGTCGGCCTGGAGGAGTTCCTCCCGGGTGGCCAGCGTCTCGTCCGGCTTCTCGCCGTGCCGCAGCCCGATCAGGTCGAGCTTCACCGGCACGTCGAAGAGCCGGCAGACCGCCTCGGCGAGGTCGCCGATGGTGCAGGCGGCGGCCTTGCGGATGAAGATGTCGCCGGCCCGGGCGTGCTGGAACGCGTGCTCGACGAGGTCGACCGAGTCGTCCAGGGACATCAGGAACCGGGTCATGTGCGGGTCGGTGACCGTGGGGGCCCGTCCCGCCTTGATCTGCTCGATGAAGAGCGGGATGACCGAGCCGCGCGAGTACATGACGTTGCCGTAGCGCACGCAGCTCACGGTGGTGGCGCTGTACGGGTGGTTGCGGGCGTGCGCCTGCGCCACCTTCTCCATCAGGGCCTTGCTCATGCCCATCGCGTTGACCGGGTAGACGGCCTTGTCGGTGCTGAGCAGCACCACCGTCCGGACCCCGTTCCGCTCGGCCGCCTCGACCACGTTGGCGCTGCCCAGCACGTTCGTCCGGACCGCCTCCATGGGGAAGAACTCGCAGGAGGGCACCTGCTTGAGCGCGGCGGCGTGGAACACGAAGTCGATGTCCCGGGTGGCCCGCATCAGCGAGTCGAGGTCACGGACGTCGCCGACGTGGTAGCGGACCCGTTCGTCCCCGGTGGACTGCCGCATCGCGTCCTGTTTGGCTTCGTCCCGGCTGAAGACGCGCACCTCACCGACCTCCCGGTCGAGCAGGCGACGCACCATGGTCTGGCCGAAGGAACCGGTGCCGCCGGTGATCAGCACCCGGCAGCCGGCGGGGAGAACGGTCACGGACACTCCTTGTCGTAGCGCACCAGGCGGCATCCGGCGTCGGCCAGCATCGCCCACGGATATAAAGGACAACGAGCAAGAAACGGTGCAGAAACGCCCAATGGCGGAGTACCGAAACGGTCTACCGGCCGCGCCGGCCCGAGAGCAACTTGAAGTAGCGCGACCTGATCCGGTAGAAGAGCGGATCCGACATCGAGGCCAGGGCGAGCCGGTCGATCAGCGGCAGGTCGGGGCCGAAGAGCACCCGGGTGGTCCGGCCCGCGTACCGGGCCTCCTCCGCCCGCCAGAGTTCCTCCAGGAGGCGACGGCTGGTCTCCGGCAGGTTCAGCCGGGAACTGCCCAGCAACGCCCGGTACGCCTCGTGGCGTCGGCGCGTCGACTCGTTCATCTTCTCGAACCCCTCGGCGCGCTGGTGCGAGTTCCCCTCGTGCATCCGGTAGTGCAGCACCACGTGCGGCAACTCGATGACCCGGCTGGCCAGCGCCTCGGCGGCGTGCCCCAGCCAGAGGTCCTCGGCCGACAGGCTCTCGTCGATCGGAAAGACCAGATCCGCCAGCGGCCGGGTCATGGTGATGCTGCCGCCGGACTTGCTGGCGGCGTCGCCGCGGGGCAGCACCATGCCGTCCCACTGCGGGTTCGACGAGAACGTGCGCAGCTTGAAGAAGGCGACCACGAGGTCGGTGAGGGGCACCCCGGCGAAGGCCGCCGCACGGTGCCGCAGCGAATCCACCGGGATGACGTCGTCGCCGGCGAGCAGCACGACGACGTCCCCCGTCGAGGCGGCGTACGCGGTGTTGAAGGCCCGGACGTTGCCCATCCGTACGCCCTGCCCCGCCACCCTGATCCGGGCGTCGGCGGCGGCCGCGGCGGAGATCAGCTCCAGGGTCCGGTCCGTCGAACCGTCGTCGACGAAGACCAGCTCCCAGTCCCGGTGGGACTGGGCGCGCACGCTGTCGATCATCTCCTCGACGTGCCGCTCCTCGTTGTAGACCGGCGACAGGATCGAGATCTTCATGTGGTCCTCCAGGGTGTCGGGGTGGGGCCGGAGACTCAGCCGGCAGCCGAGGGCACGCCGACCGACACCGGCGGGCGCGGCGACGCGGTCCGGGCCCGGACGTCGACCGCGTACCGGGCGGCGAGCCAGCAGAGCAGGTAGCAGAGGGCGGACGTGAGGCCGAACGCCCACACCGCCGCCCGGTCGGACCAGCCGGCCACGGCGACCAGGGCCACCGCACCGGAGACCACGGTGACCCGGCCGGCGTCCCAGGCGAACTGCATCCCCTGCCGGTCGAGCACGATCAGCGTCTGGGACAGCGGCGCCGCGACGAACTGGGTCGCCATGCTCAGCGCCAGCGCCTGGGCGTAGCTGCCGCTGGTGGCCCACCGCTCCCCGAACACCAGCGCGAACACCTGCGGCCCGGTCGCCAGCACGGCGACGCCACCGAGCGTGGCGGCCAGGGCCAGACTGCGGCTGCCCCGGCGGAAGATCTCCCGCGCGCGGTCCGGGTCGCTGCGCGCGGAGCGCGAGAACTCGGCGAGATAGACCTGCGCGACCGCGGCCCCGATCAGTGCCGCGGGCATGGCGAGCACCCGCAGGGTCAGCCCCAGCCAGCCGGCGACCTCGGCGCCGTACCAGTAGGCGATGAGCAGCACCGGCAGCTGCCCACCGAGGATGTTCAGCAGCCCGGACGGCGCCAGCAGCAGCGGGAACCGTCGGTAGGTCACCGCGCAGTCGCGCAGCCGCTCCCGGGCCAGCCCGGCCCGGGCGGTGACGCCGCCCAGCTCCCCGTTCCGCATCAGGCTCGCCGCCGCCGCCGCCTGACCGGCCCCGTATCCCAGGATCATGCCGCCGGACTTCAATCCCGCCACCCCGGCGGCGAGCTGCACCGCCACCATCGCCGAGGCCTGGAACAGGTTGCGGCGGCCGATCGAGGAGTAGCGCCGGTTCCGCGCGGCGAACTGGTTGAGCACCACCACGGCGGCCATCAGCGCGGAGATCCACGGCACCGCCCAGAGCCAGGGCCGCAGGCCCGGCTCGTCGAAGACCGCGGCGATCCAGCCGCCGAACAGGGCCACCGCCAGCGTGCCCAGCATCGCCGTGCCGGCGGCGGCGAACAGCCCGAGAAAGACCAGGGAGTACGCGTCGGACTCGGCACGCGGCAACGGCACCGCCAACTCGTAGCGCAGCGCCGCCACGGTGCTGACGGTGGCCGCCAGGGTCGAGGCGATGGTGAACAGGCCGAAGTCGGCCGGGTCGTAGAGCCGGGAGAGCAGCGGGGCGACGGCCAGCGTCAGCAACTGGCCGCAGAAGGTGCCGAGGATGATGCTCAGCAGACCCCGCCGGCTCACCGTCAGTCGGGCACGCAGGGCCTGCGGCAGCACCTCGCCCCCTCCGTCCGCGTCGTGCCCGGTCGGCGCGCGGTCACGTCCCGCCCACCGGCGCGCCCAGCGGCGACCCCGGCCGCCGGCTCGGCCCCGGCACGGCGGGCCTCGGCCCGGGCGGCCAGAGGTCCACCGGCGCGGACGGGTCGCGCCGCCGCGCGGGGGCCGGACGCAGCTCGACGACCGGCTGACGGCTCCGGTTCCACCGGGCACCCCACCACCAGATCGCCAGGTAGGCGACGATGCCGAGGTTCAGCAGGGCGTCCGGTCCCGCCACCGCCCAGGTGCCGAGGGTCGCGGTGACGCCCGCGTACCCGATCAGTTCCAGGGTGTTGTACACGGGTCGCCGCAGCGTCTGGAACGTCAGCAGTTGCAGCCCGGCGCCGAGCGCGGCGGCGAAGAAGAGGACGCCGACGGTGCCGAAGTTGTAGTGCACCGAGCCCCACAGCGACGGCGGCGCGGTGCCCAGCATCGAGCCGTACATGGTCGCGAAGACCTCGTTCGCCAGGGTGCTGCCCCGGTCGCCCGGGAGGATGCCCAGCAGGGCGTGCATCCACTCCGCGCCGTACTGCACCGGCAGCGACTCGGTGTAGCGGTAGGCGGCGATGCCGGAGAGCTGGTTGTCGTTGAGGAACCGCTTGTACAGCTCCTCGGAGGTCGCCTTCACCGGGCTCTCGCCGAGCCCGGAACTGCGGCCGAGCGCATAGGTGGCGAGCAGCGCGAACGGCACGCCCATGGCCGGCAGCAGCACCGCCCAGCGGGACATCCGCCGCCGGTTCACCAGCAGCACGTAGACGGCGAGGGTGACCAGGAAGAGGAAGAAGGCACCCCGCTGACCGTTGCCCAGCAGGCCGAACACGGCGAACGCCGCGAGCACTCCCCCGCCCACCCGGGCGAGGAACCCGGGCCGGGTGAAGGCCCAGGTCAGGATGACGGCGACCAGGGCCGGATAGATGACGTTCTTGAACTGGTTGGCGTAGCCGGGGAAGAGGTAGGTGTCCCCGGCGTACGAGTCGAGGCGCAGCGTCGCCACGTCCGCCGGGTTGCCGCTCAACTGGCCCCGCAGGCCCTCGATGAACGCGCTGTAGCCCACCGCGCTGAAGTAGACCAGGATCGCGGCCAGCGACAGCCCGGTGGCGAGCAGGACCCGCCGGTTGGGTGGCACCGCCCGCACCTGGTAGGACCGGCGCCGGGCCCGGTCCGAGGACGGCTCGTCGGGCCGGGCACGCAGGCTGAGGTAGGTGACGCAGCTGGCCACCATGTAGATCATCGTCGCGGCGACCACGATCCGCAGGTAGGTGACGTCCACCGGGGAGTTCGGCTCGACCAGTTGCGCCGTGCCGATCACCATCAGCAGTTGCGTGCAGACGAAGAGCCCGTCGGGGGTGAGCAGCCCGTAGTGCCGCACCGCGAGGAGGTAGTGCACCACGGCCAGCAGCAGTGGCAGGAGGACTATCCACATCATCTGGGCGCTGTCCGTTCGTGTGGCGTGCGCGGTTCCCCGGGGGCCGGCGCCCTGTTCAACGACGTGCCGGGGCGGTCGTCACGGCGGGCCGGCGCGTAGCGGCAGCTCATCGGCGGTCGGCCGGGCCGAGTGCGGCGACGACGCCCTGCTCCAGCGGGGCGCGGAGCCAGGTGGTGATCTGCGGGCTCAGGTGGTGCCGGTCGATGTAGACCAGGATGTTGCCGATGATGGCGGGGCAGACCTGGGGACCGCAGATGTGGTCGTTCAGATCGAGGTAGTGACCGCCGCGCTGCCGGACCAGCGCGGCCTCCGCCCGGGTGAACGGCAGGTTGATCCCCGAGGACCGCCGCACCGCGCAGGTCAGTGCGTCGGTCAGCCGGTCGGAGAGGCACACCGGCACGTCGCCGTCGGCGTACGGGGTGTCGGCCAGGACGGTGACGTCGGGCACCGAGCGGAGCCGGTCGAACATGGTGTTCATGCCGGCGAACCACTGGTCGTCCGGCACCCGGTCGCGTCCGGTGGCGTTCGTCCCGTTGGCCACCAGCACCAGCTCCGGCCGCTCGGCGACGATGCGGTCGAGCGCGCGGTGGCGCCACTCGGTGCACTCCCAGTAGTCCCGCGCGAAGAACGAGGTGTACTTGTCGACCTCGGCGGTGGGGCAGCCGGACTTGGTCAGCGACACCAGCCGCAGCCCGCGCGCCTCCGCGATGGCCCGCAGCGGGGGGAACCACTGGGCCGCGTGCGAGTCGCCGAAGAGGACGATCGTGTGCGGCGAGTCGGCCCGACCGTAGACGCAGGAGTGCACCTCCACGTCCCGGAAGTCGCTGTGACAGCCGTCCCGGAAGACCACCGGGAAGTCGTCGCCGGCGGCGCGGAGCGACGGGGTCAGGTTGGCCGGCACGTACGTGGTCCACCGGTCCGGCGGGGCACCGGTGTCCGCCCGGGCCGCGGCGGCGGCCTGCGCCGGCCGGTCCAGGTGCAGCGCCGGCGGCACGGCCAGGACCAGCGCGAGCCCGGCCGCACCCACGGTCGACAGCGCGGCGAACCCGACCGTACGCCGGGGTCTCAGGGACAGCCACGCCTGGTGGCGCAGCGGCTGCTCGACGAACCGGTAGGTGAGCCAGGCCGCGAGCACGGTCCCCGCGAGCACACCCACCCGGGCGGGCCAGGACAGCGCGCCGCCGCGTCCGGCCCCGGTGAGCAGCAGCAGCGGCCAGTGCCACAGATAGATCGAGTACGACAGTCCACCCAGGGCGGTGAGCCCGCGCCAACCCAGCACCGCCTGCAGGGGCCCGCGGCCGAGGCTGCCGGAGGCGAGCAGCGCCACGGCACCGGCCACCGGCACGGCGGCGGCCCAGCCGGGGAAGTCGAGATGCCCGGCGAGCAGCGACGGCGCGACCAGGACGACGAGCAGGCCGAGCACGCCCAGCCCCTGGGCGACCGGGCGGGACACCGTCCGGGCGCCACCGAGGGTGAGGGCGACCAGTCCACCCGCCGCGAGTTCCCAGGCCCGGGTCGGCAGGCCGAAGAACGCCCACGGCTGCGCGTTCGCGGTGACGACGACGCAGAGCGCGAACGAGGCGACCAGCACCGTGCCGACGGCGACCAGCACGGCGCTCCGGACGCTCATGAACCGCCGCAGCAGCAGGGTGGCGACGATGAGCAGGGCCGGCCAGAGCAGATAGAACTGCTCCTCCACCGCCAGCGACCAGTACTGCTGGTAGGGCGACGCCCCCAGGTGGTCCTGGAGGTAGTCGGTGTTGCGGACGGCGAACCAGTAGTTCGACACGTAGGCGAGGGTGGCGAGGGCGTCGCGGCGCAGGTCCAACAGGGACAGCGGGGGCATCACCAGCCGGGCGAGCGCGAAGGTCGCCACCGCGACCAGCGCCGCGGCGGGCAGCAGGCGTCGGATCCGGCGGGCGTAGAAGGTCGCGAGCGAGATCCGTCCGGTGTCGGCCAGTTCCCGGGTGAGCAGCCGGGTGATGAGGAACCCGGAGATCACGAAGAAGACGTCGACACCGACGAAGCCGCCGTCGAGGCCGGGCACGCCCGCGTGGTAGAGCACCACCATGGTGACCGCGAGGCCGCGCATGCCTTCGATGTCGGACCGGAAGGACGTCGACCGGGGCTGCCTGACCTGCACTACGACCTCCTGACGGGCGCGGCTCCGGGAGTGATGCTAGGAGCGGCGCAGGAGCTTTGTCGGGGTTTCACGTTTCTCGTCCCGTTCAGCACCTCTCGTGCCGCGATCTTCCCAACGGCGACGACCGGCACCCGGTTACGCGGAGGCACGAGTGGACCACCGGCTGAGACATTGACATCGGTCGTGCTCGGCGGAAGGCTCGCCGGTACTGGTCCTTCCACCGAAGGGGCGCGATGAGGCGCACACGGCTGGCGGTCGCCGGCGTGGTCACTCTGGTCGGCGCACTGGCGCTGACCGCACCGGCGAGCGCGCGACCACCGTCCCACCCGGACGGTCGCGACGACCTGGAGGTGTACGTCGGCACGGTGAACGCCGAGCAGCTGGCGAAACTCCGGGCGGCCGGCGTGGACCTCGGCCACGACGAGGTACGCACCGACTCGACCGGCACCACCGTGGAGACGGTGCTCAGTCGGCGGGAGGCGCGTCGCCTCGCCGGGCAGGGCGTCCGGCTCGACGTGAAGAAGGTGCACGGCAAGGACGCCTCGCAAGCGTTGCGGGAGCAGGCCGCCGCCGGCTGGAAGGCGTTCCGCCCGTACGGCGAACCCGGCGGCATCCGGGACGAGCTGACCGCCACCGCCGCCCGGTTCCCGGCGCTGACCAAGGTGGAGACGATCGGCCGGACGGTGCAGGGCCAGCCGATCCTCGCCGTCAAGGTGACGCGGAACGCGAGGTCACTGCCGGACGGGAAACGCCCCGCGGTGCTGTACGCCGGCACCCAGCACGCCCGGGAGTGGATCACCCCGGAGATGACCCGCCGGCTGCTGCACCACGTGCTGGACAACTACGGCACCGACGCGGAGATCACCCGGCTGGTGAACACCACCGAGCTGTGGTTCCTGCCGGTGGCCAACCCGGACGGCTACGACCACACCTTCACCCCGGGCAACCGGCTGTGGCGCAAGAACCTGCGGGACAACGACCACGACGGCCAGATCACCGGCGCCGACGGCGTCGACCTGAACCGCAACTTCGCCTACAAGTGGGGCTACGACAACGAGGGCTCCTCACCGGAGCCGAACAGTGACACCTACCGGGGCACCGGCCCCAACTCGGAGCCGGAGACGAAGGCCCTCGACGGGCTCTTCAAGCGGGTCGGCTTCGAGTTCTTCGTCAACTACCACTCGGCGGCCCAGCTGCTGCTCTACGGCGTCGGCTGGCAGGTCAGCACGCCGACGCCGGACGACGTGATCTATCAGGCGATGGCCGGCGACGACGCCCACCCGGCGGTCCCCGGCTACGACCCGGACATCTCCGCCGAGCTGTACACCACCAACGGCGACACCGACGCGCACGCCCAGGTCCGGTACCGCACCCTCGGCTTCACCCCGGAGATGTCCACCTGCCAGACCGCCGCCGCCTCCGATCCGGACGACCAGTGGCGGCCCGAGGACTGCGTCAGCGGCTTCATCTTCCCCGACGACGAGAAGCTCATCTCGGCGGAGGTGGCGAAGAACCTGCCGTTCGCGCTCGCCGTGGCGAAGTCGGCGGCCGACCCGGACGACCCGGTGTCGGTGGTCGGCCGGAGCACGCCGGACTTCCAGGTGGACGCCTTCGACACGTCGTACGGGCGGACCCAGCAGGTCGCCACGATCGCCCGGCGGGCGCTGAAGGACGTCCGGATGCACTACGTGGTCAACGGCGGCCGGCCGAGGACCGTCAAGGTCCGCGAGTGGCGCGGCGGCGAACGGTACGGCGACACGGGCGACGACTACTACGCCGAGCTGCGCGGCACGGTCACCGGCACCAGACCCGGCGACCGGGTCGAGGTGTGGTTCACCGGGGTCAAGCCCCGCAGGGGGCCGGTGGCCAGCGAGCACTTCACCTACCGGGTGCACTCCGACATCGGCGGTGACGTGCTGGTCCTCGCGGTGGAGGACGTGACCGGGCTGAGCCCGGCGCAGGACGCCACCACCGCGAAGTACGCCGACCGGATCGCCGCGTCGGTGGAGGCCGCCGGCCACCACGCCGACGTCTACGACTTCGACGCGATGGGCCGGAAGGCACCGCACCCGTTGGGCGTGCTGTCGCACTACCGGGCGGTGGTCTGGGAGACCGGCGACGACGTCATCCTCCGCTCCCCCGGTCAGGTGGGCGGCACCGCCGCCGAGGCCGCGCTCGACACCGAACTGGCCGTGCGTGACTACCTCAACGAGGGCGGCAAGGTGCTGGTCAGCGGCAAGTACGCGCTCTTCGCCCAGGGCGCCAACGGCGGCTACGTCTACCGGCCGGACGCCCCGCCGGAGTGCACCGACCCGGCCGACGTGGCGTGCCTGCCGCTGCTGAACGACTTCCAGCAGTACTACCTGGGGGCGTACAACTACGTCAGCGACGGCGGCAGCGACCCGGACGGCAACCCGTACCCGGTGCGGGGGTCGGACGGCGTCTTCGCCGGGTTCGACGGCCGGCTCAACGCGGCGGGGTCTGCGGGCAACCAGGAACACACGGCGTCCTTCCTCACCACGTCGAGCTTCCTGCCGCCGGCCCAGTTCCCCCAGTTCGCCAGCTCGGCCGCCGTGGACTGGGCCCGGCCGGGGGCGGCGCCGTTCGACCCGCGCACCGGCGACTGGTACCTGTACAGCGGGCGGGCGGACGAGTCGTACAAGCGGCTCACCCGGACCGTCGACCTGACCTCGGCCGGCGCCGCGCAGCTGCGCTTCTTCGCCTCGTACGACGTGGAGCAGAACTGGGACTTCCTCTTCGTCGAGGCGCACGAGGTGGGCAGCGACACCTGGACCACGCTGCCGGACGCGAACGGGCACACCGGCACGGCGACCGGGGAGAGCTGCCAGTCCGGCTGGGCGCAGCTGCACCCCTTCCTGGCCCACTACCAGGGCGCGGGCTGCTCCTCGACGGGCAGCACCGGTAGCTGGAACGCGGCCACCGGGGCCTCCAACGGGTGGCAGGAGTTCGCCGTCGACCTGTCGGCGTACGCCGGTAGGAAGGTGGAGGTCTCCATCTCGTACGCCTCGGACTGGGGCACCCAGGGCCTCGGCGTCTTCCTCGACGACGCCCGGGTGCTGGCCGACGGCGCGGTGGTCTCGGAGACCTCGTTCGAGACGGCGGACCTGGGCGGCTGGACGGTCGCCGGCCCGCCGGCCGGTTCCGCGAGCGCACCGAACGACTGGGCGCGCAGCCAGCAGGCGTTCGAGGAGGGCTCGGCCGTGGTCACCGACGACTCGGTCTATCTCGGCTTCGGCCTCGAAGGGTTGACCCCGGCGGCCCGGGACGACCTGGTCGCCCGGTCGCTGGCCCACCTGACCGGCCGTACCGGGTCCTGACGACGGCGCGGGCAGGCGCTCCGGGGAGGCCCGGGGCACCTGCCCGCATCCGGTTCCGGGCTCCGGTCAGCCGGCGACCCCCGACGGCGCGGCGGTCGGAATCAGGGTCGGTCCGTCGATCACCGACGGTCGCGGTCCGGGCGCGACCGCGGGCGACGCGGGATCCGACGGGGCGGACCCGGTCCGCCCGGCGGACGGCTGGTCGGGCGGCGTCCGCCGCATGAACACCGGGGAGAGCCGGGCCTCAGCGAACCGGCGCCGCAGCCAGCCGGAGAGCGGCTTCTCGACGAACCGGTACACCAGCCACGAGATCACCAGCAGCACCGCCACCACCACGAGCAGGGTCGCCCACGGCGGCAGCACCCGGCGGATGTGGTGGATCATCGTCCAGCCGATGAACTCGTGCAGCAGGTAGAGCGGGTAGGTCAACGCCCCCGCGGTGGTGAACCAGCGCCAGGACACCGCGAGCCGGCGGGTGGCCACCGCGGCCATCAGCAGGAAGAACAGGGTCATCACCGCCGCCTCGGCGATGCCGACCTGGACCGGGGAGAAGGCGTTGCGCAGCGGCGCGGTCGGCTTCATCGCGCCGATCTTCTCCAGGCTGACCAGCCAGGCCGCCCCGACCAGCCCCCAGAGGTAGAGGTTGGCGCCGTGCCGGTAGATCAGGTAGAGCGCCATGCCGGCCACGAAGCAGGCGGCGTCCCGGGGCACCAGCAGCGTGCTCAGCAGGGGCGTCGAGTTGCCCACCAGGATGCTGGCGACCAGCCAGCCCGAGGCGAAGAGCAGCACCCGGCGCGGGGTGTAGCCACGGACCAGCACGAAGAGCCCGAAGAGCAGATAGAAGCGCAGCTCGACCGAGAGCGTCCAGTAGACCGGCTCGACCCGCTTCACGCCCAGGAAGTCCTGGAACATGGTCAGGTTGGTCAGCACGTCGCCCGGCGGCAACGGCTTGGCGACCACCGGCCAGAGGGTGACCACGACGGTCGTCGCGATCACCGCGAACCAGTACGCCGGGTAGAGCCGGGTGATCCGGGCGGTGGCGAACTGCGACAGGCTGCGCCCCTCGGCGCTCATGCAGATCACGAAACCGCTGATCAGGAAGAACAGGTAGACGCCCAGCCAGCCGAACTGGGTGACCGTGGCCAGCTCGGGCACGGCGGTGCCGTTCGGTGCGCCCCACGGCTTGCTGAAGATCGTGAAGTGGAAGGCCACGACGAGCAGGGCGGCGACGAGTCGCAGCCCGTCGAGGACGTACAGACGCGGTGACGCGGCCGTGGACGACGCTCTCACATCATCTCCCGGGGGCGGAGGTGCTCGGCCCCGCCGCCGTCGTGCGACCGGAGCTCACAGGTGGTGTCCACCGCGCGCACCGGCTGAGCTGCCGGCGGCGGGTCGGATCTGGCCACGGAAGTTAGCAGGTCAGACGAAAGGGGAGCAAGGTCGCGCATCCTCGGAGCGGCGGGACCCGGGCGGCTGAAGATGATCCGTTCCGGTCGGGCTGCCGGACCCCGGGGGCTGTGGTGAGCTGTAGCCATGCGGAGGTGGCGGTGGGGTCTGGTGCTGCATCCCACCCGGGACGTCGCCGAGGTGGTCGGGACCGTCGTCGACTGGACCAGCCGACACGGCGTCGGCCTGGCCGTGCGCGCCGAGGACCGGGACCGGGTGCCGCCGGAGGTGGCGGCGATGCCGTCCGGGGCGCTCGCCCGCGAGTGTGACGCCCTGATCAGCATCGGCGGCGACGGCACGATGCTGGGCGCGCTCCGGCTGACCGTGGACCACCCGACCCCGGTGCTCGGGGTGCACCTCGGTCAGCTCGGTTTCCTGGTCGAGGTGCAGCCGGCCGACCTGCCGGCCGCCCTGGACCGGCTGGCCGCCGGCACCGTCACGCTGGAGCCGCACAGCTGCCTGACCTGCGAGGTGTGCGGCGACGACGTGACGGCGTTCAACGACATCGTGCTGGGCCGGCACCCGGGCGAGGGCTTCGTGATGGCCACCCTCGTCATCGACGGCCAGCGGTACGGGTACTACCGCTGCGACTCGCTGATCGTCAGCACCCCCACCGGCTCGACCGCGTACAGCTATGCGGCCGGCGGGCCGCTGGTCTCCCCGGCGGCCCAGGCGGTGGTGGTCACCCCGTCGGCGCCGATGGCGGGCATCTCCCGGCCGGTGGTGCTCTCCCCCGACGAGGTGCTCCGGTTGGAGCTGCGGCCGGGCTCCGCCCGCGCCGCCGTCGAGGTCGACGGGCAGGTGATCAAGCACATCGACGACGACGGCGCGATCGAGGTGCGCTACCGGCGCGACGCGGGCCTGGTGGTCCGGCTGGACCCGCGGCGGCACCGCGAGCGCAGCCAGCTCCGGCTCAGCCTGCTGGACCTGCCGCTGCTGCCGGACCAGCTCCGGGAGCTGCTGCCCGGGCCGATGCGGGAGGAGTTCGACCGCCGCGGCGACGGTCGGGCGTGAGGGCGCTCAGACCCGGATGCCCGCCCACGCGTGGTGCCGGCGGACCGTGGAGAGGATGAAGTCGACCACCCGGCGGGAGGTGTCGGGCACCCGGTAGTCGGCGGGACACGGCACCCCCTCGACGTCGACCTGCGCGACGGCCACCCGGACCGCCTCGACCACACCACGCGGGTCGAGGCCGGTCATGATGATGCCGCCGGCGTCGAGCGCCTCGGGACGCTCGATCGACTCGCGCAACGTGACCGCCGGGAAGCCGAGGATCGCCGCCTCCTCGCTGATCGTGCCGCTGTCCGACAGGGTGCACCGGGCGTGCGTCTGCAGGTGTACGTAGTCGAGGAGCCCGAACGGCTCGTGGAAGGCGATCCCCTCCAGCGCGGTGTCGTCGACGGCCAGCCCCTCCAGGGCCTTGCGGGTACGCGGGTGGGTGGAGACCAGCAGCGGCAGCCGCCACTCGTCGCGTACCGCCCGGAGGCAGTCGAGCAGGCGGTGCAGCCGGTCCGGGCGGTCGACGTTCTCCTCCCGGTGGGCGCTGACCACGAAGTATCCGCCGGGGCGCAGTTCGAGCCGGTCCAGCACGGTGGAGCGGGCGATGTCGGCGCGGTGGTGCTCCAGCACCTCCCGCATCGGGGAGCCGGTGTGCAGGATCCGTCGCGGGTGCAGCCCCTCGGCGAGCAGGTTGCGCCGGGCGTGCTCGGTGTAGACCAGGTTGAAGTCGGCGACGTGGTCGACCAGCCGCCGGTTGGTCTCCTCCGGCACGTTCAGGTCGAAGCAGCGGTTGCCCGCCTCCATGTGGTAGACGGGCACCCGCATCCGCCGGGCCATCAGGGCGGCGATGCAGCTGTTGGTGTCGCCGAGCACCAGCAGCGCGTCCGGCCGGTAGGCGGTGATCGCCTCCTCCACCCCGACCAGGACGCCGCCGAGCACCCGGCCCAGCGACGAGGTGTCCACGCCGAGGAACCGATCGGGCTGGCGCAGCCGCAGCTCGGTGAAGAAGACGTCGGAGAGCGACGGGTCCCAGTTCTGCCCGGTGTGCACGAGCACGTGCTCGACCGTACGGTCCAGCCGGTCCATCACCCGGGACAGCCGGATGATCTCCGGACGGGTGCCGACCACCGTCATCACGCGGGTCATGGTGTGTCCCCTCCTCGTGCCCGGCGCGGCCGGCGCACGCGCCCGCGCGGGGAACGGCAGCTCCCCCGGGGAGCAACGAGGCGGCCCCGGGGGAGGTTGCTGGGACGGCGGGTGGGCTCAGGCCTGCCTGAGCACGTCGGAGACGAGCCCCTTCGCCTCCTCCTGGATCCGGGCGAGGTGGTCGGGTCCCTGGAACGACTCGGCGTAGATCTTGTAGACGTCTTCGGTGCCGGAGGGGCGGGCGGCGAACCAGCCGGACTCGGTGGTGACCTTGAGCCCTCCGATCGCCGCGCCGTTGCCGGGCGCGGTGGTGAGCGTGGCGGTGATCGGCTCACCGGCCAGTTCGGTCGCCGTCACCTGCTCCGGCGAGAGCTTGCCGAGCACCGCCTTCTCCTGCCGGGTGGCCGGGGCGTCGATCCGGGCGTACGCGGGCGCGCCGAAGCGTTCGGCCAGCTCGGCCCAGTGCTCGCTGGGCGTCCGCCCGGTGCTGGCGATGATCTCGGAGGCGAGCAGGCAGAGCAGGATGCCGTCCTTGTCGGTGGTCCAGGTGCTGCCGTCGCGGCGCAGGAACGAGGCGCCGGCGCTCTCCTCGCCGCCGAAGCCGACCGCGCCGTCGAGCAGGCCCGGCACGAACCACTTGAAGCCCACCGGCACCTCCAGCAGCGGCCGGCCCAGGTCGGCGGCGACCCGGTCGATCATCGAGGAGGAGACGAGGGTCTTGCCGATCGCCGCCGCCGGGCCCCAGGCGGAACGGGTCCGGAACAGGTGGCCGATCGCGACGGCCAGGTAGTGGTTGGGGTTCATCAGCCCGCCGTCCGGGGTGACGATGCCGTGCCGGTCGGCGTCGGCGTCGTTGCCGGTGGAGACCTGGTAGTCGGCGCGGGCCGCGATCAGCGAGGCCATCGCGTTCGGCGAGGAGCAGTCCATCCGGATCCGGCCGTCACCGTCGAGGGTCATGAACCGCCAGGTCGGGTCAACCGTCGGGTTGATCACGGTCAGGTCGAGCCGGTGCCGCTCGGCGATCTCCCCCCAGTACGCGACGCTCGCCCCGCCGAGCGGGTCGGCGCCGATGCGGACCCCGGCGTCCCGGATCGCGTCGATGTCGAGCACCGACGGCAGGTCGTCGACGTAGTGGGCGAGGAAGTCGTACGTCCCGGTGGTGTCGGCGGCGCGGGCCCGCGCGTACGGGATCCGTCGCACCTCCTTGAGCCCGGCGGCGAGGATCGCGTTCGCGCGGTCCTGGATCCACTTCGTGACGTCACTGTCGGCGGGCCCGCCGTGGGTGGGGTTGTACTTGAAGCCGCCGTCCTCCGGCGGGTTGTGCGACGGAGTGATCACGATGCCGTCGGCGAGCCCGCTGGTCCGGCCCCGGTTGTGGGTGAGGATCGCGTGCGACGCGGACGGGGTCGGGGTGTAGCCGTCCCGGCTGTCGCGCAGCACGGTGACGTCGTTGGCGGCGAGCACCTCCAGCGCGCTCGCCTCCGCCGGCGCGGAGAGCGCGTGGGTGTCCCGGGCCAGGAAGAGCGGCCCGGAGAGCCCCTGCTCGCGGCGGTAGTCGCAGAGCGCCTGGGTGACGGCGAGGATGTGGTCCTCGTTGAAGGCTTTGCGCAGACTCGACCCCCGGTGGCCGGAGGTGCCGAAGGAGACCTGCTGCGCCGGATCCTCCGGATCGGGGTGCTCGGCGTAGTAGGCGGTCACCAGCCAGGGCACGTCGACCAGGTCGGCGGGCTCGGCGGGCTGGCCGGCACGGGGGTGGGCCACTGCGGGAACCTCCTCGGGTTGCGATACGGGGAGTGCGGGCGGGTCAGGGTTCGACGCGCTGACCCTTGCCGATGACGACGATGCCGTTGTCGGAGACGGTGTAGCGCTGCCGGTCCTTCTCCAGGTCGACGCCGATCTCGGCGCCCTCCGGGACGTAGACGTTCTTGTCCAGGATGGCCCGGCGGACCACCGCGTGCCGGCCGATCTCGACGCCCTCCATCAGCACCGCGCCGTCCACGTGCGCCCAGGAGTGCACCTTGACCTTCGGCGAGACGACCGAGTTCTCCACCAGCGAGCCGGAGATCACCGCGCCGGGCGAGACCATCGAGCCGACCGCGCGGCCGACCCGCTCGCCCCACTGGTGGACGAACTTCGCCGGCGGGAAGGGCGGCTGCATGCTGTAGATCGGCCAGTCGAAGTTGTAGAGGTTGAACACCGGGTGGACGTTGATCAGGTCCATGTGGGCGTCGTAGAACGAGTCCAGCGTCCCCACGTCGCGCCAGTAGCCGCGGTCCCGGTCGGTGCTGCCGGGCACCTCGTTGTCCTTGAAGTCGTAGACGTTGGCCTCGCCCCGCTCGACCAGCATGGGGATGATGCTGCCGCCCATGTCGTGCTTGCTGGTCTTGTCCTCCGCGTCGCGCTCGACCGCCTCGCAGAGCGCGCCGGTGCTGAAGACGTAGTTGCCCATCGAGGCGTAGATCTGGTCCGGGGCGTCGGGCAGCCCCACCGCGTCGGTGGGCTTCTCGCGGAACGCCCGGATCCGCTTGCCGTCGTCGCCGACCTCGATGACGCCGAACTGGTCGGCCATCGACAGCGGCTGGCGGATGCCGGCCACGGTCACCCCCGCGCCGGAGGCGATGTGGTCCTCCACCATCTGCCGGGGGTCCATCCGGTAGATGTGGTCCGCGCCGAAGACGATCACGTAGTCGGGCTGCTCGTCGTTGATCAGGTTGAAGCTCTGGTAGATCGCGTCGGCCGAGCCGGCGAACCACCACGGGCCGCGCCGCTGCTGCGCCGGGACCGGGGTGACGTAGTTGCCGAGCATGGTCGACATCCGCCACGTCTTGGTGATGTGCCGGTCCAGCGAGTGGGACTTGTACTGGGTCAGCACGACGATCTTGAGAAAGCCGGCGTTCGCCAGGTTGGAGAGGACGAAGTCGACCATGCGGTACATCCCGCCGAAGGGGACGGCCGGTTTCGCCCGGTCGGTGGTCAGGGGCATCAGGCGCTTGCCCTCCCCGCCGGCCAGGACGATCGCGAGCACCTTGGCAGCCATGACCAGACGCTATCCATCCCGCCGCCACTTCACCACTCGTACGGGCACAGTTCTGCGCCGGGTGCGGGGTGGGTTTCTGCACTAGGGTGCCGGGCATGAGCGATCTCGCCCCGCTGCGCGTCGACCTGCTCACCCGGGAGTACCCGCCGGAGGTGTACGGCGGCGCCGGGGTGCACGTCGAGTACCTGGCCCGCGAGCTGCGTCGGCTGGCCGACGTCCGGGTGCACTGCTTCGGCGCGCCGCGCAGCGAGCCGGGGGTCACCGCGTACGCCGAGCCGGCCGGACTGGCCGGCGCGAACGCCGCGCTGCGCACCATGGGCGTCGACCTGGAGATGGCGGCCGGCTGCGCCGGCACCGACGTGGTGCACAGCCACACCTGGTACGCGAACCTCGCCGGGCACACCGCGAAGCTGCTGCACGGGGTGCCGCACGTGGTGACCGCGCACAGCCTGGAGCCGCTGCGGCCGTGGAAGGCCGAGCAGCTCGGCGGCGGCTACGCGCTCTCCTCCTGGTGCGAACGGACCGCCTACGAGGCCGCCGACGCGATCATCGCGGTCAGCGCGGGGATGAAGCGGGACGTGCTGGCCGCGTACCCGGCGGTCGACCCGGACCGGGTCCGGGTGGTGCACAACGGCATCGACACCGCGCAGTACACCCCGGACACCGGCACCGACGTGCTCGACCGGCTCGGCATCGACCCGGCCCGCCCCAGCGTGGTCTACGTCGGCCGGATCACCCGGCAGAAGGGCCTGCCCTACCTGCTCCGGGCGGCCCGCGAGCTGCCCGCCGACACCCAGCTGGTGCTGCTGGCCGGCGCCCCGGACACGCCGGACATCGCCGCCGAGGTGGAGGGGCTCGTCGCCGAGCTGCGGGCCAACCGGTCCGGGGTGGTCTGGGTGGCCGAGATGCTGCCCAAGCCCGAGGTGATCCAGGTGCTCACGCACGCCACGATCTTCGTCTGCCCGTCCGTCTACGAGCCGATGGGCATCGTCAACCTGGAGGCGATGGCCTGCGAGACGGCGGTGGTGGCGACGGCGACCGGCGGCATCCCCGAGGTGGTCGCCGACGGCGAGACCGGCCTGCTGGTGCCGATCGCGCAGGCGACCGACGGCAGCGGCCGGCCGCTGGACCCGGAGCGCTTCGTGGCGGACCTGGCGGCGGCGGTCAACGAGCTGCTGGCCGACCCGAAGCGGACCGAGGAGTTCGGGCTGGCCGGCCGGCGCCGCGCCGTCGAGCACTTCTCCTGGGACGCCATCGCGACCCGCACCATGGAGCTCTACCGCTCGTTGGTGCGGTGAGCACGCCCGGTTGACGAAGATCGTCTGATGATGGCGGCACTTCGGTCGGGCGTGTCGTGACCGTGGAGTGCAGACGATCATGAGGGGACTGCCCAGCCGGCCCGGCGGTACGGTGGGCGGGTGGTGGATGCGATCTTCGGTGATCCGCGGCTGGCGCGGGTCTACGACGCGTTCGACGGGGAGCGCGACGACCTGGGCGCCTACCTGGCGATCGCCGGCGAACTGTCCGCGCGGAGAGTGCTCGACGTCGGGTGCGGCACCGGCGAGCTGGCGATCCTGTTCGCCCGGCACGGGCACCGGGTGGTCGGCGTCGACCCGGCCGCCGCCTCCCTCGACGTGGCCCGGGCCAAGGAGCAGCCGGACGGGATCCGCTGGCTGCACGGCGACGCCACCACGCTGCCGGCGCTCGACGTCGACCTGGCGACGATGACCGGCAACGTGGCGCAGGTCTTCCTCACCGACGACGGCTGGGCGCGGACCCTCCGCGGCGTCCACGCCGCCCTCCGGCCGCACGGCCACCTCGTCTTCGAGACCCGACGCCCCGAGCGTCGCGCCTGGCAGGAGTGGGCGACGGAGAGCGGCCCGACCATCCGGCAGGTGCCGGGCGTCGGAGCGGTGGAACGACACCTGACGGTCACCGACGTCAGCCTGCCCCTCGTCTCGTTCCGCTACACGTTCCGGTTCCCGGCTGACGGGACGGTCCTCACGTCGGACTCGACGCTGCGGTTCCGCGAGCGGGACGAGGTCGAATCCGGCCTCACCGCCGCCGGCTACCGGGTCCTCGACGTACGCCAAGCGCCGGACCGCCCCGGCCGGGAGTTCGTCTTCGTCGCGCAGCGGGCGGGCTGACCCGGCCGGTGGCCCGGATCAAGTTCGTCACCGCCTCGGCCGAGCGCGAGGCGATCTCGCACAGTAGGTTGGCGGTGTGAGCGGACGGTTCCCGATCGAAGACGTCTCCCCCGTGGTCGCCTGCGGTCGCTACCCCGCCAAGGCGGTGGTGGGCGAGGTCGTGCCGGTCTCCGCGCGGGCCTACCGCGAGGGGCACGACGCGCTCGGCTGCAACGTGGTCTGGCTCGGCCCGGACGGCGTGGCCCGTCCGTTCACCCGGATGCGGCCCGGCGAGCCCGGGCAGGACCGCTGGCACGCCACCATCACGCCGGACGCCGTCGGCGACTGGGTGTTCACCGTCGAGGCCTTCCAGGATCCCTATCTGACCTGGCAGAACGCGGTGACCAAGAAGATCGCCGCCGGCCAGGGCCCGGCGGAGCTGGCCAACGACCTGGCCGAGGGCGCCCGGGTGCTGGACGCGGCGCTCGAGCTGGTCCCGGCCGGCGACCGCATCCGGGTGCGGGCGGCGGCGAAGGCGCTGCGCAACACCAAGCTGCCGCTGCCGCGCCGGGTCGCCCCGGCCCTCGACCTGGCCGTCCTGCTCTGGGACCACCCGGTGCGGGAGCTGGTCACCACCGGCGAGGCGCACCGGCTCTGGGTGGACCGCCCCCGGGCGCTCTTCTCCGCCTGGTACGAGTTCTTCCCCCGCTCCGAGGGCGCGGTCCCGGCCACCGCCGACGCCCCCGCCCGCTCCGGCACCTTCCGCACCGCCGTCGACCGCCTCCCGGGCGTCGCGGCGATGGGCTTCGACGTGCTCTACCTGCCGCCGATCCACCCGATCGGGCGGGTCAACCGCAAGGGCCGCAACAACTCGCTCACCGCCGGGCCCGACGACGTGGGCTCGCCGTGGGCGATCGGCGCCGCCGAGGGCGGCCACGACGCCATCCACCCCGACCTGGGTACGCCGGAGGACTTCCGGGCCTTCGTCGCCGCCGCGCAGGCGCAGGGCCTCGAGGTGGCGCTGGACCTGGCGTTGCAGTGCGCCCCCGACCACCCGTGGGTGACCGCGCACCCGGAGTGGTTCACCACCCGCGCCGACGGCAGCATCGCGTACGCGGAGAACCCGCCGAAGAAATATCAGGACATCTATCCGCTGAACTTCGACAACGACCCGGCGGGCATCCGCGCCGAGGTGCTGCGGGTGGTGCTGCACTGGGTCGGCGAGGGCATCCGGATCTTCCGGGTGGACAACCCGCACACCAAGCCGTTCGACTTCTGGCACTGGCTGATCGCCGAGGTCAAGAAGGTCGACCCGGATGTGCTCTTCCTCGCCGAGGCGTTCACCCGGCCGGCGATCATGCACGGGCTGGGCAAGATCGGCTTCACCCAGTCGTACACCTATTTCACCTGGCGCACGACGGCCGCCGAGATACGGGAGTACTGCGAGGAGCTGGTCGCCTCGGTCGACTGGATGCGGCCCAACTTCTGGCCCAACACGCCGGACATCCTGCACGAGTCGCTCCAGCACGGCGGCCCGCCGATGTTCAAGATCCGGGCGGTGCTGGCCGCGCTGCTCTCCCCCTCCTGGGGCATGTACGCCGGCTACGAACTCTTCGAGCACGTGGCCCGCCCCGGCGCCGAGGAATACCTCGACAACGAGAAGTACGAGCTGCGCCCCCGGGACTGGGCCGGTGCGCAGGCCCACGGCCGCTCCCTCGCCCCCTTCATCACCACCCTGAACCGGGTCCGGCGGGACAACCCGGCCCTGCACCGGCTGCGCAACCTGGTCTTCCACGACATCGACAACCCGGCGCTGCTCTGCTGGTCCAAGTACGACCCGGCCAGCGGCAACACGGTCATCGTGATCTGCTCGTTCGACCCGCAGACCGTGCAGTGGGGCAACACCACCCTGGACATGCCGGCGCTCGGCTTCGACTGGCACGACCGTTTCACCGTCCACGACGAGCTGACCGGGACCAGCTACGACTGGGGCCAGCGCAACGCGGTCCGGCTCGACCCGTACCTGCAACCCGCGCACGTGTTCACGGTGCGCCGGCCGGGTGTCCCGCACGCTCCCGAGCCCGCCGCCGGGCCCGACCTGACCGTCACAGACGTACCCGCCGACCTCTCCGGCGGCACCGCCCCGACCGCACCGGCCGCGAAGGACGACGCCCGATGGACCAGCTGATCGCCGGCGAGACGCACGACCCGCACGGGGTGCTCGGCGCGCACCCGGCCGACGGGCGCACCACGCTGCGCACCCTGCGCCGGGGCGCCGGCGACGTGGCCGCCGTGGTCGACGGCGAACGGCACCCGATGAAGCGGGTGCACGACGTGGGCGTCTTCGAGGCGACCGTGCCGGGTGAGGTGCTCGACTACCGGGTCGAGGTGGACGGGACGACGCACGACGACCCGTACCGCTACCCGCCCACCCTCGGCGACCTGGACCTGCACCTGATCGGCGAGGGGCGGCACGAGCGGCTCTGGGAGGCGCTCGGCGCGCGGGTCTTCGACGAGGGGGTCGCCTTCACCGTCTGGGCGCCCAACGCGCGCGGCGTCCGGGTGGTCGGCGACTTCACCGGCTGGGGCCCGGACGACGGCTGGCCGATGCGCTGCCTCGGGTCCAGCGGCGTCTGGGAGATCTTCGTCCCGGGCGCGCACGCCGGGGCCCGCTACAAGTACCGCATCCTCGGGGCCGACGGGCGGTGGCGGGACAAGGCCGACCCCATGGCGGCGTACGCGGAGGTGCCGCCGGCCACCGCCTCGGTGGTGCACCACTCGACGTACGAGTGGCAGGACGCGGCCTGGCTCCAGCAGCGGGCGAGGCGCCAGCCGCACCAGGAGCCGATGAGCGTCTACGAGGTGCACCTCGGCTCGTGGCGGCCCGGCCTGAGCTATCGGGATCTGGCCGAGCAGCTCACCGAATACGTGACCGGACTGGGCTTCACGCACGTGGAGTTGCTGCCCGTCATGGAGCACCCGTTCGGCGGCTCCTGGGGCTACCAGGTCACCGGCTACTACTCCCCCACCTCCCGCTTCGGCGACCCGGACGACTTCCGCCACCTGGTGGACACCCTGCACCGGGCCGGGATCGGCGTCATCCTGGACTGGGTGCCCGCGCACTTCCCCAAGGACGAGTGGGCGCTGGCCCGCTTCGACGGCACCCCGCTCTACGAGCACCCCGACCCGCGCCGCGGCGAGCACCCCGACTGGGGCACGTACGTCTTCGACTTCGGTCGCCGCGAGGTGCGCAACTTCCTCGTCGCGAACGCCCTCTACTGGCTGGAGGAGTTCCACGTCGACGGGCTGCGGGTCGACGCGGTCGCCTCGATGCTCTATCTGGACTACTCCCGCCAGGAGGGGCAGTGGCTGCCCAACGTGCACGGCGGCCGGGAGAACCTGGAGGCCATCGCCCTGCTCCAGGAGGTCAACGCGACGGCCTACCGACACCACCCCGGGGTGACGATGATCGCCGAGGAGTCCACCGCGTGGCCCGGCGTCACCCGCCCCACCGCCGACGGCGGGCTGGGCTTCGGGTTCAAGTGGAACATGGGCTGGATGCACGACACCCTGCTCTACGCCTCGAAGGACCCGATCTACCGGCAGCACCACCACCATCAGCTCACCTTCTCCCTGGCGTACGCCTGGAGCGAGAACTACGTGCTGCCGATCAGCCACGACGAGGTGGTGCACGGCAAGGGCTCGCTGGCCGGGAAGATGCCCGGCGACACCTGGCAGCGGCTGGCGAACGTCCGCGCGCTGCTGGCGTACATGTGGGCGCACCCGGGCAAGCAGCTGCTCTTCATGGGCTGCGAGCTGGCCGACGACCGGGAGTGGAGCGAGGAACGCGGCCTCGACTGGTACCTGCTGCACGACCCGGCCCGGGCCGGGGTGCAGCGCCTGGTCGGTGACCTCAACGCCGTCTACCGGCAGACCCCGGCGCTCTGGGCGCAGGACACCGAGCCGGCCGGGTTCCGCTGGATCGCCGGGGACGACGTCGCCAACAACGCCGCGTCGTTCGTCCGGATCGCCCCGGACGGGGCGACGCTGGTCTGCGTGGCGAACTTCTCCGCCCAGCCGCTGGAGGACTACCGGGTCGGGCTGCCGGCCGGCGGCACCTGGACCGAGGTGATCAACACCGACGCGCAGCACTACGGCGGTTCGGGGGTGGGGAACCTGGGCGCGGTGCACGCTCAGGACGTGCCGTGGCACGGCCTGGTGGCGTCCGCGCCGCTGCGGGTTCCACCGCTCGGCGTCCTCTGGCTCCGCCGCGACTGAGGCGGAACCGAACCGAAAGGATCTTGTGGCGCCACCTTCCCGTCGATAATCTCCTCGCCCTACGGGGGAGGAAGAACGTGCGGACCTCACTGCGGGCGCTGCTGTCCGTCGCACTGCTCGTCGGTTTCTACGTCCTCACGGGCGGGCTGGTCGTGGCGCTCGGCGCACTCGGGTTCGGCTGGGGAAGCGCCCTGGACATCTTCGGCGGCGTCGCCGTGCGCGGGTTGCTCTTCGGCTCGGCGTTCGCGCTGCTCTTCACCCTGGTGTACGTCCTGGGTCGGGTGCTGCTGGTCCGCCCGCCCCTGCCGCCGGGGGTCCGGCTCACCCCGGAACGGGCACCGGAGCTGTGGCGGATCGTGCGGGACCTCGCCACGCAGGTCGACACCCGCGCCCCCGACGAGATCCGGCTGGTCGGCGAGGCCGACGTCACCGTGACCGACGACGCCCGACTCTTCGGGCTGATCCCCGGCCGGCGCACGGTGACCGTCGGACTGCCGTTGCTGCTGGCGTACACCGTGGATCAGCTGCGGGCGGTCCTCGCCCACGAGTCGGGCCACTTCTCCCGCCGGCACGGCGCCACCGTCCGGCTGGCCCACCACGGCCGGATGCTGGTGGTGGAGACAGCCCGGCACACCACCGTCGCCGTCCTGCGCGGATTCCTCACCGGGTACGCCCGGCTCCACGTCGCCGTCGAGCAGGCCGTCAGCCGGCAGCTGGAGTACGACGCCGACCGGTACGCCGTCGCCGCCGCCGGCCGGTCCGCGATGGTCGACGCGCTGCGCGAGCTGCGGGTGGTGGCCACCGGCTGGGCCGAGTACCGGGAACACCGGATCACCCCGGCGTACGACGGTGGACATCTGCCGGAGGACCTGTTCGGCGGGTTCGCGAGGTACCTGGCCGCGTACCGCGAGGAGGTGCGGCTGCGCAGCGTGGAGGTGGCCCCGGCCGAGCCGGCCTGGTGGGAGTCCCACCCGCCGATCGGCGAGCGGATCGCCGCCCTGCGCTTCGTACGCGACGTGCCGGTCGTCGCCGACCCCCGTCCCGCCACCGCCCTGCTCCCCGACCTCGACGCGACGGGCCGGGAGCTCCAGCGGGTCCTCTTCGACCACGCCGGGATCCAGCTGCTGCCGTGGGAGGAACTCGCTCCGCTGCTCGCCGACCGGACCGCCCGGGACCTGGCCCACCCGCTCTATCAGGCGGCGGCCCGACTGACCGGCCGGGCCGACGCCGACCTGGGTCTGCTGCTCGACCTCTTCGCCGCCGACCGCTACGCCGAGCTGGCCGAGGCGCTCGCCCCGGACGCCGAGGACGAGGACGCCCTGAGCGCGCTGACCGTGGCCTTCGAGCGCGCCGTCGAGGTGGCGGCGGTCGACTCGGCGGCGGCGCGCTGGCAGGACTCCGGGGCCGCCACCCCCGAGCTGCTCACCACCGACGGGACGCCCCTGCCCCTGGCCGAGCTGGTCGACCTGGCCGCCGACCCGGAGACCGTGCCGGCCGCCCGGGACCTCCTCACCGGGCTGGGCATCCGTACCTCGGCCACCCGCCCCGTACCGGCCCTGCCCCACTGACCGACCCCCGTCCCCGCGCTCCGGACACCGCCACCTCGCCGGCCCTGCCGGCGCCGCCACCTCGCCGGCCCTGCCGGCGCCGCAATGTCGCCGGCATGGCGGCATCGCTGCCCGCTGGGCGCCGCCCCGCCGCCGAACCGGTGTCCATCGACCGGCCGACGGGCTTCGCCATACACGGAGAGTGACCGAGGCGGGCGCATTGATGCACGCAACGTCGACATGTCGGTGGCCTGGGCGTTCCGGGTGAACGGAGCCGGGTGCCGCCCCGTACCGCTTCCCGGATGCCGGACACCCGTGACGGACGAGGCGGAGGAGCTTCGATGGCGTGGAGCAGGGGCACAACCAGCAGGCGCGGGTCGGTGGGCTCGTCCCGGAACCGGAAGATCGCGGGCGGAGTCGCGCTCGCGGTGACCGCAGGTACGGCCTTCGCGGTGGCGACCGGGACGGGCCAGGCGGCGGAGAACTGTCAGGGGTTGGACAGCGCCCTGCGCAACAACCTCACCTTCATCGCGGACCAGCGGCGCACCCCGGACGCCAACTCGGCGGCCCGCATCGCCAACCGGCAGGCGGTGGTCGACCTGATCCAGCAGCGCCGGATGGCGGCCGGCTGCGCCGGCACGGTGGACGTCGCCGGGGCGGTCTGCCCCAGCGTCCCGTGGGAGGCCGCGATGACCACCCAGCTCGACCTGGCGTGGGCGGTCACCGAGCAGATGACCGGTGAGCGGTCCGGGCAACTGGTCGATCCTCAGGCGACCGAGGTCCGGGTGAAACGGCTGGGTGGCATCTTCGGCGATCTCCGTGGCATCGCGCAGGGGGCGGCGGCAGCCGGGGCGGCGCAGGGCCGGGCCGGGGCGGCAGGCGGGGCCGGCGGTGCAGCCGCGGCGGCAGGCGGGGCCGGCAAGGCGGCCGGGATCATCAACGCCGTCGGTGGGTTGATCGGACAGATAGCCGGCATCGTCCAGGCGGCCAGGGCAGCCCGGGCGGCCGCCGCCGGCCAGCAGGGCGCCGCCGGCCAACAGGCAGCCGGGCAACAGGGCGGAGCGGGGCAGCAGGGTGCCGACGGGCAGCAGGGTGCCGATGGGCAACAGGCAGCCGGGCAACAGGGCGGAGCAGGGCAGCAGGGTGCCGACGGGCAGCAGGGCGCGGCGGGGCAGCAGGGTGCCGCCGGGGCCGACGGGCGGCAGGGTCGCGACGACGCGCAGGTCGGTGGAGAGCAGGCAGCCGACAATGCCCAGCAGGTGGGCGGTGGGAGCGGCCAGCAGGCGGCAGGCGGGCAGCAGGCAGGCAATGCCGGTGGTCGGATCGCCAATCGGATCCGGCAGATCCGGGCCCGCATCCAGCAGCTACGCGCCATCGCCCAGCAGGTCCGCGCCGCCCGTCAGGCGGCCCGCAACCAGGCCGCCCAGGGCCAGGGCCAGAGCAACGCGCAGAACCAGGGCAACGCGCAGGGTCGGGACGCGCAAAACCAAGGCGCCGGGCCGGCCGACGGCAACGCACAGGCCCAAGGCAACGCACAGGGCCAGGGCAACGCACAGGGCCAGGGCAACGGCAACGGCAACGGCAACGGGCAGGGTAATGGTCGGAGCGCTCAGGACGGGAGCATCGGCCAGGGCGCCGCAAACGACGAGGCCGGTGCCGGGAGCGGCGGAGCCGTCGTCGACGAGTCGGGTTCGGTCGACATGGTTGCCGACCCGAGTGTTCCTGGCTGCGGCCCCGCTCCCGCCGACCAGGCCGGGGCCGGCAACCAGCCGGGAGGCACCGGCGACACCAGCGCCGACCAGAGCGCCACGGGCCGCGGCAGCGCACCCACCGACATGGGCGCGAACGGCACCGCAGCTGACGGCACGGGGGCCGACGGCACGGCCGGCGAGAACGACGGCGGCATGATCGGCTCCGGCACCGTCAACAATTCCCCCACCGACTGACCCGACGCACACCACCGACGAAGGACCGAGCCTTCGCTGACCAAGATCCGCGCAGTTTCTGGGAAAGAGTGGCTTCCCGCCCCGAGGAGGGGCCTCTTTCCGGGAAACTGTGCGGATCTTGGCGCTCTCGCGCGGAGGTGAGCACGCGGGGTGGGGGCGCACAGGACAGGCGGAGAGGGTGCGCGGAGGGCGCGCACAGGCGCCCGGGGGCGCTCCAAGACGCGCAGGTCCACTGACCCGAGGCACACCACCGACGACGGCCCCAGCCCACTCCCAAGATCCGCGCAGTTTCCGGGAAAGAGTGGCTTCCCACCCGGAGAAGGGGCCTCTTTCCGGGAAACTGTGCGGATCTTGGCGCTCTCGCGCGGGGGTGAGCACGCGGGGTGGCGTGCGACGCAAGGAGGGGCGCACGGCACCGCGCCGGGGGGTGGACAGGACAGGCGGAGAGGGCGCGCACAGGACGCGGGGGGCGCACAGGGCAGGCGGGGAAGGCGCACGGCGTGCGCGGGGAGCGCCACAGGACAGGCGGGGAGGGCACGCAGGGGACGCGCGCGAGGGGGTGGGACCGGTGTGGGGTGGGTCAGACGAGGCCGGCGTCGCGCATGAGCTTCCACAGGCCGGCGCCATCCGGCGCGGAGAGCCACTTCTGCCCCACCGGCCCGGAGGAGGGCCGCCCGGCGGGCGCGGGGAGGCTACCGGCCAGCACCGCCTGGGTCGGGGAGAGCCGCCGGATCGCCACGCCGGCCACGTTGTCCGGGTGGGCGGCGGTGAACTCGCGGTAGATCTCCGGGTCGTGCTGCCCGTCGTCGCCGATCAGCAGCCACCGTACGTCGGGGAACTCCCGGGCCAGCCGGGCCAGGGTGGCCCGCTTGTGTTCCCGGCCGCTGCGGAACCAGCGGTCGGCGGTCGGGCCCCAGTCGGTCAGCAGCAGCGGCCCGGCCGGGTAGAGGTGCCGGGACAGGAAGCGGGTCAGCGTCGGCGCGACGTTCCACGCGCCGGTGGAGAGGTAGAAGACGGGTGCGCCGGGGTGCGCGGTGACCAGGCGTTCGTAGAGCACGGCCATGCCGGGTACGGCGTTGCGGGCGTGCTCGTCGAGGACGAAGGTGTTCCACGCGGCGAGCATCGGTCGGGGCAGCGCGGTGACCATGACCGTGTCGTCGATGTCGGAGAGGATGCCGAAGCGGACGTTCGGGTCGAGGATGCGGACGAGGGCCTCGACCGGTTCGGCGTCGGGGACGCTGAGGCGTACGGAGCCCCAGCCGGGGGCGAAGTCGGCCTCGATGACGGTGTCGACGAAGCCGCTGCGGTCGGCGGTGGCCTCGTGGCGTACGCCGCCGGCCTCGATGGTGACGGTGACGTGCTTGGCGGGCAGGGTGGCGAAGCTGCGCCAGCCGCGCACCTTGTCCAGCCGGCCCTGCTGTCGGGTGTCCGGCCGGCCGAGCAGCACCCGGCAGAGCACCCGCGCCCAGCCGGGGCCGCCGTAGCCGGCGTACGCGATGATGTTGGGCTGCCAACCGGTGCGCCGCAGCCGCCGTTCCACCAGGGCGTGGACGGCGTCCTCGATGCGCGCGGCCCGGTGCAGCTGCGGTACGGCGAGTTCTCCGGCGGGTGTCGGTGGCACGCTGCAACCCTGCCACACCCGGCCGTGCCCGGCCACGCGAGTGGGCTGCGCCGATCGACCGCGCCGCCCGCCGGCACCGTGACAGACTGCGGTCGCAGGCGACGACGGGGGCGTTGGTCGTGGCGACACCAGTGCGGCGTACGGCGCGACGGTGGCCGAGGTGTGACCGGCCGGCGCTCGTGGCGCTGCTGCTCGGGCTGGCCGGGGTGGGTTACCGGCTGGTCCTGACGCTGTTCACGCTGCCCACCTCGAACAGCGACGAGGCGACGTTCGGGCTGGCCGCGCTGCACATCGCCGCCGGTGGGGAGCGGCCGGTCTTCCTGTACGGCCAGCGTTACATGGGGATGTTGGAGTCCTATCTCGCGGCCCCGCTGGTCGGCCTGGCCGGGCCGAGCTGGCCGGTGCTGCGGCTGCCGCTGCTGGCGCTGTACGCGCTCTTCGTCTGGCTGACCTACCGGCTGACCCGCCGGCTCTTCTCCCCCTGGTTCGCCGCCTTCGTGGTGGGGCTGCTGGCGCTGGGCTCGGAGCGGGTGGTGCGGGACCAGCTCACCGTGGTGGGGGGCCGGCCGGAGGTGAAGCCGGCGGTGGTGGCGATGCTGCTCATCGCGGTGGGGCTGGCGGAGCGGCGGATCGGGCACCGCTTCCTGGCGACCGGCCTGTTCGGGCTGCTCGCCGGGATGGCGCTCTGGTCGGACTGGCTGATCGTGCCCTATCTGGCGGTGGCCGGGGTGGTGCTGGTCTGGGCGGCGCCCCGGGAGCTGGTGGGGTGGGCGGGGGTGCTGCTGGTGGCCGGGTTCCTGGTCGGCGTCGCACCGATGATCAAGGACAACCTGGTGGCCCCGGCGGGGCAGGACTCGCTCTCGGTGTTCCGTGAGATCAGCACCCGGGCGGGCGCGACGCCGGCCTGGTCGCAGCGGGTGCGTGGCGGGCTGCTGGAGGGGGTGCCGCTGGCCACCGGGCTCTGCCCGATGGACGGCTGCGCCCGGTGGCAGCAGTGGTTCGGCCTGCTCTACCCGCTGCTGCTGGCGGTGGCCGCCGCGCTCGGGCTGGTCGCGTACCGGCGGGCCGTCGACGGCGCCGGCCGGGTTCGGGCCGTCGCGCAACTCGCCCTGGTCGCCGGCGCGGGCCTGACCCTGCTGGCGTACGTCCGCAGTCCGCTCGCCGCGACCGACCCGCTGGGCAACTCCCGCTACCTGTCGGTGCTCCAGATCTCCCTGCCGGCGGTGCTCTGGCCGCTGTGGTCGGCGGCCCGGCGGGCCGGGCCGGGCGCGGCGGGCGCGGCGGGGCGGCTGGTCGGGGTGCTGGGGACGGCGGTGCTGGCCGCGCTGACCGCCACCGCGCTGGTGGTGACCGGGGCCTTCGTGGCCTCCGCCGGCTCGCTGCGCGCCGAGGAGGGGCGGGCCCGGGAGCTGGCCGCCGCGGTGCGTCGGGCCGGCCTGCGGGAGGTCTACACCGACTACTGGACCTGCCACCGGCTGATCTTCAACACCGGGGAGGCGGTGGTCTGCGGGGTGCTCGACGGCAACCTCACCCCCGGGCAGAACCGCTATCCGGCGTACTGGCGGCGGGTGGCGCGGGCGCAGCGGCCGGGGTACGTGCTGGCGGTCGGGTCGTCGGCGGAACGGGGCCTGCGGCGGCTGCTCGGTGACCGGGCCGACGCCGCCGTGGTGACCGAGGTGAGCGGCTATCGCGTGTACCACCCGGAGACGCCCGTGCGGCCGTGGCGCTGAGCCCGGGCCGTACGCTCTCCGGGTGCTCATCCTGCTGCCGCCCTCCGAGGGGAAGGCCGACGCCGGCACCGGCCGTCGCCTCGACCTGAACCGGCTCTCGCTGCCGGAGCTGAACCCGGCCCGGGACGAGGTGCTCTCCGCGCTGGTGGCGCTCAGCACCGGCCCGGACGCCGACGCCGCCCTGGCGGCGCTGGGGTTGAGCGAGGGGCAGCGCGGCGAGCTGCGGCGCAACGCGCGGCTGCGGGAGGCGGCCACCGCGCCGGCCGGGCGGATCTACACCGGGGTGCTCTACGAGGCGCTCGACCTGGCCTCGCTGCCGCCCGCGGCGGAGCGGCTGGCCCGCCGCTCGGTGCTGATCTCCTCCGGCCTCTGGGGCGCGGTACGCCTCACCGACCGCATCCCGCCCTACCGCTGCCCGGTCGGGGCACGGCTGCCCGGGGTGGGGGCGGTGTCGGCGTACTGGCGGCGGGCGCTGGGCCCGGCGATGGCGGCGGCGGCCGGCAGCGGCCCGGTGCTGGACCTGCGCTCCGGCGCGTACGCGGCGACCTGGGCGCCGCGCGGGGAGCTGGCCGGGCGCACGGTGACCGTCCGGGTGCTGCACGAGCGGGACGTCGACGGGGTGCCCACCCGGTCGGTGGTCAGCCACTTCAACAAGGCGACCAAGGGCCGGCTGGTGCGTGACCTGCTCACCTCCGGAGTCCGGCCACGCAGCGCGAACGCGCTGGTCGGCGCGTTGCGGGACCTGAAGTACCGGGTGGAGGAGCAGCCGACGGCGGCCGGCCGGCCCCGCCAGCTCGACGTCGTGGTGACCGAGCTGTAGGCGCAAATTTTGCTCAAGGCTGGCGCGCAGCGGTTTCCTCGCACCGGCGTACGGGCCACGGTTAGGGGGACCCCGTAGCCGAGGAGGAGCGGTCCGATGGCCCTCGACACCACCCCCCTGCTCGACCGGACCCGCCCGTCGCCCGCCCCGCCCCCGCTGGACTGGCTGACCCTGGCCGACGCCTTCGAGGTGGCCTGCCTGGTGCGCTGCACCCCGCCCCCGCCCACGGACGCCCGCTGGCCGACCGGCGGCACGTACCGGGGTGGGATCGCCGAGTTCAACCGGGAGGACGCGGCGCAGCGGATGCGGCAGCTGCTCGCCCGGCTGGACGTGCCGGTGGCGCACGAGACGACGACCGGTGGGCTGCGCCGCCGCTTCGAGCTGCACCGGCTGCACGTGCCCCGGGAGCACCGGGCGACGTACGCGACGCTGCTGGAGACCGGGTGGCGGCAGGGCCGCCGGGAGCTGCTGGGCGGGCCGGTGCCCGGCGCGTCCACCGCCCGCCGGGTGTGGCGGCCCCGGCTCGCCGCCGCGGCCTGGCGGGCCGCGCTGCTGGGCGGCGGGCGGCACGTCCGCCGGCACATCCTCGGCATCCGGCTCGCCGACCGGGAGCTGGCCGCGGTGCTGGTCCGCGGCGCGGCCCTGCTCGACGTCCCCACCGTGCTCCAGCCCGGCGCGGGCTGTTACGTGGTGAGCGTCGCCAACGGTCCGCACCGGGACCGGATCCTCGACAGCGCCACCCTCGCCCCCGCCCCGGCCTGCTGAGCCGCCCCGGCGCGCCGAACGGTGCGCCGAACGGGCCGGCGGGCTCCGCCGTCCGGTGGCTTGCGCGGCGGGCCCCGCACGGCGCACAGTGCAGCCCGTGAGTCGTGGCTGGTCTCCCCGCGGCCGGCGCCGGGCCGCCGGCCCGGTGGCGCTGCTGATGCTGCTGGTGGCCGCGCTCGGCGGGTGCCGGGACGAGCAGCACGAGCCGGTGCAGATCCGGATCGCCACCGGCAGCCCGACCGCCGTCTACCACGCCTTCGGGCAGTCGCTGGCGACGATCCTCAACCGGGAGCTGCCCGGGGTACGCGCCAGCGTGGTGGTCACCGCCGCGTCGGCGCAGAACGTCCGGCTGGTCGGCTCCGGCCAGGCGGAACTGGGGTTCACCCAGGCCGACGTGCTGCCGGCCACGCCCCCGGAGCACCCCGGCGTGCTCGCCGTGGCCCGCGTCTACGACGACCTGCTGCACCTGGTCACCGTCGCGGGCGGCCCGGTGCGTACGCTGGCCGACCTGCGCGGCCGGCGCGTCTCGGTGGGCGCGGAGGGCTCCGGCACCGAGGTCACCGCCACCCGGCTGCTGACCGTGGCCCGCCTCGACGGCGACCGGGTCGTGCAGGAACACCTCGGGTTGGACGACTCGGTCGCGGCGCTGCGCGCCGGCCGGATCGACGCGTTCTTCTTCTCCGGCGGCCTGCCGGTGCGCGGCGTCGACGAGCTGGTCGCCGCCACCGCGATCCGGATCGTCGACCTGGGCGAGTGGACCGAGCCGCTGCGCCGCCGCTACGGGGAGGTCTACGTGACCCGGGACGTACCCCGGTCGGTGTACGGGCTGGAACCGGTGAGCACCGTGGCGAACCCGAACTACCTGATCGTCCGCGCCGACCTGCCCGAGCCACTGGTCCGCGAGGTGACCCGGCTGCTGATGGACCGCCGGGCGGAGCTGGCCGCCGCGCACCCGGCGGCCGGCCGGATGAGTCCCCGCTCGGCGATCGTCACCACCCCGCTGCCGCTGCACCCGGGGGCGGCCGACTGGTACCGCTCGACGAAACCCTGACGTCAGTCCACGGGTGCCGGGGCGGCGGCCGGCTTCCGTGGGCCGGGCAGCTCGGCCGGTCCGCCGGACACGACCGGGTCGGGCGTGGGGAACCAGAGTTCGGCGACCAGGCCACGGGGCTCCTGCGAGCGCATGGTCAACCGGCCGTCCGAGGCGTCCACCAGCACCGCGACGATGGTCAGTCCCAGCCCGGCGCCGTCGACGTTCTGCACCTCCGGTGCCCGCCAGAACCGCTCGGTGGCCTGGTCGAGCTGGCTCGCGGTCATGCCCGGGCCGGTGTCCCGGACCGCCAGCGCCGTCCCGCCGTCGGCGGCGCGTACGGTCACCGTCACCTCGCCGGTGTCCCCGCTGAACTTCACCGCGTTGTCGATCAGCGCGTCGAGGGCCTGGTCGATGGCGGTGGGCACGGTCCGGGCGTACGCGGGGGCGTCGTCGGCGACCAGCCGGAGGGTGACCGCGCGGCGGCGGGCCAGCGGCTCCCAGGCGGCCACCCGGGAGGCGGCCACCGCGACCGCGTCCACGGTGACCCGCTGGTTCTCCTCCCGTTCGGCCCGGGCCAGGGTGAGCAGCGCGTCGAGCACCTTGGCCAGCCGGTCGGTCTCCTCCAGCGCCAGCTGGTGCTCGGCGCGCCCGTCCGCGTCGCTGAGGCTGGGCCCCAGCTCCTCCACCCGCAGCCGCAGCGCGGTGAGCGGGTTGCGCAGCTGGTGGCTGGCGTGCGCGACGAAGGCGCGTTGCCGGTCCATCACGTCGGAGACGACGTCGGCCATGTTGTTGAAGCTGGCCGCCAGCCGGCGCAGCTCGGGCGGGCCGAGCCGGGGCCGGACCCGGGCTCCCCGGTCGCCCTCGGCGATCTCGTGGGTCACCGCGTCCAGCTCGGTGACCGGCCGCAGCACCCAGCCGGCCAGGGCGAACGCGGTGGAGAGGCAGGCCGAGACGGCGATCAGCCCGATCACGGCGAGCAGCAGCCACCAGGCGGTGACGGTCCGCCGGACCTTGTCGGCGGGGGTGGCGGTGACCACGGCCCCGAGCACCTCGCCGCCGTCGTTGATCGGTACGGCCACCACCAGCGGACCGTCCACCCAGGGCCAGACCGAGTCCGGTCCGCTGAACTGCTGTCCGGCCAGCGCCGTGTCCAGCGCCGACTCGGTGCCCCGCCCCGGGCGCCAGCCGGTGGAGGCGACCACCGTACGACCGTCCCGGTCGACCACGGCGGCGCCGATGCCGTACAGGTCGTCGTAGGCGCCCAGCTCACCGGCGAGCGGGCCGGGCCCTCCGCCGCGCAGCGCCGGCCCGGCGAGCGAGGCGAAGCGGGTGGCGTCGGCGAGCCGGTCGGCGCGGACCCGGTCGGTCTCCCGGGACGTCAGGGTGGCGGCCAACGGCGTCTCCAACGCCAGGAGCACCAACACCATCAGCAGCAGATAGCTGATCACCAGCCGACGACGCACCCGGTCTCCTCACTCGCCGCGCAGCCGGTAGCCGACCCCGCGGACGGTCTCCACCAGGGTCGGGTCGCCGAGCTTGCCGCGCAGCGACCCCACGTGCACCTCGACGGTGTGCCGGTCCGCCCAGGTGGTGCCCCAGACGTCGAGCAGGATCCGGTCGCGCGGCACCGCCACCCCCGGCTGCCGGGCCAGCGACAGCAGGATGTCGAACTCCTTGCGGGTCAGCGTGACGGCCCGCCCCGACACGCTCACCAGCCGGCCGGCCACGTCGATCCGGACCAGCCCCGCCTCGATCAGGTTCCGCTCCGGCAGGGTGTGCGCCGCGCGCCGCAGCACCGCCTCGATCCGGGCCTGGAGCTCCACCATGGAGAACGGCTTCACCACGTAGTCGTCGGCGCCCAGCCGCAGGCCGAGCACCCGGTCGCGTTCCTCGCCCCGGGCGGTCACCGCGATGATGCCGAGCTGGCTGCTGCGCCTGCGCAGCTCACGGCAGAGGTCGGTGCCGTCGCCGTCGGGCAGGGTGAGGTCGAGCAGCACCAGGTCACAGGGGGCGGCCGACAGAGCGGCGGCGACGGTCGCGGCGTGCTCCACCTCGTAGCCGCGACGGGTCAGCGCGGACGACAGGGCGGCGGCCACCCGACGGTCGTCCTCGACCAGGAGGATCCGCACCCGCGCTCCCCGCTTCCCACTCGACACTGCCCACTCGACGCTGCCCACGAATGGTGGCAGAAGCGGCGGCGGAACGGGAGAGCCGGGCACCCGCCGACCCGGCCGGCGGGTCAGAGGCCGAAGACCTCGTCGGCGGTGGCGTCCCGCACCCCGTCGACGAAGCCCCGGAAACCGGGGTCGTCGTGGCTGGCCGGCACGCTGGTCACCGGCACCCCGGTCGCCTGCGTGACGGCGTCGACCAGGGGCGGGTAGTCGGTCTCCGCGTCGGCGAGGGTGTCGTCGTCCGCCTGGCCGAGATTGATCACGTGCTGGACGTCCTGGGTGGGGGTGTCCGGGTCGGTCGCCCACTCGCCGCCGGCCCGGTGGCACTCGTCGTAGACGGCCCGCTGGCCGTCGGTCCAGTCGTCGGCGTAGCTCTCCATGGCATCCCTCCACGGCCGGTTCCCACCCGAGCATGCCGGGTCCGGGGTCCGACCGGGCAGGTTCCGCCTACGCTGCGACGGTGATCTACAAGATTCTCCCCACCGACGAGTGGGAGCAGGCCCGGGCGGCCGGGCACTTCGCCGGCACCGCGCTGGACCGCCAGGACGGCTACCTGCACCTCTCCGGGCCGGACCAGGTGGTCGAGACGGCCCGCCGGCACTTCGCCGGCGTCGCCGGGCTGACCCTGCTCACCGTCGACCCGGACCGCCTCGGCGACACGCTGCGCTGGGAGCCGTCCCGGGACGGCGCGCTCTTCCCGCACCTGCACGGCGTACTCCCGGTCGCCGCCGTGGTGGCGGCGGAGGCGCTGCCGGCGGACACTCCGGCCGCCGACGCGGTGGCGGCGCTGCTGGCCTGAGGGGTCGCTATGCTACGCCGAGCCCGCGCGCGACGGTCCCGGCTCCGCCGGCCCGGCGGCGGGCGGTCCAGCCCTGCGGGGACCGGCCGGCACCCGGCGCGGTCCACCGCACGGCACCGACGGCGCGACGGCGCGCCCCGTGACGAGGCGAGTTGAACGATGACTGACACCAACGACCGGACCCCCTCGGTCTTCGTCCACCCGACCGCCGACGTGGAGTCCGGCGCCCAGGTCGGCGACGGCACCAAGGTCTGGCACCTGGCCCACGTCCGGTCCTCGGCCCGGATCGGCGCCGGCTGCGTCATCGGGCGCAACGTGTACGTCGACGCGGGCGTCAGCGTCGGCGACCTGGTGAAGATCCAGAACAACGTCTCCGTCTACCAGGGCGTCACCATCGAGGACGAGGTCTTCGTCGGCCCCTGCGCGGTCTTCACCAACGACTTCCGCCCGCGCGCCCAGAACCCGGACTGGACGATCACCCCGACCCTGGTCCGCCGGGGCGCCTCGATCGGCGCCAACGCCACCCTGGTCTGCGGCATCACCGTCGGCGAGTACGCCATGATCGCCGCCGGTTCGGTGGTCACGAAGGACGTCCAGCCGTACCAGCTGGTGGCCGGGAACCCGGCCCGGCCGAAGGGCTGGGTCGACGAGAAGGGCGAGGTCGTCTCCCGCGACGTCGACAACCCGCCGCACCGGGGCTGAGCACGCGGCGGGGGCGACGACCACCGGTCGTCGCCCCCGTCGGCAGGTACGCGCCCTCAGCGGCAGAGCCGGCCCAGCTCGTCCCGGAACCGGTCCATCGGGTTCGCCCCGGCCGGGCCGAGCAGGTATTCCTTCAGCTCCCGCCGGGCCCCGGTCATCGGGTCGTCGCCGGCCCGGGTGACCTCGAGGATCTTCGGCAGCTCCCCGCAGTCCGCGGAGAGCAGGTACGCCGCCCGCGCGGTCGGGAACTGCCGGCGGAACTCGTCCTCCGGCAGGCCGGCCGGGTTCGCCACCACGTACGGGCGCTGGCTCTGCACGAAGTCCGACACGACGCTGGAGACGTCGCTGACCAGCAGGTCGGTGGCGTTGAAGCAGTCGAAGAGCGCCGGCGTACGACCGGTCACCACCAGGTGCGCGGTGCCGTCCAGCGAGTGCGCGTCGGTCTCGCCACCGGCGGCGCGGATCCGGGCGACGATCCGCTCGTGCACCGCCCGGGCCTTCTTCGACCGGGTGCCGGTCAACGGGTGCGGCTTGTAGACCACCCGCACGCCACCGGCGGCCAGCAGCCCGCCCACGATCCGCTCCCCCATCAGCACCAGCGAGGTGTGGTACGGGTCGTCGTCGAGCCAGCCCTCCCAGGTGGGGGCGTAGAGCACGGTGAACGGGCGCTCGACGTGCTCCGCGCCGAAGGTGTGCACCCCGGCGAGCTGCGGCCGGCCGATCTCCACGATGTCCCGGTCGAGGACGCCCACGTCGGCGCGGGCGTACCGCTCCCGACCGGCCGGCCCGGCGACCCAGACCTCGTCGTACACCTTGCTGTAGGGGTTGACGCTGGCCTGCTTGTCGCTGTCGCCGTGCCCGACGAAGACGTGCTTCACGCCCGGCTCGCGCAGCAGGTGGATGTTCGCGCCGACGTTCGCCGCGTAGAGCGCGACCCGCAGCGGGCTCAGGTCCAGGTTCATGAAGTCGACGCCCGCCGGTACGCAGATCACCGGCAGCCGGGTGTCGGCCAGTTCGCGGAACGCCTCGGCCTCCCGGAGCAGCACCACCGCGCGGCGGCCGGCCGCCTCGACCGGGGCGAGCCACATGTTGGCCTGGTAGACGTCCTTCGCCGGGCCGGCGAAGTAGAGCGCCACCTCCGGGCGTTCCCGGGCCAGCCAGTCGTGCACGACGGGCAGCACACCCGGCGTCCGGCCCCGCCCGCGCCACCAGCCCAGCGCCAGCGCCGCCGCGACGACCAGCCCGGCGGCCAGGGTGACCAGCCCGGTCACCACCACCGGGGTGGCCCGGTCGACCAGCACGGCGACCACGGCCGCCGGCACCAGCAGCACGTTGAGCAGCGGCAGCCGCAGGCCGGCGAGGCGCTGCGCCCAGGCCGGCGCCGCGGGCGTGCGGCGCAGCGCGCCCAGGTCGATGTTGCGGGTGTACGCCGGGGTGGTGGCGCGCCGGTCGGTGACCTTGCCGAGGGCGGTGGTGCCGACCGCGACGGTCCAGAGGGCGGCCGGCAGCAGCAGGACCGCGATGATCGCGCCCACCGTCGGGCGGACCGCGCTGACGACCAGCAAGACGACGGAGAGGTCGCGCAGCAGGCGCCGCCAGACCAGCCCGAGGCCGGCCTTCTGGAGCAGTGCCGCGGTGGCCGCGTACCGGGTGGCGAGGGCCAGCTCACCGGCGATGACGACGGCGGCGGCGACCGCGAACGGGACCGCCTGACCGAGGACTCCGGTCAGGAGCATGATCCCGTAGCCGAGCAGCACCACGCCGACCGTGGCGACACCCTGCTGGCTTCGTACTCTGCTGAACAACGACACGCTCCCTGTCTGCCCACCGGTGTCGAGGGGGTCCGAAACCGGGCAAGCTGCGACCCTAGACGGGGCAGATGACCCAAGTATTGCCGGGGTGTCGGGCAGGTGAACGAAGAACGACGCTGCTCACGATGGGTGCCGGCGGGGCTGCGCAACGCAGCGGGCCCCGACCGTGACCGGCCGGGGCCCCCTGACGGGCGACGTGCTCAGCCGCCGATGACCACCCGACGGACGCCGGCCCAGCGGGCCGGGTCGGTGACCCGGCGACCGTCGACCAGCACCGTCACGCCCGGCAGGTCGGCCGGGGAGAGGTTGCGGTACTCGGCGTGGTCGGCCTGGATCACGGCCGCGCCGAGCGGCTCGCCGTCGTACCCGGGCAGACCGTGCGCGACCAGCTCCTCGTTGCTGTACATCGGGTCGGAGACGTACGGCTTCGCGCCCCGGGCGCGCAGCGCCTCGACGGTCGGGAAGACGCCCGAGAAGGCGGTCTCCTTCACCCCGCCCCGGTAGGCGGCGCCGAGCACCAGCACGCCGACGTCGGTCAGGTCGCCGTACGCGGCGGCGAGCAGGTCGACGGCGTAGTCCGGCATGGCGGCGTTGGCCTCGCGGGCCGACCGGACGACGGTGGCGGCCGGGTCGTTCCAGAGGTACATCCGCGGGTAGATCGGGATGCAGTGCCCGCCGACCGCGATGCCCGGCGAGTGGATGTGGCTGTACGGCTGGGTGTTGCACGCCTCGATCACCTTGGTGACGTCGACGCCCACGGTGTCGGCGAAGCGGGCGAACTGGTTCGCCAGACCGATGTTGACATCCCGGTAGGTGGTCTCGGCGAGCTTCGCCAGCTCCGACGCCTCGGCCGAACCCAGGTCCCAGACGCCGTTCGGGCGGTTCAGGTCGGGGCGCTCGTCGAAGTCCAGCACCGCCTCGTAGAAGCGCACGCCGTGCTCGGCGGACGCCTCGTCGATGCCGCCGACCAGCTTCGGGTAGCGGCGCAGGTCGGCGAAGACCCGGCCGGTCAGCACCCGCTCGGGGCTGAAGACCAGGTGGAAGTCCGTGCCGGCGGTGAGCCCGGAGCCCTGCTCCAGCATCGGGGCCCAGCGGCTGCGGGTGGTGCCGACCGGCAGGGTGGTCTCGTAGCTGACCAGGGTGCCCGGCCGGAGACCGGCGGCGATGGAGCGGGTGGCGTCGTCCATCCAGCCGAAGTCCGGCACGCCCTCGGCGTCCACGAAGAGCGGGACGACCACGACGACCGCCTCGGACTCGGCGACCGCGGCCGCCGTGTCGGTGGTGGCCGAGAAGAGCCCGGCGGCCACCACCTCCTTCAGCTTGACGTCCAGGTCCGCTTCACCGGGGAACGGCACGGCCCCGTCGTTGACCAGCTGCACCACCCGCTCGGAGACGTCGGCACCGATCACCCGGTGCCCCTTGCTGGCGAACTGCACGGCGAGCGGCAGACCGATCTTGCCCAGCGCCACGACGCAGATGTTCATGAGTACTACTTTCCTCCTAGCGGAAGCCGGCGCCGCAGGCGGGCCATCATTCGACGGAGCGTCACCGGGGAGACGGCGAACACCAGCTGACCTTTGTGATTTGTGGTGGCGGTGATCAGAAAGAGCTGGCCCGCCTCGCGGTGCAGCACCCGCTGCACCACCGGGGGCCGGGGACCGCGCAGCGGGGTGCCGTCGCCGGTGGTGCCGGCGACCCGCGCCCGCACCACCCGGTTGCCGCCCTCGGGGGCCAGCTCGGCGAGCAGGTCACGCACCCGGAAGGTGGCGTGCACGGTGGTGCCGACGGGGTCCTGGGTGAGCGGGCGCAGGATGCCCTCGACCTTGCCGGCGTGCAGCCCGAGCGCGCCGCCGACCAGCTCGGCGAGGTCGGGGCGGGGGCTGCGGGCGACCAGTCGGAGCACCCGCTCACCGGCGCCGTCGACCGTCCAGCCGATCGAGACCGCGTCCAGCCGGGCGAGCCAACGGGCGGCCGGGTTGGTCAGTTCGAACCACTCGTCGGTCAGGCCGGAGCGCGGGTCGCCGAAGCCCGGATAGACGGCGTACCAGCGGTCGTCCTGGAGCACCATCGGCGGCAGGCCCTCCTCGACGTCCTGCCGGATCACCGCGCGCAGGTCGGCCAGGGAGCCGTACGCGGCGGTGCCGATCCGGACCCGGGAGGTGACGTCGAGCTGGTCGCGGATCCGGTCGGTGAGGAAGTCCCGGGCCAGCGTGCCGACCCCGGCCCGGACCCGCTCCTGGACGTCCCGGTCGAGCTTGAGGAAGTCCGCCTTCAGCAGCTTGGCGATCTCCCAGGCGAAGTGCCGCCGGAGCACGGCGTCGCGCTGCTCCCCCGGTTCGAGCTGCGCGGCGACGAACCGGACGATCCGGTCCACGCAGTCGAGCCGGGCGACGTGGTCGCTGCGGTAGGTGATGTTGCCGGCGTTGAGCCGCTTGACCGCGTAGTAGTAGTCGTAGTCGGCGAGCACGGAGATCCGGCCGGCGCGCAGGCAGGCTTCGAGGGTGAACGGCTGGTCGCTGCCGACCGGCATGTCCTCCGGGAAGCGCAGACCGTACTTCTCCACCAGCTCCCGGCGGAACAGCTTGGTGTTGGAGAGCGAGAACGGCAGCGCCGAGGTGAAGAGGTCCACCTCGGTCCGGGTCTGGTCGAAGATCTCCTGGTGGATGTAGCGCTTGTTGACCCCGACCGTGCGGCCGAGCAGCACGTCCGAGCCCCAGCGGTCGGCGGCGTCCACCATCCGCTCCAGCGCCTCGCGGCCGAGGTGGTCGTCGGCGCCGATGAAGAAGACGTACCGGCCGGTGGCCTGGTCCAGGGCGCGGTTGCTCGGCGCGGCCGGCCCACCCGAGTTGGCCTGGTGCAGCACCTTCACCGTGCCCGGGTACGCCTCGGCGAAGCGGTCCAGTTCGGCGCCGCTGCCGTCGGTGGAACCGTCGTCCACCGCGACGACCTCCAGCCGGTCCCGACCGATGCTCTGCTCCACCAGGGAGGTGAGGCAGGTGGTCAGGTCCGGCATGGTGTTGTAGACCGCGACGACGACCGTCACGTCGGGCTGGGTCACGCCTCCGCCTTCCGCGCCGGTGAGTCCCCGCCGGTCCGGTTCTCGACCTGAGTGGCGACCCGTACCCGGGTGTCCACCCCTGCGGTCGTGCCGTCAGATCCCATTACCGCCCGTTCCGTCGAAGCCGGCACCGCCCTCGCGGACCCGAGCGAGTCTACGACAGGCGGTCGGCGACCAGCGGGAGCGCCGTCCGGTGTTCCGGGCCCGGCCGCGTAGGTTGCTACCCTGCATCCGGTTCCCGGGCCGCACAGCACACCGTCGCCGCAGGCCAGGGGCGGCCTGCCGCCCTCCGGTGGACCGCACACCCCCTCACTGACGGGACCCGGACATGGACGTGGTGATGACCGACGAGCGCGGCCCGCAGCGGTGGACACCGCCCGAGCCGGCCGGGCAGGCGCCGCCGGCCGGCCGGCCGGCACGGCTGCGGGCCGCGGCCCGCGCCGCGCTGCCCGCCCTCGCGGGCTACCTCGCGGTCCGGCTGGTCGGCCTGCTCACCCTCGCGCTCTGGGCGCGGAGCACCGGCCGCTCCACCGGGGCGCTGCTCAGCAAGTCCGACGGCACCTGGTACCTGGGCATCGCCCAGCACGGGTACGACGGCTACGAGCGGGTGCAGAGCAACATGGCCTTCTTCCCGCTCTATCCGGGGCTGATCCGGGCCCTGGAGCCGCTCACCCCGCTCGGCGCCCGGAACACCGCGCTGCTGGTGGCGTGGGTCGCCGCCCTGGCCGCCGCGTGGGCGCTGTACGCCATCGGCGACCACCTGTACGACCGCCGGGTCGGCATCCTGCTCGCGGTGCTGTGGGGCGTGCTGCCGCACAGCGTCGTGCAGTCGATGAGCTACAGCGAGGGGCTCTTCACCGCCCTCGCCGCGTGGAGCCTCTACGCGGTGCTGCGGGCCCGGTGGGTGACGGCGGGTCTGCTCTGCCTGCTGGCGGGGCTGACCCGACCGACGGCGTCGTCCCTGCTCGCCGTGGTGTGCCTGGCCGCGCTGGTGGCCGTGCTGCGGCGTCGGGACGGCTGGCGGCCCTGGGCGGCGCTGCTGCTCGCGCCGGCCGGCTGGCTGGGCTACCTGGCCTGGGTGGGGTGGCGCACCGGCCGCCCGGACGGCTGGTTCCACATCCAGGACGCCGGCTGGGGCACCACCTTCGACTTCGGTGCGGACACGGTGACGGTGGCGCGGAAGGTGCTGGGCCACCCGTCGGCGCTGACGCTGTACGTGGTGACCCTGGTGGTGCTGCTGGCGGTGGCGCTGTTCGTGCTGAGCCTGCTCGACCGGCAGCCGTGGCAGTTGCTGCTGTACAGCGGCCTGCTGCTGGTCACCACCCTCGGCGCCGCCGGCTACTACCACGCGAAGGCCCGCTTCCTGCTGCCCGCGTTCCCGCTGCTGCTGCCGGTGGCCGTGGCGCTGGCGCGGGCGTCCCGGGCGAAGGCGGTCACGGTGGTGGCGACCCTCACGGTCGTCTCCGCCTACCTCGGTGGGCACGTGCTGATCATCTGGGCCCAGTCGCCGTAGGGCCCCGGCGACGCGGCCGGGTCGGCCCCGGTCGCGTCGCCGGGTCACTCAGCGGGTGTACGGGCGGACGTCCCACAGCCACACGTCGTCGACCCGCTGGCCCGGCCCGTAGAGCGCGTCCAGCACGGTACGCAGCGCGGTCTGGCGGCGGTGCTTCGGCAGCGCCACCGCGTCGGCCTTCCAGTAGCGGGCGTCGGCGCGGGCCTGGGCCACCTCGGCCGGGGTCACGGCGGTGTCCCGCTTGCCCTCGGCGACCGCGGTGAGCAGCGCGGCGGTCGGCTGCGGTTCGACCCCCCACCGGCCGGTGGCGTCGGTGGCCGAGACCGGGCCGAGGAAGTAGCCCTGCGGCACGGCGAAGCCGGCCAGGGCGGCGGAACTCCAGTACACCGACGTCATGTTGACCACCGGCACCGGCACCAGGGTCCGCCCGGGGCTCACGTGCGCGCGCCACTCGCCGTCGGTGACGAAGTGCGGCACGGGGGCGCGTCCGCGCGCCGGCAGCGGGGTGGGCAGGATCGGCAGCAGCGCGGCCAGCGCGGCGACCGCACCCAACCGGGCGAGCAGCCGCCCGGCGGGCTGGGCCCGCAGCTCTGCGGCGGTGAGCCGGTCCCCGGCGACGGCCAGCAGCACGCCGAGGGCCACGGTGGTGATCAGCGCGAACCGGGCCACCACCACCGAGTCGAACACCGGCAGGTTCTCCACCAGCGCGAACGGGGCCGGGATCGTGGTCCGTTCGACGCCCCACGTCCAGGTGGTGCCGATCGAGAAGAGCGCGGAGACGACGGCGACCAGGGCGAGGACCCGGACGATCGCCTCGCGGCGCAGCCACCAGACGGCGGCCACCGCCAGCACCAGCAGCGACCAGCCGTAGAAGCTGGCCTGCTCGGTGGTGTTCGGGCCCCAGCCGCCGGCGCTGGTGAGGCTGCCCGCGATCGACTCGGTGGCGTACCGGACGTAGGAGCCGAGCTTCAGGGCGTAGACGTCCGGGGCGCCGGGGTGCCCCACCCGGTGCTGCGGCCCGGCGAACTGCATCCACAGCGGGTACGCGGCGGCGGCCGCCACCAGCGTCCCGCCGACCGCCAGGCCGGCGACGAGCGGCCGGACCCGCCGCAGCGCGTCCCGGGGCCGGACGACCAGGTGGCCGAGGACGAACATCAGCAGGCCCAGCGCGGTCAGGAAGAGGATCTCCAGGCTGACGAAGAACTGCGCGGCGACCAGGACGCCCAGGATCAGCCCGTCGCGCAGCACCCGGCCGTCCAGGGCCAGTGCGACGACCCGCCAGACGATGAACGGCACCAGCCACTGGGCGGTGATGTGCGGGTGCCCGTTGCTGTGCGACACCAGGGCCGGCGCGAAGGCGCAGAAGAGCCCGCCGACGAACGCCGCCGCCCGGGACCGCACCAGGTGCCGGGAGAGCACGTGGTACCAGGCGTAACCGGTGCCGGCCAGGTTCAGGGTGATGAAGAGCAGGTACGAGAAGGACGCCCCGAAGAGCAGGGTGACCGGGGCCAGCACCAGGCCGGGCAGCTGCATCCCGACGTTGGTCATCAGGTTCACCCCGGTCGGGGCGTTCTGCAGGGTGGTGAAGAACGGGTTCTCCAGGTGGCTGACCGCGTGCGCCGCGTACGCCAGCATCCACTCGTTGAAGCCCTGGTCGTCGGGGCGGCTGCCGAGCAGGCGACCGTCGAAGTCCCGCCAGCCGCGGGCGGTCACCCAGACCGCGCCGAGCAGGTAGACCAGGGCGACCAGGAGGTCCACCCGGGCCCGCCGCCACCTCGGTACGGCCGCCGCCTCGTCGGCCCCGTCCCCGGCGCCCGGCGTCGGGTCCGGTGCGCCGGTCGGCTCCGCCCGGTCGTCGGTCCGCTGCTCCGGGACGGTGCCGCCGGTGGTCGGGCCGGTCGGCGCGGTCACCGGCCCGGTGCTGGTGGTGTCGGTCACCGCGCGGTCCTCCCTCGGCGCGTCGGCGCCGCCGGTCGACGCGGAATCAGGGCGGCGGGTGTCGGGGCCGGACGCGGTCATGGCGCAAGAGTCTACGAAAGCGATCTTCCCGGCCGGACCCTGCCCGTCGCGGGGTCCGGCCGGGGTCGGGCTCAGGCCTCCGCGCCGACCGGGGTCGACTCGGCGGCGGGCGCCGGACGGGCGGTCGGGACGGCGCCGGGGCGGCCCGGCAGCAGCCGGGAGTAGACCCCGTCGAGCACCCGGGCCTGCGCCTCCCAGGTCCACTCCTCGAGCAGGCCGGGCCGGTCGTACGCGGCCCGGTAGCGCTCCGGGTCGGCCAGCACGGCGCGGACCGCGCGGACGTAGTCGGCGGTGTCCTCGGCCCGGAACACCTCGCCCTGGCCGGTGGAGCGGACCGTGCCGGCCATCGTCTTCACGTCGGAGACGATCAACGGCAGCCGGGCGTGCGAGTACTCGAAGAACTTGGTGATCAGGGCGATCTCGTGGTTGGGCCAGTGGTGGATCGGGATCACCCCGGCGTCGGCCGCGCCGAGGAAGGGCACCACCTGCCAGTGCGCGACGTAGGGCAGCGCGTGCACCCGGTCGGCCACGCCGAGCTTCGCCGCCCGGGCCAGCACGCCGGTGACGTACCCGCCGGCCGGCTTGTTGACCACGAGCGCGACGTGTACGCCCGGCAGCTCCGGCAGGGCGTCGACCATCACGTCGAGGCCACGCTGCCGGGCGGCGGCGCCGCTGTAGACCAGCAGCGGGACGTCGGGGCCGACGCCGCAGAGCGCCCGCAGGTCGGGGGCGGGGGCGTCGGGCACCAGCTCGCCGTGGTCGGCGGCGGGCGCGTTGAGCACCACGTCGGGCAGGGTGGCCAGGCCGTGCTCGCGCTGGAGCAGCTCGGCCAGGCCGTCCGAGACGGTCATCACCGCGTCCGCGTACGGGGCGTACTCCCGCTCGTGCGCCATGTGGGCCGGCAGCCAGCGGCCGTTGTCCTGCCAGGGCTTGATGCCGGGGAGGAACTCGTGCGCGTCCCAGACCAGCTTGATCTCCCGCCCGGCGGCCGAGGCGCGGATCTTGGCGCGGGCGGCGACGCCCAGCATCCGGAAGTCGTTGGCGTGGATCAGGTCGGGCTTCAGCTCGTCGATCACCGGTCCGTAGGCCAGCTCGTAGTCCCAGAGCCCGGGCTCCAGCCGGCGCCAGGCCCGGTCACCCTGCACCGACTGCCAGAACTTCGTGTAGGCGCGGTCCCACGGGCTGCGCAGCTTGCGCCGGGTGCGGGCGTTCGTCAGCGACCAGTACCGCAGCGAGACCCACTTGCCGGTCGCCTTCGCGGCCAGCTCCTGGGCGGTCAACGCCGACCCGCGCAGCCCACCGTCGCCGCCGGTGACGGCGAGCTGGGCACGGCGCACCGCGAGGTCCGCCTTCCACGCCTTGACCGCCTGCGCCCGGTGCGCGGCGATGCCGGTGGGCGGGTACGCCAGCGGCCAGCGCAGCAGGGACCGGCGGAACTCGTGCCGCCGCTTGGCCAGTGGGTTCGGCATCTTCAGCAGGCGGACCCGGGCCTCGCCGAGCTGCCAGTGCCGCTCCTCGTTCACCGGGGACCGGCCGAGGAGGATCACCTCCCAGCCGGCGTCGGCCGCCGAGCGCGCGGCCTTCTGGACGCGCGAGTCGCCGTTGACGCCGTTGTCGACCAACATGACGATTCGTCCACGCGCGGCCGGTCGGCCGGAAGCGCCCTCGATTGCCATTGTGCCGGTATCGCCCTTCTGCGGGGGTGTGGTCGTCTCCGGGCGGTTCGTGCCGGAGCACACCGCCCTGCGTTCACCTGGGGGAAAGGCTCCGCCCACGAGCCCTCGCGAGTCTACGGCAGGACCGGACCCATCGACCTGCACCACCACGGCCCCCCGCGCTCACCGACGGGACCGCCCGTGACCTGCGGCACCATGCCCTCAGCGCTCATCCGACGAGACCGTGGCGGGCTCCGGTCGGCCCTGCTCCGCGGCGGCCGGGTCCGGCTCCTCGCCCGGGCCGGCGGGCCCGACGGTGCGCTCGGCCCGCCGGGTCAGCGCCGCGTCGAGCGCGGCGACCAGCAGCACCAGCAGGCTGATCCGCAGGTAGAGGGACTCCTGGATGCCGAAGCGGGTGTACTCCCCCGCCGACAGCATCAGGCTGGCCAGCACGCTCGCCACGCTGGTCAGCCCGCCGACCACCCCGACCACCACCAGCCGGCGCCGCCGGCGCAGCGCCCCGGTGAGCAGGCACGCCAGCACCGCCACCAGGGTGATGCCGCCGAGCGTCGGCAGCACCCGCGGCGCGGCCGGGAAGTAGACCGCCTGTACGACGCCGTCGGGCAGCAGCGGGACCGGCTTGCCGTACGTGTGCAGCGCGGTGCTGCCCAGCGCCGCCGGCAGCGTCTGTTCCATGGTCCAGGCGTAGTGGCGCGGGTCGGCCAGCGCGTACCGGTAGCCGACCGACATGCGGTGCTCGTCCGACCACGCACGCAGCGCCGGGCACGCCGTGTACGCCTGCGACACCGCGCCGATCCGCCACGCCTTCGGCGCGGTGGCCCGCTCCATCGGCCGGCAGCGCGGCATGCCGAGGTCCTGGTAGTAGGTCCGGCGCATCTGCGGGTCGTCCATGACCTGCACCATCAGCCGGTAGAGGAAGGTCTCCTCGGTCTGCGAATAGCCCGAGGCGCTCCACTTCGCGAAGGTGTGATCGGTCGGGCCGAGGATCGCCACGTTCCAGGCCAGGCCGGCGAGCACCGCGACCAGGGCGGCCGCCGCGGCCCGCCGGTGCGGCCGGCTGCGCCAGGCCAGACCGGCCAGCACCAGCACCACCAGGCCGACGAAGAGCAGCATGTCCTGCCGCACGAAGATCCACCAGAGCACGACCAGGGTCGTCGCCACCAGGACGACCCGGGACCGGGTCCGCACCCAGATCGCCAGCAGGCCGAAGGCCAGCAGGCCCAGGTTGATCGAGAGCGACTCGGAGATCAGCGTGTGGTCCCAGACGTACGCGGCCGGGGTCAGGGCCAGCCCGAGCAGGAGCACCGTCGCCACCACCCGGGCGGTCAGGGTGCGCAGGCTGAACCAGAGCGCGACGGCCAGCACCGACCAGGCGACCGTGCCGACGAGCGCCTGCGCCAGCGCCCGCGCCGGGTCGCTGCCGGCCAGCGCGTACAGCAGCGGGGTCCCCCACAGCCGGGGGGCGTGGCCGGTGAAGGAGACGGTGGCGGTGGGATTCGACCCGTCCAGCAGCCCGGCGTACGAGCGGGAGTCGTAGGTGCGGAACGGCTCCACCCGCGCGGCGATGCTCGCCCGCGCCGCGACGTACGCCAGCAGCAGCCCGACCAGGACCAGGTCCTGCGGTCGACGGCGCAGGCCCCGGCGCGCGGGCTCGACGGTGCTGGCCGACCCGTCGGTGGGAGCGGGTTCGTCGACCTCGGGGTCGACGGCGACCGGACGTTCGACGGCCACGGGCGGTCCTCACGCTCGTATCGGGATGGCGCTGCCGTCCTGGGGCAGGACGGCAGCGATGTTAGCCTAGGCCGCCCACAACCCGACGAGACGGACACCACGCCCGTCCGGCGCCTGGTCGGTGGGTCACGACGCCTCGGGGGCCGCCGACGGGTGGACCGGGCGTGCGGGGGCCGCAGCGGCCGATCGCGGACAGGACAATCGGAGGGAAACATCCAGATGAAGGTCGTCAGCATCGTCGGGGCCCGCCCGCAGCTGGTCAAGCTCGCGCCGATCGCGGCCGCGTTCGCCGCCACCGAGCACGAGCACGTCATCGTGCACACCGGGCAGCACTACGACGCGGACCTCTCCGACGTCTTCTTCTCCGGCCTGGGCATCCCCGACCCGGACGTGCACCTGGGCATCGGCTCCGGCAGCCACGGCGTGCAGACCGGCAAGACCCTCGCCGCCCTGGACCCGGTGCTCGCCGCCGAGCGCCCCGACTGGGTGCTGGTCTACGGCGACACCAACTCGACCCTCGCCGGGGCGCTCTCCGCGGTGAAGATGCACCTGCCGGTCGCGCACCTGGAGGCGGGGCTGCGGTCGTTCAACCGGCAGATGCCGGAGGAGCACAACCGGGTGCTCACCGACCACTGCGCCGACCTGCTGCTCGCCCCCACCGAGGAGGCGATGCGGCACCTGGCCAACGAGGGGCTGGCGAAGCGGGCGGTGCTGGCCGGCGACGTGATGGTCGACGTCTGCCTGCGGGTCCGGGACCTGGTCCGGGCCGGTGAGGCGCCCCGGCCGGAGCTGCCGGAGGGGATCGACCCGTCGGCGCCGTACCTGCTGGCCACCCTGCACCGGGCGGAGAACACCGACGATCCGCGCCGGCTCGCCACGCTGGTCGCCGCGCTGGCCGAACTGCCGGTGCCGGTCGCGCTGCTGGCCCACCCCCGGCTGCTGGCCCGGGCCGAGGAGCACGGCATCAAGCTGGGCGGCGGCTCGCTGCACGTCGGCCGGCCCCTGCCGTACGCCGGCATGGTCGCCGCCGTGCTCGGCTCGGTCGGGGTGGTCACCGACTCGGGCGGCCTGCAGAAGGAGGCCTACCTGCTGGACCGGCCGTGCACCACGCTGCGGCCGGAGACCGAGTGGGTGGAGACCCTGGCCGACGACTGGAACCGGCTGGTCCCGGACCCGTCGGCGCTGGGCCGTGACGGCTGGGTGGAGACGGTCACCCGGCCCGCCCCGCGCGCCGACCGGGGCACCCCGTACGGCGACGGCCGGGCGGCCGAGAACGTGGTGCGGATCCTCGCCGAGCACGCACGCTGACCGAGAACGACGTCGGGGGTGGTCGCCGCGGCGACCACCCCCGATCCGTCAACTCCTGCCGTGCTCAGCTCCGCGCGGCCGCCTCGGCGGCCGTCGGCGGGTCGAGCGAGGTGGTGGCCACGGCGTTCGGGAAACGACGGGCCAGCTTCCAGCCCAGCGTCACGGACAGGGCGTCCGAGGCGACGATCATGTCGACCCGGTCGAGGCCCAGCCCCGGCAGCCGCTTGTCGAAGATCCGGGACAGCACCAGCGGCCGGAAGTTCGAGTAGGTCTTCATGAAGACCCGCTTGTGGAACGCCTTGGCGACCCGCTGGTGCCCCCGCTTGAGCCGGCGGACCGATCGCTCGCCGGTGATCCGGCCCAGGCCGTTGAGCACCTTCTCCGGGCCGCGCTCGATCAGGATCCGCTCGGTACGCATCACCGGGTGCCGCTTCTCCGCCCCGTTCAGGGCGAGGATGTGCAGGTCGGTCCGGTCGGCGTACTCGGCCCAGTTCTTGTCGCTGAGCACCAGCAGGTCGACCCGGGCGCCCTCGTCGAGCAGCCGGTCGACCAGCGCCACGACCCGCTCGTGCGGACGCAGGTTGAACGAGAGCAGCAGCACCCGTGGTTGCCGACCGTCCACCACCGTCGCCGATCCCTCCTCGTGTTCCCGCACCGTCGTCACGACTGCGTCTCCCCACCGGCGATGCCCCGCTTGACCATGCCGCGCAGCCGCGCCTCCAGCGGGGCGGTGACCGCCTCGCGGGTGAAGGTGGCGGCGTGCGCGCGGGCCACCGCCCGCTGCTCCGGTGACATGTCCCGGGCCGCCTTGCCGGCGGCGATCATCGCCTCGGCGATCTCGTCGACGTCGAGGCTGTTCGGGTTGAACCAGAGCGGATAGCCGGCGAGCACGTCCTGCGCCGCGATGCCGGGGGCGTGCACCGAGACGATCGGGCTGCCGCTGGCCATGTACTCGAAGATCTTGCCGGAGGTGACGTACCGGGCGCCGCCGGCCAGGAAGACCAGCACGTCGCTGTCCTGGTAGACGCTGCCGACCTCGGTCTTGGAGACCGGGCCGCGGTAGTGGATGCCGGTGTCGGGCAGCGAGTGCCCGTGCTCACCACCGGGCAGCCCCAGCCGCCCCATCAGCTCGGCCTGGCTCTGCTTGAAGTAGCCCAGGTGGCCGTGGATGTTCAGCTCGGCGTCGGCCAGGTCGGGGTGGCGGCGGGCCCGCTCGAACGCCTCCGCCAACTGCTCGACCGGCTGGGTGTTGTTCATCGTGCCGAGGAAGCTGAACCGCAGCGGGCGGGAGCGGTCGTGGGTCGTCGTGGCGCCCGTCGGCTCCAGCTGGGTGAGCAGGTCCGGGTCCCAGCCGTTCGGCACGACCATCATCCGGTCCGCCGAGTCCGGGTAGCGCTGGGCGTACCAGGTGCGCAGGGCCTGGTTCACGAAGATCGACGCGGAGGCGTCGCGCAGGATCCGCTTCTCCCACTTCCAGGCCGGGTGGTCCGCCGGGTAGGCGTCCTCCTCGGTGAACATGTTCAGCGTCCAGGCGTCCCGGTAGTCGACCGCGAACGGCACCCCGGTGAGCTTGTGGATCACCCAGGCGGCGGCGAACGAGGCGAACGGGTTGCCGGTGGCGAGCACCACGTCGAAGCGGCGCTTGGCGTGCATCTTCAGCGCCTTGCGCACCGCCGCGGCGGCCCAGGAGAGGTAGTGCTCGGGGAAGATCTTCTTCAGGCCGAGGTTGTAGACGTTGCGCGCCAGGATCGGCGACATGCCCCGGAACCGGCTGAAGTGCCGCAGGTCCCGCTCCCAGGCGAAGTGGCTCAGGTTGGGCCGCTCCACCCGGATGCTCGGGTCGACCGTCTCGGCGAGCTGCTCGTCCACCGAGCCGATCACGTTGTGCAGGAACTTCAGCGGCGACGCGAACGCGGTCACCTCCCAGCCGTGGGCGGCCAGGTAGTTCGCCGTGGCCCGGGCGCGGTAGACCCCGCTGGCCCGCGACGGCGGAAAGTAGAACGAGAGGTAGAGAATGCGTGGTCGGCGCGGCTCCCGCGTCCGATTCATGAGTTGTCCCCCTGGACGGCATCCGGATCTGACCGGTGCTGACGTTTCGGCGTACGACCAGCGTAGTCGTAACTGAAGCAGACTCTCGGTTGCGCCGCCGGGCGCCCACCGGTCAGCAGGCGGGCCGCGTACGGCATGGCCACCGGATCCGTGACCACCAACACGTCCACCGGGTTACCCCGGCGCAGCAGACCGTCCACCAGCTTGGGACGCAGGTCACCCCGCAACCGCACGAAGGCGCGGTGCGCGCGGGCGGCGATCCGCTTCTCGTACGACTTCTCGGCCCGCTTGGCGAAACGGCGCAGCGGGCCCCGGCCCACCGTGCGCAGCACCTTGCGGGGCGCCTTGAAGAGCACGGCCTGCTCCACCCGCGCCGCCCGCTGCCGCTGCTCCAGGCCGGCGAGGTCGATCACCCGCACCCCGTCGGCGAAGGTCTCCCGGCTCCACGGCGCCACCCGGTCGACGACCACGGTGGCCGTCCCCCCGTCGGCGACCACCTGGGCGGACTCCTCCACCACCGCACGCCGCCGGGTGCCCCCGACGGACAGGAAAAGAACGTGCATCTCACTCCATCAGCTCTGGTCGCGCCGGCCGGTCAGGCCGACGGGGCCGCCTCGTCGGGGAACCAGAGACGGTGGTGGGTGCGGGCGACGGCAGCGTACCCGTACCGGTCGGCCAGCACCTTGCGGGCGAGTGACGAATCGAGGCCGCTCGCCAGCCGGGACCGCAGGGCGCGGTAGCCGGCGACGATGGTCTCCGGGTCGTCCGTCACGTCGATCATGACGCCGGCGGCGTCCTCCACCCCGGCGAGCGTGCGCTCCGGGCCGCCGCAGCGGGTGACCAGGACCGGCAGCCCCGCGGCGACCGCCTCGATCACCGCGACGCCGAAGGTCTCCTGCCGGCTGGGGTGCACCAGCACGTCGTGCTCGCGCATCAGCCGCAGCGCCTCGTCCGGCGGGATCGCGCCGGTGAAGGTGACCGCGTCGGCCACCCCCAGCTCGGCCGCCCGGGCGGTCAGGCTCGCCTGGAGCGCGCCCTCGCCGACCAGGGTCAGGGTCAGCTCCGGCTCGTCGGCCCGGCACCGGGCGAACGCCTCCAGCAGCAGCGGGACGCCCTTCAGCTCGGAGAGCGCGCCGACGAAGAGCCACCGGCGCAGCGCGGTGACCGGGGTGGCCCGCGGCTGGTCGAAGGCGATCGGGTTGGAGATCGACCCGATCCGGTCGGCGTGGTGCGGGAACGCCTCGACCAGCGGCCGGCGCACCCCCTCGCCGACGGCCAGGAAGCCGGTGCAGCGGTGCAGCACCTCGTCGTACATCTCCCGGCCGCGCGGCGTCTCCAGGACCTTGTCCAGGAAGCTGGCGTGCTCGGTGACGAAGATCTTCGCGTCCGGGCGGGCGTTGCGGATCGCCGCCCAGCCGCTGGGCAGCCCGACGTGCGCGTGCACCACCGGGGCGTCGATCGGCTCGCCGCCCAGGGCGGCGCGGAGCGCCACGTCGTGCCGGTCGGCGATCTCGGCGTGCCCCTGGCCGCGCGGCACCGGGACCGGCACGTAGACCAGCTCGGCACCGCCGACGGTCGGGTTGCGGTGCAACGCGTGCGGCATCAGCTCGCGGTGCGCGGCCAGGACGGCCCGGTCGGCGGTCCCGTCGAGCGCGGCCACCCAGGCGTCACAGTGGAAGACGGTCATCCGGTCACAGCCGGGCGCGGTGGCGTCCACCATGGCCCGCACGAACGCGCCCCGGAACGGCAGCTCACGGTTCGGGTACCAGGGAGTCAGGACAGCGACGTCCCGGTCAGAAGATGGAGGCACCCCGAACCTTCCCAGCCGTTTTGTCCAGACCGACTGACGTTAACATGCAGGCTGTCGATCACGCTCGGCCGGCCTGCGGGGCCGGCGGGCCCCACCGAGTGACCCGGAGCGCATCCGTGACCCGAGACGGTCAGCCATGAAGGGCCCGCTGGAGCCGGTGCTGCGCCGGGTCACCTCCCCCGCCGTCGTCCGGCACCGCGCCGCGGCGCGGCTGCTGCGCGGGCTCGCGGCGGTGCCGGTGCTGCCCACCCCGGCCCGGGTCACGCTGGCCCGGCGGCTGCGCGCCGGGATGAGCCGGGCCGGCTGGTCACCGGACGAGTCGCGGGCGGCGCTGGCGGCGGTGGCCCGCTCCGTCGACGTCGACACCCGGGCCGACCTGCTGATGCAGGAGGCGACCGGGGAGCTGAAGGCCGGTCGTACGCCCGGCCACCTGGTGGCGGCGGTCGCGGCGGAACTCGCGGCGGCCGACGCGGCGTACGCGAAGGGAGACCGGCCGGGCGCGGCCCGGCGGCTGCACCGGGCCCTGCGCGCCCAGTTCCACCGGGTCCTGCACTTCGACCAGCTCACCTCCCCTCTGGCGGACGACCCGGCGGCGTTCCTGGCCCCGCTGCGCGACAGCGCCGTCGGTCGGGTGCTGCTGGCGCCGCGCGGCCGGTCCCGACCGGCCGCGCCGCCGCCGACCGACCGGCCGCTGCGGCTGCTGGTGCTCACCAACGGCAACGACCACTTCCTGCGCGAGATCCGCGACCGGTACGCGCACCATCCGGACGTCGAGTTCCGCTACCTGCACCTCACCGAGGACCCGGAGGCCGACCAGCTCATCCGCCGCCCCGACGCGCTGGCCGCCGACCCGGTGCTGGGCGGCTCGGAGTACGGCCGGCAGGTGGAACGCTGGCTGCGCCCGCACCTGGACTGGGCGGACACCCTCTTCGTCGACTGGGCCGTGGCGACCGCCGCGATGGTGACCCTGGTCGACCCGGGTGACACCCGGATCGTGCTGCGGCTGCACAGCTTCGAGGCGTTCAGCTTCTGGCCGCACCTGATCGACTTCACCCGGGTCGACGACGTGGTCTTCGTCTCCGAGCACCTGCGCGACTTCGCCGCCGAGGTCGCCCCGGCACTGGTCGGCCCGCACGCGCCCCGGCTGCACGTGCTCAGCAACGCGATGGACCTGCGGGCGTTCCCGCTGCCCAAGGAGGCGTCGGCCCGGTTCACCCTGGGCCTGGTCGGGATCAGCGCGGTCGCCAAGGACCCGCGCTGGGCCGTCGAGGTGCTGCGGCTGCTGCGCGCCGAGGACGACCGCTACCGGCTGCTGCTCGTCGGCGACGGCCTCAACCGGGACGCCGGCGAGGGGGTACGCCAGTACGCCGACGCCCTCGACGCCGACCTGGCCGAGCTGGAGCCGACCGGCGCGGTGGTGCGGGTCGGGCAGGTCAGTGACGTGCCGAAGGCGCTCACCGGGATCGGCGTCATCCTCAGCACCTCGGTGCGGGAGAGCTTCCACTGCGCGGTGGTGGAGGGGGCCGCGAGCGGGGCGGTGCCGGTGGTGCGGGACTGGCCGTTCTTCGCCTCCCGCCCGCACGGCGCGCACTCGCTCTTCCCGGCCGACTGGGTGGTGCGGACGCCGGCCGAGGCGGCGGCGCGGATCCTCGACGTCACCGCGGATGAAGAGCGCTGGCGGGCGACCGGCGAGGCCGCCGCCGCCCACGCCATCGCGACCTGGGACTGGACCGTGGTGCGGCGCGGCTTCGACGCGCTGTTCGGCGTGGACACCCCGCCGGTCGGCTGAGCCGGACGCCGACGAACCTCGCCGTCCCGCCCCAGGTGCTCCCGCCGGACCGGCCCGGTGCTGCACCCGGGCCCTAGGCCGTCGGCCTCGTGTGCAGGACCTCCCGGGCCTGCTCGGCGGCGCGGGTGATGCTCTCGCTGATGAAGTCGAGGAAGCGGGCGATGTTCTCCAGCCGGTGGGCGGCGGGAGTGTGCGGGCCGAGGACGGCCACGCCCCGGCGGGCGGTCTCGACGAGCTGGTCGTTGGCCCGGGCGCCGGCGATCGTCGCCTGGTAGAAGAGCTCGTCGTCGACGACGTACCGGTCGCGGCGGCGTTCGTCGCGTTCCCGGCGGACCAGGCTCTGCGCCTCCAGGAAGGTGATCGCCTTGGAGACGGACGCCGGGCTGACCCGGAGGTGCTGGGCCAGCTGGGACGCGGTGAGGCTGCCCGCGTCGGTGGTGAAGAGGCAGGTCAGCACCCGGGCCGCCATCTTGGGCAGACCCGAGGCCATGAGGACGGTGGTCAGACTCTCCTCCAACTCGGCCACGGCCTCCGGGTCGCGCCCGTGGGGTTGGGGGGCGGTCGGTGATCCGGTGCTGGAGGCGGGTCGACGCCGCCGGGCGCGGCGCTCGGTGGCGCGATGGGCCAGATCGGCGCGGTAGGCGGTGGGGCCGCCGTTGCGCGTCACCTCCCGGGTGATCGTCGAGGTCGGACGGTCGAGGCGGCGGGCGATCTCGGCGTAGGGAAGGCTGTCGGCCAACCCCAGGGCGATCTGCTGGCGTTCCTGGACGGTGAGCCTGCCTCCCGGCATCGCGTTCTCCTCGGTGTTTCCGCGTGTTGGTCCCTGCGCCGCTCAGCATAGCGTTCACTCACCATTCATTGCAATGCGACAGGTGCCAGACGTTGCATTGCTTCCAAATCCATCGCAACGATTTACTGGCTCTGACCTGTTGATACTCCGAGCGAACGCAACAGTCTCGTTGCCACCAAGTAGAAAGCAACGTAGCGTTTCCGTTGTCGGAAAGACACAGTGAGCACGGGAGGCGCACGATGCAGAAGTTCGACACCCCGGTCCCGATCACCGCCGTCCTGGACATCCCCGCCGGACGCGTCCGGTTCATCGCCGCCGACCGCGCCGACGCCACCGTCGAGGTCCGGCCCGACGACCCCGCGAGGAACAACGACGTACGGGCGGCCGACCGGACCAGCGTCACCTACGCCGACGGCGTCCTGCGGATCCAGACCGAGGAGCCGAGGAACCGGCTCCTCGGCCCCTCCGGATCGCTGGAGGTCACGGTCCAACTACCGGCCGGCTCCCGGGTCGAGGCGAAGGCCGCCGGCGCCGAGCTGCGCGGCGTCGGTCGCCTCGGTGACCTCGCCTTCGAGGGCGCGTACCGCCGGATCAAGATCGACGAGGCGGGGCAGGTGCGGCTCACCGCGATCGACGGCGACGTCGAGGTGGGTCGGCTCACCGGGCCCGCGGAGATCAGCACCGCGCGGGGCGACATCCGGATCGCGGAGGCCGTCCGCGGCACCGTCGTGCTGCGTACCGGGTCCGGCGACATCTCGGTCGGCGCCGCCGTCGGCGTCTCGGCGGCCCTGGACGCCGGCACCGGCCACGGCCGGATCAGCAACGCGCTCCGCAACGACGGCACCACCGTGCTCGACATCCACGCCACCACCGCGCAGGGCGACATCGCCGCCCGCAGCCTCTAGAGGAGCAGCAAGCATGACGAAGAACGACACGCCCGTGAGCGGTCCGACGTGGACGGGCCTGGTGCCGGTCGAGGACACCGCGCTGGCCGTCACCGACACCGGCGGTCCAGGTGTCCCGGTGGTCTACCTCAACGGCCAGTTCGCCACCCAGGGCTACTGGCGCCGGGTGATCGCCGACCTCGGGCCGGGCTGGCGGCACCTCACCTACGACGAGCGCGCCCGGGGCCGCTCGAAGCGCTCCGCGGACTACTCCTTCGCCGCGGCCGTGCGCGACGTCGACGCCGTGCTCGCCGCGCGCGAGGTGGATCGGGCGCTCGTGGTCGGCTGGTCCTACGGGGCGGTCGTCGCGGCCCACTGGGCCCACCGGAACCCCGAGCGGGCCATCGGCGCGGTCCTGGTCGACGGCGCGTTCCCGTACGACTGGCTGGACGAGGCCATGGAACAGCGGATCCGGAAGCTGTTCCGACGGCTGAACCTCTTCCTGCCGCTGCTGCGCCCGACCGGCCTCGCCCCTCGGATGAGCGCCGCGCAGCAGGCCGAGAGCAACATCGAACTCGGCCGGCTCTCCCGGGTGGACCAGTTGGGCCCGGTGCTCGACGCCATCACCGTCCCGACCCGGTACGTGGTCGCCTCCGGCGTCTCCTTCGGCAGCCACGGCGACGAGCAGGAACGCATCCGCACCAGCCTGGACGCGGTGACCGCCGGCAACCCCAACATCGCGGTCAGCGCAAAGGTCGCCAGCAACCACGGTGCCCTGCTCAAGAAGGACTACCGGGCCGTCACCGCTGCCGTACGCGAGGTCGCCGGCCTCGATCGGACGGGCCGCGGCTGAGGCCGATCACCCTGGCCGGGCGTGGCAGGCGGATCAGAGGCCGCTCGGCCTGCCACGCCGTCCCCTCATTCACCGAATTCGAGATGCAGGGTGCTGCGGTAGGCCACCGACCGGCACTGCGCCGGGGATGCGGGACGCTCGTCGCCGGTCCAGACCGCGAGCGCCCGGAAGGCGTATCCGTCCTGCTCGGCGCGCTCGAACTCGAAGGAGACCGGGCGGCCCGGATCGAGGGATCGGAAGCCGCCGGCCAGGATGCTGCTGAAGTGCGCCCAGCAGCCGCCCGGGGTGGCGTCGGAGTCGATGACTCCCCAGCCCTCGCCGCTGCGCCATTCCCGCACGGTGCCGGTAGCTGTCACACCGTCAGTATCACCCCTTGACGGCGTCCACCACCGACCCGCGAAAGGGCCGGACCGCGTCGGCGGTCCGGCCCTTTCGGTCGTACGGGATCAGGCGACGGCGACCCGGTCGCCGGCCTCGGCGGCCGAACCCACGGCGACCGTCTTGCCGACCGACGCCGACTCCAGCAGACCGGCGGCCACCTGCACGGTCCGCAGGCCCTGGCGCAGGGTGACGATGTCGCTCTGCTTGCCCTCGACGGCGTCGCGGAACCGCTCGTGCTCGACCAGCAGCGGCTCCCGCTTCGGGATCGCGAAGCGGACCATGTCGCCCTCGGCGACGCCGCGGAACGCGCGCAGCGCCTCCCACTCGGTGTCGATGGCGGCGTTGGCATAGAAGGTCAGGTCGGCGGTGAGGGTGTCCGCCACGAAGCAGCCCTTGTCGCCGGTGACGACGGTGGACCGCTCCTTGAGCGGGCTCAGCCAGTTGACCAGGTGGTTGACCATCGTGCCGTCGGCGAGCTGACCCACCACGGCGACCATGTCCTCGTGCAGCCGGCCGGAGCGGGAGACCGTCCGGGCCGAGACCGAGGTGTATTCCTGGCCGGTGACCCAGCTGGTCAGGTCGATGTCGTGGGTGGCCAGGTCCATCACCACGCCGACGTCGGCGATGCGGTGCGGGAACGGGCCCTGGCGGCGGGTGACGACCTGGAAGACCTCGCCCAGCTCGCCGGCCTCCAGCCGGGTACGCAGGTTCTGCAGGGCCGGGTTGTAGCGCTCGATGTGGCCGACGCCGGCGACCAGGCCGGCGGTCTCGAACGCGTCGACCAGCCGGGTGGCCGCCTCGACGGACTGCGCGAGCGGCTTCTCGATCAGCGCGCAGACGCCGTTGGCGGCGAGTTCCAGGCCGATCTGCTCGTGCAGTGCGGTGGGGCAGGCGACGACGGCGTAGTCGACGCCCATGGCGAGCAGGTCGCTCAGGTCCGGTACGACCGGGGCGCGCAGCGTGCCGGTGGTGTCACCGGCCGGGTCGACGATGCCGACCAGCTCGACGCCGTCGAGGTTGGACAGCACCCGGGCGTGGTTGCGCCCCATCGCGCCGAGGCCGATCAGGCCGGCGCGCAGCTTGCGTCCCTCGCTCATCGGGCACCGCCCGCGAGGTTCGCACCCTCGGCGATCCGCTCCAGGTCGGCCTGGCTCAGCGACGGGTGCACCGGCAGCGAGACCACCTCGGCGGCGGCCTTCTCGGTCTCGGGGAGGTCCCACGGGCCGGGCTGGCCGTCCGCGTTGAGGTAGGGCTTGAGGCGGTGGATCGGGGTCGGGTAGTAGACCGCGTTGCCGATGCCCAGCTCGGTGAGGCGGGCCTGGGCGGCGTCGCGGTTGCCGGTCACCCGCACCGTGTACTGGTGGTAGACGTGCTTGGCACCGTCGGCCACCGGCGGGGTGATCATGCCGGTGATGGCGGAGTCGAGGAACTTGGCGTTGGCGCGACGCTGCTCGGTCCACTCGCCGAGCTGGCGCAGCTGCACCCGGCCGATGGCGGCGGCCACGTCGGTCATCCGCATGTTGGCGCCGACGATCTCGTTGGCGTACCGCTGCTCCATGCCCTGGTTGCGCAGCAGCCGCAGGGTACGGGCCAGCTCGGCGTCACCGGTGGTGATCATGCCGCCCTCGAGGGAGTGCATGTTCTTCGTCGGATAGAAGCTGAAGCAGCCGGCGGTGCCGAAGGCGCCGACCGGGGTGCCGTTCAGCGCGGCGCCGTGCGCCTGTGCGGCGTCCTCGACCACGGCCAGGCCGTGCTGCTGCGCGATGGCCATGATCCGGTCCATCGCGGCCGGGTGGCCGTAGAGGTGCACCGGCATGATGCCGACGGTCTTCGGCGTGATCGCGGCGGCGACGGCCTCCGGGTCGACGCAGAAGGTGCCCGGCTCGATGTCCACGAAGACCGGCTCGGCGCCGACCAGGCGGACGGCGTTGCCGCTCGCGGCGAAGGAGAACGAGGGCACGATGACCTCGTCGCCCGGGCCGAAGCCGAGCGCCATCAGGGTGAGCTGAAGGGCCGAGGTGCCGGAGTTGACGGCGACGCAGTGCCGGCCGTCGACCAGCTCGCCGAACTCCTCCTCGAACGCCGCGACCTCCGGGCCCTGTACGACCCGGCCGCTCCGCAGCACCCGGACAGCCGCTTCGATCTCGGCCTCACCGATGATCGGTCGCGCTGGGGGGATGAACTCTGAGTGCGGCCCAGCCATGGGGCTTCCTCCTGTCGACAAAGTGCTCATTGGGGGTTTTCCGGCTTCCGAGGGGGGATGGTAACTGGCTTCGCTGATGCGTCAGTGACCGCGTTGTTCGTCCGACCAGCCGAATGGGTCAACGTGCGTACGGTGCGGCTGGTCACGGACGCGGCGCCGGGGGTCAGACTTCCACCTCGTCGCGGACGGGCCCCAAGCATGCTACCCGGAGCGCCGCGACGATCGCGGTGGCCAACCGTGGCACCTCGTCCATGCTCATCGGCGCCCGGGCGATCGCCAGCCGCCAGTAGAGCGGGCCGACGATCAGGTCGACCGCCGCCCGGGTGTCGGTGTCCGGGGCGAGTTCGCCCCGCTCGACCGCCCGGCCGATCAGGATCCGGCCGACCGCCTGCTGGTAGTCGTCCAGCGCCTGTTGGAGCTTCTCGCCGATCTGCGGATTGCGGGCCGCCTCGGCCAGCAGGTCCGGGATGATCTGCGAGGCCAGCCGGTGCCGCAGCGCCCGCGCCATCACGTGCAGCAGGATCTCCAGGTCGCTCAGGAGGCTGCCGGTGTCCAGCAGGGGCAGGTTGCGCCCCGCCACGGCGGAGACCATGTCCAGCACCAGGTCGAGTTTCGAGCGCCAGCGGCGATAGATCGCCGTCTTGCTCACCCCGGCCCGGCGGGCCACCGCCTCGATCGAGAGGCGGCCGTAGCCGACCTCGGCCAACTCCTGCATGACGGCAGCACGGATGGCCGTGGTGATCTCACCACGCAGTACCGCCGCACCGGCCGGGGCACGCCTCTTCTCGGTCGTCACGTGGAACAATGTAGCGCAACGACGGTACGGTTGCGTCCCGACGTGTTTTGGACTACCTTCCACGCAGCGGCGAGGCCCTGCCACGACCTCGGCGGGCTAGATTTCATCGCTGCGACACCCTTCCTTCCACTGCTCCCCATCGGCACGAAAGATCGGAGCACCTGACCATGGCCAACACCGTGGTGGCCGACCCCGACTCCGGGCTGACCCAGGCCCAGCTCGCGCAGCGGTACGGGCTCCGGGTCGCCGGGGAACGCCCACCCCTGGCCGAGTACGTCCGCAAGCTCTGGGCCTACCGGCACTTCATGACCGCGTACTCGCGGGCGAAGGTCGCCTCGTCGTTCAGTCAGACCCAGCTCGGGCAGCTCTGGCAGGTGCTGACCCCGATCACCAACGCGGCGGTCTACTTCCTGATCTTCGGGCTGATCCTGAACCAGCACCGGAACGTGTCGAACTTCATCGCGTACCTCTGCACCGGTGTCTTCATCTTCATGTTCACCCAGACCGCGGTGACCAACGGCACCAGCGCGATCACCTCGAACCTGGGGCTGATCCGGGCGCTGCAGTTCCCCCGGGCCGCGCTGCCGATCACGGTCACCCTGGTTCAGCTCCAGCAGCTGCTCATGTCGATGGTGGTGCTGGCCGGCATCGTCCTGCTCACCGGCGAGCCGATCACCCTCCGCTGGCTGCTGATCGCCCCGACGCTGCTGCTCCAGACGGTCTTCAACGTCGGGCTGACCATGGTGATGGCCCGGATCGGCGCGAAGGTCACCGACCTCAAGCAGGTCATGCCGTTCGTCATGCGCACCTGGCTGTACGCCTCCGGCGTGCTCTACCCCGTCGCCCTGTTCCGGCAGCATCTGCCCCCGTGGGCGGCCACCCTGCTGGAGGGCAACCCGGCGCTGGTCTACATCGAGCTGGCCCGGCACTCGCTGCTGGACTCCCACCGGCAGAACCTGGTCTCGTCCCCCACCCAGCTCTGGCTGCTGGGGCTCGCCTGGGCGGTCATCGCCGGGGTCGGCGGGTTCATCTACTTCTGGCGCGGAGAAGAGGAGTACGGCCGTGGCTGACCAGACCCAACTGGCGGAGCCCACCGCCACGCCCGCCGCCGGGCGCATCCCGACCGTCGTGGTCGACGACGTGCACGTCGTCTACCGGGTGCACAAGGGCGCCACCGGGGGCACCAGCCCGGTGACCGCGCTCAAGCGGATCGTCTCCCGCACCAGCGCCCCGAACATCACCGAGGTGCACGCGGTCAAGGGGGTGAGCTTCACCGCGTACCAGGGTGAGGCCATCGGGCTGATCGGCAGCAACGGCTCCGGCAAGTCCACCCTGCTGCGGGCCATCGCCGGCCTGCTGCCGGTGAACAAGGGCGCCGTCTACACGGCGGGCCAGCCGTCGCTGCTCGGCGTGAACGCCGCGCTGCTCAACGACCTCTCCGGCGAGCGGAACGTGGTGCTCGGCTGCCTGGCCATGGGCATGCCGCCCGAGGAGGTCAAGAAGCTCGCCCCGGAGATCATCGAGTTCTCCGGGATCAACGAGCGGGGCGACTTCGCCTCGCTGCCGATGCGCACCTACTCCTCCGGCATGGGCGCCCGGCTCCGCTTCGCCATCGCGGCGGCGAAGAAGCACGACGTACTCCTGATCGACGAGGCCCTGGCCACCGGTGACCGGAAGTTCCGTCGCCGCAGCGAGCAGCGGGTCCGCGAGCTGCGCGAGGGCGCCGGCACGGTCTTCCTGGTCAGCCACTCGCTCAGCTCGGTCGCCGACACCTGCGAGCGGACCATCTGGCTGGAGAGCGGCGTGCTGCGGATGGACGGCCCGACCGACGAGGTCATCGCGGCGTACGAGAGCCAGCAGTAGGACCGTCGAGCGCACCGGCCGGGTCCGCCCGGTCGGTGCGCTCCGTCGTACGCGTTAATGTTTTCTGGTTGCCGGCGAAAGTTCACCAGCCGGTCATCCGGGCGTAAACCCCACCATCCCCCGCAGAAGTGAGGAACGGCAATGACGCAGGACCGCACCACCGCACCGGACGCCACGCCGGCGAGCCCGGCACCCTGGCGCCCCTCGCGGACGGTGGCCGTGATCCTCGCGGGGGGCACCGGGACCCGGCTCGGACTGGGCATCCCGAAGCAGCTGCTGAAGATCGCCGGTAAGCCGATCATCGAGCACACCCTGGCCGTCTTCGAGGCCGCGCCGGAGATCGACGAGATCATCGTGCTGATGGCCACCGGGCACGTCCCCGACGCCCAGCAGATCGTCGCGAACGCCGGCTTCCGCAAGGTGACCCAGGTCATCGAAGGCGGGGACACCCGCAACGCCACCACCCGGATCGCGCTCGACGCGGTCGGCGAGGGCGACGTCAACATCCTCTTCCACGACGCGGTCCGCCCGCTGGTCAGCGCCCGCATCGTCCGCGAGTGCGTCAACGCGCTCTGGTCCTACTCGGCGGTCGACGTGGCCATCCCGTCCGCCGACACGATCATCCAGGTCGACGCCGACGACTGCATCACCGACATCCCGGTCCGCTCGACGCTGCGCCGCGGCCAGACCCCGCAGGCGTTCCGCTCCGGCACCATCCGGGAGGCGTACCGGCGGGCCGAGGGCGACCCCGACTTCGCCGCCACCGACGACTGCGGCGTGGTGCTGCGCTACCTGCCCGGCACGCCGATCAAGGTGATCGACGGCTCCGACGAGAACATCAAGGTCACCCACCCGGTCGACGTGCACCTGGCGGACAAGCTCTTCCAGCTCGCCGCCGCGCAGGCGCCCCGGCTGACCAACCACGGCTACGCCGAGGAGCTGACCGGGCGGACCATCGTGGTCTTCGGCGGCAGCTACGGCATCGGTCACGACCTCACCGAGCTGGCCCGCCGCCACGGCGCGCAGGTCTTCCCGTTCAGCCGCTCCACCACCGGCACCCACGTCGAGCGGGCCGAGGACGTGTCGGCCGCGCTGAAGACCGCCTTCGAGGCCACCGGCCGGATCGACCACGTGGTGGTCACCGCCGGGATCCTGGAGAAGGGCGCGCTGGCCGAGATGGACGAGGCCACCATGGACCGGCTCCTGCACGTCAACTTCGTCGGCCCGGTGACCATCGCCCGGCAGTCGCTGCCGTACCTCCAGCAGACCAAGGGTCAGCTGCTGCTCTACACGTCCAGCTCGTACACCCGGGGGCGGGCCCGCTACGCGCTCTATTCCGCCACCAAGGCCGCCCTGGTCAACCTGACCCAGGCGCTCGCCGACGAGTGGGCCGAGTTCGGCGTACGGGTCAACTGCGTCAACCCGGAGCGGACCGCCACCCCGATGCGGACCAGGGCGTTCGGCGAGGAGCCGGAGGGCACGCTGCTCTCCTCCGAGGCGGTGGCCCAGGCGTCCCTGGACGTGCTCATCTCCGACCTGACCGGCCAGGTGATCGACGTCCGCCGGGACCCCGGCGAGCAGGCCGCGCCGGTGCCCGCCGAGCCGGTCGCGCGGGTCGCGGCGGTGCCGGCCCAGCCCGGCGCGCCCGCGTCGGAGCTTCCCGCCGACGTGGACGCCTGACCACCCGAGCCCGGAACGGACGACCGACATGCGTGGTGACCTGGTCCGGAAACTGCTCGCCCGGGTGCTGACCACCGGGCTGGCGGTGCTGGCGTTCCTCGTGCTGGCCCTCACCGGGGCGACCGGCTGGGGGCTGGCGATCGCGGTGGCCGCGCTCGCCTCGGCGGCCGTGGAACGCCGGATCCGGCCGGGCGCCGACGGCGTCGCCGAGTCCGTCCTGGTCGCCGCTGCCATCCTGGTCGGCTACGCCCGCCGGCTCGACGACGGCTTCGACCCGGCGCTGGCCGCCACCGCGCTGGTGCTGCTCGGCCTCGTCCTGCTGGTCGGGCCGCTACGCCAGGCGGGCGCGCTGGAGCTGCGCGCCGCCAACCTGCCGGTCCGCACCTGGACCCCGCTGGTCGCCGAGCGGCTCGGCGACGCGCTGCTGGTGCTGCTGGGTCTCGTCGCGGTCGCCGCAGCCCTGGTCCTGCCCGCCTGGGTCGCGCTGGTGGCCGCCCTGCTGGTCGGGGCCGGCTGCGCGGCGGTCGGGCTGGACCTGGCCCGGCGGCGGTTCCGCCCACCGGCCGGCGGCGGCCCGGTGGGTCGCGCGCTGCGCCGCCACCAGCCCGAGTTCGTGCTCTACTTCTCCGCCCCGCCCGGGTCGGAATACCAGATCACCATGTGGCTGCCCTACCTGGAGCGGCTCGGTCGGCCGTTCCTGGTGCTGCTGCGGGAGCCGGAGTTCCTGCCGACGATCGCCGCCGCCACCAGCGCCCCGGTGGTCTTCTGCCCCACCATCAAGACCCTCGACGAGGTGCTGGTGCCGAGCCTCCGGGTGGCGTTCTACGTCAACCACGGCGCGAAGAACAGCCACTGCGTCCGCTTCGCCCAGCTCACCCACGTGCAGCTGCACCACGGTGACAGCGACAAGGCCCCCAGCGCCAACCCGGTCTCCGCGATCTTCGACCGGATCTTCGTGGCCGGACCGGCCGCCATCGAGCGGTACGCCCGCGCCGGCGTGGAGATCCCCGCCGAGAAGTTCGTCGTGGTCGGCCGCCCCCAGGTGGAGTCGATCGAGGTACGCCGGGAGCCGACCACCGGGCTGGCCCAGCCGACGGTGCTCTACACCCCCACCTGGACCGGGCACCACGCCGACGCCAACTACTGCTCCCTGCCGGTGGCCGAGACGGTGATCCGGCGGCTGCTGGCGCGCGGCGCCACGGTGATCCTGCGGGCCCACCCGTACACGTCGCAGAACCCGACCTCGGCGCGGCAGCTGGCCCGGCTCACCGAGCTGCTCGCCGCGGACCGGGCGAAGACCGGGCGGGCGCACCTGTGGGGCGCGGCGGCCGCCCGGGAGCTGACGCTGACCGACTGCGTGAACCGCTCCGACGCGCTGATCTCCGACGTGTCGGGCGTCATCTCCGACTACCTCTACTCGGGCAAGCCGTACGCGGTGACCGACATGGGGGTGGACGGGGACGACTTCGTGGCCCGGTTCCCCCTGGCCGGCTCCGGCTACGTGCTGCGGCGGGACATGTCGAACGTCGACGACGTGCTGGGGCGGCTGCTGGACACCGACCCGCTGGCGGCGGCCCGGTGGGAGACCCGCCGGCGCTACCTGGGCGACTTCCCGGCCGACTCGTACGCCGACGGGTTCCTCGACGCGGCCCGGCGGGAGCTGGAGCCGGGGTGGGACCCGCCGGCGCCGCGCACCCCGGGCGGTGCCGAGCGGAACCTCTCCGCCGGCGTCTGAGGCGTCAACGGTAGGCGTCGAGCAGGTCGAGGACGGCCGCCGGATCCTCGACGTGGGCGTTGTGGCCGAGGCCGGGCAGGGTGGCCACCGGGACGCCGTACTCCTTGAGCTGGGCGTCGGTGACCATCGGGTCGTGCTCGCCGCGGGCCAGCAGCACCGGCACGTCGGTCGCCGCGAGCAGCGTCGGCAGGCACGGCTCACCGACGGCGAACGCCGCCGGGTCCATCGCCAGCCGCCAGCGGCCGTCCTCGCGGCGCAGCCCGGCGTCGACCGCCGGGTGGTCCGGCGCGAAGAGCCCGGTCAGCCCGGCGACCCGCAGGTAGCGGCGGGCCGCCTCGTCCCGGGTGCCGAACCAGGTCACCGGACGGGCCGCCAGCTCCGCGGCCTTCGCCAGCTCGGCGGACGACCAGACCGCCTTGATGCCGAGCCCGACCACCGCGTCGACCGGCAGGCCGACGCTCCGCGCGGCCAGCGCGAGCCCCACCACCCCACCGAGCGAGTGCCCGAGCACCACCAGCCGATCGTGCGGGCCGAGCCGCTCCGCGACCGGTCGCAGGTCCGTCACCACCCGTCGGGCGAGGCCGGTGAAGGAGTACGCGGGCAGCGGCGGCGACCAGCCGTGGCCGGCCAGGTCCGGGGCGAGCCAGCGTCCCGCCCAGCGGTGCTCCAGCAGCGGTGCCCAGGGCAGCCACACCTCACCGGTGGCGCCCAACCCGTGCAGCAGCAGCAGATGCCGGTTGCTCGTCTCGTCGCCCATGGGGCGCAGTGTGCCACCGGTCGGACACGATGCGCGAGAGCGGACGGCGGAGACGACATCGGGCGCCGGCTCCAAGAGCCGACGCCCGACGGGTGAACGGGGTTGATCAGGCGGAGTAGCCGCGGGTGGCCATCCAGTTCGCCAGGTCGGCGGCGCTGATCCAGTACGCCGGCAGCGACGGGTCCGCCGAGTCGGCGATCCGCAGGGTCCGGCCGTCGTTGGAGTAGCCCACCACGGCGATGTAGTGGCCGCCCGGGAAGGAGTGCCAGCCGCCGTCGGTGTCGGTGGCGTCACCGGCGACGTTGGCCACCACGCCCCGCCCGTTGCTGATCGCCTTGACCACGTCGGTCCGGAGCCGCTCGGTCTCCGCGGCGCTCGGCACGCCGTCGATCATCCGGGTCCGGTACGGGTCGCCCTTGACCTGCTGGTTGAGCACCCGGGTGGTGTCCTCGGCCGAGTTGGTGCCCATCTCGGTGGTGCCCAGCGCGACGGCCAGCTCGTCCTGGGTCCGCTCGATGCCGGTGGCGCTGAGCGCGTTGCGCACCGCCGCCGGGCCGCAGTTGTAGTAGGTGGTCTGCGCCTCGTAGGTGTAGTCGAGGACCTTCTTCGACGGCGGCTTCGGTGCCGCCTTGCGGGTGGTGTCCGGGTCCGGCTTGGCCGTGGTCGGCTTCGCGCTCGGCTTCGGCGAGAGCGAGGCGCTGGCCGACGGCGACGCGCTGGGCGAAACCGACGGGACGGCGGCGATCCGGGCCTGGGTGCCGGCCGCGACGTCGCTGAGCCGCGGGGCCAGTTCGGCCACGGCGGCGGTGTTCTCCTGGCGGACGGGCGCGTCGTCACCGTGTGCCAGCAGGGCACCGGTGCCGGAGGCCAGCACCAGGGCGGCGGCCGAGCCGGCGACGACCTGGTAGCGACGTTCGGTGGCGAGACGGCGCAGCTGCCGCTTGAGGGTGTGCTTCACGAGGTTTCCTCCACGGGGGCGGGGGCGGCACACGCCGGCCCGGCGCGCGGAGCTGTTCACGCGCGACGGAACGGATCCGTGGGCGGGGTGGACCGCGGGGAAGGGGTGCGCCCGGTCAGTCGGGCGCGGGGGCGGATGCCGGTATCAGCTCGCGGAGAGGGCGAGCGACGGCACCGCGGCGCCGTGGAGGGGGTGTGGCCGAGGGGTGGCAGGGTGCTGCACGAAGACGGAACTCCTTCCGACACCGCCTACCGGGTTAGCTGACGGATTCGGGCGGGAAGATCGCCCTACCGCGGGCCGTGGCTCGCGGATTCACCCCGGACGTGCATGGGTCCCCGGTTCGCAGAAGATCGCGATTGAGCGGGTCGGCGCGGCGTCGCCTCTTGCGATCGGAAACCGCACCGGACGCGCCGACACTACCGGCGGGCATGCGCCCTGCCAAGCGCTCCCACCTGCGCAAACGTCGAACACCCGGGCCCGACCGGAACAGACAGGTCACTGATGTCACTCAATGGGACGAGCACCCGAGAATGGAACGGGGGTCGATTACCGGACATCCGGTGAGCGGGTGACCGGGCAACCTGGGCCGGCCTGGACCGCCACGCCCCGGATGACCGTTTTCCGATTCCCGGGGCGACCGGGACGGCAGTTTCACATCACAATTCAGCCAACCCGCGCCGGCCGCCACCGGGCGGTCCGGGAAACGGCGGCGGAGGCGCCGACCGGGGCGAGGGTCTGGGTCACCGCGTCCGGCCGATGCACCGGGACGACTCCCGGGCGCAGCCGCTCCGTCGCCGCGTACGCCTCCACGGCCAGGGCACGCGCCGCCTCGGCGGCCAGCTCGGCCTCCCGCCACGCCTGCTGCTCCCGCTCGGCGGCGGCCCGGTACCCGGCCAACCGGCCGTCCCGAACCGCCCGCGCCAGGACGATCTCCTGCTCGGCCGGGTGCCGCCGGGGGTCCCACCCGTTGCGGTGGGCGAGCACGTCGGCGAGTTGCCGGGCGGTCAGCTCGCCCCGCCAGTGCGCCGCCATCGCGGCGTGGTGCAGCCAGCGCTCCCGGGCGGCGTACTCGGCGGGCGTGCGCGGGGTGTGCGGGGCGGGCAGCACGGCGGCACCGGCGAACCGCCGGGCGACCGCCTCCGCCTCGTCGTACGTCTGCCACGCCCGGTCCACCTCGTCCTGGGCGGCCAGCCACCGCTCCCGGCGCCGACGGGCGTTCTGGGCCGCTCCGGCGGCGGCGACGGCGACCTCCTCGGCGTACCGGCGCAGGTCGGCCAGGTGGGCCGCCTGTTCCGCCGCAGGGTCGACGGCCGGCTCGACGTCGGTGGGGGTGTCCCGCTCGGGGCGGGCGACGAGCACCGCGAGCAGGGTCAGGGCGAGCAGGAGCAGGGCCGACCAGATGGCGGCGGCCTCCGGGACCTCGATCAGGAACTGGTACAGAACGGTCTGCATGGTCGCACCTCACGGGGAGCGGGCGTGGTGTGGCGAGATCCGCAGGACCCGACGGGGCGGGGCGCGACCGGAACGGGCGCCGCCGAGCCGCCGTCGGGCGGATGCGGGGGGTGAGGTCGGGTGGTACGTGCTGGCGGGCCACCGCCCGCGCGGAGGTCAGCGGGTCGGCGGGGCGCGGGAGCCGAGGGCCGCCGGGGCCCACCCGATCGCGACGCGCTGCCGGCCGGCCGGCACGACCGACGCCGCCACCGTGGCGAGCACCACCGGGGCCGGCGCGACCGCGACACCGACCAGGTCGGACCCGGTCGAGGGGCTGACCTCGCGACGCGAGCCGGAGGCGCCGATGACCGTCCGCGTGGAGCCGGTTGCGCCGACGACGGCACGGTCGACGCCGGACGTGGGGCTGACCGCGTCGCCGGAGCGGGCTCCGGCGGCGACGGTGTGGCCCGCGCGGGCCGTGGGAATGACCGCGTGAGCGGAGCCGACGGTGGGCGTGGCCCGCAGCCAGCGGGTCGGCAACGGTGGGTCGGACCAGTCGTCGGCGGCGGAGGCGAGGGAGTCGCCCACCGGGGGCGCCCAGGTCGGCGCGGCCACCTCGACGGGGAGTGTCGTCGCCCCGAGGGAGAAGGCGAGCGTCACGGCCAGACTGGTGAGCATGCGAACGGTCCAGCGCGCCAGCCACCACACGGGACTGGTGAGCGCGACCGGAAGCACGGCCCCACGCTACCGCCGTTGCCGCCGCCCCGCATCGCCGCCGGGCGTGTCGTCCCGGCCCGATCACGGTGCTGACCAGGGTGGACACCAGCCGCTGATTCATTTACGTCATCAGATCGGTGGCGGGCCGGCACCGCACACCACTCGTCGGTCCAGGCGACCAGCCCGGTCACAGCCCGGCCCGACCGGCACCACCACCACACCGACCCGGCGTCGATCACGACCGGCGACGCCCCAACTGCTCCGGGTGCGAGCGGAGCCGGGTCAGGCGGAGGTGGGTCAGGCGGAGGTGGGTCAGGCCGGGTCGCGCCGGCCCGCGTACTCGATCTGCGGGGTCGCCGGGCCGGACGCCGCCCGCTGGGCCGGGACAGCCGGTTCGGACGGTGCCACCCGGGCCGGGACGGGCGGGCGTGCCTGGACCCGGAGCCGACGGGACGGGCCGAGCCGGCGCATCATCGGCGTCTCGACCCAGCGGTGCAGGGCCGCAGCGAGCGCCAGGTTCGCCAGCAGGAAGCCGAGCACCGCGAGCGGTCCCCGCCAGCCGGGCAGTCCGACACCCCAGTCCCCGGTCAGCCGCAGCACGGTCATCATCACGAAGACGTGCACCAGATAGAAGGCGAAGGAGACCTCACCGAGCCAGACCATCGGCCGGGACCGCCACGGCGTCCGCCGGCCCCGGACGTCCGCGTCGGCCGCGGCCGTGATGACCAGGAGGTACGCCACCGCCAGCAGCGCCGCCCACAGCTCGGCGCGGATCCACTGCGCGGCCGCCACCCAGGTGGTCAGGAAGAGCAGGCTGGCCACGGTCAGGTTCGGTCCCCGCCACCGGCCGCGTCGCATCAGCTCGGCGGCGGCCACGCCCATCCAGAACTCCAGCGACCGCACCACCGGGAAGACCTGGGTGAACCACCAGCGGCTCTCCTCAGGCACGAGCCGCTGACCCGGCCAGAGCGCCACGATCAGCAGCGGCGCGGCCACCACCACCGCCCAGAGGGCCGCGGGTCGCAGCCGGCGCAGCACCGGCAGCGCGAAGGGCAGGCAGAGATAGAAGAACAGCTCGCAGGAGAGCGACCAGCTCACCGTGTTCACGCTGTAGAAGTAGCCGGGCGTGGGGTTCCAGGCCTGGAGCAGGAGCAGGTTGCCGCCCGCCGCCCAGAGGTTGACCGGGTCGGCGAACCAGAGGCCGACGAGGAGCACCACGGCCCACATCAACAGGTGGTTCGGATAGATCTTGGCCAGCCGTCGGCGCAGGAACGTGCGCCGACGCTCCCCCGGACGGTACGACCAGACCAGCACGAATCCACTGAGGATGAAGAAGAACTCGACGCCGGAGAGACCGAGGGCGAACGCCTTGTCCACCACCGCCTTGAAGTCCGGCTCGGCGACGATCCGCATGGTGGCGACGTGGAAGCCGAAGACCAGCAGCGCGGCGATCCAGCGCAGCCCGGTCAGGGACGGCAGCCGGGCCGGTGGCGGGGCCGCCGGAGGCGCGACGGCCGGGGCGGTCGGGGCGCTGGTCATGCCGGGCACCCTACCGGCAGGTACGCCACGCCGGACGCACCGCCCGGCGGGGCGATCGTCGTACGCCTGTTCGAACGTCGGGTAGGATCGGTGGCGTGTCCGACGCCGCCTACCAGCCCTCGATGCTGGACCTCACCGACGACGGTCCCACCCTGGGTCCGCTCGCCGGCCGGGTGCGCCGGCACGAGCTGAGCCGGGGCGCCTGGGTGGACCATTTGCCCGGCTGGGTGCAGGGCTCCGACGCGGTGCTCGACACCCTGCTGCACGAGGTGCCCTGGCGGGCCGAGCGCCGCACCATGTGGGACGCCGAGGTCGACGTCCCCCGCCTGCTCTGCTGGTACGGCGCCGGCCGGCCCCTGCCCCACCCGGTGCTCACCGCGGCCCGCAAGGCGCTGACCCGCCACTACGCGCCGGAACTCGGCGAGCCCTTCGTCACCGCCGGGATGTGCCTCTACCGCACCGGGCGGGACAGCGTCGCCTGGCACGGCGACACCCTGGGCCGCTCCGCGCACAGCGACACCATGGTCGCCATCGTCTCGTTCGGCTCACCGCGCCCGCTGCTGCTGCGCCCGCGCGGCGGCGGAGCCAGCCTGCGCTTCCCGCTCGGCCACGGCGACCTGGTGGTGATGGGCGGCTCCTGCCAACGCACCTGGGAACACACCATCCCCAAGACCGCCCGCCCGGTCGGTCCCCGGGTCAGCGTCCAGTTCCGCCCGGCCGGCGTCGCCTGACCCCCACCGCCCGGGGCGTGCTAGAAACAACTCTCAGGGTCGACCACGCCCCCGTCACCTGACGACGCGAAGGGCACCCGATGACCCAGTCCCCCACCGAGCCGCGTTCCGGCTGGTCCCCCTGGACGGTGCACGGCGACGGCCGCTCGATCCGGCCGGGCGACGTGGTGCACCCCGCCGAACGGCTCTCCTGGCCGCGTACGGTCGGCGTCGGCGTGCAGCACGTGGTGGCGATGTTCGGCGCCACCTTCACCGTGCCGCTGATCACCGGCTTCCCGCCGGCCACCACCCTCTTCTTCTCCGGGCTGGGCACCCTGCTCTTCCTGCTGATCACCGGCAACCGGCTGCCGTCGTACCTCGGCTCGTCGTTCGCCTTCATCGCGCCGGTGCTGGCCGCGAAGGCCGGCGGCGACATCGGCCCGGCGCTCGGTGGCATCGTGGTGGCCGGCGCGGTGCTGGCCCTGGTCGGCGTCGCGGTGCAGCTCGCCGGGGCGCGCTGGATCGACGCGCTGATGCCCCCGGTGGTGACCGGCGCGATCGTCGCCCTGATCGGCCTCAACCTCGCACCGGTCGCCTGGGACGGCGGCGGCAGCGGCACCGGGGTCAAGGCGCAGCCGCTGATCGCGGTGGTCACCCTGGCGGCGATCCTGCTCACCACGGTCTTCTTCCGGGGCTTCCTGGCGCGGCTGTCCATCCTGCTCGGCGTGGTGGTCGGCTGGCTGCTCGCCGCGCTCCTCGGCGACCTGGACCCGAAGGCGGTCACCGGGCTGAAGCAGGCCGCCTGGGTCGGACTGCCCGAGTTCCACGCACCCAGCTTCAGCCTCCGCGCGGTGGTGCTGGTCATCCCGGTGATCCTGGTGCTGGTCGCGGAGAACGCCGGACACGTCAAGGCGGTGGCCGCGATGACCGGCCGCAACCTGGACCGGCAGCTGGGCCGGGCGTTCCTCGGCGACGGCGTCGCCACCGTGCTCGCCGGCTCCGGCGGCGGCTCCGGCACCACCACGTACGCGGAGAACATCGGCGTGATGGCGGCGACCCGGGTCTATTCCACGGCCGCGTACTGGGTGGCGGGGGTGGCCGCGGTGCTGCTCGGGCTCAGCCCGAAGTTCGGCGCGCTGATCCTCACCGTGCCCGCCGGGGTGCTGGGTGGCGCGACCACCGCGCTGTACGGCCTGATCGCCGTCCTGGGCGCCCGGATCTGGATCGAGAACCGGGTCGACTTCCACGACCCGGTCAACCTGATGACCGCCGCCGTCGCGCTGATCATCGGCGCGGCGAACTACACGCTGACCGTCGGCGACCTCTCGTTCAACGGCATCGCCCTCGGCACCGCCGCCGCCCTGGTGATCCACCACGGCATGCGCCTGGTGGCCCGCCTCCGCGGCACCACCCCCGACTCCCGCCGGGGCCCCGAGCCCGAACTCTGACCCCGCCGAGGGGCCGGCGGCGGGTGCCGGCGGCCCCTCGGGGGCGGTGCGTCAGTCGCGTTCGACCTGGTGGCCGACGACGGTGGGGCCGAGCATGACGGCGAAGCCGGAGCCGTCGCGGCGGGGATCCGCCGGGGGCAGCTCCACCGGGTCGCCGGTGGCCGTGGCACCCACCGGGCGGGGACCGATCCAGCCGACCGCCAGGTCCGTCTCGCCCTTGAGGAACCGCTGGGCGCGCACCCCGCCGGTCGCCCGCCCCTTCGCCGGGTACGACCCGAACGGCGTCACCTTCACCGTCGCCCCGGTCGAGGTGACCACCATCGGCTCACCGCGCCCGGGGTCGTCGGTGCGGATCGCGCCGAAGAAGACCACCCGGGCCCCGGCCGTCAGGTTGATGCCGGCCATTCCGCCACCCTTGACGCCCTGCGGGCGGACCAGGGACGCGGCGAAGCGCAGCAGCGCCGCCTCGGAGGAGATGAAGGCGAGGGTCTCGGTGCCGTCGGTGAGCCAGGTCGCCCCGACCACCTCGTCCCCCTCCCGCAGGGAGATCACCTCGAACTCGTCGGACCGGACCGGCCACTCCGGCGCGCAGACCTTCACCACACCCTGCCGGGTGCCGAGCGCCAGACCCGGCGAGCCCTCGGCCGAGGACCCGAGCGGCGCGAGGCCGACCACCGTCTCGCCCGGCTCCAGCGGCACCAGCTCGGCGGCGGACATGCCGCCGCGCAGCGACACGGTGCCGGACTGCTCGGGCAGCACCGGCAGCGGCAGCACGTCGATCTTGAACGCCCGGCCGGCGCTGGTCACCAGGAGCACCCGGCCGCGCGCCGTGGAGTGGACGAGCGCGCGTACGGCGTCGTGCTTGACCCGACCGCTGCGCCGCCGCCCCTCGGCGGCCTCCTCCGACTCGGCCGCGGTCCGGGCCACCAGCCCGGTCGCCGACAGCAGCACCTGGCACGGGTCGTCGGCGACCTCCAGCGGACCGGCCGGGACGGAGGCGGCGAGGACCTCCTTGAGGTCACCGTCGACCAGCGTGGTGCGGCGGGGTGCGGCGAACTGCTTGACCACGGCGGCCAGCTCGTCGGAGACCAGCTTCCGGAGCACCGTCGGGTCGTCGAGGATGGCGGAGAGTTCGGCGATCTCGCCGCGCAGCTTCTCCTGCTCGGCCTCCAGCTCGATCCGGTCGTACTTGGTGAGCCGGCGCAGCGGGGTGTCCAGGATGTAGGTGGCCTGGATGTCCGAGAGCTTGAACTTCTGCATCAGGCCGGTCTTGGCGTCCTGCGCGTCCTCGCTGGCCCGGATCAGCCGGACCACCTTGTCGATGTCGAGCAGGGCGATCAGCAGGCCGTCGACCAGGTGCAGCCGCTCCTGGCGCTTGCGACGGCGGTAGGAGGTGCGCCGGGTCACCACCTCGTAGCGGTGGGCGAGGAAGACCTCCAGCAGCGCCTTGAGCCCCAGGGTCTGCGGCTGGCCGTCGACCAGGACCAGGTTGTTGACGCCGAAGGACTGCTCCAGCGGGGTCAGCCGGTAGAGGTCGGCCAGCAGCGCCTGCGGGTTGACCCCGACCTTGCACTCGACCACCAGCCGGGTGCCGTTCTCCCGGTCGGTGAGGTCCTTCACGTCGGCGATGCCGACCAGGCGCTTGGTCTTGTTGACCTCGTTGGTGATCGCCGCGATGACCTTCTCCGCGCCGACACCGTAGGGCAGTTCGGTGACGGTGATCGCCTGCCGACCGCGGCTGCCCTCCAGCGGGCCGATCTCGACCCGGCCGCGCATCCGCACCACGCCGCGTCCCGTCTCGTACGCCCGGCGCACCTCGTCCAGGCCGAGCAGCAGCCCACCGGTGGGCAGGTCGGGGCCGGGGACGAACTCCATCAGCTTGTCCAGGTCGGCGTCCGGGTGGTTGATCAGCCAGCGGGCGGCCTGGACGACCTCGCCGAGGTTGTGCGGGATCATGTTGGTGGCCATCCCGACGGCGATCCCGGAGGCGCCGTTGACCAGCAGGTTGGGGAAGGCGGCCGGCAACACGGTGGGCTGGGTCAGCGAGCCGTCGTAGTTGGGCTCGACGTCGACCGTCTCCTCGCCCAGCTCGCCGACGAGCAGCATCGCCTCGCGGGACATCCGGGCCTCGGTGTAACGCGCCGCGGCCGGTCCGTCGTCGGGGCTGCCGAAGTTGCCGTGCCCGTCGATGAGCGGGGCGTTGAGCGAGAAGTCCTGGGCGAGCCGGACCATCGCGTCATAGATCGCCGCGTCGCCGTGCGGATGGTATTTACCCATCACGTCGCCGACGATCCGGGCGGACTTCACGTGGCCCCGGTCGGGTCGGTGGCCCTGCTCGTACATCGACCAGAGGATGCGCCGGTGCACCGGCTTGAGGCCGTCCCGGGCGTCGGGCAGGGCGCGGGAGTGGATGACCGAGAACGCGTATTCCAGGTAGGAGTCGGAGACCTCGGTGACCAGCGGGTTGTCGAAGACCCGGGCGCCGGCCTGGTCGAAGGCGGACAGGTCCGCCTTGGCGCGGTCTTCCTTACGGCGTGCCATGACTCAGCTCTCCCCTCGAACGAACCCGGTGCTCATGCGTCGATGGCGTCGCGGTCGACCCGGTCGGCCGAGTCGATCAGCCAGTTGCGGCGGGGCTCGACCTTCTCGCCCATCAGCAGTTCGAGGACCCGCTCGGCGTCCTCGACGTCGTCGAGGGTGATCCGGCGGACCGCCCGGGTGGCCGGGTTCATGGTGGTCTCCCAGAGCTCGTCGGCGTCCATCTCGCCGAGGCCCTTGAAGCGCGGGATCGGGGTGACGATCTGCTTGCCGGCCTTCTCCAGCTTGCGGACCGTCGCCTCCATCTCCGCCTGGGTGTAGGTGTAGATCGTCTGCGGGTTGCGCCCCCTGGTGGTGATCTTGTGCAGGGGCGGCATCGCGGCGTAGAGCCGGCCGGCCTCGATCAGCGGGCGCATGTAGCGGGCGAAGAGCGTGATCAGCAGCGTCCGGATGTGCGCGCCGTCGACGTCGGCGTCGGCCATGATCAGCACGCGGCCGTAGCGCAGGGACGACAGGTCGAAGGTGCGGCCGGAGCCGGCGCCGAGCACCTGCACGATCGCCGCGCACTCGGCGTTGTCCAGCACCTGCTGGAGGTTCGCCTTCTGCACGTTGAGGATCTTGCCCCGGATCGGCAGCAGCGCCTGGTATTCCGAGGAGCGGGCCATCCGGCTCGTCCCCAGTGCGCTGTCACCCTCCACGATGAACAGCTCGCTGCGGTCCACGCCGTTGGCGCGGCAGTCGACCAGCTTCGCCGGCATCGACGCGCCCTCCAGGGCGGTCTTGCGCCGGGCCGCGTCCTTCTGCTGCTTCTGGGTCAGCCGGACCCGGGCGGCGTCGACGATCTTCTGGAGCACGGTGCGCGCCTCGGCCTTGGTGCGCCGGTCCTCCAGCCACGCCTTCAGGTGCGCCTCGACGAGTCCCTGGATCACCTTGGTGATGCCGGCGGTGGAGAGCTCGTCCTTGGTCTGCGAGGTGAACTGCGGCTCCGGGATGCGGACGTGCACCACGGCCGTCATGCCCTCCAGGACGTCGTCTAGGGTGGGCGCGTCCTCCTTGGGCTTGAGCAGGCCACGGGTGTTGCGGGCCGCGTCGGCGAGGGTGCGGACCAGGGCCCGCTCGAAGCCCTTGCGGTGGGTGCCGCCGTGCGCGTTGCGGATGGTGTTGGTGAAGCACTCGACGGTGCGTTCGTAACCGGTGCCCCAGCGGAACGCCACCTCGACCTCGGCCCGGCGCTGCACGTTGGACTGCATGACGCCGTTGGCGTCGGCGGCGTTCTCCCGGTAGGTGCCTTCGCCGTCGACCAGCAGCATGCCGGAGACCGGCCGGTCACCGGCCGGGGCGAGGAACTCGACCATGTCGGTGAGGCCGTTGGGGAAGTGGAACGACTCCTCGACGGCCTCCTCCCCCGTCTCGTCGCGCAGCCGGTAGGCGACGCCGGGGACGAGGAAGGCGGTGTTGCGCAGCTTGAGGCGGACCGCCTCGGTGTCCAGCCGCGCGCCGGTCTCGAAGTAGCGGGCGTCGTGCCACCACCGGATCGAGGTGCCGGTGCGCTGGCCGCGCTTCATCGCGCCGACGATCTGCAGCCCGGGACCGGGCGTGAAGGCCGCGTCGGGGCCGGGCCCGTCGAAGATCCCCGGTACGCCGTGCCGGAACGACATGGCGTGGACCTTGCCGGCGCGCCGGACCGTGACGTCGAACCGCCGGGACAGCGCGTTGACCGCGGAGGCGCCCACGCCGTGCAGGCCGCCGGAGGTCTTGTAGCCCGAGCCGCCGAACTTGCCGCCCGCGTGCAGGCGGGTCAGCACCAGCTCGACGCCGGAGATGCCGGACTTGGCGTGCACGTCGGTGGGGATGCCCCGGCCGTCGTCGTCGACCTGCACCGAGCCGTCGGCGTGCAGGATCACGTCGACCTTCGTCGCGTGGCCCGCGACGCCCTCGTCGGTGGCGTTGTCGAGGATCTCGTTGACGAGGTGACCCACGCCACGGCTGTCGGTGGAGCCGATGTACATGCCGGGGCGCTTCCGGACGGCGTCCAGGCCCTCCAGGTGCGTCAGGTCGTCGGCCCCGTACAGGGTCTCAGGCTGTGCGGTCAACTGGTCGTACTCCCAGGTCTCGGCGGTGTGGTGCCGCTCACCGTCTTGATCAACCACATGATCGCCACGCGCGGCGCGCCGCAGCGAAGCCTAGCCGGGCGCTGTGACAACGCCGTGGCACCCGGCGCGGTACGCCGTTTCGTGCCCTTTCCGCCGGGCTCTCCCCCACCGTGCTCCGGGCCGCCCGGACACGTCAACGACGCGGCCCGGTGACCTCTTCCCCGTCCCGGCCGGGTGGACGCGGGATCGCCTCGACGGACCCGGGTCGGGACGTTGACCGCCGTCACACCCCCGTGATCTGATCGCCATCCAGAGGATCTCTCATATTTCCATTCCTGGATGGAGGCCGCGTATGTCCGTGCTCCGTCGTACCGCCCTGGCCGCAGCGCTCGCCGTCGCCTCGGCCGGGCTGTCGGCCGCCGTCGCGCCGCCCGGGCCGGCCGCCGCCGCCCTCCCCACCGCCGCCGTCGCGCTCGGCGACAGCTTCATCAGCGGCGAGGGCGCCGGCGCGTACGCCCCGGTGGTGGACGTCAACGGGGTGGCCCAGGGCTTCCCCGGCTGGTCCGCGCCGAACAGCAACGCCTACTTCTGCCACCGCTCCCCGAACGCCTCGCTCTTCGAGGCGGACCTGCCCGGCATCACCGATCGGTTCAACCTGGCCTGCTCCGGCGGCCAGCCGTACGACATCGCCGGCGCCTCCGCCACCCGGACCAAGGGCCGCCAGGTGGCCGCCCAGCTCGACCAGCTCCGCGCGGTCGGCCAGACCCACGACATCGACCTGGTGCTGGTCGGCCTCGGCTCGAACAACAGCTCGTTCACCTTCGGCAGCGTGGCCGAGAAGTGCGCCAACCGGTTCATCGCCGACGCGTGGACCGGCTGGTGGGAGTTCTGGGCGTACCTGGGTGGACCGGTGGAGCAGAAGCCCTGCTCGGACGCCGACCTCGCCACGGCGGCCCAGTTCAGCGCCGCGACGGCGGAGACCACGGCGGCCGTACGCCAGATCCTCACCACCCTCGACCAGATCGACGCCGACGGCCAGCACCGGATCGTGTTCCAGGACTACACCAACCCGCTGCCGCCGGAACTCGCCCCGGTCTACTGGGACGAGGACGGCCGGGACGACACCCGGGACAAGTTCCGCGCCCTCGGCGCCGAGCGGTACGCGGCCGGCTGCCCGATCCACCGGGCCAGCCTCGCTCCCGGCCAGCGCTTCTCACAGGGCCTCGGCACGCTGGTCAGCTCGGTCCGGAACAACCTCGCCGCCGAGTTCCCGAACGCCGACCTGGTCTATCTGAACGTGCAGCGGGCCTTCGACGGGGCCCGGCTCTGCGAGTCGGCCGGCAGCCCGGCCAACGCGCTGGCCACCCCGATCCGGCTCCAGGACGGTCCGAGCGGCGTCTTCGTGACCAGCCTCTCCGGCTACGACAAGCTCGACATCCAGCGGATCGCGAACACCTGCGGGACGTACTTCCAGACCTGCCAGGAATCGTGGCACCCGAGCGCGGCCGGCCACCGGGTGCTCGGCCGCTGCCTGACCGGCGCCGCCGCGACGGCCGCCCGGACGGTCTCCTGCGTCCGGGCGCCGGACGGCTCGGTGAGCGTCGGCTGACCCCGGTGGCGGTGGGGCGGTTCCGGCCGGTCGCCGGGACCGCCCCACCGGCGTCAGTCCCGGCCGGTCGCCGGTACCGCCCCACCGGCGTCAGTTCCGGCCGGTCGCCGCCACCGTCTCCACCGGCCTCAGTTCCGGACGGCCGGGGTGGCCAGGCCGAGCAGGACGGGACCGGCCGGGTCGTCCACCAGGTCGCCGAGGCGGGTCCCGTCCAGGACGGCCAGGAAGGCGGCCTGGGCACGCCGCAGCTGACCCCGCAGCCGGCAGCCGGCGATCAGCGGGCAGACCGGCTGCTCGCAGGCGACCACCTCGTCGTCCCCCTCGAAGGCGCGGACGACCTGCCCGACGGTCAGCTCACCGGCGTGCTCGGCGAAGGCCACCCCGCCGGAGCGTCCCCGGATGGTCACCAGCACGCCGAGGTGCTGGAGCCGCTGGACCACCTTCGCGACGTGACTGCGGGGCAGCGCGAGCCGGGTGGCCAGCTCGTCCACCGTGGTGCGCGCCGGGGAGGCGGCGGTGACCATGGCGATGCGCAGCGCCATGTCGGTCGACCGGTTGAGCTTCACAGGAGTGACCCTAACCAGCGCGAACGCCCCGCGACACCGGCCAGGAGGCCCGGGGTCGGTGTGATCCGGAGGACCCCCGGACCCGGGACCTTCGGCCTGGAAGTGGAGTTCAAGACTCCTGTTAAGTGGGGTTCGACCCACCGAACCCCGAGGAGTAGTCGTGCTCTCTGAATCATCCGCAGCCGTGGTGAAGGCGACCCTGCCCGTCGTGCAGGCCCACGGAGAGGCGATCACCGGTTGCTTCTACCCGCGCATGTTCGCGGCGCACCCCGAACTGCTCAACGTCTTCAACCGGGGCAACCAGGCCAACGGGGCGCAGAAGGCGGCGCTCGCCGCGTCCGTGGTGGCGTACGCCGAGCACCTCCTCAGCGGCAACGACGCGTCCTGGGCGCCCATCCTCGAGCGGATCGCCCAGAAGCACGTCTCGCTCGGCATCCGCGCCCCGCAGTACACGATCGTCGGGCGGCACCTGATGGGCGCGATCGGCGAGGTGCTCGGCGAGGCCGTCACCCCCGAGGTGGCCGCCGCCTGGGACGAGGTCTACTGGCTCTTCGCCTGTGAGCTGATCGCCCGGGAGGCCCGCCTCTACACCGATGCCGGCATCGCCGAGGGCGCGTCGATCTGGCGGGAGTGGCGGGTCGCGAACCGGATCGAGGAGACCCGCGAGGTCGTCTCGTTCACCCTGGTCCCGGCCGACGGCGGCGAGCTGCCCACCTTCACCCCCGGGCAGTACGTCTCCGTCGCGGTGGACCTCGACGGCGACCGTGGCCAGCAGATCCGGCAGTACAGCCTCTGCGGCCCCCCGGACGCCGACCACTGGCGGATCACCGTGAAGCGGGTACGCGGCATCGACGGCACGCCCGACGGCGTCGTCTCCACCTTCCTGCACGAGCAGGTCCGGGTCGGTGACACGCTCCGGCTCAGCCCGCCCTGCGGGGAGGTCAGCGCGGTGGCCGGTGAGGGCCCGCTGCTGCTGGTCAGCGCCGGCATCGGGCTCACCCCGGCGATGGCGGCGCTGGAGCACCTGGCGGTCACCGAGCCCGACCGTCCGGTGGTGCTGGTGCACGCCGACCGGGCGGGGGCCGCGCACGCGATGCGCAACGAGCTGCCCCGGCTCCAGGAGCGGCTGCCCAACCTGCGGATGCGCCTCTGGTACGAGGACGCCACGGACGGGGAGCTGAGCGGGCTGAAGGCGGAGGTCGCCAGCGGTCTGGTCGACCCGGAGCTGATCCCGGTGAGCCCCGACGCGCACGTGCACCTGTGTGGTCCGGTGCCGTTCATGACCACGGTCCGGGGCGGCCTGCTGCGTCGCGGTGTGCCGACCGAGCGGATCGCGTACGAGGTGTTCGGGCCGGGCATGCTCCAGGACGCCCGGGTCTGACCCGCGCCCGGCGGCTGCCCGGGCCCGAGCCTGGGCAGCCGTTGAGTGACGCAGGGTGACATCACACCCGGCCGGCGACGTGACCCGCGCCCCCGCTTTGCTCTGCAGCCATCGGCGCATCGGTCACCTTCCGTTGCTGCTGCGTCCGTGGCTGCAGAGCAAAGCGCGCGGCGGGTGGCAGGCGGGAGGGAAGGGGGTGCGAGGAAAACGCCTGCTCAGCGCGGCACAACGGCGGGCCTCACCACACGGAACAGTTGCGGCACCACCGAGACCGGTGACGCAGAGCGAAAACGCGGCCGGACGCCCGAGGTGACGTTGAGTCAGCCGAGAGGCGGATCGCACCCGGTCCGGACGGGTCGGGCCCGTCTCAGCCCAGGGCGACCGTGAGCAGCACCGCCGAATCCTCGTCGGCGTGCAGGGCGTGCCGGGCGTCCGGGATCGGCAGCAGGTCACCGGTCACCCCGGTCCAGGACCGGTCGTCGGCGGTCAGCCGGACCCGGCCGCGCAGCACCTGGAGGGTCGCCTCACCGGGGCTGGCGTGCTCCTCCAGCGCGTGCCCGGCGACCAGCGCGAGCAGCGTCTGGCGCAGCGGGCGGCCCGGGTCGCCGTACACGGTGCGGGCGCTGCGGCCGCTGTCGGTGGCGTGGGCCAGGGTGAGTTGCTCCTCGATCAGCTCGGAGAGCGAGGACGGGGACACGGGCACCTCCCGGGGGTTCAGTTTCGGCACGGGTGGCCGGCCGCCTCAGAACGGGAGCCACCGTTACCTCTTTGTCCCAGCTTGATGGCATGAAGGGCGTCTGAACAGGGGCGCTGGTCCCTGGACAGCGCCGCCCGGCGATCTCCACACCCGACGGTGACCATCGCCGGAGAAGTCGATGATCTACAGGTTAGGGAGCGGACGCCAGGGTACGGACCTCCCATGCGCGTCCTTGGAATCAACGCGATCTTCCACGACCCCGCCGCCGCCCTGGTGGTCGACGGGACGGTGGTGGCCGCCGCCGAAGAGGAGCGGTTCAGCCGCCGCAAGCACGGCAAGCGACCCGTGCCGTTCTCCGCCTGGGAACTGCCCGAGCTGTCCGCCGCGTGGTGTCTGACCAGCGCGGGAATCGACGTCGACAGCCTCGACGCGGTCGCGTACTCGTTCGATCCCGGGCTCTGCCGGGACGCCGGCAGCCTCGGCCTGGCCGACCCGTGGGACTGGCTGCGCGTCGACTACGCCCGCCGGGCTCCGCAGTTCCTGGCCGCCGCGCTGCCCGGGCTCGACCCGGAGAAGGTGCGGTTCGTGCCGCACCACGTCGCGCACGCCGCCTCCGCCGGGCTGGCCGCCCCGCCGGCCGGCGACGACACCGCGGTGCTGGTGCTGGACGGGCGCGGCGAGGTGGCCAGCCACCTGGCCGGCGTCTACCGGGACGGAGAGCTGTCCGCGCTGCACTCGCAGGAGCTGCCGCACTCGCTCGGCCTGCTCTACGAGGACCTGACCCGGCACCTGGGCTTCCTGCACTCCAGCGACGAGTACAAGGTGATGGCGCTGGCCTCGTACGGCGAGCCGAAGCACCTCGGGCTGCTGCGCGAGCTGATCCGGGTCACGCCCGAGGGCGGCTTCCACGTCGACCGGATCGACTGGGCCAGCATGGCCAAGGCGGTCGCTGCCGGCGGCGAGCTGACCGCCGAGCACGCCGACCTGGCGTCCAGCGTGCAGACCCGGCTGGAGGAGGTCGTCCTCGACCTGTCCCGCTGGCTGTACGACGCCTCCGGCGGCGCGTCCACCCTGGCCCTGGCCGGCGGGGTGGCGCTGAACTGCGTGGCGAACGCCCGGCTGGCGGCCGAGGGGCCGTACCGGGACGTGTGGGTGCAGCCGGCGGCGGGCGACTCGGGGACGGCGCTCGGCGCGGCCCTGCACGTGGCCGGCACGCTCGGCGACCGGTCCACCCCGATGACCGGGGCCGACCTGGGGCGCGGCTGGTCGGACGAGGAGCTGGAGGCGGAGCTGCGCCGGGCCGCGCTGCCGTACACCCGGCCCGCGTCGATCGCGGCCGAGGCGGCCCGGGTGCTCGCCGACAACGGCATCGTCGCCTGGTACCAGGGGCGCAGCGAGTACGGCCCCCGCGCGCTGGGCCACCGGTCGCTGCTCGCCCACCCCGGCGACCCGGACACCACCCGCCGGATGAACGACGTCAAGGGCCGGGAGCAGTTCCGCCCGATCGCCCCGATGGTCCGCGCGGAACGCTTCGCGGAGCTCTTCGACGGGGTCTACCCCAGCCCGTACATGCTCTTCGTGCACCGGGTGAGGCAGGAGTGGCGGGACCGCATCCCGGCCGTCACGCACGTCGACGGCACCGCCCGGGTGCAGACCGTGCACCCCGACACCGAGCCGGTGGTGGCGGAGCTGCTGGCCGAGTTCGAGCGGCTGACCGGGCTGCCGGTGGTGGTGAACACCTCGCTGAACACCGCGGGCCGACCGATGGTGGACACCCCGCGCGAGGCGATGGAGCTGTTCGGCTCGGCGCCGGTGGACCTGCTCGCCCTCGGCCCGTTCGCGGTGCACCGCCGGGCGCTCGGCGGTGACCGGTGATCAGCGTGGTGGTGCCGACACTCGGCCGGCCGAGCCTGGCGGCACTGCTGGACGTGCTCGCCGGCCAGCTCGGCGAGCTGCCGGAGGTGGAGCTGCTGCTGGTCGACGACCGGCACGACGACGCCGGCGACCGGCGTCACGACGGCGGTGACCGGCCCGACGACAGCGGCGAGCTGGCGGTGCCGGGGGCGCTGGCGGCGTACACGAAGGTGCTGACCGGTCGGGGCGCGGGCCCGGCGGCGGCCCGCAACCTGGGCTGGCGGGCGGCCCGCGGGTCGTGGGTGGTCTTCCTGGACGACGACGTGCGGCCCGCGCCGGACTGGTGCCGACGGCTGCGCGACGACCTGGCGGTGGCCGACGCGGTCGGCGGCGTGCAGGGCCGGGTCGAGGTGCCGCTGCCGACGGACCGCCACCCCACCGACTGGGAGCGGGTCACCGCCGGCCTCGCCGACGGCGACTGGATCACCGCGGACATGGCCTACCGGCGGGCCGCGCTGGCCGCCGTGGGCGGCTTCGACGAACGCTTCCCCCGGGCCTACCGGGAGGACGCCGAGCTGGCGCACCGGGTGCGGCGCGCCGGCTGGCGGCTGGTCCGCGGCGGGCGGCGGGTCACCCATCCGGTACGCCCGGAGAGCCGCTGGGTCAGCCTGCGCACCCAGCGCGGCAACGCCGACGACGCGCTGCTGCGCCGGCTGTACGGCCCGACCTGGCGCGCCGACCTGGACCTGCCCCCGGGGCGGCGACCCCGGCACGTGGCGGTCACCGCCGCCGGCACGGTGGCGCTGGCCGCCGCCGCGGCGTGGGCCGGCACCCGCCGCTCCCCCGCCGGTCGGGCGCTCGGGGTGACCGCCGCGGTCGCCGCGCTCGGCTGGGCGGCCGGCACCGCCGAGTTCGCCCGGGCCCGGATCACGCCCGGCCCGCGCACCCGCGACGAGGTCGTCACCATGCTGCTGACCAGCGCGGCGATCCCCCCGCTCGCGGTCACCCACTGGGTACGCGGCTGGTGGCGCAGCCGGGCGGTGCCCGCCGGGGCGGTCGCGTCGGCGACCGGGGCGAAGGCGGCCGGATGATGTTTACCGCCCCTGGTCAGGGCAACTGGTCCGACATGGATCACCCGGCCCTCTTCGACGCGGTGCTGCTCGACCGGGACGGCACGCTGGTCGAGGACGTGCCCTACAACGGTGACCCGGAGAAGGTCCGCCCGCTGCCCGGCGCCCGGGAGGCCCTGGACCGGCTGCGGGCGGCCGGGCTGCGGCTGGCCGTGGTGACCAACCAGTCCGGACTGGCCCGGGGCTTCTTCACCGCCGAGCAGATGCGCGCGGTGCACGAGCGGATCGAGGAGCTGCTCGGCCCCTTCGACAGCTGGCAGATCTGCCCGCACGACGACACCGACGGCTGCGCCTGCCGCAAGCCGGCACCCGGCCTGGTGCACGCCGCCGCCGACGCGCTCGGCACCACGCCCCGGCGCTGCGTGCTGGTCGGCGACATCGGTCGGGACATGACCGCCGCGCTCGCCGCCGGCGCGACCAGCATCCTGGTGCCCACCCCGGTCACCCGGCCCGAGGAGGTCTCGGCCGCGCCCGCCGTGGCGCGGGACCTGCCGGCGGCGGTGGACGAGATCCTGCGCCGGCAGCGGGCCGTCCGGCCGGCCGTGCCCCGCGCCGGGCGGGCCGGGACCGTGCTGGTGGTCCGCAGCGACTCCGCCGGGGACGTGCTGGTCACCGGCCCCGGCATCCGCGCCGTCGCCGCCGGAGCCGACCGCGTCGTGCTGCTCTGCGGCCCCCGCGGCCGCGCCGCCGCCGAACTCCTCCCCGGCATCGACCAGATCATCGAATGGCCGCTGCCCTGGATCGACGGCGACCCCGCACCCGTCGACCCGACCGACATCCGCCACCTCACCGACCGCCTCACCGCCGTCCACGCCGACGAAGCCGTCGTCTTCACCAGCTACCACCAGTCCCCACTACCCCTGGCCCTGCTCCTGCGCCTGGCCGGAGTGCCCCGGATCAGCGCCATCAGCGACGACTACCCCGGCAGCCTCCTCGACGTCCGCCACCGCGTCCCCGTCGGCGTACCCGAACCCGAACGGGCCCTGTCGCTGGCCGCCGCCGCCGGATTCGCCCTGGCGGGCGACGACGAGCCCGCCCTGCGGCTGCGCGCCGACCTCGGCCCGGCCCCGGCGGGCCTCCCCGACGGCCCGTACGTGGTGGTGCACCCCGGCTCGTCGGTGCCGGCCCGGGCCTGCCCCGCCGAGCGCTGCGCCGACATCGTCGCCGCCCTGGCCGCCGACGGGCACCGGGTGCTGGTCACCGGCGGAGCGGGCGAGCGGGACCTGACCGCCCGGGTCGCCGCGGCCGGCGGGGTCGACCTGGGCGGCCGGACCGGGCTCGCCGAGCTGGCCGCCGTGATCGCCGGCGCCGACGCGCTGGTGGTCGGCAACACCGGACCCGCCCACCTCGCCGCCGCCGTCGGTACGCCCGTGGTCAGCCTCTTCGCCCCGACCGTCCCCTACGGACAGTGGGGCCCCTACCGGGTGCCCGCCGTCCGGCTCGGCGACGCCGAAGCGGCCTGCCGGGACACCCGGGCGGCGATCTGCCCGGTCGCCGGGCACCCCTGCCTGACCGGTGTCGACCCGGCCGAGGTCGTCGCCGCCGTCCGTCTCCTCGCCCGCCCACCCACCTGACCACCCCTGTCCACCCCGTCCCCCGACCAGTCGCGAGGAGAGGCATGAACGTTCTGCTCTGGCACGTGCACGGCTCCTGGACCACGTCCTTCGTGCACGGGCGACACCGCTACCTGGTCCCGGTCACCCCGGACCGGGGCCCGTACGGCCTCGGTCGGGCACGGACCTATCCGTGGCCCGACAGTGCGGTCGAGGTGACGCCGGAGCAGCTCGGCCGGGCCGAGGTGGACGTGGTGATCCTGCAACGCCCGGAGGAGCTGGAGCTGGCGGAGCAGTGGCTGGGTCGCCGACCCGGCCGGGACGTCCCGGCGATCTACGTCGAGCACAACACCCCCAAGGGCGACGTGCCGAACACCCGCCACCCGATGGCCGACCGGGACGACCTGCTGCTCACCCACGTCACGCACTTCAACGAGCTGTTCTGGGACAACGGCGGCACCCGCACCGCCGTCGTCGAACACGGCATCGTCCCGCCCCGGGTGGAGTGGACCGGCGACCTCGACCACCTCGCCGTGGTCACCAACGAGCCGGTACGCCGCTGGCGGGTCACCGGCACCGACCTGATGCCCCGGTTCGCCGCCGTCGCCCCGCTGGACGTCTTCGGCATGGGGGTGGCCGGGCTGTCGGAGGCGCTCACCGCGCGCGCCGGGGTGCTGCCCCACCCGGTCACCGGCTTCGACGACCTGCCGCAGGAACGGATGCACGCGGAGGTGGCGCGGCGGCGGGCGTACCTGCACCTGTGCCGGTGGACGTCGCTCGGGCTGAGCCTGGTCGAGGCGATGACCATCGGGATGCCGGTCGTGGCGCTCGCCACCACCGAGGCCGTGGACGCCGTACCGCCCGACGCCGGGGTGCTCTCCACCCGGGTGGACACGCTGGTGGAGGCGGCCCGCTGGCTCGCCGAGGACCGCGACGCGGCGTACCGGCTGGGGGCGCGGGCGCGTGAGGTGACGAAGGAACGCTTCGGGCTCGACCGGTTCCTCGCTGACTGGGACCGACTGATGGAGGAGGAAACATGCGCATCGCGATGATCTCGGAGCACGCCAGCCCACTCGCCGTCCTCGGCGAGGAGGACGCCGGCGGCCAGAACACCCACGTGGCGGAACTCGCGTCCGCGCTGGTCGGCGAGGGACACGACGTCCGGGTCTACACCCGCCGCGACTCCGCCCGGCTCGCCGAGTCGGTGGCCACCGCCGACGGCTACCAGGTGTGGCACGTGCCGGCCGGCCCGGCGCAGCGGGTGCCGAAGGACGAACTGCTGCCGTACATGGGTGAGTTCGGCAACTGGCTGGCCGACCGGTGGCGGCACGGCGACTGGACGCCCGACGTGGCGCACGCGCACTTCTGGATGAGCGGACTGGCCACCGTGCACGCCGGGCGGCGGGCCGGGGTGCCGACGGTGCTGACGTACCACGCGCTGGGCGCGGTGAAGCGGCGCCACCAGGGCGCCCGGGACACCAGCCCACCAGGACGGGTCGGCTACGAGCGGGCGCTCGGCCGGGCCGTGGACCGGGTCATCGTGCAGTGCGAGGACGAGGTGGGTGAGCTGGTCCGGCTGGGCGTGCCCCGGTCCCGGATGGCGCTGGTCCCCTCCGGCGTCAACCAGGAGGTGTTCCGCCCCGACGGTCCCGTCGCCCCGCGCGACCCGGCCCGCCCGCGGATCCTCACCGTCGGCCGGATGGTGGAGCGCAAGGGCTTCCTGGAGGTCGTCCGGTCGTTGCCGGCCGTCCCCGAGGCCGAGTGCGTGGTCGTCGGCGGCCCACCGGCGGAGCTGCTGCCCGCCGACTCGTTCGCCCGCCGGCTGCGCGCCATCGCCGAGTCCTGCGGCGTCGCCGACCGGGTGAAGCTGGTCGGTGCGGTGCCCCGCGAGGAGATGGGCGCCTGGTACCGCTCGGCCGACGTGCTGGTCGCCGCCCCCTGGTACGAGCCGTTCGGGCTCACTCCGCTGGAGGGCATGGCGTGCGGGGTGCCGGTGATCGGCACGAACGTCGGCGGGATCGCCGACACCGTGGTCGACGGGCTCACCGGCGACCTGGTGCCGCCGCGCGACCCCCGCGCGCTGGGCACCGCGATCCGCCGGCTGCTCGCCGACAAGGTGCGCCGCTTCGCGTACGCCACGGCGGCGCTGGACCGGATCCGCAGCCGTTACTCCTGGAAGCGCTGCGCCCAGCAGCTCGGCGCGGTCTACGCCTCGGTGAGCACCGTCGCCCGACCGGCCACGGCGGTGGCCTGATGACCCACCTCGACACCCTCGACGCGCACCTGTCCGGGCTGGCTGCGGCGCTGCTGCCGTACCGGCGGGAGGCCGAGCGGCTGGCCGACTGGGGCACCGAGCTGGCCTGGACCCTGGCCCGGGGCGGTCGGCTGCTGGTGGCCGGCAACGGCGGCAGCGCCGCCGAAGCCCAACACCTCACCGCCGAACTCGTCGGGAAACTCCGCGACGACCGCGAACCCCTGTCCGCCATCGCCCTGCACGCCGAAACCTCCGCCATGACCGCCATCGGCAACGACTACGGCTACGACGAGGTCTTCGCCCGCCAGGTCCGCGCCCACGGCCGACCCCACGACATCCTCCTGCTCCTGTCCACCAGCGGCACCAGCACCAACCTCCTCACCGCCGCCCAGGCCGGACACGACACCGGACTGCGCTGCTGGGCATTCACCGGCCCCACCCCCAACCCCCTCGCCGACGCCTGCCACGACGTGCTGGCCGTGCCGTCGCCGGACAGTCAGGTGGTGCAGGAGCTGCACCTGGTCTCCAGCCACCTGCTCTGCGAGTACGTCGACCAGGCCCTGCCGCTGGTCCGGCAGCTCCCGACGGTGTCCGCCCCGGCACCCCGGACACCGGCCTTCGCCCCGTGGGGCGGGCGCACCGGCGCGGAGCGCGGCGGGCGGGACGGCCGGGTCCTGGCCGGCGTCGGCCTGCCCACCCACGGCCTCAACGGCCACGGCACGAACGGCCACGGCGCGAACGGGCACGGCGCGAACGGGCACGGCGCGAAGCGGCACGGATCCGCCGAGCACGGGATCGACGGACACCGGATCGACGGGCACGGGATCGGCGGGCAGAGCGCCGACGGGCACCTGTCGAACGGCCACGCCCGCAACGGGCACGACGGATCCGGCCGCAACGGGCACGGGTCCACCGGCACCGGGTGGGTGGAGTCGTGAGCGGGCCGCTCGTCGTCGTCGGCGACGCGCTGCTCGACCGGGACGTGGCCGGCGCGGTCAGCCGGGTCTGCCCGGACGCCCCCGTGCCGGTGCTGGACGAGCGTTCCGCCACCGACCGGCCCGGCGGCGCCGGCCTGGCCGCCCTGCTCGCGGCGGCCCAGGACACCGAGGTCGCCCTGGTCACCGCGCTCGCCGACGACGCCGGCGGCGCGCGGCTGGCCGAACTCCTCGCCGACGCCGGAGTCGAGGTGTACCCGATGCACCTGCCCGGTGCGACCGCCGAGAAGATCCGGCTCCGGTCCGGCGGGCAGACCCTGCTCCGGCTGGACCGGGGCGGCGACCCGCAGTCGCCGGGTGAGCCCTCCGCCGCGACGCTGGAGCTGCTCTCCCGTGCCCGGGCCATCCTGGTCAGCGACTACGGTCGCGGACTGGTCCGGCAGCCCACGCTGCGGGCGGCGCTCGCCGAGGCGTCCGCCCCGGTGGTGTGGGACCCGCACCCGCGCGGCCCCGCCGCCGTGACCGGCGTCCGGCTGACCACCCCCAACCTCGCCGAACTGCGGCAGCTGACCGGCGACGCCGGGGCCGGTTCCGCGCTCTCCACCGCCACCCGCGCCGGGCACGAGCTGCGGACCCGCTGGCGGGTCGGGGCGGTCGCGGTGACGATGGGCCCGGACGGCGCGGTGCTCTGCCACTCCGGCAGCACCCCGCTGGTCGTCCCACCACCGTCCACCGTGGACCGGGTCGAGGACACCTGCGGGGCGGGTGACCGGTTCGCCGCGACCGCCGCGCTGGCCCTCGGCGACGGGGCGCCGGTCGCCGAGGCGGTCGGCGCGGCCGTCGCCGCCGCGTCCGCGTACGTGGCGGCGGGCGGGGCCGCCGGGCTGCACCGGGAGCGGGGGCGACGCCCCGTCCTGGCGGCGGCCCGCAGCGCCGAGGAGCTGGTGGCGAAGGTACGCGCCGACGGCGGCACCGTGGTCGCCACCGGCGGCTGCTTCGACATCCTGCACGCCGGGCACGTCGCCACCCTCCAGGCGGCCCGCCGACTCGGCGACTGCCTGGTGGTCTGCCTCAACTCCGACCGCAGCGTCCGGGGCCTGAAGGGTCCCGAGCGCCCGGTCAACCCGGAGAGCGACCGGGCCCAGCTGCTGGCCGCGCTGGACTGCGTGGACGGCGTCGTCGTCTTCGACGAGGCCACCCCGCACCAGGTGCTGGCCCGGCTGCGCCCCGACATCTGGGTCAAGGGCGGCGACTACGGCGAGGCCGAGCTGCCCGAGGCCGAACTGGTCCACCGGTGGGGCGGGAAGGTCGTCACCGTCCCCTACCTGGCCGGCCGGTCCACCACCGGCACCATCTCCGCCGCGCGCCAGCGCGGCCTCCACCTCGTCAAGGGAGCGGTATGAGCGAGCGCCAGCGAGCGAATCATCGACACAGCGCAATGGTGCCTCAGGACGGCACGGAGCGAAGCGGAGTGCCGGCATGAGCAGGGATTTGAGTGGGGCGGCGGTTCTCGTCACGGGCGGGTCGAGCGGGCTCGGCGCGGCGGTCGTCGCCGCGGTGGCGAAGGCCGGCGGACGGCCGTACGTGCTGGACCGGCAGGCGCCGGCCGACGGGGTGCCGTGGGTCGAGTGCGACCTGGCCGACGCGCGGGCCGCCGAGGCGGCCACCCGGCAGCTCGCCGAGCAGGCCGGTGACCTGGCCGGCGTGGTGACGGCCGCCGGGATGGACGTGCCCGGCCGGCTCGTCGACGTCCCGGGCGAGACCTGGGACCGGATCGTGGCGATCAACCTGCTCGGCACCGCCGCGGTGGTCCGGGCCGCCCTGCCGCACCTGGAGCGCGCGCACGGCACGGTGGTGACCGTGGCGTCGACGCTGGGCGTCAAGGCGGTCAGCGACGCCACCGCGTACTGCGCGGCGAAGTTCGGGGTGGTCGGCTTCACCCGGGCGCTCGCCGCCGAAGTCGCCGGGAAGGTCGGGGTGACGCTGCTGATCCCGGGCGGGATGCGGACGGCGTTCTTCGACGACCGGGACGAGCAGTACAAGCCCGGCCCGGACGCCATCCTGAACGACCCGGCCGACACCGCCGAGGCGGTCATGTTCGCCCTGTCCCAGCCGCCCGGCTGCGCGGTACGCGAACTCGTGGTCTGCGCCGAGCAGGAGTCGTCGTACCCGTGATCCTGGTCCTTCGGGCGCTCGGCGTCGGCGACCTCGCGACCGGGGTGCCGGCGCTGCGCGCGTTACGCGCCGCGTACCCCGGTGCGGAGCTGGCGCTGGTCGCGCCGCGCTGGTCGACGCCGCTGGTCGAGCTGACCGGCGCGGTGGACCGGCTGGTCGAGGCGGACGGGCTGGGCCACCTGGCGTGGCCCGGCCCGCCGCCGGACCTGGCGGTCAACCTGCACGGCCGGGGCCCGCAGTCGCACCGGATGCTGGCCGCCGCCCGGCCGCACCGGCTGCTCGCCTTCGCCAACGCCGAGGCCGGGCACCGGGACGGCCCACGGTGGCGGGCCGAGGAGCACGAGGTCGACCGCTGGTGCCGGCTGCTGGCCTGGTACGGCATTCCCGCCGACCGCACCGACCTGGCGCTGCGCCGCCCGACGCCCGGACCGCTGCCGACCGGGGTGAGCATCGTGCACCCGGGCGCCAAGGCGACCCAGCGGCGGTGGCCGCCGGACCGGTTCGCGGCGGTGGCCCGGGAGCTGACCGACCGGGGTCACCGGGTGGTGGTCACCGGCACCCCCGGCGAGCGGGGCATCGCCGAGGCGGTGGCGCGGGCGGCCGGGCTGCCCGCCGACGCGGTGCTGGCCGGGTCGACCGACGTCGGGGAGCTGGCCGCGCTGGTGGCGCACGCCCGGCTGGTGGTCAGCGGCGACACCGGGATCGGGCACCTGGCGACCGGCTACGGCACCCCGTCGGTGCTGCTCTTCGGTCCGGTGCCGCCGGCACAGTGGGGGCCGCCGCCGGACCGGCCGTGGCACGAGGCGCTCTGGGTGGGGCCGCGGCTCCCGGCCGACGACGGTGGCCTGCATCCGGCGCTGGCCGAGCTGGACGTGCCGACGGTGCTGGCCGCCGTGGACCGGGTGCTGGGAGCGGCGGCCGGGCGAGGCGTTCCGGTCCCCCGGCGACGGACCCCCGTGGCTACCGGCCAGTAGGGTACGGCCGTAGGCTGGGCCGGTGAGCGGGGAGCCGGAGTACACGCAGGAGTTCATCGACGTCGACGGCGCCCGGATCGGGGTGCAGACGTACCCGGACCCGGACGGCGTGCCGGACGCGCCGGTGGTGGTGATCTGGCCCGCGATGGGCGTCCGGGCCCGCTACTACCGCCCCTTCGCCGCCGCCCTGCGCGCCGCCGGCCTCGGCGTCGTCGTGGCCGACCTGCGCGGCACCGGCGAGAGCACCCCCGCCCCCAGCCGCTCCTGCCGGTACGGCTACGCCGAGCTGGCCGGCGACGTCGAGGCGGTGCTGGCCGCCCTCAAGCCCCGGTTGGACGGCCGCACCCGACTGCTGCTCGGGCACTCCCTCGGCGGGCAGGTGGCGGTGCTGCACCAGGCCCTCCACGACGCCGACGCCGTCGACGGGCTCGCCCTGGTCGCGGTCGGGGTGCCGTGGTGGCGCGGTTACCCGGGCCTGCGCGGGTGGGGGGTGCTGCCGTACACCCAGGGGATCGCGGCCACCGCCCGGCTGCTCGGCGTCTGGCCGGGGTGGGGGTTCGGTGGGCGGCAGGCGCGCGGGGTGATCCGGGACTGGGCGTACACCGCCCGGACGGGCCGCTTCCCCCGGCTCGACGGGGTGGACGCCGAGGCCGCCCTGCGCACGGTCCGTACGCCGGTGCTGGCGGTCAGCGTGGACGACGACCAGTACACCCCGCACCCCACCCTGGACCACCTCTGCGGCAAGCTGACCGCCGCCCCGGTGACCCGGCACCGCTACACGGTGGCGGAGGCCGGTGCCCCGCTGGACCACTTCACCTGGGTCCGTGCGGCGACGCCGCTGGCCGCCCGGGTGGCCGACTTCGCCGCCGGCCTGCCCCGCCGCTGACCGCACCCGCGCGGAAACCGGGCCGCCGGTCAGCCGGCGACCCGCACCACGAGCAGGGCGATGTCGTCGCTCGGCACGTCGACCAGCTCGGCCAGCAGGGCGTCGCAGAACTCCTCCACCGGCACCCCGGCCAGCCGGCCGGCGGCGCTGCGCAGCCGCTCCAGCCCCTGGTCCAGCGGGTCCTCCCGCCGCTCGACCAGGCCGTCGGTGTAGAACACCAGGGTCGAGCCGGGGTCGAGGGGAAGCTCGTGGTTGCGCCGCGGCCGGACCGGCCGCACCCCCAGCAGCGGATGCGGGTCGGTGGCGAGCAGCCGGGCCGTGCCGTCCGGGGTGACCAGCACCGGCGGCGGATGACCGGCGTTGCACCAGCGCAGCCTGGCCCGCCCCGGGTCACCGGAGGGCGGCCCGCCGGGCTGACCGGGCGTCCAGACGTGGGCCACCACCGCCGAGGCCAGGGTCGACACCCGCAGGCCGGTCAGCACCCGTTCCAGGCCGGCCAGGATCTCCGCCGGGGACGCCGCCAGGACGTACGCGAGACCGCGCAGTGTGCTGCGGATCTCCGCCATCTCGGCGAGGGCCCGCCGGTCGTGCCCGGTCACGTCGCCGATCACCAGGGTGGTGGCGCCGTCGGCGGCCGGGAAGGCGTCGTACCAGTCACCGCCGACCTGCTCGTGCTCGGCGGCCGGGTGATAGCGCACCGCGACGGAGAGTCCGTGCCTCTGCACCGGCTCGGTGAGCAGGCTGCGTTGCAGCGTCTCGGAGGTCTGCCGCTGGGCCTGGTGGATCCGGATCCGGTCCAGGGTCTGCGCGCACTGGGCCGCGAATGCCGCCAGCAGGTCGACCTCGTGTCGGGGGAAGGGTTGGGGCGCGCGCCAGCCCACGGTGAGCGAGCCGAGCAGCCGGTCACCGACCCGCAGGGGCAGCGCCGCCCAGCGGGACAGGCCGGTGTCCGCCAGCACGTCGGCCATCGCGTCGGCCCAGGCGAGCGAGGTGTCCCGGTCGGGCAGCAGGACGGTCTCGTCGCGCAGCGCGGCGACGGAGGCGGGGAGCGGACCGCGCAGCGGCAGGTCCGCGTACCGCTGCCGGTCCAGGCCGGCGAGGCTGTCGGTGAGGGTGAGGTGCAGGTCGTCGTCGCCGTGCCGGACCGCGACCGCTCCCCCGTCCGCGCCCAGCGCGGCCAGTCCCCGGTCGATCACCACCTCGGTCAGTTCGGCCACGGTCTCGCAGCCGGCGAGCTGACCGGCGAGGTCGGCCAGCGTGGTCAGCTGGCGGGTGGCCAGTGCCTCCGCCGCGAGCGCGCTCCGCAGCTCCTGCGCCCGCGCGAACAGGTCGACCTCGACGCTCTCCACCCGGTGCCGGAGCTCCTCGTCCCGGGCCCGCTCGGCCTCGACGCGTGCCCGCTCCTCGACGACCTCGGTGACCTCGGCGGTGCGGTGCAGCAGGAGCGCCGTCCGGCCGCGCTCGTCGAGGACGGGGACGTTCACCACGCTCCACCAGCGGGCGACGAAGCCGCCGTCGGGGTCGGGGAGGTCGTAGCGCTGCAGGGGCATGGCGTCGGGACGACCGGTGTCGCGGGCCCGGATCAGCGAGGCGCGCAGGTTGGTCTCCCCGGTCGGGTCGGGCGCGTCGGCGGGGACCGGGAAGAGTGCGAAGATGTCCCGACCGACGAGTTCCTCCCGAATACGACCGGTCGCCGCCAGGAGGGCGTCGTTGACGTCGACCACGACCAGGTCGGGCGTGAGGACGGCGTACGGGGTCGGGGTGGCGCGGAAGAGCCGGACGTAGTCCGTCGGCGGTTCCGCCCCGGCTGCACCGTGCGTACCGCTCATCGCTCTCCCGTCGCTCACCCGTGCGATCCTTCCCCATCCCCGTTCCGGCGAATCCCACGCCACCGGGAGCAGGGGGCGTAGCGGCGCCGATGGCGGGTAAGCGGCACCGCCCGAACACGGTGGAGGGGGATCACAGATGTCCGAACGGCACACCGCACTGCGCTCGATGCACGACCTGGGCCTGGCGGCCTGGTTCGGTGGCTCGCTGATGGGAGCGCTCGGCGTCAACGGCGCGGCGGCACGGATCAACGACTCGACGCAGCGGCTCCCGGTCGCCTCGGCCGGCTGGGCCCGGTGGACCCCGGTCAACGCGGCGGCCATCGGGGCCCACCTCGCCGGCGCGGTGGGCGAACTGGTGACCGAGAGTCCCCGGGTCGCCTCACAGGCGGGCGTGGCGAAGATGAGCGCGGTGAAGACCGCGCTGACCGTCGGCGCGCTCGCGGTGACCGGGTACAGCCGGTTGCTCGGCATGCGGTTGCAGAAGGCGGGCAACCCGCCCGTCGAGGGCACCACCGAGCCCAGCTACCAGACGCCGGCGAACGTGGCGGCCAGCCAGCGGCAGATGAAGCTGCTCCAGTGGGCGATCCCGGCGATGACGGGTGCGCTGGTGGTGGTGACGGCGTACATGAGCGAGCAGCAGAAGCCGTCCCAGGTGTTCCGCGGCATGCTCGGCCGGGCCGGTGGCCTGATCACCGCGCCGAAGACGATCGGCAAGGTGGCCGCGATGGGCGCCGCCAAGCGGCACATGGCGATGTCGCACAACTGACCGCGCCGACGCGCTGGGCGGCCGGGATCCCACGACGAGGTGGGGTCCCGGCCGCGCGGCGCCCGGCCGCCCGCCGACCGGTCCCGGTGCGCCCGGGACCGTCCGGCGGGCGCCGGCATGACGGCGGCGGTCCCGGGCAATCAGCGCCGGCACCGCAGGAGCGACCAGCGAGGTGGGCGATGAGCAGGAAGAACAGGCCGGGCAGGGAGGGCGACGGGCGCGGGCCGGAGGCGGCCGCCCCGTGGGGCACCACCGACGGGTTCGACGCCGATCCGCCGTGGGGCGCCGGGGAGGACTCGCCGATGGACGCCGGTAGCGAGGAGACCGCCGTGTCGGACGGCCGACGCGTGGACCGACGGGCCGGCGCGGCCGGCACCGGGGGCCCGGCGGCCGGGCGGCACGGGTTGGGGTCGGTCGAGCCGACCCGGACCACCGAGGCCGGGCCGGGGGCGCCACCCGACCCGGCACCGGCGCGGCGGACGTTCCCGGACGACAGCGCCGGGGGCGACCTGCCGGACAACGCGCTGGAGGAGGCGACCGGGATGCACCCGGAGGGAGTGAGCCGGCGCGGCTGAGCGGCCGACCGACCGGTAACCCCTGAACCGCCGACGGCGGCCCGGATCACCGGGCCGCCGTCGCATGCTGTCGGGGGCTTTCCGCGTACGCCTGACGGGCTGCGGAAACCCGACCAAAAGCATTGATAATCGTCTATTAACCCCGTACGGGCAAGCCCGGGAGATCAAATTTCCGCCGGGTGCCGAATGCGGCTCCGGCAATGTTACCAGCGAGTAGACGACGTGTTACGAAGTGACCTCCAACACATCGGAGGTCCTGAATGCCCCGTCGCCTGCTCGCCACCCTCGGCAGCCTCACCGCCGGACTCCTGCTCACCCTCGGCCTCGCCACCCCCGCCTCCGCCGCCGGCACCGACTACGCCGCCCTCGGCGACTCCTACTCCTCCGGCGTCGGCACCAACAACTACGACGGCGTCAGCGGGTCCTGCCTGCGCAGCCCGCAGTCGTACCCGCGGCTCTGGGTGAGCGGCCACGCCGTGGCCAGCTTCCAGTTCGTCGCCTGCTCCGGGGCCACCACCCGGGAGGTGCTGAACAACCAGCTCGGCGCGTTGAACTCCGGCACCGACCTGGTGACCATCTCCATCGGCGGCAACGACGCCGGCTTCGCGGACGTGGTGACCACCTGCCGGCTGGGCAGCGACAGCAGCTGCCTGAGCGCGGTGAACACCGCCAAGGCGTACATCAGCAACACCCTGCCGGGGCGGCTGGACGAGACGTACCGGGCGATCCGGAGTCGGGCGCCGGGCGCCCGGGTGGTGGTGCTGGGCTACCCGCGCCTGTTCGAGCTGGGCTCGTGCGGCTTCGGCAGCATCAGCGAGTACAAGCGGAGCCTGCTCAACGGCGGCTCGGACACCATGTCCGGCGTGATCTCCGCCCGGGCCGGCGCCGCCGGGTTCAGCTACGTCGACGTCCGCGGCCGGTTCGCCGGGCACGGGGTCTGCGCGTCCAGCCCGTGGATCAACGGGACCACCTTCCCGATCGTCGAGTCGTACCACCCGAAGGCGGCCGGCTACTCCGGCGGCTACCTGCCGGCGCTCACCGCCGTCACCGGCTGACCTCCGCCGAACGCCGAACGGCCCGACCGCGTGCGCGGTCGGGCCGTTCGTCGGTGGGCCGGGTCAGCGGTGGCCGGCGGGGGTCCAGTGCGGGCGCTCCGGCTCCGGCGGCGCCGGGTGCAGGCCCGGCTCGTGCAGGCCCTCCTCCGCGACGCGACCGATCCGGGCGTACGCCTCGGGCCGGATCGACTTCAGCGCGAAGCCCCAGACCAGGCCGATCACCGCGGCGGCCACCGGGATCACCGGCAGCAGCCACTTCAGGTACGCGGCGGTGTCCGGCGCCAGCAGCGCGTCGAAGTTGACCAGCATCACGACGAGCACGGTGCCCAGCAGCAGCGTGCCGAGGACCGGGGCGATGAGCCGCTGCCACAGCGACTCCGGCCCGGAGCGACCCCGGAAGAAGCCGACCACGGCCGCCGAGGTCAGCGTCATCAGCAGCACCACGCCGACCGCGGCCGAGCCGGAGAGCCAGGTGAACAGGTCGAGCAGCGGGTCCCGACCGGCGACGGCGAACGCCATGAAGACGACGACCGCCAGCACGCTCTGCACGATCGAGCCGGCCACCGGGGCGCCGGACCGGTTCGAGGTGGCGCCGAGGAAGCGCGGCAGCACGTTCTCCCGGCCGAGCGCGAACAGGTAGCGGGCCACACCGTTGTGGAACGACAGCAGGGCGGCCAGCACCGAGGTGACGAAGAGGACGTTCGCGATGTCCGCGACGGCGCTGCCGGCGTACTGGGCGAGGGCGCCGAAGATCACGCCCGGGCCCGCCTCGGCGGACGCCTTGGCGACGTTCTCCGGGCCGGTGAGGACCGACAGGGACCAGGCGGAGAAGGCGTAGAAGAGACCGGTGAAGGCGACCGCGATGTAGGTGGCCCGGGCCACGGTGCGCCGCGGGTCCTTGACCTCCTCGCTGTAGATGGCGCCGCTCTCGAAGCCGGTGAAGGCGGCGATGCCGAGGGCGAAGACCGCGCCGAAGCCGGCGGTGAAGAGGTTGCCGGGCATGATGCCGTCGAAGCTGACCGTGCCGCCGGCCGGGTGGCCGAAGGAGATCACGTCGAAGATGAGCACGACGACGCACTCCAGGCCGAGCAGGACGGCCAGCACGGTGGCGTTCAGGTCGATCCGCAGGACGCCGAGGAGACCGACGATCACCCAGGCGAGCAGGGCCCAGACCCACCAGGCCAGGTCGATGTCGAACTTGCTGGCCATGAAGTCCTTGAGGATGTAGCCGAGCAGGCCGTACAGGCCGATCTGGATGGCGTTGTACGCGGCCAGCGCGACAGCGGAGCCGGCCACGCCCCCCGCGCGACCGAGACCGTTGGCGATGTACGCGTAGAAGGCGCCGGCGTTGGCGACGTAGCGGCTCATCGCCGCGTAGCCGACGGCGAAGACGGCGAGCACGGCGGCGAGCAGCACGAAGCTGACCGCGGTCCCGACGTTGCCGGTGACGGCGTACGTCGTGGTGACGCCACCGCCGAGCACGGTCAGCGGGGCCGAGGCGGCGACGGTGAAGAACACCAGATGGGCGGTGCCGAGCCGACCGCGGCGCAGGCCGCTGTCGGCGAAGAACGGATCGGCGGACAAGTGGTACTCCAGGGGGCGTGAGGGGTTGAGGGGATGGAACGATCAGGGATCCTGGGGCAGAGTATTGGTGATCACGATCCGTCACAAGTCCACTTCGGATAACTATTTACAACGTTCGGCTGTCTGTCCGAATTGAACTGTGAGTGTTCATGCCGTACCGTGCCGTGTCGATGCTCACGGCCGCCCCCCGCTGAGGGATTCCGATGACTTACCACAGTGCACATTCCGTCTACCGGCTCGCCGACGCCCTGTTCCTGATCGGCCATGACGAGTTCTCCGGAAAGCCACACGGAGCCCTCGACCGGCTCAACTGCGCCCTGGCCGGCGCGGCGCTGGCCGAACTGATCTTCGAGCGTCGGGTCACCATCGAGAACGGCGGGGTGATCGCCGTCGACCGCCGGCTCTGGCAGGAGCCGCTCACCGACCTGCTGGTGACCGAGATCATGGGCCGTGACGGCGTGCACCCGACCCGGTTGTGGATCCGCTACCTGCGCGACCACCTGAACATCCAGGAGCGGGTCGGCACCCGGTTGGCGACCGCCGGGGTGGTCCGGCGCGAGCAGGGCCGCGCCCTGCGCCGGTCGGTCCGGTGGCCCGCGGTCGACCCCAACCAGGCGGCCTCACCCCGGGTCCGGCTCACCGCCCTGCTGATGCGTCAGCAGCGCACCGACCTGGACGCCGAGACGCTGCTGCTGGCGGCGCTGACCGGCGCGGTCGGCCTCGGCTCGAACGTCTTCGACGAGCAGGTGAGCGCGCGGATGCGGGACTGCCGCAAATACCTGCCGCCGCCGCTGGACGGGCTGCTCGGGGCGGTCGTCGCCGCCCTCGACGCCGCCACCGTCTCGGTACGGCGCTGACCGCCGCCCGCCCCACCGACGGCAGGGCGGGCGGGCCGGATCAGGCCGGGTCGCGCCACATCGGATAGAGGCTCGGGCCGTCGGGCAGGTCGAGGGTGACCTCCCGGCGGCCGAAGCCGTGCCGCTCGTAGAGGGCCGCGTTCCGCGGCGAGCTGGCCTCCAGGTAGGCGGCCGAGCCCATCTCGTCGAGCCGGGTGAGCTGGTGCCGCAGCAGCGCCGAGCCGACGCCCCGACCGTGGTGGTCGGGGTGCACGGCGATGAACGGCAGATACCAGTGCGGCTGCTCCGGGTGGTTCGCGGTCATCAGCTCGTCCAGCACGCTGAAGCGCTTCGCCGCCTCGGGGCCGATGGTCGGCTCCAGCGCCGCGAGGAGATCCGGCTCCTCCCCACCGGCCTCGCTGCCGTCGACCGGCAGCCACAGGGTGGCACCGGCCCCGTCGCCGGCCAGGTGCACCTCGCCGGCCTCCAGCGCCAGCGCCACGAACTCCCCGAAGAAGGCGGGGTGGGACTGCGCCCGGTGCGCCTCGTCGGGAAAGATCCACCCGCTCACCGGGTCCCGCATGAACGCTTCCGCCAGGATCACGGTGACCACCTGCGCGTCGTCGCGCGACGCCCGCCGGACCTCGCCCTGCCAATCTGACACTGGCTCTTCTCCCGAACCCTGGTCGCACCGACCAGCACTGTGGACACGAACGCCCGGCACGCTACCAGCGTTCGGGGTGGACACTCGGCGCGGTCCGCCAGTCGCGATCGATGTGACACCAGCCCTTCCCTCAGCGGCACCTGCGGTAGCAGACTCGGCACGGAAACCGGGACCCGCAACGTCCCGGTGCGACAGATCGAAAGGGACGGTATGAAGAGATTCGTGGCGACCACCGCCACCGCCGGGTTGATCCTCGGCGGCGCGGTTGCCGGTCCCGCGCAGGCGGCACCCGGGCCCCGACCCGCGGCCGCCCAGGTGTCGTACACCCCGCCGCCCGTCGCGTGGGGCGCGTGCGAGAGCCCCGGCCTGCAGCGCCGGGGCGCCGAGTGCGGGTTCGTGCAGGTGCCGCTCGACTACGCCCACCCGCACGGCACGACGATCAAGCTGGCCGTGTCCCGGATCCGGCACAAGACCCCGGACGCGCAGTACCAGGGCGTGATGCTGGTCAACCCGGGTGGCCCGGGCGGCTCCGGACTCACCCTCTCGGTGCTCGGCGAGTACGTGCCGAACGGCGCCGGCGAGGCGTACGACTGGATCGGTTTCGACCCGCGCGGGGTCGGCTCCTCGCAGCCGTCGCTGTCCTGCGACGGCGACTACTTCGCCCACAACCGGCCGTTCTACGTGCCGGCCACGCCGAACCTGGAGAAGACCTGGCTGGCCCGCTCCAAGGGCTACGCGAAGGCGTGCGCGGCGGCCGGCGGCGACCTGCTGGACCACCTGAAGACCACCGACTCGGCCCGGGACATGGACAGCATCCGCAAGGTGCTAGGCCGGGACCAGATCAACTACTACGGCTTCTCGTACGGCACCTATCTCGGCCAGGTCTACGCGACGCTCTTCCCGCAGCGGGTCCGGCGGATGGTGCTGGACGGCAACGTCGACCCGCGCAAGGTGTGGTACCAGGCCAACCTGGACCAGGACGTCGCCTTCGACCGGAACATCAAGCTCTACTTCGACTGGGTGGCGAAGCACGACGACGTCTACCACCTGGGCCGCACCGGCCGGGCGGTCGAGCGGCTCTTCTACGCCCAGCAGCTCAAGCTGCTGAAGAAGCCCGCCGGTGGGGTGATCGGGCCGGACGAGTGGTCGGACATCTTCCTCCAGGCCGGCTACTACGTCTTCGGCTGGGCCGACGTCGCCAAGGCGTTCGCCGGCTGGGTGCACGACGGTGACTGGCAGACCCTCCAGGCGCTCTACGACAGCTCCAACCCGCAGGGCCCGGGGACGGACAACGGCTTCGCCGTCTACCTCGGGGTGCAGTGCACCGACGTGCAGTGGCCGACGAACTGGAACCGGTGGCGGGCCGACAACTGGCGGACCTTCGCCAAGGCGCCCTTCGAGACGTGGGGCAACGCCTGGTTCAACGCCCCGTGCATCTGGTGGGACGGCCAGGTCGGCAAGCCGGTGAAGATCGACGGTCGCAAGGTCGGCGGCGTCCTCCTGATCAGCGAGACCCTGGACGCGGCGACGCCGTACTCGGGCTCGTTGGAGGTGCGCAGCCGGTTCCCGAAGGCGGTGCTGGTCGAGGGCGTGGGTGGCACCACGCACGCCGGCTCGCTGAACGGCGTGGCGTGCGTGGACGACACCATCGCGGCGTACCTGGCGACGGGCGCGCTGCCGCAGCGGGTCGGCGGCCGACGGTCGGACGTGCAGTGCGACCCGGTGCCGCAGCCGGACCCGGCGGCCTCCGCCCGGTCGGCGGCCCCGTCCCTCGCCCCGGCCGACACCGAGCGGAGCGAGCTGCGGCGGCTGATCGGCGTCCGCTGACGTGAACGACGGGACGCCCGGGTCGGTGCACCACCGACCCGGGCGTCCCGCTGTCGGCTCAGGAGCCGGTGCCGTCCTCCCCCGGCGCGCCCATGACGGAGGGCTCCACCACCGGGTGACCGGTGTCGTCCACCAGGCCGGGGGCCATGCTGCCGCCGTGCGCCTCCTCGGCCTCCCGGGTCTGCTCGGGGTCCCGGTGCTCGGGCGCCCCGGCCGTCGCGTCGTCCCGCTTCTCGCGCTCGCTCATCCGCTCCCCCTCGTCCGACGTCCTCGGCACCGCCGGTACCCGGCCGGGACCGGGGAAAACCTGACCGGCCCGGCTCAGCCGACGGCGGCGGGGCGGGGGCCGGGCGCGTCGACGCCGAGCAGCCCGGCGAGCCGCGCGGCGTCGCGCTGCGCCTGGTCGCCGCAGCAGTTGTTCATCAGCACGTGCAGCTCGGCGCACTCGTCGGCCAGCTCGGTCAGCAGCACCGACCAGCGGCGCAGTTCCTGCTCGCCGTAGGCGTACCGGAACTTCTCCTGCTTGTCGCCGCTCTCCCATGCGGTGCTGTGCCCGTGGAACCGGACCACGGCGAGGTCGGCGGTGGCGGTCAGGATCGGCGGCACCGAGGAGACGTGCCCCTGGGGCATGTCGACGCAGACGTAGGTGAGGTCGCGCTCGCGCAGGAAGGTCACCGTGTCGACCACCGCGTCCTCGGCGAACCAGGAGGCGTGCCGCAGCTCCACGCTGACCCGCCAGGGCCGGCACCGCGCCGCCACGTCGGCGATCCGCCGCTTCGCCGCGTCGGTGCGGGCGAACCAGGGCGGGAACTGCAGCAGCACGGCACCGAGCCGGTCGGCCGCCGCGATCGGCGCCAGCACCGCGTGGAACCGGTCCCAGAGCTCGTCGTACGCCCCGGCGGAGAGGTCACGCCAGCGGATCCGGGTCGGGCCGCCGGTCGGGCGCAACTCCCGGGGCAGCATGCTGACCGGGGTGTGGTGGCCGGTGAAGAGGCTGAACGCCTTGACGTCGAAGGTGAAACCGGGCGGGGTGGCCGCCACCCAGCCGTCGGCCGTCTCCGGCAGCGGGATGGCGTAGTACGACGTGTCCACCTCGACCAGCCCGAACCGCTCGGCGTAGTGCCGGAGCCGACCGGCCGGAGTGTTGGCCGCGCGCGGGTACCAGCCGGAGCGGACCAGCATCTGATCCGCCCAGGACGACGTGCCCACCTTGATGACACCCATGTAATTCAGTTCACCCCCGTTCGTCCGGATCGGCAACCGGAGGCGGCGGTCCGGTGTGGAAGCCCCGGAACTGTCGGTGCGCGCTCCTATCCTGGCCTCCTTTCGTGACGCGAAGGGCGGACCGCATGACCTCCACCGACCAGCACCGCAGCGGCGAACTGGCCGACCTGCTCAGCACCCTGCAACGACACCGGGGCTTCCTGCGGCAGACGGTGACCGGGCTCGACGACGAGCAGGCGGCACGCCGCAGCACGGTCAGCGAGCTCTGCCTCGGCGGCCTGATCAAGCACGTGGCGTCGATGGAGCTGCGTTGGGCGCGCTTCATGGTCGGCGGCGCCGTTGCGATGCGGAGCGAGCCGGTCGACTGGGTCGCGCAGTTCCGGATGCAGGAGGGTGAGACCCTCGCCGGGCTGCTCGACGAGTTCGACCGGGTGGCCGGGGAGTTCGACGCGCTGGTCGCCACCCTCGACCTCGACACCGCGCACCCGCTGCCGGAGGCGCCGTGGTTCGAGCCCGGGGCGACCTGGACGGTCCGCCGCGTGCTGCTGCACGTCCTCGCCGAGATCGCCCAGCACGCCGGGCACGCCGACATCCTCCGTGAGTCGATCGACGGGGCGAAGACGATGGGCTGACCTGCGGGCGCGATCCGGTGACGCGGCGGTGGTGCCCCAATCCACCGCCGTGCCCGTCGGCGTGCGCGGGGTTCCGATGTGACGTCGTGGCGGGTGGCGGCGCTGAGGGACACGAGATGAACGCACACCGCATGGACTCCGAGACCGTCGAGCGACTGCTCGTCGGTCCCGTCGCCGACCCGCAGGACGGTCCGGAGGCGCTGGTCCGGATCCTCACCGCCGTCCGCGCCGCCCCCCACCCGAGTGAGCTGACGGGCGAGGGGGCCGCGCTGCGGGCGTACCGGATGGCCCGGGCCGGCTCGCTGCCGGTGCCGGCGGCGCCGCCCCGGCGGGTCCTGGCCGGCCTGCTCAGCGCGAAGCTCGCCCTCGCCGGTCTGCTGGTCGCCGCCACCGGTGGCGTGGCGCTCGCCGCCGCCACCGGCACGCTGCCCGGCCCGCTCCGCGGCGGCGGCGGCGACGAGGTGACGGCTCCGCCGCCGAGCGCCACCACCGACGCCCGGCCCTCGCCGAGCGGCGGCACCGACCCGTCGGCGGCGACACCGGGCGGCACCCCCACGGGGTCGGACGCCTCACCCGTCCTGCGCCGGCTCTGCACCACCTACCGCGAGCAGACGGGCGAGGAACGCCGTCGGGCGCTGGCGACCGCGCGCTTCGCGGAACTGGTCACCGCCGCCGGGGACCGGGACCGGGTGGCCGGCTACTGTGACCGGCTGCTCGACGGACGCGACCGGCAGGGCACTCCCGGCGCGAGCCAGACCGGCCGACCGGGCGCACCGCCGGCCAGCCGGGTGCCGAGCCGACCGGGGCGCACCCCCGCCATCCCGGGCACGCCGTCGAACCCGTCCACCCCGGTCATCCCCGGCGCGCCGACCGTCACCACCCATCGCCCGGTCGGGCCGGCGGGTCAGGTGCAGACCCCCGAGGGGCCCGGCACCCACTGACCCGACGTCGGCGCGGGAACCCCGAGGTGGGCCGCTCTGTCGGGGTCGTCGCGCCCGGGACCCGGAGCTGGGTAGCGTGGCGGCATGGAATCGGTTTGGGACTATCCCCGCCCGCCCCGGCTGGAGCGCACCGGCCGCCGGATCACCGTGCGGCACGCCGGGGTGACCGTGGTCGACAGCGACCGCTGCTGGCGGGTGCTGGAGACCTCCCACCCGCCGGTCTACTACGTCCCCCGGGGCGAGGTGACCGGGGCGCGGCTGGAGCCGGACCCGCGACGTACCTGGTGCGAGTGGAAGGGCGAGGCGAGCTACTGGGACCTGGTGGTCGGCGACGTCCGGGTCCCCGAGGCCGCCTGGTCGTACGAACACCCGACCCCGGCGTACGCGGACCTGGCCGGGGCGGTCGCCTTCTATCCCGGGCGGGTCGACGAGTGCCGGGTCGACGGGGAGCGCGTGGAGGTGCAGCCCGGCGACTTCTACGGCGGGTGGATCACCAGCGACGTCACCGGCCCGTTCAAGGGCGCCCCCGGCACCCTCGGTTGGTGAGGCCGGGGCCGGTGACCGGCGCGCGGCGGCCTGATAACTTGCCCCGATGACCCCGCGGCGTCGACGTCTGGCGGTCGCCTTCCGCCTGGCGATCGTGATCAGTGTGCTGGCCGGCATCGTGCTCACCGCGCTCGGCCCGGCCACGGTGACCGGACTGCTGCCGTACTTCACCATCCAGAGCAACGTCGCGGTGGGCCTCTTCGCCGGGTACGCCGGCTGGCGCGCCTGGCAGGACCGGCCCGACCCGCCGTCGGCGCTCAAGGGCGCGGTGACCCTCTACATCACCATCACCGGCGTGGTCTACCACCTGGTGCTGGCCAACCCGGCCAGCCCGTTCGCGATGGTCCAGCCGCACCGGGCGCTGGGCGAGGCGCTGGGCAACCAGTTCCTGCACACCGTCGTGCCGCTGCTGGCCGTCGCGGACTGGGCGCTGTTCGACCAGCGCGGCCGGCTGCGCCCCCGGTACGCGGCCTGGTGGCTGGCGTTCCCGCTGGCGTACCTGGGGTTCGCGCTGGTGCGCGGGCTGATCGTGCACCGCTACCCGTACCCGTTCATCGACGCCGGGCAGCTCGGCTACGACGGCGTCGGGGTCAGCTCGCTCTTCTTCGCGTTCGCGTTCTGGCTCCTCGGTCTGCTCTTCGTCGGCGTCGACCGCGGCCTGTCCCGGGGCGCCCGGCGGCGCGCGGCGACCGCCGGGCGGACCGCCCCGGACGGGGAGGTCACGCCCGGCGGGCAGGTCACGCCCGGCGGGTCGCTCGACGCGGCCGGGCCCGATCGCGGCGCGGCTCAGTCGGCCCGGAAGTAGTCCGGCCGGCTGACCCAGGTCTCGCCGACGAACATCACCCCGGGACGCTGGTCCAGCAGCGTGCGCAGCCCGGTTACCACCGGCGCCGCCCGGTCCGGCGGCAGGACGGTGATCAGCAGCACCAGCCCGGCCCGCTCGTTGAACAGCAGCCGCCCCTCGTGGTTGCCGTGGTGGCCGAAGCCGGACACCCCGGAGAGGCTGGTCCAGCCGCTGACGCCGGCCGCGTGCAGCAGGTCCCGCACCGCCTCGACGTCGTCGCCGCGGACCACGATCTCCACCTTGACCATCCGGGTCAGACCCAGCTCGTTCATGACACGCTCCCAGTTTCGGTTGGACAGGACGGGACGACTCAGCTCGACGGGACGAGGGTGGGACGGGCTTCCCCGGCCGGTACGACGGGCGCGGCCGGCACCGGGGTCGGCGGGAGTTCCCGCCAGCCACCGCGGGTCCGCTGCCACCAGCCGCCGTCGGTCGGGTCGAGGGCGATCAGGTGGAGCCAGCCGCCGTCGGTGAGGTCCCGCAGCGCCGGGTTGCGGTCCAGGACGGCGTCGACGAGCGGGCGGGGCGCCCGGACCAGGGCGAGCAGCCGCAGCGGCTCGTGCACCAGCTCCCGCCCGTCGCTCACGGACTGCCGGGGCAGGCCGGTACGCAGGTCGCCACCGGCGCCGGAGAGCACCCCGATGCCGTCGCCCAGCACGGTGTGCACCGTCTTGGTGCCCGCGCCGAACCGCTCGGGGTCGACGCTGGAGAAGTAGTACTGGAGGTTGATCCACTCGGCCACCACCAGGGGACCCGTCATGATCGTCTCCAGGGCCACGCCGGCCGGGTCGGCCGACCAGTCGTACGAGTGCAGGAAGGTCCGGCAGCCCAGGTCCCGGCCGACGGTGAGGTCCCGGGGCGCGGCGATGAACGCGGCGTTGCCGGCGAGCGCCCACTCCGGACGGACCTGCGCCCAGTCCACCGACCGCCCGCCGACCCGGTCGGTGGCGGGCCGGTCCGGCAGCCGCGCGGCCCGCTCGGCGCGCAGCCGCCGTCCCGCCTCGGCGAGGTGCCCGACGAGCCGCCCGAGGGGCTCCGCGTGGCCGGCCGGCACCGGGTCGAGGATCCGCACCTCGTCGGTGACCGTGTCGTGCTCCCCGGCGACGAAGCGCGTCCCGGCGGGCACGTCGATGCCCCGCCCGGCCAGCCCCGCCCGGACCGCCGGGTCGTTCAGCAGCGCCGCGGCCAGCCGCGCGCTCACCCCGCCCCGGTTGCCGCCGCAGGCGCCGCAGTCCAGCGCGGCGGCGTACGGGTTGTTGGCGCTGGTCGCGCCGTGCCCGCAGAGCAGCACCAGCGGGGCGAAGCCGGCGGTGAGGCCCATCGTGCGCAGGGTCGCCTCCGCGTAGTAGACCCGCTCGTCGAGCTCCAACGCCTGATCCAGCTCGGGCGCACCGACCGCCGGGTCCTCCGGGCGACCGGCCAGCCATCGGGGAGCGGCGGCGCGCAGCAGCAGCCCGGCGGCGGCCAGCACCCCGGCGACCTCGACGAAGACGAACGCGCCCACCGGATCACCCTTCGCCCCCGCGTACGCCCGGCGCCAGCCCTGCCGGGTGCGGCGCCGGTCGGCCCGGTCGCCGTCGGCCGGCTCGGCGACGGTGGCCACCGGGCGCATCAGCACCGGGCAGCGGTCGCGGCCCTCGCTCGCGCCGTCCGCGACGGTGCGGACCGGCAGGCCGAAGAAGCCGGCGAAGCCGAGGGTCCGCACCGGCGCGACGGCCTCCAGGTGCCGGCGCAGCCCTTCGGAGCGCACGTCGATGCAGAAGACCGCCTGGGCCGTCGGCGCGGCCTCGACCGGTGCCGCCGTCGTCGGCCGGTCGAGCTGGTGGCGCAGCCCCCGACGGTAGGCGTGTTCGGCGGCGACCAGCCAGATCTCGGACTGCCGGTGCGGTGGCAGGGCGTCGAGGGCGGCCCGCAGGGCGGTCACCGACCCGGGCGGCAGCGCGTCGAGCCGGTCGGCGTCGAGATCGAGCAGCCGGGCCAGCCGGGCCAGCGGCACGGGGTCGACGAGCGGGGTCGCCCCGGCGCGGTACGCCGTGGCGGTCGCCGCCCGTACCGCGGGCAGCGTGCCCGGCACGTCGAGCCGGCGGGCCGCGACGGCCGCACCGAGCGCCAGCTCGTACGCGAGCCGGACGGCGAGCAGCTCCACCGGGGTGAGCGGGGGACGGTCGCCGGGGTGGGTGGCGCGCCAGCGGGCGTACCCGGCCCAACCGGGCAGCCGGGCGAACGACCGGCCCAGGTATTCCGCCCACTCGGACTCCGGCACGTCGAGGGCGCGCAGCAGGGCGGCCACGGCGCGTTCCGGCGCGGACGGCAGCGCGGCGACCAGGGTGGCGAAGCCGGCGACGCCGTGCCGTACCGGGCCGGGGTCGGTGCCGGCCACGTCCCGCCAGCGCGGCCAGCAGCCCGCCGCCGGGTCGCCGGGGGCCGGCCAGCGGGCCTGCGCCCGCCCGCAGTGCGCGGCCAGCCAGTCGGCCACCAGGTCGTCGACGGTCGCGGCGACCCGGGTGCCGAGTGCGTCGTCCAGCAGCTCGGCGAGGGTCCGCCCGTCGGCCGCGTCGGAGCGGGACTCGACCGGGCCGAGGCCCGCCGTCAGCGCGCGGGTGGCGGCGGCGAGCAGGGCCGGTCCGGGCACGGGTCCGTCGTGCGGGCCGTGCCGCAGCACCAGCCGGTGCAGCTCGGCCGGGTCCAGCAGCCGCTCCCCCAGCACCACCGCCGGCCCGGCGGGCAGCCCCGCGTCGGCCAGCGCGGCGGTCAGGTCGGCGTCGCTGATCGCGCCGGTCGCGTACCGGGCGCGGTAGTGCTCCGGCGGCAGGTGGGTGGTGGCGCCGGTGACGGCGCGCAGCCGGGTCGTGGCGGCCGGGAAGGGCTCCCGCTCCAGCCCGGCGAGGGGGTTGACCGCGACGAAGGTGTCCACCGGCCAGGCCGGTCCGACCAGGTCGGTCGCGGCGGCGACCGCGGCGGCGGCGCGTACCCCGTCGGCCCGGTCCACGACGGGCACCCGGGGCGTGGGCACCGAACGGCGGGCGGGCCGGGGCGCGACGCCGTCCCGCCAGGCCCACCACCAGAGCCGGTCGATCCGGTGCCGGGGCGCCAGCCGGACCAGCAGCGCCACGCCCGCCAGCAGGACGGCGGTGACGGCGAGGCCGGCGGGGTGGACCGCGGCGTCCAGCCCGAGCCACCGGTCGGCCAGCGCGCCGAGCAGCAGGTATCCGCCGGCCAGCCCGGTCACCGCGGCGGTCAGCCCGAGCGCGGCGCGGACGGGGAGCGCCCGGTCGCGCAGCGCCGCGTCGAGCGCGGCCACCCCGGCGAGCGCGGCGAGCCCCGCCGCCAGCGGACTGCCGCCGACCGCGACCTCGACCAGGAGCACCGTGGCGACCAGGAGGGCCAGCGCCGGGAGCAGCCGGTGGGCCGGGCGGGGACCGACCGGCGGCGGGGCCTGGTCGGCGGCCACCCGGGCCTGCACCGCGCCCCCGGCGGAGAGGAAGGCGTACGCCTTGTAGACGCCGTGCCCGACCAGGTGCAGGGCGGCGAGACCGAAGGCGCCGAGGCCGACCTGGACGAGCATGAAGCCCATCTGCGCCATGGTGGAGCGGGCCAGGGCGCCCTTGACGTCGGTGCGCACGGCGGCGAAGAGGGTGCCGGCGGCGGCGGTGCCGAGCCCGACCAGCAGGATCGCGGCGGTCACCACGGGCACCGCGACGACCACCGGGGCGAGCCGGATCAGCAGGAAGCCGGCCACGTTGACCATGCCGGCGTGCAGGAAGGCGCTGACCGGGGTGGGTGCGTAGAGGGTGGTGGGCAGCCAGCGGTGGGCGGGCAGTTGGGCGGAGCGGACCACGCAGGCGACCAGCAGCAGCAGGCCGACGGTGACGAGCAGCGGGGTCGGCAGCCCGGCCGCGCCGGCCCGGACGGCGGCCAGGTCGGTGTCGCGCAGCGCGACGGCCAGCAGCGCCACCGCCGCGAGCAGGGCGAGGTCGGCGAGGGCGAAGAGCCGGCGTACGCGGCGGACCGCCGCCCGGACCCGGGGCTGCTCGCGGTGGTGGCCGATCAGCCCGACCAGGCACCAGCCCGCCAGGGTCCACCCGATCCAGAGCTGGACCAGGCCGGGTGCGGTGGCCATGACCAGGGTGGCCGCGGTGGCGGCGGCGACCCGGGCCTGGAAGGCGGCGGCGGCCGGCTCCCCGTCCAGGTAGCGGTGCGCGTACCCGGCGACGACCGCCGCGATCCCGCAGACCAGCAGCACGAAGAGCGCGCCGAAGCGGTCCACGGTGACGCCCAGGCTGACCGGCACGCCGCCCGGGGTGAGCCGGGCGTACGTCTGGTCGACGGCACCGCCGACGGCGACCAGGACGAAGAGCGCCAGGGCCCCGACGGCGGTCGCCGCGAGCAGTCGGGTCACGACGCGGCTGGAGCGCCGCTGGTCGGTGCCGGTCAGCGGGACGAGTGCGGCCACCGCCGGCAGGGCGAGGACCAACGGAACGAGTGGATCGGACAGGACCATGACCACCTCCTCTGTTGTACGAACCATAGAACACGTTTTTCATTTCGTGTATTGTGGCTCGCACAACAGTCGAGGAGGCGACAATGCCGAACCCCGGAAACCCGTCGGACGGCCCACTCCACCCGCCGCTGGCGGCGCTGGCCGCACTCCGGGCCGGTCACCGCCGTTACCTCGCCGGTACGGCGACCGGATCACCCGGCCCCGCACCCACCGTCGCCGTGTTCAGCTGCGCCGACCCGCAGCCGGCCGCCGAGACGCTCTTCCCGGGGGTGGATCTCTACGTGGTCCGCACCGCCGGGCTGGCCGTCGGCCCGAGCGTGCTGGGCAGCCTGGAGTACGCCGTCGACCGGCTCGGCGTACCCCTGGTGGTGGTGCTCGGACACGACCGCTGCGGCGCGGCGGCCGGTGCCGGCGACGGCGCGGTACGACGGGCCGCCGCCCTGCTGCTGCAGCGCTCGACGCTGCTGGCGCGGGCCGTCACCGCCGGCCACTGCGCGGTGGTCGGCATGTCCTGGCGGGCCGAGCTGGGCCGGGTCCGGCCGGTCCCCCGGGTCGCCCCGGCCCCGGCGGCCCGGCTGCGCTCCCGGGCCCGCCCGCCCGCCGCCCGGCCGGCCGGTGCCCCCCGCTGACCCGGGCTCGGCGCCGGGTCGCCGCGTCAGCGGATCCGCGCGCCGGTGACCCGGTGCTCACGGCCGTAGGCGTCGGTCAGCCCCCACCGGCCCGGGATGTCGAGCAGGTCCAACCACCCGAACCCGTCGGGCAGCGCCGGGCGCACCAGCAGGTTCTCGCCCACCGGATACAGCCCCAACGTGGTGGCGAGCAGCATCATCAGGGCCCCCGCCGCCCAGGACTGCGGGCGGCCCGCCGCCGGCAGCTGGACCGGGTACCGGGTGAGGTCGCGGGGATAGCCGGCGATCACCTCGGGGACCGAGCCGCCGAGCGTCTCCGCCATGGCGAAGATGCCGGCCACGATCCGGGCCGCCTCCTCGTCGTGGCCGTAGCGGCGCAGCCCCGCCGCGATCAGCGCGTTGTCGGACGGCCAGACCCCGCCCAGGTGCGCGCCGACCGGGTTGTAGGGCAACTGCCCCTCGGCGAAGGTGCGCACCCCCCAGCCGGTGAACATCCGCGGCCCCAGCAGGTGCCCGGCGATCTGCGCCGACCGCTCCGGCGGGACGATCCCGCTCCACAGCAGATGGCCGATGTTGGAGGTGAGCGCGTCGACCGGTCGACCGTCCGGCCCCAACGCGAACGCGTAGTAGCCGCGCTGCGGCAACCAGAAGTCCCGGTTGAACCGTTCCTTCAGGGCCGCCGCCTCGCGCCTGAGGCGGTCGGCGTACCCGGGATCGTCCCAGATGTCGCGGGCGAGCCGCGCGCCCCGCATCTTCGCGTCGTAGGCGTAGCCCTGAAGCTCGCAGGTGGCCCGGGGGAAGGCGGGCTGCCGGCCGTACTGGTCCACCACCGCGTCCGGTGAGTTCTTCCAGCACTGGTTGAGCAGCCCGCGCGAACCACGCCGCCGGTAGCGCAGGTAGCCGTCGCCGGTGCTGTCGCCGTACTCGTCGAGCCAGTCCAGCGCCATCCGGGCCGGGTGCCGCAGCTCCCGCACCAGCTCCACGTCGCCGGACCAGCGCTCGTACTCGTCGAGCAGGATCACGAAGAGCGGCGTGGTGTCGGCCGCCCCGTAGTAGAGCGAGGTGGGCTGCTCGCCGAAGGCGGCCGACTCGCCGTACCGCGTCTCGGCCAGGATCTTGCCGGGCTCCTCGTCGTGGTCGTCGTCCAGCCGGCCCCCCTGGCCGTTGGCGAGCAGCCGCAGTGTCGGCGCCGCCAGCTCGGGGGTGAACGCCAGGGTCTCCAGGCAGGTGATCAGGCTGTCCCGGCCGTAGAGGGCCATCGCCCACGGCATCCCACCCACCGGCACCCGGTCGGTGTACGCCAGCGGCGCGTACCGCAGCGCGGCGAGGTCGGTCAGCGCCGCGAGGTCCGCGTCGGTCAGCGGCTGCCGCTCGGCGACCAGCGTCGGCGCCCGCTCCAGCCACTGCCGCAGGTCCTCCCGCATGTCGTCGCGGACCTGCCGCTGGTGCGACTCCAGGCTGGCCCGCAGGTCCCGGGCCCCCTCGCCACGGATGGTCATCGCCACGTGCAGGTTGGTCGTCCAGGTCCCGCGCGGCGCCACGGTGATCCGGAACGTCATGCCGCCCGGGTCGACCTGCGCCGCGACGGTGCTGGAGACGATGGCCTCCCGGGTGAACCGCTCCCGCTCGTGGCAGAGCCGGAGCCGGTTCTCCTCGACCCGCGCGGCGACCCGGCGCGGGCGCGGGCCCTTGATCTCGGAGGTGTCGGCGAAGTCGCTGCCGATCTCCATCCGGACGGTGAACTCGACGGCCTCGGCCGAGTGGTTGAGCAGGGTGATCCGCTCGTTGAAGCTGTCGTCGATCGAGCGGTGGCGGATCACCGAGACGTCGGCGTCGATGTAGTGGCTGGCGGTGCCGGGCACCAGGAAGAAGCGGGTCTCGAAGTAGGTCATGTCGTCCCGGGACAGCGGACTCAGCGGCTGCCCGTCGATCGTCAGGACCCAGTGGGACAGGAACCGGGTGTCGAAGGAGAAGAGACCCATCGGTGCGTGCGGGTCCGGTCGCATGTCGCCGGTCGCGTCGCTCACCGCGAACGTGTTGCCCGCCATGACATGGACCCGTTCCTGCTTCATCAGCGCCCGTCCGAGGAGTCGGTGACGTCCCTGGGGTGCCGCGCCCCGGGCCGGCCGGGGAAGATCCGGCGCAGGGTCATCAGCAGCTTGATGTCGCCCTGCACCGTCACGTCGTTGCGCAGCAGCGCCGTACCGATGTGGCTCTCCCCGGCGGCGAGCCGGTCGAAGACCTCCCGGTCGGCGCGGACCACCAGGTCGGCGTGCTCGGCGGAGCGGCTCACCTCGACGTGCTGCCGGTCGAGGGTGAGATACCAGTGCTCGGTCCGGCCGTCCTCGCTGATGTCCAACCGCAGCGTGCCCGAGGTGGTCTCCGGCAGGTCCGGGTGCCGACCGGCCACCGACCGCTCCAGGTAGCGTCCCGCTGACGTGACCATCCCACCTCGTCCCCCCACGCGTGGCTGCCGCCCGGTCCGGGTTCCCGCAAAAGGGGTGATCACCACTCACCCGATCCGGGTGAGCGGCACGGTCAGGGGTTGCAGCGGGGGCACTCGGCCGGGTCGGCGGTGTCGGCCGGGGCCGCGGTGACGCGGTGGTCGCAGAGCGGGCAGCCGTGGATCAGCTCGCCGACCCGTTCGGTGGCCGTGCCGCAGGCCCGGCAGGGCAGGCCCGGGCGGGTGCCGACCACACCCCAGCCGGGGCCGGCGCAGGCCGGGCAGCGGGTGGCCAGCCGCCGGGCCAGCCGCCGACCGGCCTCAGCGATCACCCGCATCCGGCGCGGGTTGTGGTGGGCGCGCAGGTCGGCGGCGACCCGGGCGCGGCCGTCACGGCTCGCCGCCGCCGCGTCGGTCACCGCCGCGAGCAGCGCCGGCAGCCGGACGATCCCCTTCACCATCGGGTACGTCCCGTCCGGCGGCACCGCCGGCAGCACGGTGAGCGCGTGCCCGGGCAGCCCGACCCGCCGGGCGAAGGCGAGCAGTCCGGCCCGGTCGTCGCCGTCGGTGAACAGTTCGGCGTGGTTGGTGTCGGTGCTGGCCGCCCGCTCGACCAGGACCAGCCCGATCCGGTCGTCGACCAGGGCGACGTGTTCGACGTCGAGGGGGCACCACGGGGCGGCCGGGTGCGGGCCGAAGCTGCCCTCGCTGGCCACCCCGACGGGGCAGCCGGCGGCGGCGGCGCCGAGCCGGGCCTTGGTGACCACGAGCCGGTCGGCGGGCGCGGTCCGGGGCACCTCGCCGGTGAAGGTGCCGAGCGCGTCGGTGTCGACGTCGGGCACCCGCAGCCGTAGCCCGACCGCACGGCGCAGCGGGGCGGCGAGGGCGGCCCGCTTGCCGTGCCGGGTGGCGAGCGCCCCGACCACGTTCCGGTACACGTACGAATTGTAGTTCGTGTGTCTGGGTGAAGCCGGCCGGAACAGGGTAGAGCGAGGAGATGATCGGCGGAGCTGACGACACCACCGGGCGGGTGCTGCGCGCGCTGCTGGCGATGCAGCGGCAGTCCTGGGAGCAGGGGGTGACCGCGCACGCGCTGCTCGACCTGGGCCAGCACGAGCTGGTCGTGCTGCTGGCCGACGCGGCGGTCACCCGCCAGCACCCGGACGGCCGGCTCGGTGACGTCTCCGGGGAGGTGGGGGCGGTCAACGGCGCGGCCTGCGGCGAGGCGGTCCGGTACGCCGCCCGCCACGACCCCGACCCGCGCTGGACCGCCGCGCTGGACGCCCAGCTCGACTGGCTCGTCTCCCGGGCCGCCCGGGCCGCCGACGGCACCCTGTTCCACCTGCTCGACAACCGGCAGGTCTGGGCCGACACGGTCTATCTGGTGGTGCCGCTGCTGGCCCTGACCGGCCGCACCGACCTGGCCGTCGCGCAGCTCGCCGGCCACCGCCGTCGGTTGCACGACCCGCACACCGGCCTCTACGCCGCCCGTTGGGACGAGGACCGCCGGGAACTCGACCGGCCCGAGCACTGGGGCACCGGCAACGGCTGGGTGGTGGCCGGCATCGCCCGGGCACTGCGGCACGCGCCGTCCTGGCCGGCCGGGGCGCGCGAGGAGTGGGCCGGGCACGCCCGCGCGGTGCTCGACGCCTGCCTGGCGCACCGCCGCGAGGACGGGCTCTTCTCCGACGTGCTCGACGACCCGGGCACCTTCCGGGAGGCGAACACCGCGCAGATGCTGGCGTACGCGGCCCTGACCGGGGTGGCCGACGGGTGGCTGCCCGGGTCGTACGCCGGGACCGGCGCGCAGCTGCTGGCCGCCGCCAGCCGGCGGGTCGACCGGTACGGCCGGGTGACCGGGGTGAGCGGCGCGCCGGACTTCGCCCGCCCGGGCACCTCGCCGGAGGCGCAGGCGTTCCACCTGCTCGCCCACGCCGCCCTGACCCGGGCGACGGGTCAGTCCCGCACGACGAGCCCGCGCACGTAGGCGGCCTGCCCGGCGTGCTGGAGGTCGTCCTCCAGCACGCTGACCAGCCGGACGCCGAGGGTCACCGGCGGGTCCCAGTTCTCGTCCACCACCCGGTCCAGGTCGGCCGGGCCCAGCCCGCGCAGGTACGCCCCGGTCCGCTCGGCCACCGCCCGGTGGTAGTCGACCAGCACCTGCGCGTTCCGTGGCCGGACGGCGGCGATCTGCTCCGGGGTGTGTCCGAACCCGGTGTCGTCCGGGTCGGGGGCCAGCCCGAACCGCCCCGCCCAGTCCCCGGAGATCCAGACCTGTTCCTCGCCGAGCAGGTCGGCGACGTGGTGGTCCTGGATCCGGGTCAGGTGCCAGACCAGCCAGCCCACCGGGTTCGCCCCCGGTCCCGGGGCCTGCCGCAGCTGCTCCGGGTCCAGCCCGTCCACCGCCGCCGCCACCAGCCCGGGCACCCGGTCGTACGCCTCGGTCAACAGCTCCTTCGCGTCCATCCGGACCACACCCCTCCACCGTCGCCGCCGGGGTTGGCTGTACCGCGTAGGCCGCCCGGCAAACCTGGACCGCTACGGTGATCATGTGGTGGCGGCGCTGGAGCTGTATCTCGACACCCGGGCCACCCGGCGGATCCGGGTGCTCTGGGACGCGCTGGAGTCCGAGGGCGTGCAGAGCATGCGCTCACTGCTGGAACAGCGGCACCGGCCGCACGTCTCGCTCGCCGTCGCCGACCGCTTCGACCCGGACCGGGTCGCCGAGGCGCTCAGCGGCCTGGTGGTGGCCGCCCCGCTGCGGCTGGAGTTCCAGCACGCCGGGCAGTTCGTCGGCCGGGTGCTCTGGCTCGGCCCCACGCCGAGCGCCGAGCTGCTGGCCCACCACGCCCAGGTGCACCAGCGGCTGGCCCGGGCCGGCATCACGCTGGTCGAGCACTACCAGCCGGGCCGCTGGGTGCCGCACTGCACGCTCTCCATGCGGGTGCCGAACGCGCTCATGGCAGCGGCGGTACGCCGGTGCCTGGAGGTGCTGCCGCTGACCGCGACGGTGGTCGGCGCGGCCATCACCGACCACGCCCGGGGCATCTCCCACCCGCTGCCCTGACCCACCCGTGGGCCCGCGCTCAGCGGCCGTCCGGCGGGCCGCAGCAGCGCATCACCAGCAGGGCGATGTCGTCCTCGTGGCCGGTCGGCGCCACCTCCAGCAGCAGGTCGCAGACCCGCTCGGGATCCAGGTCGCCGACCTGCTCCAACCGCAGGGTGAGCTCGGCGATGCCCTGGTCGAGCACGTCGTCCCGGCGCTCCACCAGGCCGTCGGTGTAGAGGACCAGGGTGCTGCCGGGAAGCAGCTCCAGACCCTGCTCGCGCCGCGGGCCGCCCGGGTGCACCCCGAGCATCAGGCCGTGCTCGGCGAGCTGCCGCACCCCGCCCCACGGGCCGCGCAGCAGGGCCGGCGGATGCCCGGCGTTGGACCAGCGCAGCCACCAGCCCTGCGGGGTCGGCTCGATCCGGGCCAGCACCGCCGTGGCCAGGGCCCGGACCTGGAGTCCGCGCAGCGCGCGGTCGAGCCGGCCGAGCAGCGCCGCCGGCCCGTCGGCACTGTCGTACGCCAGTCCGCGCAGCACGTTGCGCAGCTGCCCCATCGCGGCCACCGCGTCCCGGTCGTGGCCGGTGACGTCGCCGACGACGAGCACGGTGCCCCCGTCGGCGGTGCCGAAGGCGTCGTACCAGTCACCGCCGACGTGCGCGCCGTCCGCCGCCGGCTGGTAGCGGACCGCGATGTCGAGCGCGCCGGCGGTCGGCGGGGAGGTGAGCAGGCTGTGCTGCAACGCCTCGGAGAGGCGCTGGGCGGCGAGCGCGCTGGCCCGCTGGGCGGTGAGCTGCTGGATCCGGTCGAGCGCCTGCGCGCACTGCGCGGCGAACGCCTCCAGCATGGTGATCTCGTCGGGGCGGAACCGCCGCTCGTCGACCCAGGAGACGGCGAGCGAGCCGAGCAGCCGGGTGCCGACCCGCAGCGGCAGGAAGGCCCAGGCGGACCGGCCGGTGCTCTCGTACACCTCGATCATCTCGGCGGCGAACGCGACGCCGGCGGGGCGGCTCGGCAGCAGCACCAGCTCCCCGTGCCGGGCCACCCAGCAGCCGGGCAGCGGGCTGTCGAACGGCAGATCCCGGTAGGCGGCCTGCACCTCGGGGCCGAGTCGCTGCCCGACCACGACCCGCAGCCGGTCGCCGCCCTCCCGGACGACCACCGCGCCGCCGTCGGCGCCGAGCACCGGCACCGCCCGGTCCACCATGATGTCGACCAGGTCCTCCACGGTCTCGGCGCTGAGCAGGTCCAACGCCACCAGCACCATCCGGTGCAGCCGCTCGTCGGCGCGCTGCACGGCGCCCGCCTCCCGCTGGTGGGCCGCGGCGACCTGGCGCAGCGCGTCGGCCTCGACCTCGGCCTGATCGGCCCGCGCCCGCTGGGCCGCCATCGCGTCGGTCACGTCCAGCCCGGTCGCCACCAGGTACGGCTGGTCGCCGTCCCGGACCGGCGTGAGCACCAGGTCGACCATCCGCCGGCTGCCGTCGCCGAGGAAGAAGTGGCTCACGGTGCGGAACGGCTCGCCGGTGCGCACCGCCTCCTCGCACCAGTCCCGCAGCCGGGAGCTGAGCTGCGGATCGGGAGCCCACCAGCCGCCCTCCCAGTACGGCCGGCCGAGGGTGCCGGCCCGGTCCAGACCGCACCCCTCGACCGAGGCGCGGTTGGCGTCGAGCAGCCGGCCCCGCCCGTCGAGGATCCCGGAGAAGATCAGCGGCGTCTCATAGAGGGCCGTGAACCAGTGGTCGGTCAGCGAACCGGTCAGCCGGGGGGTGAGCTGCCGGGTCCAGTCCGGTACGCGCGGCGCCGACGACCGCTCCGCGTGACCTCCGCGCACCCGGTCCCTCCCTCCGCCGCCATCCGTCCATGGTCACGGACAGCACAGCACACGGGCCCCCGGTGACCGCCACCACGTCCGGTCGCGGCCCGGTTTTGCGCCATCTGGTCAGGTGATGGCCCCGTGACGGTACGCGAGAAGGCTGACGGACAAGCAGGTCAGGGCGTTCCACGCCACCCAGGAGGGGCGGCTGGCGACCCTGGATCACCTATCGGAGGCACGCCATGGCCGCTCCCGTCATCCGTTCCGTCAGCGCGACACCCTCGGTGCTGCTGCCCGGACAGTCCACCACCGTCGTCATCGACGCCTATCATCCCGACTCCCGCCTGCTCACCTTCCCGGGGCGGGTGAGCGACCCGACCGGGGCCGCCTGGGACACCTCCGTCCGGGTGGATCTGGCGGTGCCGCTGACCTGGCAGCTCACCACCACCGCGACCGGGGTGACCATCACCCCGAGCGGCACCGACCCGACGCGCTTCACGGTCACCGTGCTCGCCGGCCGGGGCACGGTGCCGCTGACCGCCGTGGTCCGGGACGCGGCGGGTCACACCACCACCGCCACCACCACCGTCACCGTGCCGCTGCTGGTGGGGATGAGCGCCGAGAAGGGCGCCCGGACCCAGCGGATCGTGGCCGAATACCCGGACATCCGGTACATGCGGGACTTCGGCACGGACGGTCCCGACGCGGACGTCCTGCCCGAGTTGCCGGCGCTGAACGCCGGGAAGTTCGTCGACGCGCCGTCGGCGGTGATGCACGTCTCCTGGAAGGACGACGTCGAGCAGCTCACCTCGTGGCTGGACGGGCTGAGCCGGCCGATCTACCTGACCTGGTACCACGAGCCGATGGGGGACGTCGCGCCGGCGACGTACCGGACCACGGCGACGCGGGTGTCGCAGATCGTGGCCGCGCACCCGAAGAAGCGCTGGGTCCTCGGGCACGGGCCGATCGTCACCCGGTACTGGCTGGACGAGGGGGGCGGCAACCCCACCGACTGGGGCTACCCGGGGATGACCCACTACGGGATCGACTGCTACTCCCGGGACACCGCGACGTACTGGACGGCGTCGCGCATGTTCGGGGTGTCCTTCGGCAAGGTCCGGGCGGCGTACCCGGGGATCCGGCTGCTGGTCCCCGAGTACGGCCTGACCCGGACCACCGCCGACACCACCGGGGCGGGCCGGGCGCAGACGTTGAAGGACCACGTCACCTGGCTGCGTCAGCAGGCGGACGTGGACGCGGTCGCCTACTGGAACAACTGGGCGGAGTTCGAGCTGGGCGACCCGCCGCTGGAGTCGACCGCCTGGCGCAACCTGCAACTCGGCTGACCCCGGGCCGGACCACGACTCCGGTCCGGCCCCGCCGGGCCGGAGTCCCCCGACCGGCCCGGCGCGGCCCCGCCGCGAAGGGTGAACTGGTCGATTCCACGGATCGGCATAGACTGACGCCATGAGGCATCCCGCGTGACCAGCGACGTCACGCCGTCAGGCGGGTCCGGGCACATCTGCTGGGCATACGACGACACGGCGGAACTCGACCGCCGCGCGGTGGCGTTTCTGGCCGCCGGGCTCGCCGCCGGTGAGCGCGTGTGGCTGATCGCGGACGGCACGCCGGAGGCGCTGACCCGCCGACTGGAGCCGCTGCCCGGCCTCCCCGACGCGCTGCGACACGGTGCCGTCAGCATCGTCCCGATCAGGGACGCCTACCGCGACGACCACGTGGTCGACCCCGAGTCCCAGGTCCGGGCGTACGCCGCGGCGACGGATGCGGCGCTGGCCGCCGGCCACACCGGGCTGCGGGTGGTCGCCGAGGCCACCTCGCTGGTCCGGACGCCCCCGCAGCGCCAGGCGTTCCTCCGTTACGAGCACCTGATCGACCGCTACATGCAGCGTCGCCCGATGTCGGCGATCTGCGCCTACGACCGGCGTGAACTCAGCGAGCAGGCCGTCGCCGAACTGGCCTGCCTGCACGCCGAGGAGAACACCGACGGGCTGTTCCAACTGCACGCCGGTGGCCCGGACGACGGCGCCTTCGCCCTCGCCGGCGAGCTGGACCCGTCCAACCACACGCTCTTCGCCGAGGTGCTGGCGCAGACCCACCCCGAGCCGGTCGACGGCCGGCTGACGATCGACGCGCGGCACCTGCGCTACATCGACCACCGAAGCCTGCTCCACCTGCGCGACCACGCCCGCCGGCAGGGCGCCACCGCCGTCCTGCGCACGTCCCGGTCCACCGCCGCCCGCCTGGTCGAACTCCTCGACCTCGCCGAGGTGCGGGTGGAGGCCGCGTGATGCGCACCGGTGCCGCCGCCGGGCACGCCGGCTACTTCCACGAGGCGATCTTCTTCGACTCCGAGGAGCACCTGCTCGCCGTCGTGCTGCCCTTCCTGCTCGACGGCGTGGCGAACGGCGAACCCACCCTGGTGGGCTTCGGCGAACGCAACACCGACCTGGTCCGCCGGGCCCTGCCGGCCGGCTCGCCGGTGACGTTCCTGCCCGGCGGCGACGTGTACGCCCGGCCCACCGGCGCGATCCGCTCCTACCGGCAGCTGCTCTCCGCGTACGTCGCCGAGGGGGCGCAGCAGATCCGGATCGTCGGCGAACTGTCGCCCGCCTCCTTCGGCTCCACCTGGGACTGGTGGGCCCGCTACGAGTCGGCCATCAACCACGCGTACGACGACTTCCCGCTCTGGAGCATGTGCGCGTACGACACCCGGATCGCCCCGGCGGGGGTGCTGCACGACGTGGCCCGTACCCATCCCCGGGAGGCCCGCCCGGACGGCAGCCACGTGCCGACCGGCGTCTACACCGAACCGCGCCGCTACCTGAGCGAGCCGCGACCGATGCTGCTGGACCCGGTGCAGCACGACCCGCCCGTGGTCGAGCTGACCGACCCCACCCCCGCGGAGGCCCGCGCCGCCGTCTACGCCGCCGACAAGGGACAGCTCCCCGTCGACGACGTCGAGGACCTGGTCGTCGCGGTCAGCGAGACGGTGACCAACGCGCTGCGGCACGGCAGGCCGCAGGTGCGGATGACGCTGTGGAGCGCCGAGGACCGGATCGTGGTGAGCGTCCGCGACGCCGGCCCCGGCCCCGACGACCCGTTCGCCGGGCTGCTCCCGGCGACCACCGGCACAGCGGGTGGCCTGGGGCTCTGGATCAGCTACCAGTCCTGCAACCACGTGGCCCTGCAACGCGACCCGGACGGCTTCACGCTGCGGCTCACCGCGGGCAATCCGCACTTCCCGGTCTGACCGGTCGGCCCCTGGACCGGGCCCCTCGACCGCCCTACGGTCGAGGGCCGGGGTGGTCCGGACGCCGCGCACCGACGGCGGTACCGTTGCGCCTCATCATGCCCTGCGGGGCGGTCATCCGCCGGCCTGGCGCTGGCGAACCGACGGAGGATGGCGCATGTCCACTGGCGAGGACCCGTTCGCGAACCACGACGACGTCACCGCGCGGCCGCACTTCGCGCTCGCCGTACGCGGCTACGACAAGCGGCAGGTGGACCGCCACGTCGAGCACCTGGACGCCGAACTGGCGCGGGTGACGCTCGACCGGGACCGGGCGTACGGGCAGGTGCGGGAGCTGACGGTGCAGATGCAGGGGCTGCAGACCGAGGTGACCGAGCTGCGGGAGCGTCCGGCGCAGGTGGACCGGGCGTCCTTCCGGGACCTGGGCCCGATGGTCGACCAGATCCTCGCGCTGGCCGAGAAGCAGGCCGCCGCGATCACCGACGGCGCGACGCAGCACGCCACCGACGTGCGGGAGCAGGCCGAGCAGACGCTCGTCGCCGCGCAGGAGCAGGCCACCCGGACGCTGCGGGAGCTGGACGAGGAGCTGTCCGCCCGGCGTACCGAGCACGACCGGGCGCACGAGGAGCAGCGGGCCGCCGCGCAGGCCGAGCTGACCGGCATCCGGGAGCTGGCGGAGAAGCTGCGAGCCGACGGCCAGGCCGCGCACGAGCGCGCCCAGCAGGAGGCGAAGCGGATCGCCGAGCAGAGCACCCAGCAGGTCGAGCAGGCCCGGTCCGCGTCGGAGGCGCTGGTGAAGGCCGCGCGGACGCAGATCCAGCAGGAGGTCCAGGCCACCCGCGCCAAGGCCCAGCAGGAGCTGGCCCAGTGGCAGACGGCGATGGCCCGCGAGCTGGAGGAGCGGCGGGCCGCCGCCGAGCAGGAACTGGCCGAGCGGGCCACGGGCGCGGAGCGGGACATCGCCGCGCTGGTGGCCGAGGCCCAGCAGTACGCGACCGAGGTGCGCGAGCGGGCCGACGAGCAGACCGCCGCGCACACCGAGCAGCTCACCGCGCTCCAGCAGGAGATCCGGGAGCGGCAGGAGGCGCTGGCCGAGCTGCGTACCGAGCTGGAGACGGCCGGCCAGCAGCTCGCCCGGCTCCAGCAGGACGCCGCCGCCGTGGAGCAGGAGGGCGCCGAGCTGGAGCAGCGGCTGCTCCAGGTACGCCGGGACCTGGCCGCCGAGACGAACCGGTTGGAGGAGGCCCGCCGGGCCGGTGACTCCGCCGAGCAGCACGCCAAGGAGGTCCGGGCGCGGGTGCAGCGGGAGGCGAAGCGGGTGGCCGACCTGGCTGCCGCGGCCGTCATGGCGGCTGCCGCCGGCGGTGTCGAGACGGCCGAGTACCCGCAGGTCGCCAACCGACCGGCCGGGGACCGGCCGCGCCCGGGCACGCCCGAGCCGGAGCGTCCGGCCGCCGAGCCGGCCGCGGTCGAGCCGGCCGGCATCGAGCCCGCCGCCGCCGCACCCGCGCCCGTCAGCGCGCCGCCCGCCCCGGAGCGGTACGAGCGGCCCGCGCTGGACCGGCCCTTCGTCCGCCGGACGGCGGCGGAGGTCGTCGAGGCGTCCCCCTCGGAGGTCCCCGCCTCCGCCTGACCCGCGGGGCGGCCGGTGCGGGCCGGGTCACGGACCTTGGACCCTGTGCCGCGGGACCTGCCGCGCGACATGCTCCCCTCGACGGTGACGGTCACCTGTCGACGACGGTCGGAGTGTCATGCGCGCGGTGTCGGAAACCCGGTTGGCGGAGATCCTCGGACGGCTGCCCGGCGAGCCCCGGGTGGTGGCCAGCGGCAACCACGTCGCGCCGCTGCACACGCTCGCCGTGCTGGACCGGTCGGTGGCCGAGTACCGGCTGTTCATGCTGAACGCGCCGCGCGGCATCCCGGACCGGGAGGGCGTCCACTACGAGACGGCGTTCGTCGGCGCCGGGATGCGCTGGCACCCACGCCTGTCGTACCTGCCCAGCCGGTTGTCGCTGGTGCCGGCGCTGCTGCACGACCGGCTGCCGCCCGACGTGGTCGTGCTGCACACCAGCCGCCCGTCCGGCGGCGCGGTCAGCCTCGGCGTGGAGGTGAACATCCTGCCGGCCGCGGTGGAGGCGGTCCGGGCCCGCGGGGGTCTGGTGATCGCGCAGGCCAACCGGCAGATGCCGGTCACCCACGGCGACGCGGTGCTGCCGCTGGACGCCGTCGACCACCTGCTGGAGGTCGACGAGCCGCTGCCGGCGACCGCCCCGGCCGAGCCGGACGAGGTGGCCGCCGCGATCGGCGCGCGGGTCGCCGCCCTGGTGCCGCCGGGGGCCACCCTGCAGACCGGCATCGGCGGCATCCCGGACGCCACGCTCTCCGCGTTGGCCGACCGGCAGGGGCTGCGGATCTGGTCGGAGATGTTCAGCGACGGGGTGCTCGCCCTGGAGAAGGCCGGCTGCCTGGACCGCGAGGTGCCGGTGACCGCCTCGTTCTGCTTCGGTTCGGACGAGCTCTACGACTGGGTGGACGGCAACCCCCGGGTCCGCATGCTGCGTACCGAGAAGACCAACGACCCGGCGCTGATCGCCCGGCACCCGCACCTGGTGTCGGTTAACAGCGCCCTGGAGGTGGACCTCTTCGCGCAGGCCAACGCCAGCCGGATCGGCACCCGGGTGCACTCGGGTTTCGGTGGGCAGACCGACTTCATCGTGGGTGCCCTGCACTCCCCCGGTGGGCAGGCGGTCATCGCGCTGCGCTCCTGGCACCCGAGGGCCGACGTGTCGACGGTCGTGCCGCTGCTCTCCGGGCCGGTGACCTCGTTCCAGCACAGCGCGATCGTCACCGAGCAGGGCTGCGCGTCGGTGTGGGGCCGGGACGCCGTCGAGCAGGCGCAGCAACTGGTGGACCACGCCGCCCACCCGGACGCCCGGGACGGGCTGCGCGCGGCCGGCCGCCGGATGGGCCTGCCGCTGCGCTGACCACCCGGGGTACGCGCCCGGCCCCCGCCTACCGGATGATGTCCCCCATGATCGATTGGCGACAGGACCGGATCGGGTCGGCGCTGCGCGGCGAGAACCCCACCGTGCTGGCCACCCTGCCGGGCGGGTTCGCGGTGCTCGGGGACGTGCAGTGGCTGCCCGGCTACTGCGTCCTGCTCGCCGACGACCCGACCGTGGAACGGCTCAGCGACCTGCCGAGGGCGCGGCGGCTGGCGTACCTGGAGAGCATGGACCGGCTCGCCGGGGCGGTGGAACGGGCCTGCAAGGCGGCGGACCCGGCCTTCCGCCGGGTGAACATCGAGATCCTCGGCAACACCGACCCCTTCCTGCACGCGCACGTCTGGCCCCGCTACGACTGGGAGCCGCCGGAGATCGTCGGGAAGCCGGTCTGGCTCTATCCGGCGGAACGGTGGCGCGACCCGGCGACCGCGCTCGGCCCCCGGCACGACGGGCTGCGCGCCGCGATCACCCGCGAACTGTCGCGCTGAGCCTCAGCCGACGGGGGGCGGGGTCGGGTCGACCGCCGAGCGCCGCCACAGGGCGGCGCTGACCAGCAGCATCCAGGCGATGAACAGGCCGGCCATCACGGCCCGCCGCCCCGAGCGGCGCCGCCCCGGTCGTACCGGGGGACGATACTGGGGCCCGGAACGACACCGGCGTACGGAGACTGTCATGTCGAGTGCCTCCCTGCCGCACGTCGACGAGCACGCGACGATCGTCGCCGCGCCGCCCGAGGACGTCTGGCCGCACCTGTGCGACACCGTGGAACGGGCGTTCTCCCGCCCCGGGATGAGCCACTACCCGCGCCTGGTCGGCTCCGCCGAGCCCTCGGCGTCCGGGCCCCGGCCGCTCGCCGAGGGCTCCACTCTCCCCGGCTTCCGGGTGGTCACCGCGCTGCCCGGGCGCGAGCTGGTCCTGGCGGGGCGGCACTGGTTCGCCACGTACGCCCTGATCTTCCGGCTGGAGCCCGCCGGCCCCGGCCGGACCCGGCTGCGCGCGGAGACCCGGGCGGTCTTCCCCGGCGTGGCCGGCGGCCTCTACCGGATGGCCGTCATCGGCAGCGGCGGGCACCGGATCGCCGTGCGGCGGCTGCTCGCCACGGTCCGCCGTCGCGCCGGGGGACCGCCACCGGCTCGGCCCTGATCACCGCGCGGTACCGTGCTGCCAGGCAACCAGGAGAGGTAGGGGGCGACGGCAGTGAGCGGAACGGACCCGGGCTGGTCCTCCGGCGACCCGGCCGCGCTGCTCGACGCGTTCGAGCAGTTCCCCGGCTTCGTCTGGGTCTTCGAGGGCCCCGAACTCCGGGTGGTCGCCGCCAACCCGGCGGTACGCGCCGCCGTCGGCAATCGCAGCGACCTGATCGGGCAGCCGTTCAAGCGGGCCGTGCCGGAACTGCACGGCCAGCACATCTTCGAACTCCTCGACGAGGCCCTCCAGGGCGTTCGCTCCAGCGGCCAGGAGCAGCGGATCCTGACCGACCGCGCGGGTGACGGCGCGCTGGAGGAGGCCTTCTACACCTTCGAGTTGTCCCCGTGGCTCCACCCCGACGGCTCCGTACGCGGCGTCATCGTCCAGGCCGTCGACGCCACGTCGGTGGTGGCCGCCCGGCGGGCGGCCGAGTCCGCCGCCGCCGTCTCCGAGCGCCGCTACCAGCACGCCTCGGACCTCGTCCTGGAGCTGCAACGCAGTCTGCTCCCGGACGTCCTGCCCGTCCTGCCCGAGGTGCAGTTGGCCGCGCACTATCTGGTGGCCGACGACGACCTCGTCGCCGGTGGCGACTGGTTCGACGCCGTCGCGCTGCCGGACGGCCGGGTCGCGCTGACCGTCGGTGACGTGGTCGGGCACGGCGCCACGGCCGCCGCGGCGATGGGCCAGTTGCGGGCGGTGGTCCTCCAGGCGCTGCACGCGGGCGGCAGCCTGCCCGACACGCTCCGCGCCCTCGACCACTTCGCCGGCCTGCGCACCCTCACCCGCGCCGCCACCACCTGCCTGGCCGTGCTGGACCCGGCCACCGGAGCGCTGGAGGTGGCGAGCCACGCGCACCCGCCGCCGCTGGTGATCGACGCGGACGGTGTCACCCGCTTCCTGCCGGTCAGCGCGGCCGGACCGCTGGGCACCCGCTCCCCCGCCCCGGAGGTCCACACGACCCGGCTGCGTCCCGGCGACACGCTGCTGCTCTACACCGACGGCCTGATCGAACGGCCGCACCAGAGCCTGCGCGACGGCTCCGACGCCCTCGCCGCCGCGGCGGAGGCGGCAACCACCGGTCCCGTCCTCGACGAGGACAGCCGGCTCCCCGACCGGATCTGCGCCGTCGTCACCGAGCGCCTCGCCCGGACCGGCGGCGGGTACCGGGACGACACCACCCTGCTCGCCGCTCATCTGGTGACCGAGCCGGTCCGCCCCCTGCACCTCACCCTCCCCGCCGACCCGGCCACGCTGCGACCGCTGCGCCGGCAGGTGACCGACTGGCTCACCGCGGCCGGTGCCGGGACGCAGGACACCTGGAGCCTCATCCACGCCCTCGGCGAGGCGGCCGCCAACGCCGTCGAGCACGCCGACCCGGGGAACGAGTCCGCGACCTTCCAGGTGGAGGCCGTCCTCGACGCCCACGGCGTCGCCTGGCTCACCTGCACCGATCAGGGCCGCTGGCGCCCGCCGACGCACGACCCCGCGAATCGCGGCCGGGGCCTGGCGATGATCCGCGGCCTCGTCGACCACACCGAACTCGACCGCGGCGACCGGGGGACCCGCGTCCGGATGGGGCTGCGGCTCAGCCACCCCAGCACCGTCACCACGACCACCTCCCCGCCCGGGAGACCCGGCCCACGGGACCGGCAGCCGGAGGAGCTGACCACGGACGTGGTGGACATTCCCGGCGGGCGGGCGCTGACGGTGCGGGGCCCGGTCGACATGGCCTCGACTGCCCGGTTGCAGGGCGCGATCCTGCAGGCCGGCCGCGGTGGAGGGCTTCCCCTCACCGTCGACCTGACCGGCGTCAGCCACCTCAGCAGCGCCGGGGTGCGGCTCCTGCACGACCTCACCGGCGCCCTCGCCACGCTGCGGGTCACCGCCGGTCCGACCAGCCCGGCGTACGCGGTCCTGACGCTGACCGGACTGCGGCCCCTCGACGGCGACGCGCCACCGACCCCCGGCGCTCCGGTCGACGCGGGTCGTCCGGCCTGACCGGGCACCGGGGGCGGCCCGGGCCCGGTGGTCAGGAGTCCGAGCCGGTGGGCAGGTCGACCAGCCAGCGGTCCAGGGCCGCCGGGGAGCGGAACAGCAGCACCGGCGGGCCGGACGGGTCGCTGCGCCAGGCGCGCATCCGCCGCCGGGCGCGGCCGAACGCGGTGACGTGCCAGACCAGGATCGAGTCGCGGGACAGCACGCTGCGCAGCGACTCGCGGTTGCCGTTGCAGATCACCTCCCCCGACACCAGCCGGCCCGCCGTGCGGCGCAGCAGCCGCCAGAACGATCGCCAGCGCGGGTAGTCCAGGCCGACCACCAGGTCGGCGCGGGTCAGCGGCACGTCCCGCCAGCCGTGGTACGCCCCGTCGATGATCCAGCGGTCCCGCCGGCAGATCTCCTCGATCCGGCTGCGCTGCACCGCGACCGGCACCTCCACCCAGCCCGGCTGCCAGAGCAGGTCGTCGACCGGATACCAGGGCAGGCCCAGGCGCTCCGCCAGCCGGGCGGCGAGGGTGGACTTGCCGGCGCCGTACACCCCGTAGACCAGGATGCGGGAGGGTGCGTTCACGCCGGCAGCGTAGTGCGGGACGGCTACCGGGCCGGGACGGGCGCGGCGGCGCTGAGCCGGCCCTCGGTGCCGCTGCGGTCCACGCCGGAGACGCAGTAGGCCAGCGGGCGGCCAGGCGGGGCGGTCCGGTCGACCCAGCCGGTGCCCCGGACGGTGCCGACGAGCGCGGCGGTGTCGCCGTCCAGCCGGTAGACGGCGAAGCTGGTGGCGGCCTCCCCGCGCCAGGTCAACGCCACCCCGCCGGTGTCGTCCCGCCGCGCGTCGGTGACGGTGGGCGCGGCCGGCGCCGCCGCCGGCAGCTGCGCCATCGTGGGCACCAGCGCCGGTCCGGCGTAGTGGTTCGCGCTGTACCGGCTGACCGCGCCGAGCTTGTCGGCGCGTACCTGGGCGGCGCTGAAGTGGACGCTCCCCTGCACCCCGTAGCGGCGGTTGAGGGTGAGCTGCCGGTCCAGCTCGGCCGGGTCGCGCCAGGCGCCCTTCTCCCCCACCCGGTAGTCGGCCTGGCCGATGTAGAGCTGCACCCGGGTGCCCTGCACCGTGGCCGCCCACCACGGCAGCAGCTTGGCGTAGTCGGCCTTGCCGAAGCCGATGTGCCAGTAGAGCTGCGGCACGACGTAGTCCAGCCACTGCCGGCGGACCCAGAGCCGGGTGTCGGCGTAGATGTCGTCGTAGCTCTGCAGGCCGGCGGTCGGCGAGCCGGTCGGGTCGGTGCGCTGGTTGCGCCAGATGCCGAACGGGCTGATGCCGAACTTCACCCACGGCTTGAGCGCCTTGATCCGCTCGCTCATCTCGCGGACCAGGGTGTTGACGTTGTCCCGCCGCCAGGTGTCCCGGTCGGCGAACCGCCGGCCGTACCGGGCGAACGCCGCGTCGTCGGGGAAGTCCTGCCCGGCCTCCGGGTAGGGGTAGAAGAAGTCGTCGAAGTGCACCCCGTCGACGTCGTACCGCGCGACCGCCTCCAGCATGGAGTCCTCGACGAACCGGCGCGCCTCGGGGATGCCCGGATTGAAATAGAGGCGGCTGCCGGGCCGGTCGGCGCTGGGGTAGGTCACCACCCAGTCGGGGTGCTGCCGCAGCGGGTGGTTCGGCGCGAGCTGGTCGACCCGGGGACCTGGACCGCCGACGGTGGCCGGCTGCCCGCCCCGGTACGGGTTGAACCAGGCGTGGAACTCCAGGTTGCGGGCGTGCGCCTCGGCGACCATGAACTCCATCGGGTCCCAGCCCGGGTCGCGCCCGTCGCGGCGCCCGGTCAGCCACTCCGACCACGGCGCGTACGCCGACGGCCAGAGCGCGTCGCCGCTGGGGCGTACGTGCACGAAGACGGCGTTGTGGTTGCGGCGTACGGCCAGGTCCAGCCAGCCCCGGAACTCGGCCCGCGCCGCCTCGGCCGGCAACCCGCGCCGGCTCGGCCAGTCGATGTTGTTCACCGTCGTGATCCACATGCCGCGCAGCTCGCGGGGCGCGGTGAGCGCCCGGCCCGCGCAGCCGACCGCGTCGGGGACGGTCGACCGCACCGCGCGGTCGCCGTCGCCGTCCCCCCGGTCACGCAGCGACCAGGCGCCGCCGACGAGCACCACGGCCAGCGCCACGAGCAGCGCGACGACGGCATGGGTACGACGGCGGCGGGCGGCGTGCGCGGCGGGGGGCATCGCCACAGTCTGCCCAGTACGGCCCGCCGTACGCACCCCCGGCCTCAGATCACCCGTTCGTTCCCCCCGTCCACGGTGATCTGCGCCCCGGTGGTGGCGGCGAAGGCCTCCCCGCAGAGCGTGGCGGCCAGCTCACCGACCCGGGCGCTGGTGATCTCGGCGCCGAGCAGGTTCCGTCGCTTGTACTCCGCCACGGTCAGCCCGTAGTGCCGGGCCCGGGCGTCGAGCACCTCCGGGCTCCACAGACCGGTGTCGAAGACCGCGTCGGGGTGCAGCACGTTCACCCGGATGCCGTCGCCCGCCCATTCCAGCGCGGCCACCCGCGCCACCTGGGTCACCGCCGCCTTCGAGGCGGAGTAGGCGACCGCGCCGGGCCCGGGGGCGAGGGCGTTGCGGGAGGCGACCACGACCGCCCGGCCGCCCCGGGGCGCGAGTGCCAGCAGCGGGTGGGTCCGGGCGAAGAGGTACGCCACGGACTCCGCGTTGACCGCCATCGTGCGCTGCCACTCGGCCGGGTCCAGCTCGGCGATGGCCCGGCTCGGCGGGAAGATCCCGGCCGCCGCGACGACGATGTCCACCCCGCCGAAGCGCGCCACGGCGCTGTCCAGGGCGGCGTCCACGGCCGCGCCGTCGGTGACGTCGACGGTCAGGCCGAGCCGGGCCGGCCCGTCGGACGCGCCGACCGACGGGTCCCGGTCCAGGGCCACCACGCAGGCGCCCCGGGCCAGCAGCGCCTCGGCGCAGGCCCGGCCGATGCCGGAGGCCGCCCCGGTCACCACGGCCACCTCGCCCGCGAACTCCGGTGCCGGCCCGCCCCGCCGCAGCTTCGCCTGCTCCAGCTCCCAGTACTCCAGGTCGAAGATGTCCTCCGCCGGCAGCGCCCGGTAGCCGCCGACCGCCTCGGCGGCCTCGATCACGTCGACGGTGTGCCGGTAGATGTCCCGGGCCATCAGGGTCTCGGCCGCCGACCGGCCGGCGGTGAGCATGCCCAGCTCCGGGTCGAGGATCACCCGGGGCGCCGGGTCGAGCATGGTGAGCGTGGTCCGGGCCCGGGAGCGGTGCTGCTCGACGTACCGGTGGTAGGCGGCGGCGTAGCCGGTCACGTCGGTGCCGACCAGCGGGATCCGCTTGGTGCGCAGCACGTGGTCGGGGGTGACCGGGCCCCGGGTGGCGACCGCCGCCAGGTCGGGCCGGTCCAGGAAGGCCCGCACGGCCGGATCCTCGTGGCGGTGCAGCAGCATCGGGGTGCCCGCCGTGGTGGAGACCTCCCGGCGCAGCCGGGCCAGCCGCTCCCGGTCCACCGGCTGCGGCGCGGCCGGCGCGACCCGGGGCCGCGGCAGCCCCACCCGTTCCTCGGCCATGCCGACCAGCTCGACGTGCCGGTGGTACGCCTCCTCGGCGTCCGCGCCGAAGGTGAAGAGCCCGTGGTTGAGCAGGACCATGCCGACCGTCCCGGCGTGGGCGCGCGCCGGATACCGCTCCGCGCAGCGCCGGGCCAGGTCGAACCCCGGCATCACGTACGGCACCACGACGACGCTGTCGCCGTACAGCTCCTCGACGAGCCGGGCACCGTCCGGCTGGTTGGTCAGTGCGAGCAGCGCGTCGGCGTGGCTGTGCAGCACGGCCGGGTGCGGCAGCAGGGCGTGCAGCAGCGTCTCCACGCTCGGGTCGGGTGCCCTCGCGTCGAGTCGGGCGCAGCGCAGCTCGTTCATCATGTCGCTGTCGCCGAGCCGCTCCAGCCGCAGCAGCGCCCGCAGCCGGTCCAGCCGCAGCGCGGTGAAGCCGGCCGCGTCCATCGTCGCCAGGTCGGAGCCGCTGCCCTTGACGTGCAGCACCGGCACCGGTTCCCCGGTGAGGTCGGTGACGGTCGTCTTGACCGAGGTGTTCCCCCCGCCGTGCAGCACCAGGCCGGGGTCGGCCCCGAGCAGCCGGGACGCGTACACCAGGCGCGCGATGGGGGCGGAGCCGTCCGGGGCGTCGGCGGCGGACCAGCGGTTACGCATCGGGGGGTGGCTCCTCGCGGGGTCGGTCAGCTCCGGCTGATGGGGTCGTCGGGGCGACCGCCGGCGGCCGGCAGGATGACCCGACGCTCGGTGACGATGGCGGTGACCAGGTCCGCCGGGGTCACGTCGAAGGCGTAGTTCAGGGTGCCGGTGCCCTTCGGGGCCAGCGCCACCGCCCCCAGGGCGGTGATCTCCTCGGGGTCGCGTACCTCGATGTGCACGTCCGCGCCGGAGGGGGTGGCCAGGTCGACGGTGGACTCCGGGGCGGCGACCACCATCGGCACCCCGGCCCGGGCCGCCGCCAGCGCCAAGGGATACGTGCCCACCTTGTTGATCACGTCGCCGTTCGCGGTGATCCGGTCCGCGCCGACCACCACCGCGTCGACCCGGCCCTGGGCCAGCACCGAGGCGGCGGCGGAGTCGACCACCAGGGTGTGCGGCACCCCGATCTGAGCCAGTTCCCACACGGTCAGCCGGGCGCCCTGGAGCAGGGGGCGGGTCTCCGAGGCGTACACGTGGGTGAGCGCGCCGTGCTCCTGGAGGGACCGGACGACTCCGAGCGCGGTGCCCCACTCGACGGTGGCGAGCGCTCCGGCGTTGCAGTGGGTCTGCACCGCCACCTGCGGTCCGACGGTCTCGACCAGCCAGCGGGCACCCCGCTCGCTGAGTTCCCGGCAGCAGCGGACGTCCTCCGCCAGCACCGCCAGGGCCTCGTCGAGGGCCGCCTCGGTGCCTTCGGCGTCGAGCCGGGCGCGGACCCGGTCGACGCCCCAGGCGAGGTTGACCGCGGTGGGGCGGGCGGCGCGGAGCGCGTCAACGGCCGCGCGCAGCTCGGCCGGCTCCGGGTGCCGCCGGGCGGCGAGGGCCACCCCGAGCGCCCCGGCGACGCCGATCGCGGGCGCACCCCGGATCGCCAGTGACCGGATCGCGGCGATCAGGTCCTCGACGGTGTCGATCTCCAGGAACTCGACCTCGTGCGGCAGCCGGGTCTGGTCGATCGCGACGATCCGGTCGTCCCGCCAGTCGATGGTCCGCATGTCGTACCCCTCACCGCCCGGGCTCTCGATCTTCACGTCGAACGCAGCTGGAGAGTCCACCACGGGTCGGGGACTGTCAACCTCGGCCCCCGGGTGCGCGGGACGATCACTGGGACTTCGCCCAGTAGTGCCGGGCGGCTTCCGTCAGCCGCGGAGGCTCTCCACGATCAGGGCGACCGCGACGGCACCCGGGTCGAGGACGCCCCGGGCCACCTCACCGACATAGCTGGCCCGGCCCCGGTTCGCCACCAGGTCGGCCGTGGACTCGGCCCCCGCGCGTGCCGCGTCGGCCGCGGCGGCCAGGGCGTCCGCGAGACCACCCGTGGCGGCCGTCAGCGCCTCGGTGGCCGGCACCAGCGCGTCCACCATCGTCTTGTCACCGGGTCCCGCGCCGCCGAGCCGCCGCACCGTGGCGGTCCCGTCGGCGAAGCCCCGCGCCAGCTCGGCCACCCCCACGACCTCCGTACGGGTGGCCTTGGCCAGCTGCCGGAACCACATGCCGAAGAGGGGTCCGGAGGTGCCGCCGGTGTGCAGGAACGCGGTCGACACGACGTCCAGGACGTCGCCGGGCGTCGCGGTGGGCGCCTCGTCCAGCGCGGCCCGGGCCCGGCCGAGCGCCGAGCGCAGGTTCGCGCCGAAGTCGCCGTCGCCGGAGCGCCGGTCGAGGTCGGTGAGCGCCTGTCGTTCGCGGTCGAACGCCGCGAAGAAGCGCCCCATCCAGGCGCGGGTGTCGGCGGCGTCCATGGTGTCGCTGGTCATGACGGTCCTCTCACCAGGTCAGGGCGGGGGTGCGGACGGGCGCGTCCCAGAGGGCGACGCGCTCGTCGTCCGCGCGGACGAGGGTGATCGACAGGCCCGCCATGTCGAGTGACGTGACGTACGGCCCGACCAGGCTGCGGGCCACCCGGACGCCCCGGCCGGCGAGCTGGTGGTGCACGGCGCGGTGCACCAGCGCGAGTTCCAGGCCGTGGGTGGCCCCGAGCCCGTTCACCACCACGAAGACGTCGTCGCCCCGGGCCAGGCCGAGCGCGCCGACGAGGCGGTCGAGCAGGTCGGCGGCGAGTTCGTCGGCGCCGGCGAAGGGTCGTCGGCCGACGCCGCGTTCGCCGTGGATGCCCACGCCCAGCTCGACCTCGTCGGCGGCCAGCAGCCAGGCCGGCTCGCTCTCGCCGGGGTGCGCGCCGGCGGCCAGCGCGACGCCCATGCTGCGCGCCTGGCCGACCAGCGCCCGGCCGAACGCGGCGACGTCGGCGAGTGCCGCGCCGCGCTCGGCGAGCGCGCCGCAGAGCTTCTCGACCACGACGACGGCGGCGGTGCCGCGTCGGCCGGGGCCCTCGCCGTCGGCCCGCTCGGAGGCCAGGTCGTCGTCCACCAGCACCTGCTCGACCTCGATGCCCTCGTCGGCGGCGATCTCGGCGGCGATGCGGAAGTTCAGCAGGTCGCCGGTGTAGTTCTTGACGATCTGGAGGACGCCCCGGCCGGTGTCCACGGCGGTCGTCGCGGCGGCCACCTGCAGGGCCGTGGGGCTGGCGAAGACCGCGCCCGGCACGGCGGCGTCGAGCATGCCCGGGCCGACGAAGCCGACGTGCAGGGGCTCGTGGCCGGAACCGCCGCCGGAGACCAGTGCGACCTTGGCACCGGCCGGCTCCGCCCGGGTGACGTACGCCGGGTCGGGGTGCAGCCGCAGCAGTCCCGGGTGGGCGAGGACGAAACCCTCCAGCGCCTCCGGGACGACGTGCTCGGGGTCGTTGACGAACTGCCGTCGGCTCATGCGTTGTCCCGTCCTCGTCAGCCTCGCCGGGGTGATCGACGATGTCGGACGCTAGGCGTATCCCGGCCACCTGTCCACCGCGACCGACCTGCCGGTTGCGGCGGCGTGCTAGGGACGCACCGTCGCAAACCGGTTGCCGCGCGCCGCGCCGGGCGCGGAAACTCCGACGGCGTTGAGCGTCGACGGTGTGCACGGGTGGCGGGCCGCCGGGCGACGGGATGTTCGGCGGAAGGAATCCGTGGTGCGCAGGATCTGTTTTGCGGCCGGCCGCCCGGCCGAGGTCGTCGAGGAGCCGCCCCCGCTGCCGGGACCGGGGCAGCTGCTGCTCCGCGTCGAGGCCGTCGGCGTCGGTGTCGCCCTGGTCCGGCTGCTGGCGGCGGCCGGTGTGCGTGGCGAGCCGGTCCGGCCGGGTGGCGAGGTCGTCGGCACGGTGGTGGGGCTGGGCGTCGACGTGTCCGGGTTCGAGGTCGGCGACCGGGTCGGCGGCGTCGTGTTCGCCGACGCCTTCGCCGACCAGGTCGTCGCCGATCCTCGGCTGCTCAGCCGCGTCCCCACCGAGGTGGACGCGGCGTCGGCGCTGGCGCTGGTCCGTGGTGGTCTGATCGCCCTGAGCACCCTGCGGGCGGGCCACTTCGCACCGGGTGAGTCGGTGCTCGTGACCGCAGCGGCCAGCGGCACCGGTCACCTGGCCGTGCAGCTGGCGCAGGCGCTCGGCGCGGGCCGGGTGGTCGCGGCCGTCGGCGCGGCGGACAAGTCCGACTTCGTCCGTCGGTGCGGTGCCGACGAGGTGGTGACGTACGCCGAGCCGTCCTGGGGCGAGCCGGTGGACGTGCTGCTCGACGGGGTCGGCGGCGAGCTGGTGCGGCGCGGGGTGGCGGCGCTCGCGTCGTTCGGCCGGCTCGTCGCGTTCAGCGCCGGCGGTGGCGGTGTCGACGTCGACGCCCTGCTCGACGGTGCCCGGTCGGTCGTCGGTTTCACCATCGGTCAGCTCCACCGGGCCCGGCCGGAGGTGGTCGAGCGGCACCGGGCCGAACTGTGGGACCTGCTCGCCGCCGGCCGGCTGGAACCCCGGCACACCGACTTCCCGCTCGACCGCATCGGCGAGGCCGTCGAGCTGGTCAGGGCCCGCGCCAACCGGGGCCGGGTCGTGCTGCGTACCGGCTGACCCGCCGGTGACGGGGTTCCCCGCGGGCCGGTCGTCCTCGCCGGCCCGCCGGGGGGGGGGGGAGGTCAGCGCAGTCGGCGGGCGGTGAACCGGGCCGGCGGCTCGGCGATCGCGTCCTGGGCGGCGACCAGCTGGAGTTCCCGGGTGCCCGCCGCGAGGGTCGCCTCCAGCACGGCGAAGACGGACGAGATGGTGCGTTCCAGCGCCGTCGCGGGCGAGCCGGTCGTGCGCAGGTGCGCCAGATAGAGCGCGGCGGTCACGTCGCCGCCGCCGTTCGGGCTGATCGGCAGCAGCGGCGTGGTCACCGCCCAGGCGCCCTCGTCCGAGACGGCCACCACCTCCAGCGACCCCTCCGGCACCTCGCCGTGCAGCACGCTGGTGACCAGTACGTGCCGGGGTCCCGTGGCGCGTACCGCGTCGACCGCCGCCAGCAGCTCCGGCAACGTCCCGGTCGACCGGCCGGCGAGGAACTCCAGCTCGAACTGGTTCGGGGTGATGATGTCCGCGCGCGGGACGACGGTGTCCCGCAGATACTCCGGGATGCCGGGCCGGACGAACATGCCCCGGCCGACGTCGCCCATCACCGGGTCGCAGCAGTACACCGCGTCCGGGTTGGCCGCCTTGACCTGGTCCACCGCGTCCAGGATCACCGCGCCCATCGCCGGGTCGCCCTGGTAACCCGAGAGCACGGCGTCGGCGGTGCCGAGGACCCCCCGGTCGGCGATGCCGGCGATCACCTCGGCCACGTCCGCGGGGGCCAGCAGGGGACCCCGCCACGCGCCGTACCCGGTGTGGTTGGAGAAGTGGACCGTCAACACGGGCCAGACCTCGTGCCCGAGCCGCTGGAGGGGGAAGGCGGCCGCCGAGTTGCCGACGTGGCCGTAGGCGACCGAGGACTGGATGGACAGGATCTTCACCAGCCCATCATGGCGGTTCCCGCCGACGCCGCGCGCACCGCCCGCCGTTTCACCTCGGCGTGGCCGGGGCCGGCTTCGGGTAGCCGATGCCCGACCCGAACGGGAAGAGGACCTGCGTGCCGTCCGGCGTCAGGACGGTGACCGGGAGGCGGCCGGTCGGCTGCCCGCCGGTCAGGACGTCCGCGAGCGCGGCGAGGGAGACGTCCCGGTAGCCGTACGCCGCCAGGTAGGTGGGGGCCGCCGGGAAGTAGGCGATGTCGTACGGCCCGCCGACGGCCACGGTCACCACCGGCGTACGCGTCGCGAGCAGCGCCCGGACCAGGTTCTGCTGGGTGACGTCGTTCCGGGCGTTGTTGGTGAGCACGACGACGACGTCGCTCGCGGTGGCCGCCGCCACCACCTGGTTGATCGTATGCTGGTCCGGCGACCCGGTCCACATCGGGGTGGCGACCAGCCCCTTGCCGGACAGTTGCCCGGCCAGGGCGGGGACCGTGGTGCTGCCCCAGCCGGTGACCAGCACGTGGCGGCCGGAGTTCGCCGGGAGCGGCAGCGTGCCGGCCTGGTTGCGCAGCAGGGTGATCGAGCGGCGCGCTGCGTCCGCCATGACCTGCTGCTCGGCCGGGTTGCCGACGGTCGAGTCGACCGCCTCGCTGGTGGTGTACGGGTGGTCGAAGAGGCCCAGTTCGGCCTTCATCCGCAGGATCCGGTACACGGACTGGTCGATGCGCTGCCGGCTGATGGTGCCGGCGCGTACCGCGTCGATGACCGTGGCGATGGCGGCGGGCGGGTTGGTGGGCAGGAGCAGCTCGTCGTTGCCGGCGTCGACGGCGCCGAGGATCACCTGGTCCTGCGGGATGCCGGCGAGCGCGTCGGCGCGCAGCGCGTCGGTGACGACCACCCCGTCGTAGCGGAGGGTGTCGCGGAGCAGCCCGGTGATGATGGGCCGGGAGAGGATGGCCGGCGTCCGGGTGGGGTCGAGTGCGGGGACGACCACCGCCGTCGGCATGATCGACTTGACCCCCGCGGCGATGGCGGCGCGGAACGGCGGGATGTCGATCCGCATGATCTCCTCGCGGGTCTCGTTGACGACCGCGATCCCGGTGTCGGGGTTGGCCTCCGCGCTGCCCAGGCCGGGGAAGTGCTTGGCCGTGGCGGCGATCCCGGTGCCCTGGTAGCCGGTGACGGCCGCCGCGCCGAACGCGGAGACCACCGCCGTCCGGTCGCTGAAGGCCCGCGTGCCGTCGGCCGTGTTCCGGGGGTTGGTGTTGACGTCCACCACCGGCGCGTGGTCCATGGTGATGCCCATCGCCCGCAGTTGCCGGCCGGTCGCGGCGGCGGTCGAGAACGCCACCCCGCTGTCGAACGTCGCACCGATCGCCATGTTGCCCGGTGCGATCGCCGACGGCGGCGGGATCCGGCTGACGAAGCCGCCCTCCTGGTCGGTGCTGATCTGCAGCGGTATGCCCTGGTCGGCCAGCGCCGCCCGCTGCAACCCGTTGGACAGCAGCGCGACCTGCTGCGGGTTGTTCAGGTTGTCGGTGTTGGTGAAGTAGATGATGCCGCCGGGGTGGTACCGCGCCAGCAGTTGCGCCCCGTTGGCGACGTCGCTGCCGTAGAGCGCCCGGTTGGCTGCCTGGTCGGTGGGGTTCGTGGTCGTGGCGGTGTCGCCGTACACCTGGAGGACGAACATCTGGCCCACCTTCTCGGCCAGGGTCATCTGCGCCATCGCCGCGCGGACCTGCCGGTCCACCCGGTGCCCCGGGTCGCCGTCGGGCCGGTGCCGCCCGAGCGCGCCCGCCCCGGCCGACCCGCCGACGGCCAGGACGATGCCGCAGGCGGCGACGAGCGCGACGGGAACCCGTACGACGGCTCCGGTGATCCGACGGAACATGGCGCGACCCTCCGACGATCGGTGACCCCGACGGTCGGCGTCCCCGTCCCGCACCCTGCCCCATTGAACGTGAATGCGGGACTTTGTCGCTTTCGAATCACCCAGCAGTGGCGAAATCGCACGGGCTTAGGGTGGGCGGCATGGCACCCGCCCCCTCCTCGCCCCGGAACCCGCTCACCCGGCTCACGCCGGACGACCTTCGGCGGCGCACCAGCGTGAAGTGGCGCCAGTACCCGCCCGACGTGCTCCCCCTCTGGGTCGCCGAGCTGGACGTACCCCTGGCTCCCCCGGTGGCCGAGGCGCTGCGCCGCGCGATCGACCTCGGCGACACCGGCTATCCGCACGGCACCGCGTACGCCGAGGCGCTCGGCGGCTTCGCCGCCCGGCGCTGGGGTTGGCACGGCTTCCGGGTGGAGCACACCGCGCTGGTGCCCGACGTGATGATGGGCGCCGTCGAGGTGCTGCGGCTGGTGACCGACCCGGGCGACGCCGTGGTCGTCTGCTCCCCCGTCTACCCGCCCTTCTACGCCTTCGTCAGCCACGCCGGCCGGCAGGTGATCGAGGCTCCGCTCGGCCCCGACCGGCGGATGGACCCCGCCGCGCTCGACGAGGCCTTCCGCCGGGCCCGCGCCTGCGGCCCCCGGCCGGCGTTCCTGCTGTGCAACCCGCACAACCCGACCGGCGTCGTGCACCGCCGGGACGAGCTGGAGGCCGTCGCCGAGCTGGCCCACCGGCACGGCCTGCGGGTGATCTCCGACGAGATCCACGCCCCCCTGGTGCTTCCCGGGACGCACTTCACCCCCTACCTGACGGTGTCCGGGGCCGAGGACGCCTTCGCCCTCGCCTCCGCCTCCAAGGCCTGGAACCTCGCCGGTCTCAAGGCGGCGCTCGCCGTCGCAGGGCCGCGGGCCGTCGAGGACCTGCGGCGGATGCCCGAGGAGGTCGGCCACGGGCCCAGCCACCTCGGCATCCTGGCGCACACCGCCGCCTTCCGGGCCGGTGAGGAGTGGCTCGACCTCCTGCTGGACGGCCTCGACGCCAACCGCACGCTGCTGGCGGAGCTGCTGGCGGAGCACCTGCCGACGATCCCCTACCACCGCCCCGAGGGCACCTACCTCGCCTGGCTGGACTGCACGGGCCTCGGCATCGCCACCGCGCCGCCGGTGGACGGGCCGGGCGTGGTCAGCGACCTCGCCGGGCCGGCGCAGATGTTCCTCGACCGCGCGCGGGTCGCGCTCAGCTCCGGGCACGTCTTCGGCACCGGCGGGACGGGCTTCGTCCGGCTCAACTTCGGCACCTCCCCCGCGATCCTCACCGAGGCCGTCACCCGGATGGGCCGCGCGGTCGACGCGCACCGGGCCGCGCCGGTCCGGCCCGCCGAGTAACGCGCCGGCCACCCCGGTCGCTGTTCGAACGAAGGCCGCCGTCCCGGCGGCCGGGGCCTGTCGTTCCCGTCCGCGACGTGTTCAAATACCGGGACGACCAGCTCAGTGGCCTTGCCGCGCGGCGGACTCCTCCCCTACCCCCGCCGCGCGAACCCCTTCATCCCCATGCGCGAGAGGTGCAAGTATGCGCAGAAGATCTACCTTTCAGCTGGCGGTCCTGACCGCCACCGCGGCGACGTTCCTGACCGCCGGCGGTGCCTCCGGTGCGCTGGCCGGCGCCGCGCCCGCCGCCCCCGGCAAGGGTGTCGCGGCGTGCGAGCCGGGTGCCGGCGGGAGCAGCGCGGCCCGGGTGGCCGAGGGTGCCACCGCCAAGGAGCCGGAGCTGTACTCCAAGAACGAGGCGAACGCCTACGGCGTGATCAAGGATTCGCCGCGCCTGCCCAACGGCAGCGTCACCATCCCCACGGTCTTCCACATGGTCTCCGACCACCCGCTCAGCGCGGCGGAGACGACCCGGTGGAACACCCTGATCGCCAACCAGATGACGGTGCTCAACGACTCGTACTCGGGGAAGACGGCAGCGGACGCCTCCGACACCCCGTTCCGGTTCGACCTGGTCGACACGACCTGGACGGTGAACAGCGCCTGGTACACCGTCGAGCCGGGCAAGAACGAGCGGGACATGAAGAAGGCGCTGTACACCGGCGACGCCCGCACCCTGAACGTCTACGCGGCGAACATCGGTGGCGGCCTGCTCGGTTGGGCGTACTTCCCGAAGGGCTACAACAACGGCCGGGACTACATCGACGGCGTCGTGATGCTGGACGAGTCGATGCCGGGCGGCACCGCCGGCAAGTACGCCCTGGGTGACACCCTCACGCACGAGGTCGGGCACTGGCTGATGCTGGAGCACACCTTCGCGCACGGGTGCGCCGCCTCCGGCGACTACGTCGCGGACACTCCCCGTGAGGCCGCGCCGCAGTTCAACTGCCCGGTCGGTGCGGACACCTGCACCGCCCCCGGGCTGGACCCGATCCACAACTTCATGGACTACACGCAGGACTCCTGCATGAACATGTTCACCGCCGGCCAGGCGGACCGGATGAGCGACGCCTGGGTGGCGTTCCGGGCCGGCGGCCAGTAACCGCACTCCGAAAGGGGTGACGGGCCGCGGCCCGTCACCCCTTTTCGCGTACGCGGGTCAGGATCCGGTGAGGATGACGAGTTGCCGGGTCGCCCGGGTCATCGCGACGTAGCGGTCGACCGCCCCTTCGACGCCGGCGCCGAACCCCTCCGGGTCCACGAGGACGACCAGGTCGAACTCCAGCCCCTTCGACAGCTCCGGGGTCAACGACCGGACCCGGGCCGTACCGGGGAAGGCGGGGTCCCCGATGACGCAGGCCGTCCCCTCAGCGTGCGCGGCGACCCAGGCGTCGAGCACCGGACCCAGGTCGGCCACTGCCCCGTGTACGACGGGGACCCCGCTGCCCCGGATCGAGGTCGGCACGTTGGCGTCCGGCAGGACCGCCCGGATGACCGGTTCGGCCTCGGCCATGATCTCCTCCGGCGTCCGGTAGTTGATGCTCAGCGAGGCCAGGGTGATCCGGTCGAACCCGACCCGGGTCAGCCGTTCCCGCCACGACTCCGGGAAGCCGTGCCGGGCCTGGGCGCGGTCCCCGACGATGGTGAAGCTCCGGGACGGGCAGCGCAGCAGCAGCATCCGCCACTCGGCGTCGGTCAGTTCCTGGGCCTCGTCCACGACGATGTGCGCGAACGGGCCGGCGAGCCGGTCCGGCTCGGCGTCGGGCAGTACGGCCTCGTCGACCAGCGCGTCCTGGAGGTCCAGTTGGCGCAGGCTCGACAGCACCCCCTCCCCGTCGTCGTAGGTGTGGGCCGCGATCAGCTCGTCGACGACCGTGGACATCCGCTCGCGTTCGACGGCGACGACGGCGTCGTGGCGGCGGCTGCGCCGGGACGCCTCCGGGTCGCCGAGCCGCTGCCGGGCCGCGTCCAGGAACGGCAGGTCGGAGACCGTCCAGGCGGATGGGTCGGCGCGCTGCAGCCGCCGGATCTCGTCGGCGCTCAGCCAGGGGGCGCACCGGCGCAGATAGGCGGGCACCGACCACAGGTCACCGACCACGTCGGTGGCCGCCAGCAGCGGCCAGGCCCGGTGGAAGGCCGAGCGCAGTTCGGTGTTGCGCAGCAGCGACCGGCGGAGCAGGTCCTCCGGCTCGTCGCCGTCGTACTTCCCCAGCAGGATGGTGAGCAGCTCCGCCCAGATCTCCTCCCGCACCTCGTTGTGCGGGGCACCGGGTCCGGCCGCCTCGAACGCCTCGGCCCAGTCGTCGGCGCTCAGCCGGACGTCGGTCTCGCCGACGGTGACCGTCATCCCCCGGGCCGGCGGCTTCTCATAGAACCGGACCGCCGCCTCCACCGCCGTCACCAGCTCCGCGGCCGACTTCAGGCGCGCCACCTCCGGGTCGGCTTCGCGCGCCGCCGCGGCTCCCTCGGGCACGAGGTCCCGCAGGGTGCAGATCTGCACGTCCTCCTCGCCGAGGCTGGGCAGCACGTCGGAGACGTACGCCAGATAGGGCTGGTGCGGGCCGACGACGAGCACGCCACCCCGGCGCCGGCCGAGGTGCGGGTCGGCGTAACGCAGGTAGGCGGTGCGGTGCAGGGCGACGACGGTCTTCCCGGTGCCCGGGCCCCCGTCGACGACGAGAGCGCCCCGCGATCCGGCCCGGATGATGGCGTCCTGGTCGGCCTGGATGGTGCCGAGCACGTCCCGCATCCGGGCCGACCGGTTGCCGCCGAGGCTGGCGATGAAGGCGGACTGGTCGTCGAGCGCGGCGTGCCCCTCCCACCCGTCCGGGCTGAACACCTCGTCCCAGTAGTCGCTGATCCGGCCGCGCGTCCACCGGTACCGGCGGCGACTGGTCAGCCCCATCGGGTTGGCGTGGGTGGCCCCGAAGAACGGTGCCGCGGCCGGCGAGCGCCAGTCCAGCAGCAGCCGGCGACCCGCGCTGTCGGTGAGGCCCCGTCGTCCGACGTACACCGGCTCGGGGTGCTCCGCGCCGACCATGTGCCCGATGCAGAGGTCCAGCCCGAACCGGCGCAGGGCGCGCAGCCGGGCCTCCAGCCGCCGGACCTCCATGTCCCGCTCCACCGCCTGCCGGCCCTTGCCGGCGGGCGACCGGCGCACCGTGTCGAGGCGGTCGGAGAGGTCGGCGAGGACCTGCTCCAGGCTCCGGGCGATGGCCGCGAAGTGCCGCTCGTCGGCGGCGATCAGCGCCGGGTCGGCCTTGTGGGCGAGCCGGTCGGGCAGGTCGAACGCGCTTCCGGTCAGCGGATTCATTTCCGCCCCCCGCTGATCGTGGAAAGCACGGGCGCGGCGGATACCGCAAACCACGGTCGAACTCCCCCGTTCGACCCGCACCTCGACGGCAAAACTAGCATTCGTGACTTCCATTTCTGCAGGTCCCTGCCTCGGCCGACGATTTTGCAGCAGGACCGGGGTCTTGCCGCAAGGCCCGGGGTGCGATATACCTTGAAAATGAAGGGAGCGCTTTCTCCCTCTTCCTTGAATCCCCTCGTCGCTTCTCGTCGTCCCCGCGCGGCGGACAGTTCCGCGTTAACGGGCGGTGCGCCTGCCGCGCGAGCGGCGAGCCCGGCGTCCGAGTCGGTCAGGGACTGCATAAGCGGGGTGTCGTCGGGCGGTCGACGACAAGCCTCCGCAGGTTCTGGGCAACGACATCAACCGCCATAGCGCTGACCCTTCCACCGGCGGACCGGCGCGCGCCCCGCCGGAGCCACCTTCGATCCCCCCGGTGACTGGTTGGCATGTGCCAGAGTCGCTACATGCTCCCTGACTCCACAGAGCACAGTCGTCGGCCTCACCGTGCCGCAGATTCGTGGTCGCACTGGATCTTGGCCGACCTCCGACGGGGTCGGAACCTCGACCTGTACGTCGCGGTCGTGGTAACGCTGGGCATCGCCGTGCTGAGCGTGCTGAGCGTGGTGGACGGCAGGATCGTTGCGGCAGCGACGCTGTCCGTGCTGGCGGTAGTGGTCACATCGGGCCTGGCAGGAAGGCACCAGTCGGAGGCGATCGGGCAGGCGCTCGACCGGCTGGCGGCCGCATCCGACCGGCCAGTTGGGGCAGAGCGGTTTCTTGCCACCCGAATGCCGGCACTGGATGCCGACGCGGCGGTGGCTGCTGACATCCGCCTCGTCGGGGTCACGCTGACTCGTACCGTGCGGGATCTGCTGCCGGTGCTCGAGCGGCGCCTTGCGGCCGGTGCACGGGTGCGGGTGCTGTTGATCGACACGGACAGCGGCGCGAAGGTGGAGGCGGTGGCCCGTAGCCGGAAGGCCGACGCAGTCGGCTTTTACCAGAACCGGGTTACGGCTACCAGCCAGTTGCTTCGCGTACTCGCCTCGGCGGCCCCTTACAACGACGGGTTGCAATTGCGCTTGCTGCCGTTCGTGCCTGCCTTCGGCATGTGCCTGATCGATCCGGATGAGCAGCACGGGAGGATACACGTGGAGATCTACCAGCACCGGACCCTGGCGGCGGATCCGGCCTTCACGCTGAACGCGGACCGTGACGGACATTGGTACGCACTGTTCCGGGACCAGTTCGACACTATGTGGGAGAGCGGGCGACCGGTCACCCTGACCGGGTGACCGAGGTTCACCGATCGGCGGGGTGCCCCGGCGATTCGGTCCCGTGCATGGCCTGCCGGAGCATCGGCGGATGCAGCATCGTCGCCGGACCGCGTCGATAGAGCTTGGCCGGGCGGCCGAGACCGGACGTGGTACGCCGCCCGGTGGGGACGATGAAGCCGTCGGTGTTGAGCACCTTCCGGCTGAAATTGCGCTGGTCCAATGCGGTGCCCCAGAGCGCCTCGTAGACACCGCGCAGGTCGCCGATGGTGAACTCCTCGTCGCAGAACGCGGTGGCCAGAGTGGTGTACTCGAGTTTGGTCCGCGCGCGCTCGACGGCGGCGGCCATGATCCGGGCGTGGTCGAACGCCAGGTCCGCCTCCCCGTCGAGCATCCGGTCGACCGACTCCCAGGAGGCCCCCGCGGCGTCCGAGCCGGCCCGTGGGACCGGCAGGTCGGGAGCCACGGCGAGGTATGCCACGGTGACCACCCGTCCGCGCGGATCTCGCCGCGGGTCACTGAACACCTCGAGTTGTTCCAGGTGCAGGCCCGTGAGTCCGGTCTCCTCCGCCAACTCCCGCACGGCCGTCTCATCGACGCTCTCGTCCGCCCGAACGAACCCGCCGGGAAGCGCGGGGCACCCGAGGAAGGGTTCGTTGCCGCGCCGGATGACCAACACCTCCAGCCTGCCCTCGCGCACGGTCAGAACGGCAAGGTCGGCGGTGAGGCGAAGTTCGGCGTGCGGACGATCGGTCACCGGGCCAGCCTAGATGTTGTCGCATTGACATGAAAGAGCGACGCCTTTACTGTCGAACTGACATCAAAGGCGTCGCTCCACCGCGTCGAGCGAGCGCCTGTCCCGCATCCGACAGCGTTCCGACCAAATAGGACGACCATCGCCGGTCCGATTGACGGGACCGACCCCCACGACCCTCCCTCTTCGCCACGCAGTTCGACGCGCCAAACGCCACGAACGGCCGTCGTCCGACGTGATCTCGCACCGTTACCGTTCGGTCCACCCACCGCGACAGTTGCGCAGCGTCACGTACTTGGTGACGCCCGGTCCCCGCGAAGCACCTCCCGCTCATGGACATCCCTCTCCTGCACCACGATCGAGGTGACAGCCGTGCACCAACCGCCCTTCCTCCGCGGCTCGGTGATCGTCGCCGGGCTCGTCACGACCGCGATGACCCTCGCCGCGTGCGGCGGCAACGACTCCGAGCCGGTCCGGACCCAAGGAGCACCGGCCTCCACCAGCGGCCTGCCCATCACCCCGTCCCAGGCCGCGCCCGAGGTGCCTCTTTCCTCGGCTCCTCCGCCGACCCAGGCGGTGACGGTGCTGCCGAACGTGACCGGGAAGCGACTCAGCGAGGGTGAGGAACTGCTCCGCGCGAACGGTTTCCTCGCCGTCCGCGCCGTCGACGCCAGCGGCGAGGGGCGCACGATCCTGGAAAAGAACAACTGGGTGATCACCCGGCAGGACCCCGCCGCAGGCGCCGAGGCTTCCGCCGAACTGACCGTCACGCTCACCGTCCGGCGTCCCACCGATCAGGAACCGCCTCCGGTCGTCCGCAAGGGTGTCGTGCCGCGCGTCGTCTGCCACGACCTGCAGGACGCCCAGGATGCGCTGCGCGACGCCGGGTTCTACCTGCTGCTTCCCCGGGACGGCCTGGGGCAGGGACGGATCCCCCTGGTCGATCGCAACTGGATCGTCGTCGGGCAGTCCGCGCCGGCCGGCAGCACCCCAGAGCCCACCGAGAAGATCGAGCTGACCGTGGTCAAGTTCGGGGAGCCCACCGGGAACTCGAAGTGCCCGAGCTGAGCCGAGCACCGAGCTGGGCGCAGTGCCGCACCGCCGCGCGCTCCGTGTGGAGCACCGAGTACGCCCGGGAAGCCATCGACCTGGTACGGCCGCGTGGCCCCCTGGGGATCATCCGTAGCCGCGGACCGCTGCCTCTGATGCTCTACGTCGCCGCGCGGGACGGGCGTCTGGTGTGGAACGGCCCGGAATCGCTGGCGATCCTCCAGCCGCCGGGCGACATCGCCCTGCCGGCGGTGGGCGGTCTCCGACTCGGTGTGCTGAGACGGCTAGCCCGTGCCTGGGACATCACCCTATTCGCGGTGCCGCCCGCACTGATGCTGGTCGGTGCCGCTCTCGCCGCCCTGTGGCACGTCACCACCGCCGGGACGGGGTCACGCGCCGCGGTTCTGCTGCTCGCCGTCGGCGCGGTGGCGTACCTCAGCGTGCTCCTGACCTGCCTGGTCGTTACCGGCCTCGGCTGGTTCTATCGGGAGTTCGGCCGACCGACGCCGCCCGACGAACGGATCGCCGCGGAGCTGATGCCCGGCCAGCGGTGGACGTTGGTGTTCTGCCACCACGTCGACGACCGCCGGCCCCGGCTACTGCTGGAGCTCGCCCGGCAGCAGCTCGCCGACCTACTCCGCAGCGACGTCGAGGAGTACGGCCGCGACGTCGGGACGGAGATCCCACTACTGAACGTGACCGAGACGCTGGTCTGCCTCCAGCAAGGTGTGACGACGCAGTCGATGCGCGACGTGGTCGACGCGTGGACGGAGCAGGACCGGATCTTCGGTGCAAACGCCGGGGTCACCGTGAAGATGGCAGGGTATCCCGCCGCCCGCCCACCGAACCGGCTCGTCGACCGTGGCGGCTTCCTCTTCTGGTACCTCGCCGGGGAGGCGGTGGTGGTCACCGTGGCCGCCCGGCTCGTCGCCGACCAGGAACGCGCCGCCTGCGCCGCCCCCTGTACGACGCACCCGGTCGACTACGGACGCGCTCTGCACTGGCTCGGCAGCCGGCTCTTCTTCACCGACCCGTACGGCCTGACGCCGGCCACCCATCAGGCCTGGACGCTGGGGCTGCTGACCAGCCTCATGTCGTTGATGGGCGTCTTCGTCACCATCACCGCGGCGCAGCAGTACCTCCGGGTCCGCCGCACCCTCCAGCAGCGAATCGAGAGGAAGATCGCCATGGCCAATCGCCGTACCCGGACCCTCATCATCGTGGCGACCGACGAGGAGAACCAGGCCGTCTGCGAAGCGGCGCGGGAGGTCACCGGGTGCCAGCCGGAGCTCGACTTCCTTCCCCACCAGACGGTGCAGCGACTCGGGACCATCAGCCGTACCGAACTCATGCTCGTGCAGGTGCGACCCGGCAGCGTCGGACCGGGCTCGGCCGCCATCTCTGCCGCAGCCCTGGTCTCCCAGCTCGAGCCGCACTTCCTGATCCTCACCGGCATCTGCTACGGCCTGCGCCCCGACAGGCACGAGTTCGGCGACATCCTGGTCTGCGACCAGCTGCGGGCCATCGACCACCGCAAGGAGGCCGAGCCCGCCGGTCACCGGCCCGGCACACCGTTCGGCAGTGGGGCCGAAGCCGCCGCCGCGTTGGCGGAGACCCCCGCGCCGGCCGGATCGCGGACGGTGCTCATCCGGGGAGACGCGGTCACGCCGTCCACCACCCTCCTGAGTCGGTTCAGGGCCGTCGCGCAGACGTGGACGAGCGGCGGCCGGGTCCACTTCGGCCCAATGCTTTCCGCCAGCACCCTGGTCAGTGCCCGGTCGCTGCGTGACGAGCTGCACGAGCAGCAGCCGGAGGCGCTCGGTGGCGAGATGGAGGGCGCCGGGGTCTACGCCGCGGCGGCCCACGCGAAGGTCGACTGGATCCTCGTCAAGGCGATCTGCGACTGGGGCTTCGAGAAGGGCGACGACTTCCACGAGCGGGCAGCGCGCAACGCCGCGCGATTCGTCGTACGGGTCGCCGAGGAACGCGGCTTCGACCTGGCGCCGCCGCGTGGATCGATCTGACCGCGGAAAGCCCCGCACCACCACCGGAAAGGCCGACATACCGATGAGCACCCAGAACGACCGGGTCCGCGCCGGCGATCTGCCCCGGGAACAGGGCTACCCGGTCGTGGACTCCGCGGAACTCGAACCGGTCGTGCGACGCCCGTTCCGTCGTGCCCGCCGTTCCCTGCACGAGATTCCCCGGCAACCGCCGGGTACCGTCCTGGTCTTCCAACTCGGTGACGCCTACGAGGTGCTGCCCGACCCGGACCTGCGCCTGGACGCCGCCCTCGTGGTCGACGCCGTGGCCGTGGCGGTCGTCTCCACCAGGCACACCCTGCGCGAGGTCACCGCCTACCTGCCTAGCGCCGATCCCCGTACCTGCGTGGCGTTGCGGGCGCGCTTCCACTGCTGGGTCACCGATCCGCAGCTGGTGCTCGACGCCGGTTGCTGGGACGTCGAACCGTTCCTCACCGACCACCTGGTCGCCGACCGTCGACTGCGCTTCATCACGCAGGCCACCGATCCGCACACCGGCTGGCAGGTCTTCCACCGCAACTCGACCGCCCGGATCTTCGCCTACCACGACCTGCACCCGCTCGTCGTGCCCGGGCTGCGGACCCGGCTGGTCGACGTGGCGGTCGAACCACAGCGTCTCGCCACACCACCCCGGCCGCGCGACAGCACCCGTCCGGCCGACGTACCACCGGTCCCCGATGACGGTGGTGCGGGGCGGAGCCCGGCCACCGACGGCGCCTCGATGGCGGACGGGCCGGCCCCGATGGACGGAGACCCCGCCTTCACGCCCGACAACTACACCTGGGGAGAGAACTCGTGACCGAGCACGGACGCCGACGCGGCATCGGGCGGGCTCTGCGCATGCTCACCGGTGTCGAGGAGGCCCTCCTCGACACGGTGCCGAGCGAACGCGCGCGCTACACGGCGATGGGCGGCGTGGTCCTCGGGACCGCGCTCATGGCCATGTTCTCCATGACCGTGGCGCTGTACTGCGTCTTCGACGGCTTTCAGCCCGCCATCCTGCTGTTCGTACCGGTGTGGGGGGCGTTCATCCTCTTCCTCGACCGGTGGCTGATGTCGAGCATCGCGGGGCCCCGCCTCGGAGAGCGTTTTCGCAAGCTGCTGCCCCGGCTGATGCTCGCCGTCGTCTTCGGTGTGATCATCGCCGAGCCGTTGCTGCTCGGGGTCTTCCACACCGCCATCAAAGAGCGGATCAAGCACGATCGCAGCGACGCGGTCCTGCAGCGCGAGAGCGACCTCAGGCAGTGCAACCCGCTGCCAGGCGCCACGAAGGAGGAACTCCAGAAGGCCGACGAAGCGAAGTGCGACAAGCTGAAGCTCTCCGTCGCCGCCAGCTTCCAGGCCAAGGAGAAGGAGCTCGCTGAGCTACAGGCTCAGGCCACGGAGCTCAAGAAGGACACCGACGCCGACGACGCCGAGTACGCCCGCCTGGAGGCACTGGCCCGTAAGGAGTGCAACGGCACAGATGATCCGGAGACCACCGGCGATTTCGGAGAGGGGCCGAACTGTCGCCGGCTGCGCGGCGAGGCCGACCAGTTCCGGCGGGACCAGCGGATGGACGCCAACCACCGCAAGCTCACCGACCTCAACAACCGGATCGTCACGCTGACCGAGGAGCTCGCCACGGAGCGCGCGGACACCGGGCGGCTCATCACCGACCGGATCGACAAGGAGAAGAATGCCTACCGGTCCGAGCAGAAGGGCATCGGCCTGCTGGAGCGCCTCGCCGCCCTGCGCGACCTGGTCGAGGAGAAGAGCCAGGTACGCGCCGCCGAGTGGGGCCTGCGGCTGTTCTTCATCGCGGTGGACGCCCTGCCGGTGCTGCTGAAGTTCCTCAACGGCTTCAGCGCCTACGACCACGTCGTCACCGACCGGTTGACCGGACAGCGTCGAGCCCAGCGGGTGGCCAGCGAAACCGAGCGCCGACGCCTGGTCATCCAGGAAGAGCTGGCCCGGCACCAGATGAACGCCGAGCACGCGGCCGCCCTCGACAAGGTGGAGTTCGACGCCCGGATGCGGCACGTCGACGTCGAACTCCTCCGCGAACAGGCCACCGACTCACGCGCCGAATACCTGCTCCACGACGCGCCGACGATGCCCCTACCCGTACCACCGGGCGACCCGGCACTGGACATCGACCCCGACGGGGGGCGGCACCGGTGAGCGTAGCTGTCGCAGAACGCAAGAAATACCCGATCTACATCGTCCTCGACGTCTCGGACTCGATGCGCCGCGGCACGGCCGGCGCCCGGCCCCCGCTGGACGAGTTCACCGAGATGATCCCGGACCTCATCATGTCGCTGGCCGAGTCCCGGGCGCTGGCGACGACGGCCTGGATCAGGGTGATCGCCTTCGGAGACCGCCCCGAACCGCTGTGCCGGATGACCTCGCTCGCCGGTCCCGTCCAGGTGGCCGGCCCACCGGACGCCGTCCAGACGGACTACGTCGGCGTCCTGCGTTACCTGCACGAACAGGTCGGCCCCGACATGCGCCTGATCGAGGAGGTCGGCAACGGGCGGGATCACCGGACCAAGGTGGCCCGACCGCTGGTCTTCTTCATCACCGACGGGGCACCGTACGCGGACCACCGGTACCAGCACCCGAACGAGTGGATGCCCTACCGGGACCGGCTGGTCGGGCCACCCGTGCAGGCGCGGATCGCCGCGATCGGCCTTGTCGGTGCCCACCCGCGCACCCTGTGGACGCTGGCGACCGGCAGGCCGGGCGGGCAGCGCAACGCGTTCATCGCCGAGCCGCAGGCGTCGGGGGACGGTCTGGCCCGCAGCGTCATCGAGGTCATCCAGCGCAGCATCACCCTGTCGGTCCGAGCCGGCGAAATGATCATCGACACGCCACGCGGGATGCGCCGTGTGGATGGATGACGCCGTCCTGACCGCGGCGGCGCTGCTCGTCGCCGGCGCAGCCGTGTACCTCGGGGCGCTCATCGGCTGGCCCCGGAGCTGGCCGTTCCGCCGGCGCGACGCCGGGCACCACGACGACGGCAGGGCGGGCATCGCCGTCGTACCCTCGGCGAACGGTGCGCCGACGCAGGGCCAACCCGGCCGGCCGGCGCCGGGCCGCGCGGGCGGGTCGGCGCCGGAACCGGCCCCCGGCGGCGTCATGACCTCCCCCCGCCTCCCCGGCCGGCAGACACCGGCGGTACGTCGCTTCGTCATCGAGCCCGGCACCGACAGCCGGGAACCGGAGTCCCGGCTGCCCGCCCAGGTGCTGACCACCAGCGGCTGGCACGGATCGTTCTTCCACGGCACCTGCGGCACCGCCTCGAGTCCTCGCCCTACCGCTCGGCTGACCGTGCGCGGCGCGACGCTCCGCGGCGCCACCCATGCCAGCCTCGGCACCGAGGGACAGGACGCGATCGGAGCCGCGTGGGACGAGGCACGGTCGGCGCTGTACGTCGCCGTGGCCGACGGCCTCGGATCGCTGCCCAGGTCCGGCCGGGTCGCTGCCGAGGCTATCCGCGCCACCTTGCACCTCTGCGTCCACCGGCCGCCCGCGCTCTCGTTCGCGGACAGCGGTGAGCGGTTGTTCGAGGCCATCGCCGACGGCATGGTCCGGTCCCTGGCCGCGGATGCGGGAGTGCTCGACGGGGCCTGCACCCTTGTGGTGGCCGAGGTGCTGCCCCGCTTCGACGGTGCCGAGGTGACGGTGCACGGCGTGGGCGACTCCGAGGCGTGGGCACTCTACGACGGCTGCTGGGAGCCGCTGCACCACGAGCGAGGCGGGGCTGACAACGCCACCCGGGACCTGCCCGCCCACAGCCGCCCGCAGACCCGCAGCTTCCTGCTCTCCCCCGGCTCGGTGCTACTCCTCGGGACCGACGGCTTCGCCGCTGGCCTCGACACCGGCACCTCACCGCTCGCCCGGGGACTCGCCGAGTATTGGCGGACCCGTCCGTCGTGGCTGGAGTTCGTCAATCACGTGAGCTTCGTCGACGAGTACTACTCCGACGACCGCTCGGCGATCGGCGTGTGGATCGGCGAAGGGGATGCCCGTGACTGAACGGAATGAGCCAGACGACATTCGGGTGCCGCAGGCGGAGCTGCGCCGTCTGGTCGACGAGGACGTGCTCATCGAGGACGGCGGCAACGCGGTCATCTACTGGTGCGAGTACCGCCAGCAGAGGTACCTCTACAAGCGCTTCCGCGAGGAGCACCGGACCGCCGTGGACGAGGCCGCGCTGGTCCGGCTCGTCCGATGGCGCCGTGCCCTGTCGCCGGCGTCGCGTACGGAACTCGACCAGCTCGCCGCATGGCCGCGCCACGTCGTGTACACCGACACCGGTCAGCTCGGTGGAGTGCTGATGCCCGCCGCCGGACCCCGCTACTTCCGGCCGGTCCGGGACGGTCGACGCACCCCCCGTGGCCTGTACGAGCTCATCGGCTCCCCAAACCGTCCGGGGGCACCCCTGGCGGTACGGGTCAGCGTGCTGGGTCGGCTGATCAAGGTCGTCCGGTGGCTGCACCGCCAAGGCGTCGTCGTCAACGACCTGCAACCGGACAACCTGCTCTACCACTGCGCCGAGTCCGGTGCGGCCGTGTACGCCGTGGACTGCGACTCGATGGTGTCGCCGGCGCAGTGGGGCCGCACCGGCCCGTTGGCCGTACCGGACCTGATGAGCGAGGTGCTGCCGGTCGACACCGAGCCTACCGTCGAGACCGACCTGACCAAGCTCTTCTGGATCGTCGCCAGGGTGCTGCTCGACGAACCGTCGGCGATCGGCATCGGACCACGGGATCAAGCGCTCCTGCTCGGCGCCGTACCCGCCGCTACCCGCCGGCACATGACGGCGCTCCTGCACGATCCGACCGACCAGGCCTCCTGGGCGGCGCTGGCGACCGAGTGGAACGTGCCGCTGCCGCCTCGGTCGTCACCGCGTCGGCCGCCGGAGCCCGTCCCCGCGGCACTGCCGAGGTGGAGTCACCGGGGTGGCTGGTTGCCGCCGGGGTGGTCGTACCGCCCCCCGCCGGGCCCGCCGGTGCTGCCCGCGCGGCTCAACGGTAAGCGGACGGCGCGCTCCGTCCGGGTGGCGGTCTCCGCACTCGTCGGGTCGGCAGCGGCCGCGATGACGCTGTTGTCCGTGCTGATCGTGCAGCTGGTGCTGGGAGGACGGTGAGATGAGTTCGTTGCGAGTCCTTGTTGACGGGCAGGAGGTCGAGCTGCCGGAGGACGTGCACTACCTCCTGCGGGACGGCGAGCGGTTGACCGTCAGTCCGACGCCGGCCGACGCGGAACCGGACCGGCAGCTCGGCTTCTTCGTACCGATCCTCGGGCGGTGGTTCTTCCACGCCGACAACGTGCCGGCCGCCCGGGTGCTGCGCATCGACGGGGCGGCAGTCCGCAACGTCCGGCAGGAGCTGCCCACCGGCCGGGTGACCGAGGTGGCGTTGACGACCGACGTGGCCACCCGCCCGGTGAACCCACGCCGGCCGGCCGACGGCGATCACACCCCGGCACCCCCACCGCCCCCGCCGGTCCACACCGCTGCGCCACCCCGTGGCGCAATCAGGTATGTCATCGGCCGGGTGGGCACCAAAGCAGACATCCCCGTTGACGACCCGCTGGTCCGCGCCCGCCACGCCACCGTCCGTATCGACAGCAAGGGCCGCTGGTGGATCGCCGGCGAGCTGTACGTCGACGGGGTCCGACGGATGTCGGCGACCCTCACGGACGGACAGGTCTTCGTCGTCGGGCAGACCGCCGTCACCGTGAGCCCGGACCTGCTGCCGAACGCCCCCGGCCAGACGGGACCCCGCCCCGGCGTCCGCGAGCTGCGCAGCGGGGAGTTGCGACGCCCCACCACTGAGACCGGCCTCGCCGTCCGCCTCGACCATGTGACGGCCGTCGGGGACAAGGGCAAGGTGCTCCTCGACGACGTCAGCCTCGACATCGCCCCCGGGCAAGTGGTTGCCGTGGTCGGCCCGTCCGGCGCCGGCAAGTCCTCCCTGATCAAGGTACTGATGGGCGAGCTGACGGAGACGTCTGGCAAGGTCCACCTCGGTCCGGGTACGGATGGAAGGACTGATCCACAGCTGCGCCGGCGACAGGTCCGGTATGTGCCGCAGGGCGACGAGGACCTGTTCAAGACGTTGACGGTACGGGAGACGCTGAGCTATGCGGCCCGCCTCCGCGCCGCTGCGGACACGCTGCCCCGGGAGATCGATGACCGGGTCGGGGATGTTCTGCGCCGGCTGGGCCTGGACCAGCCGGCCGATCTCCCGGACCGTCGGGTCGGCAACCTGTCGGGCGGGCAGCGCCGGCGGGTGTCGATCGGCACGGAACTCGTCGGCAGCCCGCAGCTGCTTCTGCTGGACGAGCCGACCAGCGGCCTCGACCCCGGCAAGGACCGCGCGATCATGGCCGACCTCCGGGCGGTGAGCGTCACCTACCACTGCACGGTGCTCATCGTCACCCACTCCACGGAGCATCTCGGCCTGGTGGACAGAGTGGTCGTCGTCGCCAAGGGCGGACGCGTCCACGACGCGGGTCCTCCGGAAACGGTGCTGCGTACGCTCGGCCACGCCACCTGGGCCGACCTCATGGTGGAACTCGACCGGGAACCGGCAACGCCGGAGAACCGGCCGGTCACGGCGGGCAGCACGCCACCACGGAGCCCGCTGCCCGCCCGGTGGGACCTGGCCGGGCTCCGCACCCTGCTGCACCGGCAGTTCACGCTCACCTCCCGGCGGGGCCTCAGGTCCCTGGCGGTGCTGCTCGCGGTGCCACTGATCTGTACGGGCTTCGCGGTCGTCGCCTCACCCGACGGGCTCCGGCCGGGGGCGGAAATGGGGGCGGTGCTGGCCATCCTCGTCACCGTGGCGGCACTCACGGGGGCCGCCCTGACCTACCCCGACATCGTCGGCGACGAGAAGACCCTGCGCCGTGACTTCCGGGTGGGTGTCGAGACAGCGCCAATGATCCTCGCCAAGGCGCTCGTCTACTCCGGCGTTTGCGCCGTCCTGGCCGGTGTGGTCACCGTGGCGTTCGCACTGGTCCGCGCGCTGCCTCCGATGGTGTACGGCGTGCCACCGCTCGCCATGCTCTACGGCGTGGTCCTGCTGACGATGCTCGCGTCGATGGGGCTGGGCATGTTCATCTCGGCGGGCTCCCCGAGTCTGGAACGGGCGGTCACGTGGAGCACGCTGCTGGCCGTGACGCAGGTGGCGCTCAGCGGCACCCTCTTCCGGCTCGGCGGGGTGATCGGGGTTGCCACCGGCGTCCTGCCCACCCGGCTGGGGCTGGCCGCCGTCGCCTCCTATTCCGACCTTAACCGGCATCGCCGTCCTGCCCTGTACGAGGACTGGATGTGGGACAGCGGCGTCGGCAGGTTCTGGGTCCTCAACATCATGGCCATGCTCGTGTTCCTGGTCGCCGTCGCCGGTGCGGTCCGGCTCCTGCACCGACGATGGACACGATGACCGCAGGAACCGGGCCGCCGCCATGATCAGCACGCCGGACAGAACCGCACCCAAGGCCCGCTGAGCGCCGGCGTACGTCGTCGGGTCGGTCCCGCGGGTAGTAGGTCAGCGCGCTGCCGTGCCCCAGCCACCGGCGCAAGCCGAGCGAGAAGCCGCGGGCCCGATCGTCGGCGACGTCGGTGAGCCCCACCTGGTCGAGCACGTCGTCGATCCGGTGCTCCGCGCATCACGTAGCGGCGCATCCACTACTTCGGACGGCCGGCGACCTCACGTCGCCCGCTGCGGACCGACTAGTTCTCCGGCCAAGACGCGGAGCGGCCGACCAGCGCGAGGATCCGTGCCAGTGGCTCGCCGTCGTCGGGTACGGACAGTCGGGGGGCGAAGGCAGCGCCGGGGGCGAGCCGGCGATCGTCGTCGGGAATCGCCTCGGCGACGGTGACCGCCGCCCGCAGCAGCTCCGCCGGCAACGCGAACGGCAGCGCGAGGGAGCGGGCGACGTCCCAGCCGTGCACCACGTAGTCGATGAAGTGGAAGCTGATCGCCTGCCGGCCCGGCACCCGGACCCCCTCGCCGAACTCGGGGAGGGCGAACGTCCGGTCGAGCACGCCGGGCGCCCGGAAGGCGGCGATGACCTGCTCTGCGGCGTCCGCATGGTCCGCCGCGGGGCGGTCGCCGAGGGGGCGGACCCGCCACTCGTCGAGGGAGGCGCCGTCGCCACGGGCCGAGGCGGCGAAGCCGAGATGCTGCGCGGTCAGGTGCGCCAGCAGGGCGGCCAGGTCCCAGCCGGCGCAGGGCGTCGGCCGGCCCAGGTCCGCCGGGCGTACGCGTTCGACCAGCGCCACGGTCGCCCGTACGGCTGCCTCGTCCGCCGCGCGGAGATCCGGAATAGTATGCATACGCTTACGGTCTGCTGAAGCGTACGGTATGTCAAGGTGTATCTTCCCGAGGTGACCGCCGTACCCCCTCGTGACCAGGACGACCGGCCCGACCTGGCCGCCGTGGTCACCCGGCTCAGTCGGGCGCTCATCGCGCGGGAGCAGCCGATCCTCGCGGCGCACGGCGTGTCGATGTGGGGATACGTCGTGCTGACCGCGCTCGACGAGACACCGCTGCGCACGCAGGCGGCCCTGGCCCGCACCATCGGCGCCGACAAGACCCGGATCATCGGCGTGCTCGACGACCTGCAGGAGCGCGGCCTCATCCGACGGCAACCGGACCCGGCCGACCGGCGGGTGCACCTGCTCCGGCTCACCCCGGCCGGTCGTCGGTTGCGGACCAGCACGCAGCGGGCCATCCGGCAGGAGGAGGACCGCCTGCTCGACCGGCTGCCGGCGGCGGATCGGCAGGCGTTCCTCCGGGTGCTGCGCACCCTCGACCCACGGAGCTGACGACCACCACCCGGCGGGAGCCGGGACAGCGGGTCTCGTGCCGGTGCGCTCGCGGGCACAATGATCACCGTGCTCGCCGCCACCCGTACCCTGCTGACGTCGCTCGATCCGCTGCCGTACCGCGAACGGATGCGCCGCCTCGCCGCCTGGGCGCGCACCGCGCCCGACCGGGCGCAGGTCTGCGCCGACCTGCGTGACCAGGGCTCCTACCAGCGACACCTCGCGCTGGTCGCGGCGCAGGTGACCCGGGACGCCGACGGCATCGCCGCCGCCGCGCACGACCCGCACCCGTCGCTGCGGGGCGCCGCGCTCACCGCGGCGCTGCGGGCCGGCCTCCCGGTCGGTGGCCTGGCCGACCGCTCGGCGACGGAGCGGCGCCGGATCTACCGGGCCCTGCGCCGTCGGCACCTGCCGGCCGTCGCCGACACGCTGATCACCGAGGTCCGCGACCGGTTCGGCGACGACGAGGCCGCCACGCTGCTGCCCGCCTGCGGCACCGACACGGTACGGGCGCTGCTGCCCGACCTGGAGCACGCGGTCAGCCTCCACCGGCTGGTCCGCCGGCATTCCGGCCCCCTGCTGGACCGGGTCCGCGAACGGCTCGCCGGGGCCCCGCCCGAGCTGCGCGGCGGGATCTGGGGACGGTCCGCCGGCGCGGTGCTGCGCTGTGCTCCGGCCCAGGCCCTCGACCTGCTCGAACGGTACGCGCCGGAGGCGTCGCTGCCCGGCCCGCTCAGCGCGTACGGGGTGCTCGCGGCGTACGACGCGTTTCGCGTCGTACGGCTGCTCGGCACGCCCGGTCGCGCGGCCTGGCTGCGGCGGACCGCGCTGCCGCCCGCCCTGCTGCGTCGCCTCGCGGCGCTGCCCACCGAGGAGCTGGCGCCGCTCGCCGGCCGGTTCCGGGACCACGGTCCGGCGCTGGCGGCGCTGCTGGACGCCGTCGCACCGAGCCGGCGCGGGGAACTCCACGACCGGGCCCTGGCCGGGGTCGACCCGGCGGTGCTGATCCCGGCGGCCGAGGTCATGGAGGTGCTGCCCGCGGCCGTGCGGATCCGCGAGGCGACCCGGGTGCTGGCCCTGGCGGTGACCCGCGAGCGGGAGGCCGACGTGCGCGCCTGGAGCGCCTACCTGGCCTGGCCGGACGCGTCCGCGGCACTGGCCGGGGCGCTGCGCTCCGGCGACGCCGACGAGCGGGCGCACGGCTGGGCGCTGCTGGTGGCGGCCGCCCGCCGCACCCGCGACCCGCAGGCGGTGGCCGAGGTGGTCGACCGGCTCGGCCGGCTGCGCAACGAGCAGGACCCGGTACGCGCCGCCGCGCTCGGTGCGCTGGCGACGGTGGCCCCGGTGCTCACCGCCGGGACGGCGACCGGGTTGACGCGGCTGACCACCGACGCGGTCGAGGCCCGCGACGCCTCCGCCGCCACGACGGGTGCGCTGAGCACGCTCGCCGCCGACGTCCTGCGGCACCACGTCACCGTGCCGCCCCTGCGCGAGTGGGCACTGCTCACGATCGACCTGGTCGGCACCGGTGCGAACGTGCCGGTGCTGCGCCGCTTCGACCAGGTGCTGCGCCGCGGCCAGGAGACGGTGGTCTTCGACCGGCTGCACGGCTGGGTCGAGGCGGCCATGGCCCGCGGCCGGTACGGTCCGCTCTTCGCGCTCACCCATGCGCTCGGCCGGCGCGCCCGGCGGCTGCCGCCGTTGCAGGACCTGCTGCGGCGGGCGATCGGCCCGCGCACCCTGCCCTCGGTGGCCCGCACCGCGATCGGGCTGTGGCTCGACGACCCGCGGACCCGCGCGGAACGGGTCGCCGAGGTGCTCCGGATCGACCCGTCGACGGTGACGATCCACCAGGTGTGGGTGACGGTCTGCACGTCCCGCACCGACCTGCTCGACCGGGTGCTGGACCGCGCCCCGCGCGGCCGGTTCGTGGAACCGGGGACGCGCTGGGTGCCCGGCCCGGCGTTCCGCCCCGATCGCTGGCTGCCCCGCCAGCAGGCCCGTTTCGTGGCCCTCCAGGAGCTGGTCGTGGCCGACGCCGGGCAGGGGGTCTGGCAACGGGCGGCGGCGATCCGGGCCGCCGCCGGCGTTCCCGGCGCGGGCCGCGAGCTGGTGCTGCGCCACCTCGACGCCCCCGAGGTGCCGATCGCCGAGGCGGCGCTGACCGCGCTGGCGCAGACCGACCGGCCGGACGAGGCGCTGCCGGTGCTGCTCCGGTACGCCGACAGTGACCGGACGCGGGTGGCGCTCTTCGCGGCCGGTCGGGCCGCCCGGTTCGTCCCGCCGGCCCCGCTGGCCGAGGCGCTCGGCGCGGTGCTGACCGGCCCCGCGAAGGTCACCAGCCGGAAGGAGGCGGCGCGGTTGCTGGCCCGCTACGGGCCGCCGGAGGTGCTGGCGACGCTGCTGGCCGCGTACACCGATCCGGACGCGCACCGGGACGTGCGGGCGGCGATCGTCGCCGCCGCCCGGCGCCGGCTGGAGATCGAGGCGAGCTGGACCATCCTGCGCCGCGCGGTCGACGGCAGCCGGGAGGAGCGGCGTGCCGTCCTGTGGGCGCACCCGTACGCCATGGCGGAGCGGCACCGCCCGCGCTACGCGGCGCTGCTCGTCGACGCCTGCCGCGCCCCCGACCGGGAGGTCCGGCGGGTCGCGTTCGGTCAGCTCGGGGAGTGGTCGCCGTGGCTGGTCGGCAGCACCGACCTGGTCGTGGACCGGCTCACCGACCTCGGCGAGACGCTGGTGCACCTCGGCGTGGCCAACCTGCTGCGGGCCGGCGGCGACGCGGCCTTCGGCGCGGCGCTGGCCCGGCTCGTGGAGCGCGACGCGGATGACACCCGACCTGCCGGCCCGGCCGCCGACCGCCCGGCCCGACGGCGGATCGACGTCGTCGCCCGCGGCGCGGTCATCCGGGCCCGGAGCCGCCCCGCGCAGGCGGACCGGAGCGCCCTGGTGGAGTCGGCGCGGTGGCTGGCCGGTCGTCCCGGCTTCACCGGTACGGCCGCCGCGCTGCTGGTGGACCTCGGCCGGCTGGACAACCTGGACGAGGTCGCCGACCTGTGCACGGGCCGCCCCGTCCTCGCGGTCCGCACCGCCGACCACGTCGGCGCGCGCCTGCGCGACCTCGGCGAGTCGACCGACCCGGCACTCCTCGCCGGCACGGTCGGGCGGCTGGCGGGGCGGGGTGACCTCGCCGGAGGGCTCTTCGCGGTGGCACTGGTCCGGTACGGGGCCGGCGTCGGCTGGCCGGACCCGTGGCGGAACCTGCTGATCGGACTGCGCGGGCACCCGGACGCCGACGTCCGCGAGGAGGCGTACGCCGTCGACATGAGCTGACCGGTGCGGCGGCCCGGTCAGTCGCCGAAGACGACGGCCTCCCGGCGGCGGAAGCCCGGACGCATCGCGGCGAGCAGCAGCCGCAGCACCGGGCCGGCGATGGCGCGCAGCTCGTCCATCTCCGCCGGCTCGGCGTAGCGTTCGAGCCGGGGCAGTTCGAAGCGGATCGAGCCGCCCCGCCGGACGGCGCGCTCCACGGTGGTCCAGTCGGCCACGCTGACGTACCGCCGGATCACCGGGAAGAGCAACCGCTCCTCCTCCTCGATGTGCGCGTCGAGCAGGTCACTCAGCCGGGTGAGGCCGGCGGCGAGCCGCGCCGCGACCGTACGCGCTCGCCCCTGGTCCGCGGCGGCGGAGGCGAGGACGGCGACCAGCTCGTCCGCCCCGGCCCGCACCTCGTCCAGCACCGGGTCGAGCGCCGCGTGGTCGGCGCTGAGGTTCCGCAGGTCGACCGCCGCGCCCGCCGAGCGCTCCAGCACCGGCCAGAGCACGTCGTCCTCGGTCTGGTGGTGATGGTGGATGCCGGTGCAGAGCAGCCGCAGATACGTCCGCAGGGCCGTCGCCCGGCGGCGGTCGTACGTGATCCCACCGGCGGCCACCCGGTCGAGCAGCTCGGCCAGCCGCCGGGTGTCGGCCCGCATGGTGCGATGGTTGACGCGAAAACCGAGGAGGTTCGGCTCGGCGCGGGGGGTGGTGGTGCCCATGTTCCGCGACCCTACGCCGCCACTCACCACAGGGGACTCCCGCAGGCCGGGAACCAGGGAAAAGACCCGAAAGCGGCCGTGGTGTTCCGCGCCGAGGTCCGTCGCCTCTTCCTCGCCCGCACTAGAGTTGTCAGTCACTGACAAGACTGCGGACTCCCCGTGAGGTGCCCTGATGGCTGGTGCCCCGTTGCGCGGCCGGGTGCGGTCCGAGGTCCTGCAGCGGCAGGCCGAGATCGCCGAGACGGTCGTGGCGACCATCGTCGCGCAGATCCCCGCGTACGCCGCGCTGTCGCCCGGCCAGCTCGACGAGGTGCGCGCCATCGCGTCGTGGGGCACCGGCCGGGTGCTCGACCTCTGGGTGGCCGGTGGTGAGCTGTCGCCGGAGGACCTGCGCCGGTTCCGGGGCATCGGTGCGGCGCGGGCCCTCGACGGCCGACCCCTGCCGGCGGTGCTGCGCGCCTACCGGCTGGCCGGGCAGGAGGTGACGTCGCGGGTCGAGCGGCTCGGCGGGGACCGGCTGGCGGTCGCCGACATGATGGACCTGGCCCGGCTCTGGATGGCGTGCATCGACGCGCTCTCCGAGGCGATCTGGGAGGGGTACGCCTCCGCCACCGAGCGGGTCGGCGGCGACCGCTCGCACGCCCTGGGCGACCTCGTCGACGACCTGCTGGTCGGCCGTCAGGTCACCCGTACCGGGCTCGCCGACCGGGCGCGCGAGCTGGGGGTCGACATCCCCGACCGGCTGACGATGCTGCTGCTGCGCCCGGCCGACGCGCACACCGAGGTGACCCTGGAGGCGCTCGACGCGTACCTGCACGCGGCGCCGGGCGCCCCCGCCGGAGGGGTCCCGCTGCGGGTCCGCGACGGGCTGGGCATCGCGCTGCTCGCCACCGGCGGGGAGCCCGACACGGCCGGCCTGGCGCAGCGGCGGTGGCGGGGCTGCCGGCTGGCGAACCTCACCGTGACCGAGCTTCCGTCCCGGTTCCGGCTGGGCACCAACCTGCTCCGGTACGCCCCCGCCCGGGCGTTCCGGCCGGACCGGCCGCTGCTGGCGGAGGCCGACGCGCACGTCGTGGGCCTGCTCACCCGGCATGCCGACGCGGACCCGCACCGGCTCGCCGCGCTGGTGCTGGCCGGGGTGCAGCCCGGCGGGCTCACCCACCTGACCGAGGGACTGGACGCCTTCCTCGCCACCGGCTCGGCCAGCCACGCCGCCGAGTTGCTGGGGCTGCACCCGCAGACCATGCGCTACCGGCTGCGCCGGCTGCGCGACCTGACCGGCCGCGACGTGCGCGACGCGTGGGACCGCCTGGTGCTGGAGTCCGCGCTCCTCGTCGCCGGCCCCTTGTCACCCGGTGAGTAACCAGCTTGTCCCCGCCGACAATCATCGTTGCGGTGCCGGTGACCGCCCCCGCAGGCTGGCCGACGTGAACGCAGACGTCATCATCGTGGGCGCCGGGATCGCCGGCCTGGTCGCCGCCGCCGAGGTCGCCGACGCCGGGCGCACCGTCCTGCTGGTGGACCAGGAGGGTGAGCAGAACCTCGGCGGCCAGGCGTTCTGGAGCCTCGGCGGCCTCTTCCTGGTCGACAGCCCCGAGCAGCGCCGCCTCGGCGTCCGCGACTCCCTCGAACTGGCCCGGCAGGACTGGTTCGGTTCCGCCCAGTTCGACCGGGCGGACGACCGCTGGCCGCGCGCCTGGGCGGAGGCGTACCTGGACTTCGCCGCCGGTGAGAAGCGCTCCTGGCTGCACCGGATGGGCCACCGGATCTTCCCCGTGGTGGGCTGGGCCGAGCGCGGCGACGGGCGGGCGACCGGCCACGGCAACTCCGTGCCCCGGTTCCACATCACCTGGGGCACCGGCCCCGGTGTCGTCGCCCCCTTCGAGCGGCGCGTCCGCGCCCACGCCGACGCCGGCCGGGTCACCTTCGCCTTCCGGCACCGGGTCGACGGGCTGATCGTGGAGTCCGGTGCCGTGGTCGGGGTGCACGGCACGGTGCTGGAGCCCACGACGGTCGCGCGGGGCCGGCCGAGCAGCCGGGTCGCCGTGGCCGAGTTCGCACACCGGGCGCAGGCCGTGATCGTCACCAGCGGCGGCATCGGCGGCAACCACGACCTCGTACGCCGGGCCTGGCCGGCGCGGCTCGGCACGCCGCCCCGGCGGATGGTCTCCGGCGTCCCCGCGCACGTCGACGGCCGGATGCTGGGCATCGCCGCCGACGCCGGCGCCCACGTGATCCACCCCGACCGGATGTGGCACTACGTCGAGGGCATCCTCAACTGGGACCCGATCTGGGACAACCACGGCATCCGGATCCTGCCCGGCCCGTCGTCGCTCTGGCTGGACGCCGCCGGCAACCGGCTGCCCGCCCCCTACTTCCCCGGCTTCGACACCCTCGGCACGCTGCGCCACCTGCGCGCCACCGGATACGACTACTCCTGGTTCGTGCTGACCCAGAAGATCATCGAGAAGGAGTTCGCGCTCTCCGGCTCGGAGCAGAACCCCGACCTGACCGGCAAGGACCTCAGGCTCCTGCTCTCCCGGGTGCGCTCCGGTGCGCCGGGGCCGGTGGAGGCGTTCAAGCAGCACGGCGAGGACTTCGTGGTGGCCCGCACCGTCGAGGAGCTGGTGGCCGGGATGAACCGCATCGCCGACGACGACGTGCCGGCGCTGAACGCGGCGGCCGTCCGCACCCTGATCGAGGAACGCGACCGGCAGCTGGCGAACACGTTCACCAAGGACGCCCAGGTGATGGCGATCAGGTCCGCCCGCACCTATCGCGGCGACCGGCTCATCCGGACGGCGGCACCGCACCGGCTGCTGGACGAGGCGGCGGGTCCGCTCATCGCGGTGCGGCTCCACATCCTGTCCCGCAAGACCCTCGGCGGTCTGGAGACCGACCTGTCCGGGCGCTGCCTCACCGGCGACGGGTCGGTCCTGCCCGGCCTCTACGCGGCCGGCGAGGTCAACGGCTTCGGCGGCGGCGGGATGATGGGCTACAACGCGCTGGAGGGCACCTTCCTCGGTGGCTGTCTCTTCTCCGGTCGTACCGCCGGGCGTGCGGTGGCCGCCCAGGTCGGCTGAGCGGCCCTACGGCCGGGTGATCCGGTCGCGCAGCCAGGTGTGGACGCCGTCGAGCGCCGTGCGGGCCAGCGCGACGGGGTGGCCGGTGAAGCCGTGCGGCGCGTCGGGATAGACCCGGACCTCGACGTCGTTGCCGGCCGCCGACAGCCGACCGGCGAGCGCCAGGTTGTCCTCCAGCAGCACGTCGGCGCTGCCCACCACGAGCAGCGTCGGGGGAAGCCCGCCGAGGTCGGCGTAGACGGGTGAGATGTCGGGTCGGGTGCGGTCCGTGACGTGGCCGGCGTACGCCTGGATGAAGTACTCGTCGGCGATGCGGCGACCGGCCGGGGTGCGCCCGCTCAGGTCGTACGTGCCGAACTGGAGTGCGGCGCCGACGAACCGGCCGACGGCACCGCCGTCCCGGAGCCGGAGCAGGGTCACCAGGGCGAGAGTGGCGCCCGCCGAGTTCCCGCCGATGGTCAGCCGGGACGTGCCGAAGCGGGCCTCGGCCCGGTCGACGAGCCAGCGCGCCACCGCCTCGCAGTCGTCCGGTGCCGCCGGCCAGGGGTGCTCGGGCGCCAACCGGTAGTCGACGCTGACCACGGCGAGCTGCCGGGCCTCCGCCAGCTCGCGGTTGCGCCGGTCCCCGCGCGCGGCGGACTCCAGATAGAAACCGCCGCCGTGGATGTCGAGGTGGACGCCGAGCGGCGGGCCCCCGGTGGGGGTGAAGATCCGGACCGGAATGCGGGTCTCCGGGACCGTCTCCTCGACGGGGGGCGGATCGGCGACCGGCGGGGCCGCCCGGCCGGCCCGTGCCGCCGCCAGCTCCGCCGGCGAGGCGGGACCGCGTCCCGCCACCCGCGCCCGATAGAAGGCCCGGGCCTCCTCTACCTGCTCGGCGGGCACGTCGACCAGCAGTGCGTCCAGCGCGAGTCGCACCGGCCCTCCCCCGTCACTCGGCTCTCGTCGCCACGCTACCGCCGGCCCCCGACAATGGACGCGTGCCGGATGACCCGACGATCGACCTCTCCCCCGCCGAACTGCGCGAGGTCGCCCGCTACGCGGCGGCGTGCGCCCGGCCCGCCCTGGCCGTCTACGAGGCCGACCACCCCGCCGATCCACGCCCCCGGGCCGCCGTTGACGCCGCCCAGGCGTACGCGGAGGGAGCCCGGCGGAGCAGGGCGCTGCGCGACAGCGCCTGGGCGGCCCAGCGGGCGGCCGGGGAGGCCCGCGACGCCGGGCGGCCGGCGGCGAGCGAGGCCGCCCGCGCCGCCCTCGCGGCGGCCGGCGCGGCGTTCCTGCATCCCCTGGCGAAGGCGACCCAGGTCAAGCACATCCTGGGCGCGGCCGCCCATGCCGCCCGCGCGTACGAACTCGACGCGGGGGACGACCCCACGGTCGGTGCCGACCACCTCGCCCGGTTCCGGGTTCTCGCCCCACCGGTCGTGGTGGACGTGCTCCGGCGCTACCCGGCCGCCCCCGACAAGGGCGGCCGGGTCGGCGAGCTGATCCGTCAGTTGGACACGTCACTGCGGTCGGCGGGGTGACCGGACCGGCCGGGCGGGAGTGTCACGTGGCGGGGTGGATGGTCGCGTACCCCTGGCGGGGTGACGGCTCCAGCACGGACCGGCCGGCGAAGATCAGCTCCGCCAGCGCGAGCCGCTGGTGATAGAAGTTCAGCGACGACGGGGCCTCGAAGATGTCCGCCGAGGCCAGGAAGAAGGGCAGCTCGGCGAGGAGGTACTGCATCGCCTGCTCGATCCGTTCGGGCTCGGGCGGGCCGTCGTACCCCCGGCCGGCGAGCACGTCCATGCTCATCTCCCGGCACGTCTCCCACAGGGCGCGGTCCTCCCGCAGGGCCCGCTCGCACTCCGCGAACCGCTGGCGGTAGACGTCGTGGGACGTCAGCTCCGACATGCGGTGCAGGCCGTCGCGTTCCCGGGGCCCGCCGGAGGCCTGCCAGGCCCGGGCAACCCGGTTGTACGACACGTTCGCCTCGTCGCGCGCCTTGCGGTTCGCGCGTCGCGGCTCGTAGCCGAGGGCGAGGTAGGTGTGGTGCAGCGCCGAGTCCGGGATGATCACGTCGACCCGCTCGAACTCGGCGGTAAGCCAGCCGAGCAGGTCGGTGAGCCGCGACACCTGGAAGTAGCTGTTGCCGGGGCTCACCCCGCACACCACGTGCCTGCGCTGCTCCCAGATCGCGTGGCTGTCGTCGGTGAACGGTTCGACGACGAAGGGCCCCCGGCGGTGGACCGGGTTCCGGCTCCGGTGGGCGGTCTGTCCGTGCGCCGCCATCAGGTCCACCGACCGGTTCCGGGATGCTCGGCCTCGTCGAGGTAGCGCCGCCGCAGCTCCTCTCGGATGATCTTTCCGGTGCCGGTCCGGGGCATGTCCTCGGCGTCGATCACGATCGGCTCGGCCATCGGGGGACGGCCGCGGCTGACCCGCTTCCACAGTTCCCCGTCCAGCTTCCCGTCGGGGGTGGCGACGATCGGCACCGGCGGCCCGTCGGGCACCGGCAGCAGCGCGACGTCGTGCCCGCCGGGCAGCCGGTCGACGAGGATGTCCTCCTGCTCGAGGTTGCTGCCACCCGGGACGTAGTTGACCTCACGGTCGATCAGCATCAGGGCGCCCGTCCTGCTCTTGATGCCGATGTCACCGGTGTTCCACCACTCGCCGACCGCCTTCTCCTGCCAGCGCTCGGGCTCCTTGTAGTAGCCGATGCAGCGGGCCTTGGTGCGGGCGAGCACCAGCCCCGGCTGACCGTTGGGCACCGGCTGGAAGGTCTTCGGGTCGACCACCTTCAGGGCGACGAAGCCGGGCATGGGCCGGCCCACCCGGCGCGGGCCGGGAAGCTCCTCGCGCCGCTTGTTGGCCGTACGCCGGGTCACGAACGTCATGCCCATCCCGCCGGTCTCCGACTGCCCGTAGCCCTCCCGCCAGAGCGGGAACGGGTGCCGCGAGGCGTTGAGGAACGGCCGGATCGTCGACCACCGCACCCCGTCGAAGTTGCTGATGAACGCGCGCACCGAGGCGAACGCGTCGCTGCGCGGGTCGTTGGCGAGTTTCTCCAGCCGGACGTAGTCGATCGGCAGCGCCTCGATCACGGTGGGCCGGTGCTGGTGGAACATCGGGCCGACCACCTCGGGGTCGCTGTCGCTCATCACCAGCACCTTGGTGGGCGACAGGGTGAGGGTCGAATAGAGCCAGGTGAAGGCCCGGGCGTGCACGTACGGCGTGAACATCGCCACGACGTCGTCGCGGCCGAAGGTGATCGGCGGCAGGTGACGACACTCCAGCCGGGCCATCTCGCGCTGGAGCTTCGCCGGCGTGTACATGATGAGCTTCGGCACGCCCGTGGTGCCGGATGTGTGGGTGAGCATCATCAACTCGTCGTCGGGGCGCGGGGCGGGCGTCGGGTCGGTGCTGCCGTAGAGCTCGGCGAAGGAGAGCGCGCTGGAGTCGCCCTCGTCGAGGGAGAGGGTCTGCTCCGCGAACGCCGACAGCAGGGCGCCGTCGCTGCCCTTGCTCGCCAGCAGCCGCTGGTTGCTGACCAGCAGTTTCGGCTCGACGCGTTCGAGCAGCGCCCGGGTCGGGTCGGGCGGCAGCAGACCGGACACCATGACGGGGATCGCGCCGATCCTGACCCCGGCGGAGGCGAGCAGCAGGCAGTCGAAGTGGTTGTCCTTGTAGACGACGAACCTGTCGCCGGATCGGAGCCCCGCCGCGTACAGCGCCCCGGCCGTCCTGCGCACGATCCCGGCGAGCGCCTCCAGATCGAGGACCTCCTGCCTGGCGGGATCGATGTCCAGGGGCCGACTGGGGCGGAAAATCATCGGCTTTCCCACTTCGGCCCGACGGTCGAAGAGGAGGCCGACGCTGGACTCCCATAACCTGAGATTTGCCACCATTCCTCATTTCCCGGATCGCTATCCAGTCAGTGCGATCAATACCGTATTGTCGGCGTCGGGCCTTCGTCAAGGAAGAGAGCAAGGACGAGGGTGCGCATCTTAATCGATGTCGGTGGATTGTGCAGGGCGCCGGAGTAAGCCGCTCCCACCTGCTGTTACGCCCGATCGACGGGCGCTCCCCGAGCGGCTTCCAGCGCTTCGGGTTAACATTCTTGACCACCTGTTCCCACTCTATTAAACGAGCGGGTGCCGGTGACGAAATCCACAGACGCACGTGTCCTGCGCTCTCGGCGCAGGGTGCCGCACGTGCGCGGAAAGAGCAGCGCAGCCGACTGCTCACCACCGAGAATCGACAGCGCCAGTCCGATCCGAAGCCGTGTTTAGCTCCGACCACGCATTCACCGGCGACGAATTAGGGATGGCGTGATCCAGGCGAGCGCCACGAGCAGGAACCAGCCGCCGGGGTTCGACGGCGCGAGCACCAGGGCGACGACAGCGCCGAGTGCGCCGAAGAGCCACATCGTGCGCGGCGGCAGCGGCCGCTCGGCCGCATCCGGAACAGGGGCGTCGGGGTCGTCCGAGGTCAGGAGGCGATCCTGGTGACGGCCCGGCACCTCGTCAAGGCACGAAGCCGCCACCCCGCTGACCTGATCGACTCGTCCTCCGAACGGGAACCGGGCAGGTGCCCGTCAGTGGTCGTTGAGCATGAACACGAGCGTCCGGTGCTCGACGTCGAGGAACGCGGTCCGCCACCGCGACGACGGGGCGGCCTCGTCGTACGACCGACTGTGCAGCCACCGTGGTCCGCTCGGCAGGAACGGCACCAGGGCCGGCCACACGTCCACCGGGTCGCCGGGCTTCGCCGGCACGAAGTCGTAGCGCTCGGCCAACGCCCGGGCGTCCTGCGGCCGGAGCGTGACCACACCCTGGTACGCCCAGTCGGTGGGGCCGGGCACCCGGGAACACGGGTCGGCCTGCGTACGCACCTGCCAGTGGATCTCCGGGTAGTCGCCGAGGTCCGGCAGCTCCCCGGGAGGGTCCCAGCGGTCGGTGCGTACCTTCGCCTCCGCGGCCGTCACGGAGTCCTGGCAGGTACGCGTCTGCGCCTGGTCGTCGCCGACGAGCCGGAAACCCGCCCAGGCGCAGCCGACGAGCGCCAGCAGCAGCACCGCGGCGGCGCCGGTCACCACCGCCAGCAGCGGCTTGCGCGTCTTCATGGCCCCGAAGCCTAGGCCCCCCCGACCACCGTCACCGTCCACACCCCACGCCCGCCGGCGCACCGCGAGGCCCGGTCGCCACCGACGCCGATCCGTCAGGATCCGGTCGCCTGATATCTGCGCAGCGCAGCCTCGGTGAGCTGGATGAGATACCGGCCGTCCCCGGGTGTGTTGCCCTGCTCCTGGACGACCACCAGGTCGGTCCCGATCCGGACGAGGATGCTGTCACAGCGCAGGATGCCGGTGCCCGACGTCATGGTGCAGCCGACCCGAAGGCTCTCGTCGCCCAGCGGCGGCCCTGCCGACACCGTGAAGCGGTAGCTGCCGCCGACCCGGCCGGAGGACGCGACGGTGGGGCACCGCCCGAGGAACGTCCGCAGGTCGCTCATCGCCCGTCGGGCACCCGCATCGGCGTACGTCCGGAGCACCTCGGTGCCCACCCAGAGGCCGTCGGGGCCCGCGTCGACGCTGAGCGTCGCCCCCGCCATGGCTGCCGGGGTGCCGGTGAGCCGGCTGGCCGACAGCAGCGGGATCAGCTCCGCACAGGGCGCGTCGGCAGCGGGCCGGTGCTCTCCGGCGTCGGACGGCATGACGGTCGCGATGTCCACCGCGAGTCCGGCCGGCCCCGCGTCCGCCGTGACCAGGCGGGCGGAGAGCGCAGCCGAGTAACCGCGCCCACCGGTCGACGGGACCGTAGGGGACGCCGCTGCGGTGACGCCGGCCGACTGCGCCGTGGGCGGGATCGTCCCACCCGCCGGTCGATCCGTCGACGGACCGCACGCGGTCACCAGGCAGACGGCCAGCACCGCCCCTGACCACCGCAGCACCATCCTGAGCACCGGGCCGGCTCCACCTCTCCCCCGCGGGACGCGTCAGGCTAGCAGCCCACCCGTCCCGCTCGGTGACCTCAGACGAGCCGCTGGAGGCGGACCTTCGGGCGCTCGTTCCTGAGGTGGCCGTACTTGTGCTGGCGGACCTGCTCGGCCCAGGCCTCCTGGTCGTCGTCCGGGTCCGGCGGGACCCACCGGTGGGAGCCGTCGCTGTAGTGGAACTTCTCGTCCCCGCGCCGCAGGATGCTCACCGCAGCCACCCCAGGAACCGCCGGTGCAGCGTCCCCGCCGGCACCTGGTGCAGGTCCTCCGCCGCCCGCGCCAACTGCGCACCCAGATACAGCGCGAGCGACACCCGGGCGTCGGCGAACTCCGCCCGCAACTCCCGCCGCCGCGTCTCGCACGGCCACGGCCCGCCGCAGCCACCGCAGGTCCACACCGGCGGCACCGGCCCGTGGCTGCTCACCCGCGACCTCCGAGCACGGTGGCGGTCCACCGCCGCGCCTGCCGGCTGGTCGCCCACTCCACCTGCCAGCACGGGTACGGCGTGAGCCGCCCCCACCACGCCCGGCACCCACCGCACATCCCGTCCACACCCGCCAGGTGTACGCGCAGAATCCGCCGCTCCTGTTCGGTCACGACTTCTCCCCCGGCCAGTGCGCACCGCTGATCGGGATTCGGTGCCGGCTCCGACAGGGCAGCTCCGCGCCACAGCGGCACACCCATCGCCACCGTTGCCAGGACCACACCGGCCGATGCCGCCGCGCCAAGGTCATCGCGACCGCGGCCAGGTACTCCCCGTAGGACACCCGAAGAGGTCCGGTCGCCCTCCGTCGCCCGACTCGCAGCAGCTCAGGGCTGATCACGACGCCACCGCCGATCCGGCACCGCCCGGCTGATCTCCTCCGCCGGTATCCGCTCCGCCTCAGCCTCGGCGAGAAGCCGCCGCTTGGCCGCCTCCCGCTCGGCCGCCTGAATCTGCTCACCTCTGCCCGTCACCGGCTCGTCGTCATCTCCCGGCATTGCCACCTCCGTCAGCGGAACGCGGCGGCCACTGACCGCCGCCACTCCACAGTGGCGTCGGTGTGTCGCCGGTCGCGACGGCATGAAAGCCGACATGTCGGCAACATTTCCGGCGACATTAAGGCGACACGGCGCTATGGTGTCGGTCATGACCGCCCCCAATACCGCCCTACGCGCCGTCCGGACCGGGATGCGCATGAGTCAGGACGACTTCGCTCGCGCGCTCCAAGCCGCCGGCCACCGCGTCGGCGAGCCCAACGACGCCAACAAGAGACTCGTTCAACGGTGGGAGTCCGGGGCGATCGCTGCGCCACGCCCCGTCTACGCGCGCGCCTTGGAAGTCGTCACCGGATTGCCCATCTCACTGCTGGGCTTCGCTGCGGTGCCCGGAGGCCATGTCGCCGATGACGCGCACGGGGGCCACGACCTGACGTCTCCCATGTCCAGCTTGGCCACGCCGACGCCGGCCTCCCGGCCGACCACGGTCCACAGCTCGTACGAGGGCGTCTGGCTCAGTCGCTATCAGTACTACTCCAGCGGCCGGGGCGACTCCTTCGCCGGGCAGCACTTCGTGGTGCTCCTCCAGCACGGCGACCGGCTGACCGCGCGCAGCCTGCCCGGATCGGCGTCATCGTCTCTCTCGCTGGACCTGACCGTTGACGGTGCCGTCGTCACGGGCACGTGGGTGGAACAGACCGACCCGGGCGGTTACTACCGAGGCGCCAGATACCACGGTGCGATCCAACTGATCGCCGAGCCGACGGGCCGACGGATGGCCGGAAAGTGGATCGGCTTCGGCAAGGACATGGACGTGAACACCGGCCCATGGGAGCTTGTCTTCCGCGATGCTTCGACCTCCAAGGCGACGCTCGATCGCTACAACACGACGGCGACGTAGCGCAGACTACGTCGCGACTCTTCGACTTCCCGGTCGTAGCTCTGAGCCCTCTACCCGAGCGTCTCTGGCCTTGGACTGCCATCCGACTCCGCTTGGGGAAGAGTGTCTTCGTCCATCCAGTTTCTGCCGAACTTGCTGTCGACAACTATGCCGTGGCACGCATCTGTCACTGGCGAGGGCGGCTCGCCTGGTCGCGACGAGCCGTTTCGCCTCGGCACTCCACGCGGTCGTCCAAGCGACGGAACCGGCCACCCAGTTCTCCCAAGCAACTCGGATGAGCGCCATACGGCCGCGTCGGCTCCCGGGCCGGGAAGAAGGCGAACACCTCGCAGCCGGAAGGTTACTGCCCACCGGGAGGAAGTTCGGAAGCCAATCGACGTCCAGCAGAGGGCACGCCAGACAGCAAGACGTCACTGGCTCTTCTGCTTGACCCGCCACGGCAGCAGTGAGATGGCTGTTGACCTGCTGTTTCTTCGGGTGCTGCTGGTTGCCGTCAGGAGCTTGGCATCTCTCCGTTACCTTGTATGCCGCATGGGGAGGTGAACGTGTGAGAAATGTCGCTCTCGCGATATTTTGCGGCTTAGTCGGTACTGGTCTCTTGCATGTCTTTTATAGAGCAGTGCGGCTTGAGTGGCCGTCCAACTACGTCACAATGACAAGGACCTACGGCCTAATCATCAACAGATCTGTGCAACGGTACCTCTTCTTCATACTGTGCCCGGTCTACCTCGCCTCATTGCTGGTATCAACGACCGCCGCCCGCGAACATGCTCCCGCTTTCGCTGCGGCACTTATTGTCGGCACAGGGCACAGTTTCCTCAATCACGGAATTCCCATGATCCGCGTACTACGAAAAGGATCACGCAGAATCTGGAGCGCCGAAACACTATTCCAGTTAACACTTGCAGCGCTATCTGCGGGGGCAGCCCTTCTCGGCGGGCTGGGCCCCGGTCCATTCGGTTTCATAGTCCCACCCATAGATGAATTCTTTAAGGCGCTGTGGACCGCAGTATTCGTCGCAGTAATTGGCGTGGTAGTGCTGAACGTAACGCGAGACCACAACGGACCTCAAGACCTGTTTGATATCGCAGAGCGCGAGGCCCCTTTTCATCTGGTCGAGTACTCTAGGCAAAGATCCAAAGAGTCAGGCGTCGACGAAGACCTACTACTCGCCATTCTCTATACAGAGAATTTGCAGAGGCCATCATGGTTCAGAAGGCTAGAATACATCAAGGGCGCAGTATTCCCTGGGGGCTCGTATGGGATTATGCAGGCATCCTCGCCACATCCAATATCAGACGAGCAGTCCATCGACGTTGCGATTGACAAGTACCTACGTGATGTCGAGATCCCGATCCATCCCGACTATGGCATTCCTGACCGAGAAGCGCTTGAGCGCACACTTCGCAAGTACAATGGGAGTTCAGCATTTGTCGAGCTAGCCGCAGGGATGTATGAGAGGCTGAAACGCGGATATTAATAGTGAGACCATGATTTGGGCGTGCGCCCTATCAGCCCTTGACCCAACCAAGCATCTCGGGAAGTTAACGTTCTTCGCCTAGCGCATCTACCCGCCGAGCGCAGGGACGCTAGTAGCGTCCTGCGCAGCGAAGGCCGTCAAATTAGTCGCTAGCAGTCGTCAGCAGCTGAATTGCGTGCCGTACTGCTGGCTGAGACTGCTCTTCTTTCCTCGTTCGTCAGCTACGGTCGGTGGCAGGGCGGAACGGGTACGGTTCCTACCCCTCGATCAGGAAAGCAGGCCGACCTTCAGCGCGAGGTCACGGGCGTCGTCGCGGGTGGAACGCGGGCCGTCGAGCAGGTCCAGGGTGATCTGGCGGGCGTACCCGTTGAAGCGGATCGTCTCCGGTGCCGACTCGTACGCCTGCCGGAGGGTCGCCACGGCGGCCTCCGCGTCGTCCTTGCCGTAGTGCGCCCGCGCGATCTCGATGAGGTGGCGTGCCCGGCGCGGCCTCGACGGGATCGCCGCCGAATCATGGCGGCGCGCCTGTCGCAGCGCCTCACCCGACTTCTGCAACTCCACCGCCACCGTTACCGCGTGAGCGCCCATGATGACCTGGGAGAACGAGGTCTGCGGCTGATAGAAGCCCTGCGGCAGGCGCTGCGCCACCCGATCCGCGCGGTCCCAGTACCGCCAAGCCCGGCCCTCCTCACCGGCACGGGCGGCGGTGTAGGCGGCCTCGAAGTTCAACGCGCCCCACAGCGCCAGCAGGTTCGTGTTCCCGTCGGCCACCCGCGATTCCAGAGCCGACAGGACGTCCAGCGTCACCGCCGTCGCGGTGTCCCAGTCACCCGCGTCCCGATGCACCTGACACAGGAACCATCCCGCGCACGCCAGCGCCTCCGGATCACCGGACTCCTGCGCCGCCACCATCGCCCGATCCGCCACCCGCCACAACAACTCGGCAGCGGGTTGGTACGCGAGGAACATCTGCGTCAGCCCGAGCGTCTCCGCCAACAGGGCCTGCGCCCGTCGGCGCTCGTCACCCTCGTACGCCAGCGCGGCGCGCTGCACGTCCCGCAGTAGCCCTGGCAACAACCCGCCCAGCACCGTACGGTGATCGGACGCCTGATGGCGCGCCCGCCACGCCAGCGCAAGCCGCTCCCCCAGGCTGGCCAGCGACTCCGCCGGAGCCTCGCCGGAAGGCGTCAGGCGGTTCACGGCGTCCCGGACCGAGGCGAGCGCCGGATGCTCCGGCCCGTTCACCACGGCGGACCGGTCACTCAACTCCCCGACCAGGGCCGACACGTCGACCTTGAGGGCGCGCGCGATGCGATCCAGCATGTGGACGCGCGGCGGCAGGATCCGGTCGGTCTCCACCGCCTTGACCCACTCGGCACTGCGGCCCACCAGTCCGCCGAGCACCGCACGGGTCTTCCCGGACCGCTCCCGGTAGACCTTCAACCGCTGCCCGAACGTCAACTCCGGCAAGGAATCCATCCCGGACCTCCTCATAGCGCGGGATGCGCCACCGACCCGACGGCCGCCGTCGAACCAACGCTACCGAGCGGCCCCTCTCCTCATAACCCCTCACACGCCAGCCACGCTCCGCCGACTGCCCGCTCACCGGCTACCACGGCCAGTGCCTCGCCAGGTGGGCCGGATCGTCGCCCGGTGACACCACGAAGGCGTGCTCGCCACTGTCATCGCACACCAGCAACGGCCCGGCCCCTGACGCCAGCGCCACCCCCGGCAGCCAGCACCGCACCGCCCGACGGCTTACGGAAACCAGCAAATGCCAACTCACGGCCCGATCGTGCCATCCGCGCGGGTACCTCGACGGTTCGATGCGCCCTGCTGGCGTTGACAGACCCTGCTGATATTCCTGTCTCATGCACACCGACCGCGCCGTCCCGGAAGACCTCGCCGCACTCCGCGCGGCCCTCCACGTCGATGACGACGGTGAGTCGGCGCTGGGTTGGGAGAAGGTACACGCCTTCGAGGCGGCGCAAGGCGTCGTCCTGCCCGAGCCCTATCGGACGTTCGTCGCCGAGATCACCGACGGTTCGCCCTCCGGGCCACCGCACTACGGCCTCGTCGGGTTGGCGGAACTGCCCCGCGACTGGCGTGACGACCCGTCGGCACGCTCGCTGATCCGGCCCTTCCCGTTGACCTCCAGTTGGCTGTGGGAGAACGAGCCATGGCCGGATGAGGAGATCGATTCGCTCGTCGAGCAGGTCTGCAACGACGGGTCGATCGTGTTGGGCACTGACGGGTGCGGCATGTACTGGCACCTCATCGTGACCGGTCCACACCGAGGGCACGTCTGGAACATCAGCGGTGAGGGCGCGGTGCCCTTCGGCGCGGAGTTCGGGCACACCACCGGTGAGGCGGGCTTCGCCGGCTGGGTCAGACACTGGGCCGCCAACAAGCCCTGGTTCGACGCGGCGCGGTGAGTGGATCAGTAGCCCGGTTCGCCACCAGCGGCGAGCCGCGCTGCTGCCGCGGCTGGTGTGTCGTCGTAGCCGGGCCGGGCCAGGAGCACCGACTGGAAGAAGTAGCCCTGTTCCTCGTCCGGGTCGTCGTCTGCGGCGAACGGCCGCCACAGGGCGAGGTACAACTCCCGCGCGGTGAACCCGTCATCGTCCTCGTTCGGCGCGAGGTCCACATGGCGACGTAGGCGCTCCACCACGTCCAGCGCGGGCAGCCCGAACAGGTCCACGTCGCGGTACCGCACGACATCCTGTTCGGTCGGACGCCACAGCTCGATCGCGTTGACGCGGTCCCTCGTCGGACCGACTCCGAAGCCCACGCTGAAGCCGAGGCCGCTCGGCAGGTGCAGGGCGACCTCGCCGTGAGCGGTGGGAGTCAGCGGCCCCAGCGTCCGGAGCGCGGCGCGGGCCTCGTCGATCCTCATCCCGAGCCGCAGCGGGCCGACCCCGTGTGGCGGATCCAGTACGAGTTCCATGCGCCGATGGTCGCAGCCCCGTCGTGGCGCGCCAGAACCGGTCCGCCGAGGTGGATGCATCCTCCGAGTGACCGTCGACGACCTGACTGTCACGGTTCCGTGTTGCGAGGCGGCGGTCGCGCTGCACACCCTGTGGTTTGACCGGCCGAGCGGCTTTGCTCGCTTCGAGATCGCCGTCGCCAACCCGGTTCGGGCGGAGCACGAGTTCACCGCCGATGAGATCCGCGCCGTCGAGGCCATCCTGGGCCATCCACTCCGACAGATCGTCGCGCACATCTAGCGGACGACGAGCGGCGTGCGGTCCGGGCCAGCGGCAGGGACTCCGCCTTCGGGAAGTGATGCCGGTCGTCGTACCGTACGGTGGTGAGAACGGGCCGTACGGTCGCCGCTGTCTCCATCGCCGTCGTCGGCGCCTGGATTGCGCTGTGTGCCCCCTGCGCCGGGCTCTGGGCCTACCTCGGCCCGGTGGACTACTTCGGCTGCGGCGCCGAGCGCCCCGCGAACATCACCGCGACCGACCTCGTCGGCTCCTACGTCACCCAGGACGGTGGCCGACTGGAGCTGTCTGCGAACGGACGGTTCAAGGCCGACGCGCTGAACGTCTCCGACGACGTCGAGTCCCGCTCACCGGTGTCCGGGCCCGGCACCTGGGCACTCCAACCCGCCGGGCGCCGACCCGGGGACATCACGCTCTCCTACGATTACTCCCCGCCCGGCGTCAACGGCGGCTACGGCGATTCGCTCAACATCTCCGGTAGCCGCGGCGACCCCTGGCTGTACTGGTACGTCGGTGATCACGACGGCTGCGACCTTTACCGCTTCGACCGGGCCTGACAGGCACCGATCAGCGACCCCCGGCCGGTTGCTGGGCATGCCTCATCTGGGCGACGGAATCAGCGCCGGACCGTCGTCCGCCTGGGCCGTTGGTACCGGTGACGCGAACGCGGCGTCCGATCACCGCCGGACGGCTGGCCTTCTGTCGACCAGGCTTGCCGTCATGAACAACGCACTTGACGGCAAGGTAGCTCTCGTTACCGGTGGTGGCCGGGGCATTGGCGCCGCGGTCGCCCTGCGCCTGGCCGAGGACGGCGCCGATGTGGCGCTGACGTTCCAGCAGAATCAGCAACGCGCCGACGACGTGGTGGAGCAGATCAAAGCCGCGGGACGGCGGGCGATCGCCGTGCGGGCCGACAGCGCCGACCCGGCGGCAGTGGTCGCCGCGGTGGATCGGGTCGCCGGCGAGCTGGGTCGGCTGGACATCCTGGTCAACAACGCCGGCGCGTTCCTGCTCGGACCGCTGGAGCAACTGAGCCTCGACGAGTTCGAGCAGACCGTCGCGGTCAACGTCCGGGCACCGTTCGTCGCCTCGCAGGCCGCGGTGCGTCACATGTCGGCCGGTGGACGGGTCATCAACATCGGCAGCAACATGGCCGAGCGGACGGTCTTCCCGGGCTTCTCGCTGTACGCCATGAGCAAGACCGCCCTGATCGGCCTGACCAAGGCGCTCGGACGCGAGCTGGGCGGCAGGGCGATCACCGTGAATATGGTGAATCCGGGGGCCACCGACACCGAGCTGAACCCCGCCGACGGCCCCAACGCCGACACGATCAACGGGTTCACCGCTCTCGGCCACTACGCGCAGCCGGCCGACGTGGCCGCCGCGGTGGCGTTCCTCGCCAGCCCGGACGGGCGTTACATCACCGGGGCGACGGTCCACGTCGACGGCGGCTTCACCATCTGATCAACGGCTCACCGCCGTCCTGCCCACCCTCACGCACACTGACGAGGGAATCAGCAAGAGGCACCCTCTTCCGAGGGTGCCTCTTCTGCGTATATCCATGGTGGGCGATACTGGGATCGAACCAGTGACCTCTTCGGTGTGAACGAAGCGCTCTCCCGCTGAGCTAATCGCCCTCAGCGCTGAGAACTCTACCTGATCGAGAGCCCGGACCAAAAACCCGGGTGGTCAGTGCGTGGCGAGGTAGTGCAGCGCCCGGGCCACCAGGTCGATGCCGAGGCTGTACTTGAGCGACAGCCACACCACGACGGCCACGAAGACCAGCCCGACCGCCCCCAGCACGAACCGCACCGGCAGTGACCTGCTCGTCACCCAGCGGGTCCAGGCGTGCACGTGGCGGCGGGTGAATCCGAGCAGTCGTCGCGCCCAGTGGAACTCGACGGCCCAGATGCCCAGCCCGGCGATCACCAGCAGCCAGCCGGGCCCGGGCAGCGGGATGAGGGCGATACCGACAGTGACGACGATGGCGCCGGCGATCCCGATGAAGATCTTGAGAGTGATCCGACCGGTGGGGTTGGCCCGGATCAGGTCGAGGGTGGTGTGCACCCGACCCCGCCAGCCGGTCCGGCGCCGGGGGGCGACGACGGTGGCGGCAACCCGGCGCGGGTCGCGGGAGCCTGGCTCGGTGGACACCCCGTACCCCCGCCTTTCGGCTGCTCGGGCCGCACCTTTCGGTGGGTCGGCCGTGGTCGTCGGCTCCACTGAGGAACGCTCAGTGACCATTTCACCCCCAGTGTGGCCCGGGACCGTCACCCCTGCGGACGACTGGACGTTACCGGAGTAAGTCGACGACTGAACCACCCGATGCCGGGCGGGATCACGCACTGGGCAGAACCGGAAATCCTACAAGAATTTTCACATTCTAGCGGGCTTTTCGACCCCCTTCCCACCACTGGGTGAAGTCAGCGTATGGCGGAGCGTAGCCAGGAGTAGCACCTGAGTATGGGAAAAGCGGGACACGCGCGTTCCGCAGCGGTGCCGGGGGGAGAACGTCCATGAGTGTCATCCGACCGACGACCGTAGAGGTCGAGACGTCGCTAAGGCTCGTCGCGCCTGACGCCACCGCATTGCCGGTGCGTGCCAGTCTGCGTTACGACCCTGCTGACCCGTATGCGGTCCATGTCCTGTTCCACGCCGAATCAGCCGGCGGCGAGGCGGTGAGCTGGTCGTTCGCGCGCGAACTGCTGGTCACCGGGCTCGACGAGCCGGCCGGCATCGGCGACGTCCGGGTGTGGCCGTGGGCCACCCCGCGCGGCGACTTCGTCGCGCTCGCGCTGTCGTCGCCGGACGGCAACGCCCTCTTCGAGGTCCCGCGCAGCGTCCTCGTGCGCTTCCTTCGCCGGACCTACGTCGTCGTCCCGCGCGGCCGCGAGGCCGAGCACCTGGACGTCGACACCGCGGTGAACCGGCTGCTCGCCGGTCGCTGACACGCCCACACCCGGGGCCGCGCGGATCTGCCGAGTCCGCGCGGCCCCGGGCCATCACCCATCGGGTACGCGGACAGCGTCCCCGCCTCAGCCGTGCGTGGTGATCCCACCGTCGACGGGGATCACCGCCCCGGTCAGATAGGCGCCGGCCCGGGACGCCAGGAAGATCGCCGTGCCCGCCATGTCGTCCGGTCGCCCGATCCGGCCGAGCGGCACCTGCTGCTCGATCGCGGCCCGCGACGCCGGGTCGTCGAGCGCGAACGCCATCATCCTGCTCTCGAACGGGCCGGGCGCGATCGCGTTGACGGTGATCCGCTCGGCGGCGAGCTGGTGGGCGAGGCTGCGGGTGAGCATGTGCAGGGCGGCCTTGGTCGCCGAGTAGGCGTACACCTCCATGAACGGCACCCGGAGGCCGTCGATCGACCCGATGTTGATCACGCGGGCCGGGTCGTCGGCGTCGGCTGCCGCGCGCAGCGCCGGCAGCAGCGCGGTGGTGAGCCGGAAGACGGCCTTGACGTTGACCGCCCAGAGCTTGTCGAACGCGGCCTCCGGGTACGCCTCCAGCGGCGCGCCCCACGTCGCGCCGGCGTTGTTGACCAACACGTCGAGCCGGTCGGTGCGCTCGCACACGGCGGCGGCCAGCCCCTGCGCGCCCTCGTCGTGGCTCAGGTCGGCGGGGATCGCCTCGCACCGCCCCTCGGCGGAGAGTTCCTCGGCCACCCGGGCGCAGACGTCGGCCTTGCGGGAGGAGATGATGACGCGCGCCCCGGCCCGTACGAAGCCCCGGGCGATCATCAGCCCGATCCCCCGCGACCCGCCGGTCACCAGCACCGTCTTGTCCTGGACCGAGAACAGCTCCGTCATCCGCATCCTCTCGCAGGCCGGCGAGGCTCCACGGGCCCCGGCGCTACCGATCGGTAACCTAATCCGGCCGTGACCACGGCGACAACCCCTGCCCTGCGACCCCGGCCGAGATGCAGGGTGCAGGTTGTCCGGTTAACGTCGGGATGATGGTCACTCCCGGTCAGCTCTCCCCGGCAACCCGCACCGACCGCCAACCCCTGACGCCCGGCACCGACGACATCGGCACCGGCGCTCTCGCCGACCTGGCGCCCGAGCCCGGCTGGCGACGCCCGGTGCTGGTCGACGCCGACCTGCTGATCCTGGTCAGCGGCGGACACGGCAGCGCCGAGCTGGACTTCCGCGCGCTGCCCTGCCGCCCCGGCACGCTGCTGCGGGTCCGCACCGGTCAGGTGCTGCGCTGCCTCGGTGCCCAGCTCGACGCGACCGTGGTGCGTTGGGGCGCGGGGACACTGCGCGGGCTGGACGTCGACCCGGACGCGGTGCCGGCGTACCGGCAGCTCGCCGGGGAGGACGAGGACGCGGTGATCAGCGAGGTGACCCAGCTCGCGGTCGACGCCGAGCGGCACCGGGACGTACCGGCCGCCCGGGCGCTGCTGCGACACCAGCTCGCCGTGCTGCTGCTGCGGCTCAGCCTGCTGCCCGGCGGGCCGGACCGGCCGGCCCCGCGTGGCGAGTCGCTCACCTTCCACCGGCTCTGCCGCGAGGTGGAGCGCGGCTACCAGCACACCCGCCGGGTCGAGGACTACGCGGCCCGGCTCGGCTGCTCGGTGCGTACCCTCACCCGGGCCTGCCTGGCGGTGACCGGTCGCAGCGCGAAGCAGATCATCGACGAGCGGGTGGCGTTGCAGGCCAGCCGGCTCCTCGCGGCCACCGACGAGCCGATCGCCGGGATCGGCCGGCGGCTGGGTTTCCCCGAGCCGACCAACTTCGGCCGCTTCTTCACCCGCGAGGTCGGCATCAGCCCGGGGGCCTTCCGGGCCGCCCGGGAACAGCCCCTGGCTGTCCGCATGGTGCGCCCACGCCGGCCCGCCGACACCGCCGTCGGCAACGGGCGGGCATGATGACGGGGTGCAGATCTCCGCGCGCGGCGACTACGCGGTCCGGGCGGCCCTGAGCCTGGCCACCGCGTACCCCGCCCTGCTGTCGACCCAGGTCATCGCCGCCGAGCAGGACATGCCCCGCAAGTTCCTGGAGGCCGTCCTGGCGGACCTGCGCCGCGCCGGGATCGTCCGGGCCCAGCGCGGCGCCGAGGGCGGCTACACGCTCGCCCGCCCGCCCCGGGACGTCACCATCGGGCAGATCCTGCGCGCCGTGGACGGCCCGCTCGCCGGGGTGCGCGGCGTCCGCCCCGAGGAGACGCAGTACGCGGGCGCGGCGGAGAACCTGCCGCGGCTCTGGGTGGCGGTGCGCGCCGCCGTCCGCCAGGTCGTCGACGAGGTCAGCCTCGCCGAGATGGCCAGCGGCAAGCTCCCCGGGCACGTCCGGAAGCTGATCGCCCGCCCGGACGCCTGGGAACCCCGCTGACCACCGCTCAGAGCGTGCGGACCACCTCGGCGTAGTCCAGTCGGGGCAGCCGCTCCCACCGGGGACTCCCGGCGGGCCGGCCGATGTTCATCAGCAGCAGCACCCGGTGCCGCCCGTCGGGGAAGAACTCCCGCTCCACGCCGGCCGCGTCGAAGCCGGCCATCGGTCCGGCCGCCAGCCCGGCGGCCCGTACGCCGACCACCAGGTAGCCGATCTGGAGCGCGGCGTTGAAGCGGGCCTGGGCCTCCCGTCCGGCGGGGTCACCGGCGAACCAGTCCCGGGCCTGCGGCTGGTGCGGGAACACCCGCGGCAGCCGCTCGTGCCAGTCGACGTCGGCGGCGAGCACCGCCACCAGCGGCGCGCCCGCCGTCTTCTCCCGGTTGCCCGCGCTGACGTACGGCAGCAGCCGCTCCCGGGCCGCCGCCGAGCGCAGCAGCAGCACCCGCAGCGGCTGGGCGTTCAGCGCGGTCGGGCCGTGCCGGACCAGTTCGTGGATCGCCTCGACCTGCGCGTCGTCGACCGGTTCGGCGGTGAACGCGGTGGCCGTCCGGGCCGCCCGGAACAGCAGGTCCTGGGCGGCCCGGTCCAGCGTGAGCAGGTCCGGCGTCGGTGGCGCGGTCACCACGGGCCGAGGGTGGTGGTGAAGCCGCCCCGGTGGTGCACCAGCGGGTCACCGTCCGCCCCGGTGCCGAGCGCGAGCGGCTCGCCGAGCACGATGGTGTGGTCGCCGGCGTCGATCCGGCGGACCACCCGGCACAGCAGCACCGCCAGGGCGGCGTCGATCAGCGGCACCCCGAACGGGCCCTGCCGCCACCCCGGGTGGGCGGCGTACCGGTCGATGCCGCTGGTGGCGAAGATGCGGGCCACCTCCTGCTGGTCGGCGGCGAGCAGGTGCACCGCCAGGTGCTCGGCCCGGTCGACGGTGGGCCAGCTCGACGAGGACCGGCCGAGGCAGAACGAGACCAGCGGCGGGTCCAGCGACACCGAGGTGAACGAGGTGGCGGTGAACCCGGCCGGCGGCAGCGCGGGCAGGTGCCGGTTCGGGGTCAGGCCGGGCGCGGTGACCACGGTGACCGTGGACGCCTGCCGGCGCAGCAGGCTGCGGAACAGATCGCTGTCGACGGGGCGCAGCTCCAGGGTGCCGGTCTCCGGCCGGTCCACGGTGGTCACGCCGTCACCAGCTCTCGGGCGGCGTACGCGCTGGCCGGGCGGGGCAGCCCGTAATGGTCGCGCAGCGTCCGGCCGGTGTACTCGTGCCGGAACAGTCCGCGCCGGCGTAGCAGCGGCACCACGTGGTCCACGAAGGCCTCCAGTCCGTGTGGCAGCAGGGGTGGCATGACGTTGAAGCCGTCGGCGGCGCCCTGGGTGAACCAGAGCTCGATCTGGTCGGCGATCTGCTCGGGCGTGCCGGCGACGACCCGGTGCCCGCGACCGCCGCCGAGGCGGCCGATGAGCTGCCGGATGGTGAGCCGCTCGCGGCGGGCCAGCTCCACCACGAGCTGGTAGCGGCTCTGGTGCGACTGCACGGCGGAGACGTCGGGCAGGTCGGGCAGCGGGCCGTCCAGCGGCAGCGCGGCGAGGTCGATCCCGGTCATCCCGGAGAGCTGGGCGAGGGCGTGCTCGGGCACGATCAGCGCCTCCAGTTCGGCGGCGAGGGCATGGGCTTCCGCCTCCGTACCCCCGATCACCGGGGCGATGCCGGGCAGCACCTTGACCAGGTCGGGGTCGCGGCCGGCGGCGGCGGTGGCCCGCTTGAGCGCGGCGTGGAACGCCTGCCCGTCGGCGAGGGTCTGCTGGGCGGTGAAGACGGCCTCGGCGTAGCGGGCGGCGAAGGCGATCCCGTCGGCCGACGAACCGGCCTGCACCAGCAGCGGCCGGCCCTGCGGCGGCCGGGGCGTGTTGAGCGGCCCGCGCACCCGGAAGCTCTCCCCCGCGTGGCCGACCTCGTGCACCCGGTCGGTGTCGGCGAAGACGCCCGCCGCGGGGTCCAGCACCAGCGCGTCGTCCTCCCAGCTGTCCCAGAGCTTGGTGGCCACGTCGACGAACTCGGCGGCCCGCCGGTAGCGGTCGGCGTGCGCGGGATGGTCGTCGAGGTTGAAGTTCCAGGCCTCCCGGGACTGGGCGGAGGTGACGATGTTCCAGCCGGCCCGACCGCCGCTGAGGTGGTCCAGCGAGGCGAACTTCCGGGCCAGGTTGAACGGCTCGTTGTAGGTGGTGGAGGCGGTGGCGATCAGGCCGACGTGCTCGGTGACGCCGGCCAGCGCGGCGAGCAGGGTCAACGGCTCGAAGACGGCCTGGATGTTGTGCCGCACGGCGGGCCCGACGGCGAGGCCGTCGGCGAGGAAGACCGAGTCGAGGGTGCCCCGTTCGGCGATCCGGGCCAGCTCCTGGAAGTGCCGGACGTCGGCCACCCGGCGCGGGTCGACCAGCGGGTGCCGCCAGGCCGCCTCGTGGTGGCCGACGCCCATCAGGAACGCGTTGAGGTGCAGGGTTCGGGACATGGTCTTCCTCTCAGGCGGTGGGGTCGACGCGCCAGGTGGAGAAACGACGTTCCCCGGCGACGAGAAGCTGGTTCACGACAAGTCCGATGGCCGAGATCGTGATGATCCCGGCGTACATGTCGGGGATGGCGAAGTTGTACTGGGCGTAGTTGACGAGGTAGCCGAGCCCGGCCTTCGCCCCGACCATCTCGGCCGCGACCAGCACCAGGATCGAGTACGCCCCGGCCAGCCGGACGCCGGTGAAGATCGTCGGTACGGCCGCCGGCAGGATCACCTTCTGGAACAGCCGCAGGTGGTTGAGCCCCATCGAGCGGGCCGAGCGGACCAGCAGCGGGTCGACGCCCTTCACCCCGGCGATGGTGTTCAGCAGGATCGGCCAGGAGCAGGCGTAGAGCACCAGGGCGATCTTGGAGGTCTCGCCGAGGCCGAGGATGAGCACGAAGACCGGCAGCAGCGCCAGCGCGGCGGTGTTGCGGAACACCTCCAGCAGCGGGCTGAGCAGGTCGGCGAGGGGCCGGTACCAGCCGATCAGCAGGCCGAGCGGGATGGCGGTGAGCACCGCCAGGGCCAGCCCGGTCAGCGAGCGGGTGAGGCTGGCGCCGACGTGGTCGGCGAGCTGGCCGCTGGTCGCCAGCGCCCACCAGGCGGCCAGCACCTCCGACAGCGGCGGCAGGAAGACCCGGTCGACCAGCCCGGCGCGGGGCGCGGTCTCCCAGATCGCGGCGAGGGCGAGCAGCGCGGCGCTGCGGTGCAGGGCCCGCCCGCCGAGCGCCAGCAGCCGGGCCGGCGCGCCGGGGGCGGCTGCGGCGGGGACGGCCGGACCGGCGACGGCCAGCCGGGCGGGACGTTCGGCGAGGTCAACCAACGCGGGCCTCCTGGGGTCGGGCGGCGCGGACCTCGTCGCGCAGCAGGGTCCAGATCTGGTGCCGGTGGTGCCGGAAGGCGTCCGAGGAGCGGACGTCCTCGACCGCGTCCCGGTCCCCCAGCTCGATGTCGATGACCTGCTTGATCCGGCCGGGCCGGGACGTCATCACGGCGACCCGCTGGCCGAGGTGCACGGCCTCGTCGATGCCGTGGGTGATGAAGACGATGGTCTTTCCGGTGGCCTGCCAGATCCGGACCAGCTCGTCCTGGAGCGAGTCGCGGGTCTGCGCGTCCAGCGCCGCGAAGGGCTCGTCCATCAGCAGCACGTCCGGGTCGTACGCGAGGCTGCGGGCGATGGCGACGCGCTGCTTCATGCCGCCGGAGAGTTCGTGCGGGTAGCGGTCGGCGAAGCCGGTCAGCCCGACCAGGTCGAGGTGCGCGGCGATCAGGTCGGCCCGCTCGGCGCGGGGGACGCCCTTGGCCTCCAGTCCGAACGCGACGTTGCCGGCGGCGGTGCGCCAGGGCAGCAGCGCGTACTGCTGGAAGACGATGCCCCGGTCGAGGCCGGGACCGGTGACCGGCCGCCCGTCGACGAGGACCTGCCCGGAGGTCGGGGTGGCCAGGCCCCCGAGCAGGTCGAGCAGGGTGGACTTGCCGCAGCCGCTGGGCCCGACGACGACCAGGAACTCGCCGGGGCGTACGCCGAGGGTGAGCTGGTCGAGTGCGGTGACCGCGCCGCCGCCCGCGCGGCGACCCGGGAAGACCTTGCTGACCCGGTCGAAGAGGATCTTGTCGGTGCTCACGCGCCACCACCGCCGGTGGCGAACGGGTTGAACTCGTTGGTGTAGATGTCGCGCGGCTTCGGTCGTTCGCCCTTCAGCTCGCCGGCGTCGGCCAGCCAGTCGATCCAGGTGGCGAACTCCTGGTCGGTGATGACGCCGCCCTTGCCGGCCACGCCGGTGGACTTCCAGTACTTCACCAGCGCCGGGTCCTCGTTGCGGCCCCGCTTGGCGATGATGGACTCCAGCCGGGCCACCACCGTCTCCCGGGGCTGGGTACGCGCCCACTCGATGGCCTTGCCGACGCCGCCGACGAAGGCCTTGACGGTCTTCGGGTTGCGCTTGATGAAGTCGTCGCGGAACACGTACGCGCCGGCGCTGAACGCGCCGAGGAGTTCGTAGTCGGTGAAGACGGTGCGGATGCCGCCGTTGGCGACGGCCTTGTCGCGGATCACCCCGCCGAGCACGGCGACGTCGATCTGCCGGGCGCGCAGCGACTGCTCGGTGTTGACCGGGGGCAGCGCCACCAGCTCCACCTTGGCGATCTCGGCCGGGGTGAGGCCCCCCTTGACCAGCCACGTCTTCAGCACCGCCTCGGCGTGCGCGCCGAGGGTGTTCATGCCGACCTTCTTGCCGATCAGGTCGCGGGGGCCACGGATCGGGCTGCCGTCCAGCACGTAGTAGCCCTGGAAGGTCTGCGCGTCGGAGCCGTAGTAGCTGACCACGGCGGTGATCGGGGCGCCGGCGGTGGCGAGCTTGACGATCGCCCCGTTGAACGCGCCGCCGAAGTCGCTCTGCCCGGTGGCGGTGGCCTGGATGTCGGCCGGGCCGCCGGTGACGTTGCCGATCCACTTGAGCTTGACGTCGCCGAGGTAACCGAGGTCGGCGGCGAGTTCGGGGAGGGTCACCTGGCCGACCGAGCCCTGGTAGCGCAACTCGGTGACCTGCTTGCCGTCGGCGGCGGCGTCGGTGCCGCAGCCGGCGGTGGCGGCGAGGGTGAGCAGGGCGACGGCGGCGGCGAGGGTACGCCGCAGCGGATGACGGGATGAGGCCATGGAGGGGTCTCCTGATCTGTCCACGGTGCGGTGGAGGGGGCCCACGAGGGGCGCGAGCGCACAGCGCACCGGGCCGGGCGACGGTGCGCCGGCAGCCGGTGGGGAGGTGCGGGAAGAGAGCGACGACGGGTGGCCGAGCCGGTGGAACCGGTCAGCTCAACAGAGCGCGCTCGCGTGCCGGACCAGGTCGACGTGCACGCGAGCGGTGAGGTGGAGCTCGTCCCGCTGCGACATGGCCTCATGCTGCCCGCCGCTCTCCGACCCGGTCAACGCTCTTCCACGAAGTGAGATTTTCACCGCTGACTTTGTTACAACCCGTCCCCACCAGCATTTACGACCCCTTAACACCTACCCGTTGACTAGAGATTCTGACGGGCGTACCGGGGCACCGTCCAGTGCGGATCCGAGCGGGTTTCGCAGACCGTCGGTTCGGGCATGTTCGATGCCGCAGACGCAGGGAAGAACACGACGAGAGAGGAGCCCACGATGGGCATTCAGTTCCGGAAGCGCCAGAAGTACGGCCCGCTGATCCTCAACTTCACCGAGAACGGCTTCTCGTCGTGGAGCGTCAAGATCGGTCGCTGGTCCTGGAACTCGAAGTCCCGCGCCCACCGTGTGGACCTGCCGGGCCCGCTGTCCTGGAAGCAGGACAAGTCCCGGGCGTGACGTCCCGAACTCGAACGGGGTGCCGGTGGTTCACCGGCACCCCGTTCGGCGTCCGGGGGCACCTTCGCCGTTCCGCCCGGGCAGCCCGTCGACCCGGCGGAGAATCGCGGCATGGCCGACGACTCCTACCGACGGGAACAGCGACGGGCCGCGGTGGCCGCCGCGCTGCTGCTGCTCGCCTACTTCCTGGTGCCGGTGGAACGTGACCCGAACGGGCTGCGGCTCGCCCTGCGCTCGGTCGGCACCCTGCTCCTCGTCGTCGTCGTGGCGCTGCTGGTCACCGGCCAGGTCCGCCGCCAGCTCCGGGCCGCCCCACCCACCGGCGACACCGAGGTACGCCAGCTGATCCGGCTCGCCGTCCTGCTCCTCGCCGGGGTGCTCGTCTTCGCCCTGGCCGACTTCGTGGTGGCCGACAGCCGCCCCGGCCAGTTCGCCAACCTGGACACCCGGATCGACGCGCTCTATTTCGCCCTCGCCACGCTCACCACCATCGGCTACGGCGACGTGCATGCCCAGGGGCAGATCGCCCGGGTCGTCGTCTGCGCGCAGATGCTGTTCAGCATCGGGGTCGTCACCACCGGGGCGTCCATCGTGGTCAAGCAGCTGACCCGGCGTCCCCGGGGCTGATCAGCACGTCGCCGCCGAGCCGACCGTGCTCCGGGTCCCGGCCGACACCGCCGGAGGCGAGCAGCGAGGTCAGCGCCCGGCTGGTGTCGGCGGCCCGGTAGACCGTCGAGGTGAGCGTGAAGCGGCGCAGCTCGGTCACCGTACGCGGGCCCGAGCGGGCGAGTTCGGCCAGCAGTTCACGGCGCAACGGGCCGGGTTCCGGGTCGAGGGTGATGTCCAGCAGCCGCCCCGCCGGGTCGGCGGGATCGCGGTAGCGGACCCCGGCGTACTCGTCGGCCGCCCAGAGCGCGTCCTTCAGCGCCTCCAGGCTGCGGTCCGATCCGGTGGCGAACCCGAGCCGGCGGGCCGGCCCCTCGGCGGGCACCAGGTCCACCTCGGTGACCAGCGGGAAGCCGGCGTCGGTCAGCGCCGGCCGCAGCGACCGGCCGGCGTCGGTGACCAGCAGCAGTTCGGCGGGGCGACCGGTGGTCGCGGCGGCCAGCAGGGCCGGCGTCGGGTCCCCGCCGTCGACCAGGGTGAGCAGCGGCGCGCCGGCCGCGCCGGCCGCCTTCAGCGCCGGCGGCAGCCGGTCCGGGCCGCCGGGCACCACGTGCACGGCGACGTCCGTGGGCAGGGTCGCCTCGATCGGTCCGAGCCGGGCCGGCAGGTCCGGGGCGTCGGCCAGCACCAGCACGGTGAGCCGCCGGCCACGCAGCCGGTCGGCGAACTCGGCCACCACCCGCAGCGCGGCGTCCGCGCCACCGGCGTCGCTCCCGGCGTACGCCAGGGCGAGGGTGGCCCGCCGGGAGCGGTGCAGCGCTCCCGGCAGCCAGTGGTCGAGCTGGCGGACGAGCAGTTCGCGCAGGACGGCGTCGGTCGGCATGGTGCCGTTCTACCGCACGGCCGGTCAGGCCGGGACGGAGATCCCCACCCCGCCGCGGGTCTGCCCGCCGTAGCGCTGCCGCTCGGCGTCCAGGTCGAGCCGGCCGATCCGCTTGCGGGCGGCCAGCGCGCCGGAGTCGAGCAGGTCGGCCGGGATGAGCCAGACGATCTCGAATTCGAGGCCGTCCGGGTCCTGGCCGTAGAGGCTCTTGGTGGTGCCGTGGTCGGAGGCGCCGACCAGGGCCCCGGCGGCGGTCAGCCGCTCGGCGGTGGCGGCCAGCTCGTCGAGGGTGTCCACCTCCCAGGCCAGGTGGTAGAGGCCGACGGTGGCCCGGCCGGCCTGCGAACGGCCCGCCGCCGCGCCGATCTCGAAGAGACCGAGGTCGTGGTCGTTGGTCGAGTCGGGCGCCTGGAGGAAGGTCGCGCCGCGGAACCCGTCCGGGGTCATCGCCACCGGACGGAAGCCCAGCACGTCGCGGTAGAAGGCGACGCTGCGCTCGAGGTTGCTGACGTAGAGGACGGCGTGGTTGAGCCGGTGGATTCCCATGTCCTCCACGTTAGCGCGGTTTCGTTGAGCGTTCAACAATATCCGCTATGATGGCGGTCATGACCCGGTGGCTGGACCCCGACGAGCAACGCACCTGGCGGGCCTTCCTGACCGCCTCCCGGGCGCTGGCGGAGACACTCGACCGCGAGCTGCAACGCGACGCAGGCATGCCGCACGCCTACTACGAGATCCTGGTACGGCTCTCCGAGGCGCCCGACCGCCGCCTGCGGATGAGCGAGCTGGCCGAGGCCACCGGCTCCTCCCGCAGCCGGCTCTCGCACGCCGCCACCCGGCTGGAGGCGTCCGGCTGGATCCGGCGGGAAGACTGCCCGACCGACCGGCGCGGGCAGATCGCCGTCCTCACCGACGACGGCTTCGCCGCTCTCGCCGCCGCCGCACCCGGACACGTCGAGGGCGTCCGCCGGCACCTGTTCGACGCCCTCAGTCCCGCTCAGGTCGACCAGCTCCGGCGGATCAGCGAGGCCCTGGCCGATCACCTGACCGGATCCTGACCGATCAAGGTCGGCTCGGGGGGTTGTACTTATTGTCGCCGGACGAGCACGATGGGGCGTGTCCTCCGGCTTCGGTGAACTGACTGTCCAGGCGCACCATCTGGTGTCCGCAGGTGACCTGGCCGGCGCTCAGCGGCTGCTCGCCGACGCGCTCAGCGACGCCGACCCACGCCCGGCCAACGCCTCCCCCGAGTTGGCCGAGGCCGCCGGCCTCCAGGCGAGGGTGCTGGTCGCCCTCGGCGAACCGCACGCCGCGCGCGGCTGGGCCGCCTTCGCGTACGCGGCCACCTCCCGGCTGCACGGGCGCTCCGACGAGCGGACCGTCACCGCCGCCGCCACCCTCGCCGCCGTGCTGCACCGGGTCGGCAGCGACGCCCGGGCCGCCCGGCTCTATTCCGACGTGATCATCGAACTGACCGCCCGGGACGGGCCGGAGTCCCAGCGGGTGCTGGCCGCGCACGCCGACCTGGCCACCGTGGAATACGCCCGCGGCCAGTGCGAGATCGCCCGCGACCGGCTCCAGGACGCCTGGGAGCTGCACCGGGAGGTGTACGGCGACGGCCACCCCGCCGGCATCAAGATGCTGGCCCGGCTCGGCGCGATGGAACGCGACTGTGGTGAGTTCCTCGCCTCCCACGAGCACCTGGCCCTCGCCGAGGAGCTGTGCCGGCTGCACCTGGCCCCCGACGACCCGCTCGCCGGTCAGGTGGCCGGGCTGGTCCGGGCCGCCGCCGACCCCGACCACGTCTGCCCCGCGCCGGAACCACCGACCCGCCAGCCGCCGATCGTGCCGGCCGCCCGGGTCCCACCGGCCGACGAGGGGCCACCCGAGCCGCCGCCGCACCGCCCGGCTGAGCCGGTCGCCCCGCACGCCGCACCGTCGGTGCCCAACCCGCGGCTGTCCGAGGAGGACGACGACGGCTACCGGAACCCGACGGACGACGGCTGGTGGCCGCCGGAGCAGACCTTCGACGAGGCGTACCGGCCGGAGGAGGCCGCGCTGCCGCCGTCCGTGGTCACCCTCGCCGGCGACCAACCCGACGGCGTACGCCGGGTCGGTCCGGCGTACTCGCCGGAGGCGGCGTCCCGGCTGCTGCCCGTACCCGTGCACCGGCCGGCCCCGCCGCCGCCCGACCGCGGCCGGTGGCTGCCGCTGGTGGTCGGTGGGGTGGTCGTGGTGCTGCTCGGCGCGGCGGCGGTGATCGCCGGGGTGTCCCGGGTGGACCACTCCCGGGACGCGCCGACGACGCCGCGCCCGTCGACGACCGCCGCCTCCCCCGGTGCGGCACCGCCGAGCGGCGGCGCGCCCGCCTCCCCCGGCACCCCGCCGGGCGCGGTGACGCTCACCGACCGGCGGGACAACATCGCCCTGCGCTGGAGCTACCCGACGGGCGGGGAGGGACCGGTGGTCGTCTCCGGCGGTCGCGCCGGCCAGGACCCCCACCCGTTCCAGCAGCTGCCCGCCGGCACCACCAGCTGGATCGTGTACGGCCTCGACCGCACCACCGACTACTGCTTCACCGTCGCGGTGGTCTGGTCGACGGACACGGTCGCCCGGTCGAAGCCGGTCTGCACCAGACGCCGCTGACCACCCGGGCTCAGCCGAGGTCCGGCTCGACCAGGGCCGGCAGCGACACGCTCACCCGCAGCCCCGGCCCGTCACCGGCCACGCCGTCGGCGGCGGCGAGTTCCACCGTGCCGCCGGCCCGGCGGACCAGTTCGCGGACGATGGCCAGGCCCAGGCCGGAGCCCCCGGCGTCCCGGGCGCGGGCGTCGTCCAGCCGGGTGAACCGCTGGAACACCCGCTCCCGGTCGGCCACCGGGATTCCCGGCCCGTCGTCGGTCACCGTCACCCGGTGGTACGCCGGACCGCCGTCCCGCTCGGGCGCGGAGGGGCCGGTGACCGTCAGCACCACCTCCGAACGCGCGTGCCGGACCGCGTTGTCCACCAGGTTGGTCAGCACCCGCCGCAGCTCGTCCGGGTCCCCCTCGGTCCAGCGTGGCCCCTCCGGCGACACCACCCGTACCGGTGGCGACGGGCAGCGGTCGGCGACCTCGCGCAGCAACCCGCCCAGCTCGACCGGCCCGACGACCCGCGTTCCCGGGCCGGCCACCGGCTCCTCGTCCAGCCGGGCCAGCAGGAGCAGGTCGTCGACGAGGCGGCCCAGCCGCTCGGCGTCGGCGAGCAGGTCGTCGGCGACCGCCGGCCAGTCCGTCCGGTCCGCCAGCCGCCGCGCCACCTCCAACTCGGTACGCATGTTCGTCAGCGGGCTGCGCAGCTCGTGGGCGGCGTCGGCGAGGAAGGCGCGCTGCCGTTCCCGGGTCGCCGCCAGCCGGTCCAGCATGTCGTTGAGGGTGACCGCCAACCGGTGGATCTCGTCCCGCGCCGCCGGTACGGGCAGCCGCTCCGACCCCGCCCGCCCGGTGATCTCGGCCGCGCCGCTGCGCAGCGCCTCCACCGGGCGCAGCGTCGCGCCGACCACCCGCCAGGCCACCAGCGCGAGCCCCGCCACCAGCAGCGGGAACCCGACCAGCAGCAGGGTACGGACGACGTGCAGGCTGTGCCGGACGTCGGCCATGGACTTGCCGACCACCACCGTGAGCGGCTCCGCCGGGGTGCCCGCCGGTACGGTGACCACCCGGGCCGGCCCGGTCAGCCCGAGCCGTCGCCCGTCGACCACCAGCCGCTGGCGGCCTCCACCGGCGAGCTGGTCGGGGCGGAGCATCGGGACCAGCCGGTCGGCGTCGATGGAGGCGGCCCGGATCCGCCCCTGGGCGTCGACGACCTGGACCCGGAGCTGGCCGCCGGCCACCGGCAACGGGTCGGGCAGCGCATCGGAGGCGGCGAGCAGCGCGACCGCGTCGGCGGTCCGGAACGCCTCGGCGTCGACGGTGCGCTGGAGGGTCCAGCCGAGCGCGCCGACCAGCAGCACCCCACCGAGCGCGAACCCGACCGCCAGCCCGAGCACGCCGAGCGCGGTCAGTCGAGCCCGCAGCCCGGGCACGCCGAGCGCGGTCAGTCGGGCCCGCAGCCCGAGCCTCACCAGGTGGCGAGGCGGTAACCGGCGCCCCGGACGGTTTCGAGGCGGTCCCGACCGATCTTGCGGCGCAGGTAGCCGACGTAGACCTCCACCGCGTTCGGGGCGGTGTCCACGCCCGCGTCCCAGACGTGGTCCAGCAGCTCGATCTTGGAGACGACCTGCCCGGGGCGGCGCATCAGGTAGTCGAGCAGGGCGTACTCGCGGGTGGTGAGGGCCACCTCGGCGTCGGCCCGGGTCACCCGTCGGCGGGCCGGGTCGAGCCGCAGGTCACCCACGGCGAGCACGGCGGGGCGTTCCGGCGCGCCCCGGCGCAGCAGCGCCCGCAGCCGGGCCAGCAGCACCACGTACGAGAAGGGCTTGGTGAGGTAGTCGTCGGCCCCGCAGTCCAGCCCGTCGGCCTGGTCGTACTCGCCGTCCTTGGCCGACAGCATCAGCACCGGCAGCCAGTGCTCCTCGGCCCGCAGCCGGCGCACCACCTCGTAGCCGGAGAGGCCGGGCAGCATCACGTCCAGGAGCATCGCGTCGTAGCCGCCGTGCCGGGCCGCGTCCAGACCGGCCGGACCGGTGGCCGCCACGTCCACCGCGAAGCCCTCGGCCTGCAGGCCGCGCTGCAACGCCGACGCGAGCCGCGACTCGTCCTCAACCACCAGCAACCGCACGCCACCAAGGGTGCCACCCGACGACACCCCCTTAGGGGATCTCCTCAGCGCGCTCACAGCGACCGGGGTGCAGCATGGCGGTCAGGAGGTGTCCACCATGTCCGTACTGAACAACCGTGCCGTGCTCCGCTGGCTGGTCCCGGTGACCGCGGGGGTCGCCGTGATCGGGGGCGGTGCCGCCGTCGGCACGTTCGCCGCCGACGCCGAGCCGGCGCTGCCACCGCGTACCGCCGCGCAGCTGCTGGTCGACCTGCAGACGTCCCGCCTCGACGGGCTCTCCGGAACCGTCGTGCAGCGGGCCGACCTGGGCCTGCCGCAACTGGCCAACCTGGCCGGGGTGGCCGGCGGCAACGAGCTGACCACCCTGCTGACCGGCACGCACACCCTGCGCGTCTGGTATTCCGGCGAGGAGCGGCAGCGGGTCGCCCTGCTCGACACCCTCGGCGAGCGGGACGTGATCCGCGACGGCCGGGACCTGTGGGTCTGGGACAGCCGCAGCAACACCGCGAAGCACCGCACCCTGCCGAACGAGCGGGCCGCCGCGCCCGACATCCCGGTCACCCCGGCCGACGCCGCCGACCGGGCGCTCGCCGCCGTCGACCCGACCACCGCGGTGACCGTCGGCCGCTCCGCCCGGGTGGCCGGGCGGGACGCGTACGAGCTGGTGCTCACGCCGCGCGACGCCGACTCCCTGGTGCACCAGGTGCGGATCGCGCTGGACGCGAAGGAGCACGTGCCGCTGCGCTTCGAGGTGCTCGCCGACGGCGCCGACAAGCCGGCGCTGGAACTGGCCTTCACCCAGGTCGACTTCCGGCGGCCGGAGGCGGACCAGTTCCGGTTCAACCCGCCGCCGGGGGTGAAGGTGACCGAGGAGTCGACGAAGGCCGTCCCGGATGCGAAGGCCGCCCCGGGTGGGAAGGGCGGACCGGGCGGTCCCACCGACCGGCGGCCGGACGGCATGCGTACGGTCGGCACCGGCTGGACCACCGTGGTGGTCGCGCGGCTCGACGCGGCCGGCCTGCCCGGTGGCGCGAAGGCTCCGGCCGCCCGGCCCGGCACGGCCGGCACGGGCGCCGACCCGGCGGACCTGGCGGCCGGGGTGCTCGGCTCGCTGGAGAAGGTCAGCGGCGACTGGGGCAGCGGACGACTGCTGACCGGGAAGCTCTTCAGCGTGCTGCTGACCGACGACGGCCGGGTGCTGGCCGGGCTGGTCACGCCGGAGCGGCTCTATCAGGCGGCCAGGGGCTGACCCGACGGCACGACCCTGCTCGGGGGTCCGGACGGCGCGAGCCGGACGGGCCCCCGATTCCTGTGACGCTCTAGCGCAAACAGGTTTGTTATGCAAACCTGTTGGCATGACTTCTGATGCGGTTCCGGTCGGCGGCGATCCCCGCCGACTGCTGGCCGAGGCGCGCGGCCTCGCCCGCCGGGTCCGACTCGCCCAACGGGTCACCTGGCTGCCCCTGCTGGTGCTCGCCGTGATGGTCCTCGGCGCGATCCCGATGTACCGGTACAGCCACGCGATCGAGAGCGACTGCCAGGTGCTGGCCGACGGCCGGGTGTGCCGGGTCTGGCAGCCGTGGGCGGAGTTCTACTGGCTGACCACGACGGCTCTCGCCTACCTGGTGATCGCCCGCGGCTACCTGCGCGTCGCCCGGGACCGGGGGGTGGACGCCCGGGTGCTGCCGTACGCGCTCACCGGCGTCGGGCTCGCCGTCCTGCTGACCGCCGTCGAGCTGGCCGGCGCCGGGGCCTGGATCCTCCCCGACCCGCAGGCGCGGCTGCACCCGCCCGGCTACGCCCTGATCCTGTTCCGCCTGCTCTCCCCCACCGGCGGGATCGGGCTGGCCCTGCTGGTGCTGGCCTGGCTGGAGCGGAACGTCGCGCTGCTGCTGCTCACCGTCGCGTACCTGGTGGTGGTGCTGGCGCCGGTCACCGCCGGCTGGGGAGGGGGCTGGCGCGCCGACTGGCAGCAGGGGCCGATGCTGGCCCTCGGCGGCGGTCTGCTGCTGCTGGGCAGCGCCGGCTTCGCGCTGGCGCAACGGCTGCGACGGCCCCGGTGACCGGCCCGACCAACACGCCGGACGAGACCGAGGACCGGCACCCCGTCACCGGACTCGACGACGTGGTGCACCAGCGGGTGCGGCTCGGCATCCTCACCGTCGCGCACGAGGCCCGCCGGGTGGAGTTCGGTTTCCTGCGTACCCAGTTGGCGCTCACCGCCGGCAACCTCTCCCAGCACCTGGCCGTGCTGGAGACGGCCGGCCTGGTCGAGGTCGAGAAGGGCTACGCCGGGCGGCGCGGCCGGACCTGGATCACCCTCACCCCGGCGGGCGACGTCGCGCTCGCCGAGGAGATCGCCCGACTCAAGCAGCTCATCGCGCGCGTGGAGACGACGAACGGGCGGTAGCGACGGAGCCACGGGACGCGGTCGCGGACGAGCGGGCAGGCTTGGTCCCGCGACCCGTCGCGCGGTATCTTCTAGCGTTCGGACACAAAAAAGGAACGGCCCTCAGGCCATTCCTGCATGGATTTTAATCGCTGAGGAGACGGCTTGTCAACGCACGTCAACGGTGAGCTGCCCGGAGCCGACGAGATCGGCCACGAGCAGGAATACGTCTCCATGCTCTACCACCGGCTCGACGACCTGCGCGAGCAGGCCGCCCGCCGGCTCACCGAGGAGCTGCGGAACACCGGCGGCACGCAACAGGCCCGCTCCCAGCGCGACTCCGCCGTCCAGATGTACGCCGACCAGGTGGAGCAGTACGCCGCCGTGGAGAACGGCCTCTGCTTCGGTCGGCTCGACGGCGACGACGGCGCCCGCCGCTACATCGGCCGGATCGGCATCTTCGACACCACCGGCGACTACGACCCGCTGCTGATGGACTGGCGTGCCCCCGCCGCCCGCGCCTTCTATCTCGCCACCGCCGCCAACCCGCAGGGCATACGCCGACGGCGGCACCTGCGCACCCGCGAGCGGAAGGTCACCGGCCTCAACGACGAGGTGCTGGACATCGCCGCCGCCTCCCCCACCGCGCACGAGGAGCTGACCGGCGAGGCGTCCCTGCTCGCCGCCCTCAACGCCGGCCGTACCGGGCGGATGCGGGACATCGTCGAGACCATCCAGGCCGAGCAGGACCGGATCATCCGCGCCGAGCTGCCCGGGGTCATGGTGGTGCAGGGCGGCCCGGGCACCGGCAAGACCGCGGTGGCGCTGCACCGCGCCGCGTACCTGCTCTACACGCACCGCCAGCAGCTCTCCACCCGCGGCGTGCTGCTGGTCGGCCCGAACGCCACCTTCCTGCACTACATCTCCCAGGTACTGCCGGCGCTGGCCGAGACCGGGGTGCTGCTGCGTACCCAGGGTGACCTCTTCCCCGGGGTCAGCGCCCGGCGGGCCGAGCCGGCGACGACGGCCGCGCTAAAGGGCCGGACGGTGCTGGCCGAGGTGCTGGCCGCCGCCGTGCGGGACCGGCAGTGGGTGCCCGACGAGCCGCTGGAGGTCGAGCTGCCGCAGCGGGAGGTGTTGGTGCTGGACCCGGCGACCGTCCAGGCGGCCCGGGACCGGGTCCGGCGCACCGGCCGGCCGCACAACCTGGCCCGGGCCCTGTTCGACATCGAGATCGTGCACGCCCTCGCCGACCAGGTCGCCGAGCGGATCGGCGCCGACCCGCTCGGCGGGGAGAACCTGCTGGAGGAGGCGGACCGGGCCGAGATCCGCCGGGAACTCGGCGAGGAACCGGAGATCCGGGCGATGCTCGACCGGCTCTGGCCGGTGCTCACCCCGCAACGCCTGCTCGCCGACCTGTACGCCTCGCCGGAGCGGATCGCCGCCGCCGCGCCCATGCTCACCGACGCCGAGCGGGCCGCGCTGCACCGGGAGCCGGGCGGCTGGACCCCCGCCGACGTGCCGCTGCTCGACGAGGCGGCCGAACTGCTGGGTGAGGACGAGCGCGCCGCGGCGGCCCGCCGGGACCGGATCCGGTCCCTGCAACGGGAGTACGCCGAGGGCGTGCTGGAGATCGCCCGGGGCTCCCGCTCGATCGACGTCGAGGACGAGGCGGAGGGCGGCGAGATCCTCGGCGTCACCGACCTGATCGACGCCGACCGGCTGCTGGAACGGCAGGAGGAGTCCGAGCGGCTCACCACCGCGCAGCGCGCCGCCGCCGACCGGAGCTGGGCGTTCGGGCACGTGATCGTCGACGAGGCACAGGAGCTGTCCCCGATGGCGTGGCGGCTGCTGATGCGCCGCTGCCCGAGCCGGTCGATGACGATCGTGGGGGACGTGGCGCAGACCGGCGCGCTGGCCGGCACGCCGTCGTGGCAGGAGGCGCTGGAGCCGTACGTGGCGCGGCGGTGGCGACTGGAGGAGTTGACCGTCAGCTACCGCACCCCGGCCGAGATCATGGCGGTGGCCGCCGAGGTGCTCGCCGAGATCGACCCCGCACTCCGCCCGCCCCGCTCCGTACGCGAGTCCGGGGTGTCGCCGTGGGACCGGACGGTCGACGCGGACCGGCTCACCGCGGAGCTGGTCGACGCGGCGACCCGGGAGGCGTCCGGGCTGGACGACGGCCGGCTCGGCGTGATCGTGCCGGAGGGCCGGGTCGCCGAGCTGGGCGCGGCGCTCGGTGCCGCGCTGCCCGAGGCGGCGGTCGGCGACGACCCCGAGCTGGAGAGCCGGGTGGTGGTGCTGACCGTGTCGCAGGCCAAGGGGCTGGAGTTCGACTCCGTGCTGGTGGTGGAGCCGGACCGGATCGTGGCCGAGTCCCCCCGCGGCCACAGCGACCTCTACGTCGCCCTCACCCGCGCCACCCAACGCCTGGGCATCCTCCGCACCTGCTGACCCGCCCCGGCCGCCCACTCGGGCCGCGCCGGGCTGGAGATCGTGCTCGATACCGGAAGTAGTGGCCTCCTTCGGTCTCGGAGGCCACTACTTCCCTGTTCAAGCGTGATCTTGCGCCGGTGCGGGCGTGGGGCGGTCAGCCGGGGTTGGGGCTCTCGTCGGTGAAGTTGCCGACCTGGCTGCCGCTGGCGGACTGGTCGCTGGTGGAGCCGCCGGCCGGGGTGCTCATGCCGCCCGTGGTGGCGTCCCCGGTGGTGGTCGGGGCCACCGTGCCCGGGTGCTGCTCCGGCTGCCGGGCGATCCGGCGGGTGCTGGCCGGTCCGGCGGTGCCACCGGTCGTGGTGACCGCGCCCTGGCCGCGGGTCGGGCCGCCGTCGCGCAGCACCTCCGGATCGATCGGGACGTCCGCCGGGTCGCCCGGGTCCTCGTCCTGGATGACCCGGTTCACGTCGGTCGGCGGCACGGTGACCTCGTCGAGCACGCCGTCGCCGTACACCCCGCCGGCGACCCGGTCCTCGGCCTGGCGTGCGGCGTCCTGCCGCATGTCGTCCTCACGCACGTCAACCACCTCGCAGCTTGTCGCGGATCTTTCTGCGTGCCCGACGACCGTCCCACCAAACCCCCGCCCGCCCGCGCCGAGACAAGACACCGGGACCACAGCGGTCTTTCCGGACAACTTGCCTATCGGGGCGGGAGGGTGACGGGCCATGACCGCCGCACCGCCGGCAAGGATCCGCGCGCTTCCCTGGCCGGCCCGGGAGCCCCCGCACACATCCTTTGCTCTGCTGCAGCGCACGCAACACAAACGGTTCTTCAGTGTTGCTCCCGCTGCAGCAGAGCAAAGGGAGCCCGAGTGCATCCCCGCCGACCCCCGGCCGGGGCGCCGCCGGAACCGCTGGGGGCTGCTGCTATTCGGCCGGGAGGTGGTGTTAGGCCGCCGGGGGGTCGGGTAGACGGAGGGTGCCCCCGCCATGAACGCGAACCGTGCCGTGGCCGAAACGCGGTAGCGGGGCGAGGGAGTGCAGGGAACGACTCATCGCATCCTGAGGAGGACAAGATGAGCACGCAGGCTGCATCCACCAGGCCCATGAACCGGCCGGCGCAGGACGTCTCCAACCGGGCGGCCATGCAGGAGACCCCGACCCGTCCGATGCCGATGATGCACGACGGGTACCGGGAGCAGGCGATCGCCGCCCCCGGTACGGAAACCAAGCCGTCGTTCGCGACGACGGAGTTCTGGGTCTACGTGGCGTCCGTCGCGGGCGTGCTGGTGGCGTCCTACCTGGTCGGCAAGAATTCGGTCGGGGTGGACATCTTCCGTGCCCCGCAGGCGTGGTTCTTCATCACGCTGCTGACCATCGGTTACCTCGGTAGCCGGGGCCTGGCCAAGGCCGGCAGCAACTTCCGCAGCGGCGAGGAGCGCAAGGCCCGCCACTGAGTGAGCGACACCTGAGAACGACGGTGGCCCCGGGATCCGTCCCGGGGCCACCGTCGTCGTCGCTACTCGAAGTCGCCGCCGAAGTCACCGCCGAAGTCACCCTCGAAGGCGTCCTCGATCAGCTCGCCGGCGACCAGCCCGCCGGCGACGCCGAGCGCCGTGCCGGCGACCACGCCGCCCATCCCGTGTCCCCGGCCGTGCCCGTGCGGGGCGCCGAAGCCACCGTGCGCACGCAGGTTGCCGTACCGGGAGGTGGTCTCCCGCAGCCAGCCGTCGACCACCTGGACCCAGTCGGTCCGCCCGGCGTCGGAGTGCGGCACGGCGTACCGACCGACGACGTCGTGCCCGGCGCTGAGGAAGCCGCCCCGCTTGTCGCACTCCAGGACGACCTCGACGCCGCGCTGGCTGGTGACGAAGGTCAGCTCGACCTCGGTGACCGCGTTCGCGTACTGCGGGGCCGCGAAGAACTCGATCTCCTGATAGAACGGCAGCGTCTGCTGCACACCGCGGATGTGGCCGCGCTCCAGGTCGGCGTGCTTGAAGCGGAACCCGAGGGCCTGGAAGGCGTCCAGGATGCGCTCGTGGATCGGCAGCGGGTGCACGGCCACGTGGTCCAGGTCGCTCTTGTCCACCGCCCGGGCCACCGCCAGCTCGGTCCGCAGGCCCATCGTCATGCCGTGCAGGCGCTGCCCGTACACGTCGGTGACCGGGGTCTCCCACGGCACCGCGAGCCGGAACGGGATGGACAGCTGCTGCTTCGGGGCCAGCTCCAGCGGGCCGCTCACGCCCATCCGGTGGAACTCCATGACGCCGCCGTACTCGGCGTCGCCGCTCTCGATCTCCACCCGGGTGACCAGGCCGACGGCGATCTGCTCGATGCTGGCCGGGGCGTCGCCGCCGACCAGGTTGACGTGCCCGTCGAGGGTGAGACCGGGCCGGGTGTTGGGGTTGGCCAGGACGGTGTCGACGCTGGGGCCGCCCACGCCGAACGCACTCAGCATCTTCTTGAAGACCATCGGTCACTCCCGCTCGACGGCGCTCCACGATGGAGCGTCGGACCTTTGCTGAGGTGACCCTAACCCGGGCCGCTGTGAAGTGCCTGTGAAGCGCAGCAGCACCGTGGCCAGCAGGAAGAACACCGCCATCGACAGGGCCATCGGCAGCAGCGTGCGATAGCCGAGCACCCCGGTCAGCGGGGTGACGAGCGCGCCCACCAGGAAGCTCAACCCGCCCTGCAACGCGGCGGCCGCACCCGCCGCCCGGCGACCCGCCTCCTGGGCCAGCGCGGTCGTCGCCGGCAGGACCAGGCCCATGCCGGCGACCACCAGGGCGAGCAGCGCCCACGGCAGCGCCACCGGCAGCCGCGCCGCCGGGTCGGCCAGGGCCACGGCGAGCAGGCCCACCGCGGCCGACGTCGACACCACCACCCCGACACCGCGCAGCCGGGCGGCGCCCACCCGCACCACCGACGCGCGGAACAGCAGGCTCGCGCCGGCCATCCCGGCCGCGTTGGTGGCGAAGATGACCGCGTACGTCCCGGGGGTCACCGCGTACACGGTCTGCAGGACGAACGACGAGCCGCCGATGTAGGTGAAGAAGCCGGCGGTGGCCAGGCACTGCACCACGACGTGCTTCAGGAAGGACCAGTCGCGCAGCAGGTCACCCATCCGGGCCACCGTGTCGGCGGCGCCCGCGGACTGGCGCCGCTCCGGCGGCAGGGTCTCCGGCAGGCCGAGCAGCACGGCGACCACCATCGCCACGCCGAAGAGGGTCAGCGCGGCGAAGACGGTACGCCAGGTGCCCTGGTGCAGGATCAGGCCGCCGACCGCCGGGGCGACCACCGGGCCGAGGAAGGTGACCGAGGCGATGGTGCCGAAGCGGGCCGCCGCCTGCGGTCCACGCCAGGTGTCGGTCACCATCGCCCGCCCGACGGCGACCCCGCTGCCCGCGGCGATGCCCTGGGCCAGCCGGGCCGCGACGAGGACGCCGCCGCTCGGCGCCACCGCGCAGACCACGGAGAGCAGGGTGAACGCGACGCTGGTGGCGATGACGACCACCCGCCGCCCCCGGGCGTCGCTGACCGGCCCGAGCAGGAGCTGGCCGGCGGCGACCCCGATGATGAAGGCGGTCATGGTCAGCTGGGCCACCGTGGCGCTGGTGTGCAGCGAGCCGCGCAGCTCCGGCAGGGCGGCGACGTACGTGTCGGTGGCGAACGGCCCCACGCCGGTGAGCAGCACCAGGGCCACCATCGAGGGGATCCGCCCCGGTCGGGACGACGGCTCCGGCCCGGTCCTGGTCCGCTGCTGGCTGGTCATCCGTCGGACGCTAGCCGCGACGGCCGACGGCGGCACCTCGACAACCGAGGGGCGGGACGGGATCAGTCGACGTCGACGACGATCAGCTCCCCGACCTGCTCGCCGATGGCGTGGCGTCCCTCCGCCGGCAGCCGCCCGTCGGTGATCAGCACGTCGGCCTCCTCCAGCGGGGCGATGGTGGCGATGCCGATGGTCTCCCACTTGGTGTGGTCGGCGAGCACGACGAGCCGGCGGGCCGCGCCGATCAGCCGCCGGTTGACCGCCGCCTCCAGCAGGTTCGGGGTGGTGAACCCGGTCCGCGGGCTCATCCCGTGCACCCCGAGAAAGAGCAGGTCGACGTTGAGAGCGGCGATGGCGGCCTCGGCCACCGGCCCGGTCAGCGCGTCCGAGGGCGTACGGATGCCGCCGGTCAGCACGACGGTCTGGTCGGCGCGCGGGTTCTGGTAGAGCGCGTCGGCGACGGGGATGGAGTTGGTGACCACGGTCAGCCCGCGTACCTCGGCCAGCCGGGCAGCCAGGGCGGCGGTGGTGGTGCCGGCGGAGAGCGCGACCGCCATGCCGGGCTCGACCAGCTCGGCGGCCCGCTCGACGATGGCCCGCTTCTCGGCCTGCTGACGGACCGACTTCGCCGCGAAGCCGGGCTCCTCCGCGGAGCCCGGACCGGCCAGGGTCGCTCCACCGTGGACCTTGTCGACCAGGCCACGTTCGGCGAGCACCTCCAGGTCCCGCCGGATGGTCATGTCGGAGACGCCGAAGCGGCTCACCAGATGGCTGACCCGGACACCGCCGCGCTGCCGGATCAGCTCCAGGATGGCGCTCTGCCGTTGCTGGGCGAGCATCGAACCTCCTTCGGGCGCACGGGGCAGGCTACGCGGGGTCAGGCGAGGTCCGCCGCCGGGTCGCTCTCCTCGCGGACCACGGCCACCTCACCGGCCGGCACGACCAGCTCCCCGGCGCAGGGCGCGCCGCCGAGCAGTTCCGTCCCGGTGACCGCGAGCCGCACCTGCGCGTCGGTGTGGTTGATGACGAAGAGCCAGCTGCGGTCGTCGGAGCGCCGCCGGACCACCTCGACGCCGGCCGGCACCGGTACCGGGGGGCGCACCCCGGACCCGTCGAGCAGCCGGGCGACCAGGCGGTCGGTGGCCGCGTCGTCGAGCCGGGTGCCGACGTACCAGGCGGCGCCGGACCCGACGGCGTGCCGGGTCAGCGCCGGCACGCCGGGCAGCGGCCCGTCGGCGTACGCGGCGAGCACCTCCGCGCCCTCGGCGTGCAGCCACTCGGTCCACACGTCGGCGGACGAGCCGTCGTCGAGGGCGACCCGCTCCCCCGCGCGCAGCGGGAAGAACTCCTCGGTACGCAGACCGAGCAGCTCCCGGAACGCACCGGGGTAGCCGCCGAGCCGGATGTGGTCGTGCTCGTCGACGATGCCGCTGAAGTAGGTGACCAGCGCGGTGCCGCCCGCCTCGACGTACCGGCGCAGGGCGTCGGCGTCGGCGTCGCGGACCAGGTAGAGGGTGGGCGCCAGGACCAGTCGGTAGCGGGACAGGTCGGTCGACGGGTGCACCACGTCGGCGGTGACGCCGGCCCGCCAGAGCGCGGCGTGCAACGCGTTCAGCCGGTCGGCGTAGGTGACGTCGACGCTGGGGTGGGAGTCGAGTTCGGCGCCCCACCAGGCCTCGTAGTCGAAGAGGATCGCCACGTCGGCGTCGACCCGGCTGCCGCTGACCTCGGCGAGGGCCCGCAGGTCGGCGCCGAGGCGGCACACCTCGTGGAACACCTTGGTCTCCGGGCCGGCGTGCGGGACGAGCGCGGAGTGGAACTTCTCCGCGCCCGCGCGGGAGGCCCGCCACTGGAAGAAGAGCACCCCGTCGGCGCCCCGGGCGACGTGCGCGAGGCTGTTGCGGCGCAGCTGGCCGGGGGTCTTGGCGACGTTGCGCGGCTGCCAGTTGACCGCGCTGGTGGAGTGCTCCATCAGCAGCCACGGGTCGCCACCGGCGACGCCCCGGGTGTGGTCGGCGGCGAGCGCCAGGTTGACCTGCGGCTGCGGGTCGGCGGCGGTGAGGTAGTGGTCGTTGGCGACCACGTCGACGTCGGCGGCCCAGGAGTGGTAGTCGAGGTACTTGATCCCGGTGCCGATCATGAAGTTCGTGGTGACGGGCTGCCGGACCAGGCCCTTCAGCACGTCCCGCTCGGCGCGGAGCTGGGCCCGCTGCTCGTCGGAGGAGAAGCGCAGGAAGTCCAGCTGCTGGGTCGGGTTGGCGAAGGTCGGCGCGGTACGCGGCGGGTTGATCTCGGCCCAGTCGTGGTAGCGCTGACTCCAGAAGGCGGTGCCCCAGGCGGCGTTGAGGGTGTCCAGGTCGCCGTAGCGCTCGCGCAGCCAGCGGCGGAACGCCTCGGCGCTGACGTCGCAGTAGCAGTGCACGTTGTGGCAGCCCAACTCGTTGGAGACGTGCCACATGACCACGGCGGGGTGCTCGGCGTACCGGCCGGCGACGGCTTCGACCAGGGCGAGGGACCGCTTGCGGAAGACCGGCGAGCTGGGGCAGTACGCCTGCCGTCCGCCCGGCCAGAGGATCGCGCCGTCGGCGCGGCGGGGCAGCGTCTCGGGGTGCCGGTGGGCCAGCCACGGGGGCGGGCTGGCGGTGGCGGTGGCCAGGTCGACCCGGATCCCGCCGTCGTGCAGCACGTCCAGCGCCCGGTCGAGCCAGCCGAACTCGTACGTGCCGGGGGACGGCTCCAGCAGCGCCCAGGAGAAGATGCCGACGGAGACCAGGTTGACGCCGGCCCGGCGCATCAGCGCGACGTCCTCGGCCCAGACCTCCTCGGGCCACTGCTCCGGGTTGTAGTCGGCGCCGTACCAGATGCCTTCGCCCTGCCAGTTCCGCATGAGAGCAGAGCGTGCCCGCCGAGGCCACCCAAGTCAACACTTTCCAACATCGACTGATTTTCCAACGTTTACCTGGTCTCACCCGTGTCACGACTGGGTTATCAACGCGCTTTACCCCCCTTGACAGCGCGAAACCAAGGGGTAGCTTCAGTCGCCACCGGCTGTTTTTGTTCGGACATGTGGATTCACGGTGGATCTACCGCTGCCGACACGAACACCGCTCCCCGCCACCTGACGGCCCTTGGGCGCAGCGCACCTCTTCCACGCAGGAGGAACAATGTCCCGTCCCCGCTCGCAAGCCGAGTACCTCGCCCGACTCGTACCCCCGTCCGTCGCCGGCCTGAACCGCCGCTCGCTGCTGGCCGGCGCAGCCGGCACCGGCGCGCTGCTCGGCACGGGACTCCTCGCCGGCTGCGGCGACTCCGACTCCGACTCGGGCTCCGGGTCGGGCTCCAAGACGGTCTCCGTGGGCTCCAACCAGTCGGACCCGAAGCCGAAGGACGTCATCGCCAAGGTGATGGCCGGCTTCCAGACCGCCTCCGGCATCCAGCCCGCGGTCAACACGGTCGACCACAACACGTTCCAGGAGAACATCAACAACTATCTCCAGGGCAAGCCGGACGACGTGTTCATGTGGTTCGCCGGTTACCGGATGCGGTTCTTCGCCGCCAAGGGCCTGGCCGGTGACGTCAGCGACGTCTGGGGCAAGCTCTCCGGCTATTCCGACGCCTTCAAGAAGGCCTCCACCGGTGACGACGGCAAGCAGTACTTCGTGCCCGCGTCGTACTACCCGTGGGCCGTCTTCTATCGCAAGTCGGTCTGGCAGCAGCGCGGCTACCAGGTGCCGAAGACGCTGGACGAGCTGAACACCCTCGGCGCGCAGATGAAGAAGGACGGCCTCGCCCCGATCGCCTTCGCCGACAAGGACGGCTGGCCGGCGATGGGCACCTTCGACATCCTCAACCTGCGGATCAACGGCTACCAGTTCCACGTCGACCTGATGGCCGGCAAGGAGGCGTGGACCTCCGACAAGGTGAAGAAGGTCTTCGACACCTGGGCCGGGCTGCTGCCCCTGCACCAGCCGGACGCCCTGGGCCGCACCTGGCAGGAGGCCGCCCAGTCGTTGCAGCAGAAGAAGAGCGGCATGTACCTGCTCGGCCTCTTCGTCGCCCAGCAGTTCAGCAACGACGAGCAGAACGACCTGGACTTCTTCACCTTCCCCGAGATCGACCCGGCGATCGGGGCGAAGGCCCTGGACGCGCCGATCGACGGCTACATGATGGCCCGCAAGCCGAAGTCCGAGGCCAACGCCAAGAAACTGCTGGAGTACGTCGGCAGCAAGGACGCCGCGAACATCACGGTGAAGAACGACCCGAGCACCCTGGTCGCCAACACCGGCGCGGACACCAGCGGCTACACCGCGCTGCAGAAGAAGGCCGCCGAACTGGTCGGCTCGGCCACCGAGATCGCCCAGTTCCTCGACCGGGACACCCGGCCGGACTTCGCCTCCACGGTGATCATCCCGGCGTTGCAGCAGTTCATCAAGAACCCGAAGGACATCGGCGGACTGCTCACCAGCATCGAGAACCAGAAGAAGTCGATCTTCACTGCCTGACGACGGCGAGAGGGGAAGGACACCGTGTCCGACCTGCCCCTGATCCAAGCGGATCGCGCCGTGCCGCCGCCGGCCGCGACCACCTCGACGGGTGGTCGTGGCCGCCGGCTACGGCTGCTGTCCCGCACCGACCGCGTGGTGATCACGCTGATGGTGCTCGTGCCCCTGCTGCTGGTGGTGGGCCTGATCTGGCTGCCGGCGGTGGCCACCGTGCTGCTCTCCGGCACCAACTGGGACGGCATCGGCCCGGTCAGCGAGATCGACTGGGTCGGCCTGAAGAACTACGACGACGTGGTGAACATCTACCCGCCGTTCGTGCCCGCCGTGCAGAACAACCTGCTCTGGCTGGCCGCGCTCTTCGTGGTGGCCACCCCGTTCGGCATGTTCCTCGCGGTCCTGCTCGACAAGGAGATCCGCGGCAGCCGGTTCTATCAGACCGCGCTCTATCTGCCGGTGGTGCTCTCGCTGGCGCTGATCGGCTTCGTCTGGCAGCTCATCTACAGCCGCGACCAGGGCCTGCTCAACGCCGTGCTGGGCACCCAGACCGACTGGTACGGCGACTCGAACGTCAACATCTGGGCGGTGCTCTTCGCCGCCGGCTGGCGACACGTCGGCTACATCATGCTGCTCTATCTCGCCGGCCTGAAGGGCGTCGACCCGTCGCTGCGGGAGGCCGCGGCGGTGGACGGCTCCTCGGAGACCAGCACCTTCTTCCGGGTGGTCTTCCCGGTGATGCGGCCCATCAACATCATCGTGCTGGTGGTGACCGTGATCGAGTCGCTGCGCGCGTTCGACCTGGTGTGGGTGATCAACAAGGGTCGCAACGGGCTGGAACTGCTCTCCGCGCTGGTCACCTCCAACGTGGTGGGCGAGGCCAGCCGGATCGGCTTCGGCTCGGCGCTGGCCACGATCATGCTGGTCGTGTCGCTGGTCTTCATCACCCTCTACCTGGCCACCGTGATGAGGGAGGACCGGCGATGACCGCCACCCTGACCCGTACGCCGCCGGCCACCGCGCCGGACCGGCCCCGCCGACCGGTACGACCGGCCCGGGTGGTGCTGCACCTCTTCCTCGGGGCGGTGGCCGTCGGCTGGCTCTTCCCGATCCTCTGGGCGCTGCTGACCTCGCTGCGCTCCTACGACTACACCGCCCGCAACGGCTACGTCTCGCTCGGCGGCTGGACGCTGGACAACTACGTCACCGCCTGGAAGACCGCCGAGTTCGGCAAGCACTTCCTCAACTCGGTCTACATCACCGTCCCGGCCGTGCTGCTCACGCTCTTCCTCGCCTCCTGCGTGGCGTTCGTGATCGCCCGGTTCAGCTGGAAACTCAACATCGTCCTGCTCGGGCTCTTCACCGCGGCGAACCTGCTGCCGCAGCAGGCCCTGCTAATCCCCCTGTTCCGGCTCTTCACCCAGGTGCCGCTGCCGGCGTGGATGAGCGACTCGGAGCTGCTCTACGACAGCTACTGGGGGCTGATCCTGGTCAACGTCGCCTTCCAGTGCGGGTTCTGCGTCTTCGTGCTCAGCAACTACATGAAGGCGCTGCCGCACGAGCTGTACGAGGCGGCGATGGTCGACGGGGCCAGCGTGTGGCGGCAGTACTGGCAGGTCACCATGCCGCTGTGCCGGCCGGCCCTGGCCGCGCTGGCCACCCTGGAGGTGACCTGGATCTACAACGAGTTCTTCTGGGCCACCGTCCTGATGCGGACCGGCGACAAGTTCCCGGTGACCAGCTCGCTGAACAACCTGCGCGGCGAGTTCTTCACCGACAACAACCTCGTCTCGGCCGGCTCGGTGCTGGTCGCCATCCCCACCCTGGTGATCTTCTTCGTGTTGCAGAAGCAGTTCGTCCGGGGCCTGACGCTGGGAGCCAGCAAGGGATGAGCATCGTCCACCTGCGCCGCGCGCGGACCAGCCTCGTGCTCGACGCGCGGGGCCCGGGGCTGCCCCGGGTCGTGCACTGGGGCGCCGACCTCGGCCCGCTCACCGACGCCGACCTGGCCGCGCTGGTCGACGCCACCATCCCGCCGGTCGTCCCGAGCAGCTTCGACGCGCCCACCGTGCTGTCGCTGCTGCCCGAGGCGAGCGCCGGCTGGAGCGGGCGGCCCGGTCTCGCCGGCCACCGCGACGGCCGGGACTGGTCCACCGCCTTCCGCCTCGTCGACCTCGACGTGAGCGACGACGCCCCCGGCCGCGTGGCCTCGGGCGGGGAGGCGGTGCGCGTATCCGACGGGGAGCGGGACCACGACGGGGCCGGCGCGGCGCGGATGACCGTGCGGGCGGCGGACCCGGGCGCGGGGCTGTCGCTGACGATCGAGGTCACGCTGGAGCCGGCGGGGCTGCTGACGCTGCGGCACCGGTTGCGCAACGACGGCGACGCGCCCTACGAGCTGCGCGAGCTGACCCCGGTGCTGCCGGTGCCGGCGGTCGCCACCGAACTGCTCGACCTGACCGGCCGCTGGTGCCGGGAACGCAGCCCCCAGCGGCACCCGTGGCCGATGGGGGCGTGGGTGCGGGAGGGCCGGCACGGCCGGACCGGCCACGACGCGACGCTGCTCCTGGTGGCCGGCACCGCCGGTTTCGGCTTCGGCCACGGCGAGCTGTGGGCGGTGCACACCGCCTGGAGCGGCGATCACGTCACGTACGCCGAACGCCGGCCCACCGGGGAGGCCACCCTCGGCGGTGGTGAGCTGCTCGCCCCCGGCGAGATCGTGCTCGCCCCCGGCGCGGAGTACGCCACTCCCCTGCTGCACGCCGTCCACTCGGCCACCGGGCTGGACGGGCTGAGCGACGTGCTGCACACCCACCTGCGCGCCCGACCCGGGCACCCGCACACCCCGCGGCCGGTCACCCTCAACGTCTGGGAGGCGGTCTACTTCGATCACGACCTGGACCGGCTGACCGCGCTCGCCGACCGGGCCGCCGAGGTGGGCGTGGAACGCTTCGTCCTCGACGACGGCTGGTTCGCCGGCCGCCGGCACGACCGGGCCGGGCTCGGCGACTGGTGGGTGGACGAGGACGTGTGGCCGGACGGGCTGCAACCGCTCATCGACCACGTCCGCTCGCACGGGATGCAGTTCGGGCTCTGGGTCGAGCCGGAGATGGTCAACCCCGACTCCGACCTGTTCCGCGCCCACCCCGACTGGCTGCTCCAGGTGCCCGGCCGGCTGCCGCCCGAATGGCGGCACCAGCAGGTCCTCGACCTGGCCCACCCGGAGGCGTACGCGTACCTGCTCGGGCGGCTGGACGCGGTGCTCACCGGACACCCGGGCATCGCCTATCTGAAGTGGGACCACAACCGGGACCTCACCGAGGCCGGGCACGCGGGCCGACCCGGTGTGCACGCGCAGACCGTGGCGGTCTACCGGCTGCTGGACGAGCTGCGCGCCCGGCACCCCGGCCTGGAGATCGAGAGCTGTTCCTCCGGCGGCGCCCGGGTCGACCTGGAGATCCTGCGCCGTACCGACCGGGTCTGGGCCAGCGACTGCAACGACGCCCTGGAACGGCTGGCCATCCAGCGCTGGACCGGACTGCTGCTCCCACCGGAGCTGGTCGGCAGCCACATCGGACCGGAGCGGTCGCACACCACCCACCGGGTCCACGACCTGGGCTTCCGGGCCGTCACCGCGCTCTTCGGTCACCACGGCATCGAGTGGGACATCGGGGCGATCAGCGCGGCGGAACGGGCCGAGCTGACCGCCTGGGTGGCGCTGCACAAGCGGCTGCGTCCGCTGCTGCACGCCGGCCGGGTGGTCCGCGTCGACCACCCCGACCCGGCCGTCCAGGCGCACGGCGTGGTCGCCCACGACGCCTCGCACGCGGTGTACGCGATCTCCCGGCTGACCACCTCGGCCGCCCAGACCCCCGGCCCGGTACGCCTGCCCGGCCTCGATCCGGCGCGTCGCTACACGGTCCGCCTCCCGGCCGGCGTACCCGAGCCGGCGGTGCTGCAACTGACCGAGCCGGGCTGGCTGCCGGCGGGCGTGACGCTGACCGGATCGGTGCTCGGGACGGTCGGGCTCCAACTGCCGGCGCTCCACCCCGAGCAGGCCCTCCTGCTGGAGGCCACCGCCGCCGCCTGAGCGCCCCGCCGAGCCCGGCGGCGCGAGCCGGATGCCGCTTCCCCGGCCAGCGCGCAGCCCGCACCCGGCACGGGTGCCGGCCTCTCCCTGAGCCCGCTACGAACTTGATTACAAAGATGAATCACCGGAAAGGCAGCCGAAGACGCCACTGAAGCTGACCCATTTGTGTAATCAAGTTCGTAGCCGCCGAACAGGGGGTCGGCGCACCGCCGGCCCAGGTCGGTGCGGGGCGCCGGCCCGAAGGCCATGCCGGCCACCGGCTTGATACACCCATGCCGCTTTTCCCCGGTTGCCGCTCGACGCACCCCGCGGGTGACCGCACCTCAGAGCAGGCGCGGCGGCGGCGCTCCCGAGCGGCGGGCGTTGAGGGCGGCGTTGAGGAGCGCGTTGAGGCGAGCGGCATGGCGGGTCAGGTGGTCGCGTTCGGCGAGGTTGGGGGCCCGCAGCGCCGCCTCGGCGTACAACCGGGCCGCCGTGGCCAGGTCGCCGTCGCGTTCGTGGAGGTGGGCCGCCACGGCGGTGTACCGGGGCAGGGTGTCGTCCAGCGCGGCGAGCGCCGCCAGTCCCGCCCGGGCCCCGTCGGCCTCGCCGACGGCCACCGCCCGGTTGAGCCGGACGATCGGGCTGTCGGTCAGCCGGACCAGTTCGTCGTACCACTCGACGATCTGCACCCAGTCGGTCTCGTCGGCGGTGGGCGCGTCGGCGTGCAGGGCGGCGATGGCGGCCTGGGCCTGGAACTCGCCCAGCCGGTCCCGGGCCAGCGCCGCCTGGAGGATCCCGACGCCCTCGGCGATCAACCCGGTGTCCCAGCGCCGACGGTCCTGCTCGGCGAGCGGCACGAGGCTGCCGTCCGGCGCGGTCCGGGTGGCGCGCCGGGCGTGGTGCAGCAGCATCAGGGCGAGCAGACCGGCCACCTCGGGGTGGTCGATCGCGGTCGCGAGCTGCCGGGTCAGCCGGATCGCCTCGGCGGCGAGGTCGATGTCGCCGGAGTAGCCCTCGTTGAAGACCAGATAGAGCACCCGCAACACGGTGGCGACGTCGCCGGGCTGGTCGAACCGGACGGCGGAGACGGTGCGCTTGGCCCGGCTGATCCGCTGCGCCATGGTCGCCTCGGGCACCAGGTAGGCCTGGGCGATCTGCCGGGTGGTCAGCCCGCCGAGGGCGCGCAGGGTGAGCGCGACCGCCGACGACGGCGTCAACGACGGGTGGGCGCAGCGGAAGTAGAGCTGGAGCGTGTCGTCCACCTCGGACGCCGGGCCGGGGGCCGGTTCGGCGTCGACGTGCTCCTCACGCCGACGGCGGGCGACGTCCGACCGGGTCGCGTCGAGGAACTTGCGCCAGGCCACGGTGACCAGCCAGCCCTTGGGATCGCGCGGCGGCTCGGCGGGCCAGCCGCGGACCGCTTCGACCAACGCGTCCTGGACGGCGTCCTCGGCCGCCGCGAAGTCGGCTCCGCGGCGGACGAGGACCCCGATCACCGTCGGCGTGAGGCTCCGGAGCAGGGCCTCGTCCATCAGGTCACTCCGTGATGGTGGGGGGCGCGGTCAGGAAGGGACGCAGTTCGAGCCACTCGTGGATCGGCCTGCCGCCGGCGCCCGGGGCGGCGGAGAGCTCACCGGCCAGCTCGACGGCCCGCTCGTGGCTGTCCACGTCGATCACCATCCAGCCGGCGATGAGGTCCTTGGTCTCGACGAACGGGCCGTCGGTGACCGGCGGACGCCCCTCGCCGTCGTACCGGACGAAGGTGCCCTCGGGGGCGAGCGCCTGGGCGTCGACGAACTCGCCGGTCCCCTCCAGCCGGGCCGCGAAGTCGTGCATGTACCGCATGTGCGCCGAGATCTCCTCCGGCGTCCACTGGTCCATCGGCACGTTGTTGACCGGGTCCGGGGCGCCGCGGTAGTGCTTGAGCAGCAGGTACTTGGCCATCGTGGTTCTCCTCCGCGCTGGGGCGACCCATTCTCGTCGCGCTCACCCGGGGGACGGAGCCGGTCCCGGCTTCTCGACATCGCGTGTCGACGAATCCCGCGCGTCCGGTCGGGTCAGCCGGCGGCGGCACCCGCCCGGACCGCCTCGCGCAGCGCGAGTGCGACGGTGACGAAGAGCGCCACCCCGGAGCCCACCCCGGCGACCAGGGCGACGGCCGCCGCGCCGCCGCCGAGCGCGTCGGTCAGGAACCCGGCCAGCCCGAGGGCGGTCATCGCCGCGCCCAGCCGGTGGAAGCGGGACATCCGCCAGACCCGGCCGAGCCCGAAGAAGTGCACGCCGACCACGAACGCCACCCACGCGACCGCCACCGACGGACGGTGCAGGACGTTGTTCACCACGGCCAGGCCGCCGAAGAGCGCGACGGCCTCCGCAGCGACGACCAGCCAGTAGCGGCGGTCCATGAAGCCGGTGGCCGGCTGCGCCGCCACGGCCGGCGCCCGCCGGGCGACCAGCACCAGCGCACCGAGCAGGGCCGCCGCCACCAGCACGCCGAGGGTACGCACCAGCAGCCGCCACGGGTCGGCCAGTCCGCCGCTGTTGACGAGCACGAAGACGGTGCCGAACGAGATCGCCACCAGCGACCCGACGACCAGTCCCGACGGCCTGGGCCGGGATTCGGCTGTCACCATGGCAGGGCTCCTTCGATCCGGCATCCGCCGCGCCCGGGTCGCGCGGCGGGTCCGGTGAGCGTACGGGAGAAACAGGTGGCCGGGTCCGCGCGGACCCGGCCACCGGCGGTACGACGGGCGTCAGCTCGCGGTGCAGCTCACCGCGGGCGTGGCGTTGGTGCCGTTCCAGCTCGCGATGAAGCCGAAGGTGGTGCTGGCCCCGGCGCCGAGCTGAGCGTTGTAGTCGACGTTGCGACCGGTGTACGTCGCGCCGCTGTTGCTCAGCGTGGTGCTCCACGACTGGCTGATCGTCTGGCCGTTCGCGAAGGTCCAGCGCGTCGACCAGCCGTTGAGCGCGGCGGAGCCGGCGGTCACCTTGATCTCGGCCTGGAAGCCGCCCTGCCAGCTGTTGATGATCGTGTAGCTGGCGGTGCAGCTGCGGCCCGAGGGCGGCGGCGTGGTGGTCGGCGGCGTGGTGGTCGGCGGCGTGGTCGGGCTGGGGCTGGTGGACGGGCTCGGGCTGGTGGTGGGGCTGGGGCTGCTGCTGGTGGGCGGAGTGGTGCCGGCGTAGACCGACGCCTCCTTCGCGGTCGCCTTGATGCCGTTGGCGCCGTTGAAGATCCGCTGACCCCAGCTGGTCAGCTGGTTCGGGTTGAAGCCGGTGGCCATGTCGAGGTATTCGACGCCACCGCCGTTGCCGCTCCACGACCAGCCGAGGTAGCCGATGTTGTTGGCCTGCGTGTAGGACATGATGGTGTCCTCGTCCGGGTTGCCGTCGGAGTGGTTGAAGCCGAACTCGCCGACCACGATGGGCAGCCCGGCGCTGCGGAACCGGCCGAGGTAGTCGGTGATCTCGCCGGCGGTGTCGAAGACGCCGTACATGTGGATGTCGAAGACGGTGTTCTTCTGCGGGTCGGCGTTGAAGACCGTGTTGGCGTTGTCCCGCATGGTGAAGGACCAGTCCTGGCCCCAGTTCGGGCCGTCCACCATGATCGTGTGGGTCAGGCCGCCGGCGCGCAGCTTCTTGATCGCGTTGGCGGTGTCGTTCGTCCAGGCGCCGTAGTTCTGATTGCCGAACGGCTCGTTGCCGATGTTGATGATGACGTACTTCTCCTGGCCCTGCAGCGCGCTGGCAACGCTCAGCCAGTAGCTGGCCGCCCGGTCGAGGGTGGTGGCGGCGCCGTCCTCGCCGTACCCGGTGGTGTCGTGCGCCTCCAGGACGCAGATCAGCTTGTTCTGCTTGCACAGCGAGATGACGTTGGCGACGTCGGCGGTGTCGTTCTTGGCCCACCGGTCGCCGGTGGCCAGCACGACGCGGACGGTGTTCGCGCCGAGCGCCTTGATGTTGGCGAAGGAGCTGGTCTGCTGCGGGTACCAGGTGTGCGCGTGGTTGACGCCGCGCATCACGAACTCGGTGCCGTTGGCGTCGTAGAGCCGGCCGTTCGCGACGGAGAAGCCGGCGGCGGCGTGCGCCGGCTGCCCGAAGGCGAACATGGTGGCGAGAACCGTCAGCAGGGCGGCGCCCAGGACGGAGAGCGTCTTCTTCATGACCTTCCTCAGGGAGTGGTCTCCCCCGTGCCCAGGTGGGGGTGCGGTGGTGTGACTGGAAGGCGGCTGCAGCCCGACAGCCGCCGCCCGACTCCCGGCGGCGCAGGCATCAGCGTAGGACGATGAGGTCCGGAAGGCAACCGGTTAAGTTCGCGGACCATTCCGGGCGGCAGCCTGTGGTGGCCCATGTCGCCATGGACCACCACAGGGGCGGTCATCCCCACCACAGGATGTTGTCGCCACCCCGGTCTGAACCGGTTAAGCGGGACCTTAGGCAGCATCGGCCGTCCCGTCAAGATGTCGGCCCGCGGAAGCGGACACCAGGGTTGACCACCCGGTTGCGGGGTAACCGGTGACGATCCGCCCGGAAGGAGAACCAGCATGGTCAAGGTCGGCTACACCCTGATGTGCGAGCAGGCGGGCCCCAAGCAGCTCGTCGACTACGCGGTCCGCGCCGAGGCGGCCGGCTTCGACCAGCTGGTGATGTCCGACCACTACTACCCGTGGCTGGACTCGCAGGGCCACTCCCCCTACGCCTGGTCGGTGCTCGGGGCGGTCGCCCACGCCACCAGCCGGGCCGAGCTGATGTCCTTCGTGACCTGCCCGATCCGCCGCTACCACCCGGCCGTGGTGGCGCAGAAGGCCAGCACCATCGGCGTGCTGTCGGACGGCCGGTTCACCCTCGGCCTCGGCGCCGGCGAGAACCTCAACGAGCACGTGGTCGGCGGCTGGCCGCACGTGCAGCAGCGGCACGAGATGTTCGAGGAGGCGCTCCAGATCATCCGGCCGCTGCTCAACGGCGAGACGCTGACCTTCTCCGGCAACCACTTCGACGTCCCCGACGCGTACGTCTGGGACCGGCCCGGGCAGCCGGTGCCGATGGCCATCGCCGCCTCCGGCCGGCAGTCCGCCACCCTCGCCGCCGAGTACGGCGACGGCATCGTCGCCACCGAGCCCGACCGGCACATCATCCAGATGTACGACGACGCGGGCGGCGCCGGCCAGCCCCGTTACGGCCAGGTGGCGATCTGCTACGGCCCCGACGAGGCCGAGTGCCGCAAGATCGTGCACGACCAGTTCCGCTGGTTCGGCATGGGCTGGAAGGTCAACGCCGACCTCCCCGGGCCGGACTCCTTCGCCGCCGCCACCCAGTTCGTCCGCGAGGAGGACGTGGCCGAGGGCATCTCCTGCGGACCGGACACCGACCGGCACGTCGAGGCGTTCAAGAAGTTCGTCGACGCCGGCTTCACCCACGTGGCCCTGGTGCAGGTGGGCGGCGACAGCCAGCCGATGTTCCTGGACTGGGCGCAGGAGGAACTGCTGCCCCGCCTGCGCGAGCTGTGAGCCTGACCGCGAACCGCCCCGGCACGGTCTCCGCGCCGGGGCGGTTCGGCCCGGCGCAACTGCGGCTCGCCCTGGCGGCACCCCGGCCCGCCGCCGGCCTCACCAGCGAGTTCCGGCTCGTCGACGGGGTGCGGACGCACACCCGCCGGTCGGCCGACCCGGGCACCGGCGCGCCGCCGGTGGTGCTGGTGCACGGCCTGGCCGTCTCGCACCGCTATCTCACCCCGCTCGCCGTCGCGCTCGGGCCCACCCATCTGGTGTACGTGCCGGACCTGCCCGGCTTCGGCCTGACCGAGCGCCCCGGCACCGCGTACGACGTGTCCCGGCACGCGGCGTGGCTGGCGTCGTGGCTCGACGCGTACCGGCCCGGTCCGGTCTGCCTGCTCGGGCACTCGTTCGGCGCGGAGGTGGTCGCCCGGCTCGCCGCCGACCGGCCCGAGCTGGTCGCCGCCCTGGTGCTGGCCGGCCCGACCAGCGACCCGGCGGCCCGGTCCCGCCGCGGCCAGTTCGGCCGGTGGCTGGTGGACACCGCACGGGAGGCCCCGTTGCAGGCCCCGATCCTGCTCCGCGACGTGGCTAACGCCCGCCCCTGGCGGGTGTTCGCCACGCTCTCCCACTCGGTCCACAACGCCATCGAGGCCGACCTGGTCCGGATCACCGCGCCGACGCTGGTGCTCGCCGGCGCCCGGGACACCGTCGTCCCGCCGGCCTGGCGTACGGAGGCCGCCCGGCTCGTCCCCGCCGCCCGTACGGTGACCGTGCCGGCCGCCGCGCACAACGTCGCCACGACCGCTCCCGCGCAGGTCGCCGAGGCGATCCGGGACCTGCTCGCCCCGACCTGGAGAGGCTGACCGATGCGCATCGGCAACACGGAGATCCGGCCGCTCGGCGGCGGCCTCGGCTGCCTGCTGATGATCCTCTTCTCGATCCTCGCCTCGGTCGTCCTGACCGTGCTGCTCAACCTGATCCTCTGACAGGCGGGAGCGGGCCGGTCCGCTCGGCGCTCAGGCGGGATCGAGGTCCAGCTCGGCCACGACCGGGTAGTGGTCGGAGGCGGTGTCGGCCGGGCCGCCCCGGGCGACGGTGACCCGCCGGGTCACCGCCGCCACCGCCGGGGTGCCGAGCAGGTAGTCCAACCGCATCCCGGCGAACTCCGCCCCACCGTGCCGGGTCGGCACGGTGAGCCCGGCCGGCTCCGGCGCCCCGGTCGCCGCCCAGAGGTCGACCAGCCCGGCGGCGAGCAGGCGGGCCACCGCCCGGGTGTCGACGGTACGACCGTCGCGGCGCAGGTGCCGGCGGCGGTAGCGGTCGGGCAGCCCGGCCAGCCGGGCGACGTGGTCCACGGTCGGGTCGAGGGTGTTCAGGTCGCCGGCCAGCAGCGCGAGTGGCCCGCCCCGGCGGCGCAGCGCCGCCGCCAGCCAGTCGGCCTCCATCCGTCGCCGTCCACCGGAGTACGGGTTGAGGTGGGCGCTGACCACGGTCAACGGGCCACCCGAGGTGGCGACCACGGTCGTCGCGGCGGCGTGGTGGAACGGCCGGCGTACCCGGCCCGGGGCCAGCACCCGCAGCGGCGGGCGGACCAGCACCGCGACCGGCTGCCCGAAACAGGAACGGGCCAGGTGGGGAAGCATCCCCACCCGGCCCGCCACGTCGGTCAGCAGCCCACCCCGGTCGAAGCCGCGCAGTTCCTGAACGGCCAGCACGTCCGGCCGCTGCCCGGTGACGACCTCGACGATCCGGTCCAGCCGGTCGTCGCCGCCCCGGTCCCGGCCGCCGGTCCGGATGTTCCAGGTCATCACCCGCAGCACGAGGTCACTCCGGGCGCGCGGCCTTGGCCAGCTCGTCGTCCAGCTCGGCCACCTGCTCGGACTCGATCGCCGGCCGGTTGCCCCGCCGGACGTCCTCGTTGGGCCGGACCACCCAGTAGAGCAGGCCGATCCAGAGCGCGCTGAGCAGGATCGCGCCCATGAAGTCGGTGGGGTGGTGCATGCCCCGGTACATCCGCGAGGTGGCCACGCCCACCGGCATGATCACGGCCATCGCCACGAAGAGCCACCGCCACCAGCGGTCGGTACGGGCGAACACGATGATCGCGATGGCGCTCCACAGACAGATCGTCGCCGCGATGTGTCCGGAGGGGAAGGACGAGGTCGGCATCTGGCCGTCCAGGTTCTCCACCGGCGGGCGGGGCCGCTCCACCACCCGGGCGGAGGCGAGGAAGAGGCTCAGCTCACCGAACATCGCCAGCACCACGAAGAGCACCGGCCGCCAGCGCTTCCAGACCGCCAGCACGAGCGGGCAGAAGACCAGCGAGACCAGCAGGATCGCGTGGGTGTCGCCGAACTTGCTCCACCACCAGCTCAGGTCGGTGAGCTGGTCGGTGCGCCGCTCGGCGAACCAGCGCGGCACCTCGGTGTCGAGGGTGGCGAAGAAGGTGCCCTTGGCGTGATAGCTGACGAACATGCCGAAGGCGTACAGGGCGCCGAAGACGAGCACCCAGCCGACCAGCAGCTCCGCGACGGAGGAGCGCGGGTGGTCCAGCACCTTCTCCTCGGCGGGGGCGGGGGTGATCTCGTCGCCCGCCTCCGGCTCCAGGCCCTCGGTGATCGGGGGCACCGGCCGGCCCCGCTCGCGGCGCCACAGCCGGAAGGCGTACGCGGTGACGCCGAGCCACACCGCGCCGAGCAGCCAGCCGCCCAGCACGTCCGAGACGAAGTGCACGCCCAGCGCGATCCGGGTCAGCCCGATCAGGAAGACCAGCACGGCCACGATCGCGATGGCCGGCCTGCGCCACCGGGGTGCCATGGCCGGCAGGAAGACCAGCAGCAGCGCCCCGTACGCGACGAAGGAGCCGAGCGCGTGCCCGCTGGGGAAGCTGTTGCCCGGGGCGTGGGTGATCGGCACGTCGACCACCGGCCGGAGCCGGCCGACCAGCGCCTTCAGCGACGGGTCCAGGATCAGCCCACCGACCCCGGTGATGATCAGATAGACCGCCAGCCGGGACTGGCGGCGGATCAGCAGCCCCAGCACGGCGATGGTGACCAGCCAGATGAGCACCGGCCGGCCACCCAGATCGGTGATCGCGGTCAGCACGGTCACCAGGGCGTGGTGCGGTGCGACGAGCCCGTTGAACCACTCCGCCGCCTCGTGGTCGGCGTGATAGAGCGGGCCCCACTTGAACCGGACGAGCATCAGCAGCACGCCGAACGCCACGCCGGCGACGGCGACGGCGAGCAGTCCCGCGATGCTCCGCCCCGCGAAATGGCCCAGCGGCCGTCGCGTCGTCTCCTTGACCGCGGTCACTCCGCACCTCCCTTGTCCTCTGGCGAGGCGCGCTGTACCCGATTCGTGCTCCGCGTACACGCTCCAGCGGCGCGTCGGGTCAGAGAGCCGTCATGTCCCCGGTGTCGTACAGGTCCTCGCGCTCGGCCTCGGGCTCCCACAGGTCCGGCTGCGCCGGCTCCTGGACGCCGATCCGCATCGCCTCCAGCTGGGCGGCGAAGGCCAGCCCGCCGAAGAGCGCCATGCCGGTCAGGTTCGCCCACAGCAGCAGCGCCATCATCCCGGTCAGCGCGCCGTAGGTCTGCCCGAAGCCGGCGCTGTACTTGACGTACGCGGCGAGCAGCAGGCTGGCCAGCCACCAGAGCGCGGTGGCGATGCCGGCGCCGAAGAAGAGCCAGGAGAGGCTGGGCTGGTTGCGGCGCGGCGCGTGTCGGAACAGCACCGCCACGGCGAGCACGGTCAGCCCGAGGCTCAGCGGCCAGCGGACCACGTCCCAGGCGGCGTTGGCGAAGGCGCCCCACTCGTAGTGCCGCTGCACCGAGTCACCCATCGCCCGGCCGCCGACCAGGATCAGGAAGCCGATCAGGGCGGGCAGGCCGGCGACGACGGCGAGGACCGCCGCGCGGACGTACTTGGCCAGGGCCGGGCGGTCCCGCTCGACGCCGTAGATCCGGTTGGCGCCCCGCTCGATCTGGGCCATGGTGCTGGTGAGCGCGACCAGGCCGGTGATCAGACCGAGGGTCAGCGCCAGCTCACCGGCGCGTTCGGTGCGTTCACCGTCGCCGAGCAGCTCCTGCACCACCGACTCGCTCTGCCCGGGGGTGAGCGCGAGGAGGGTGTCGGCGACCACCTTGCCGCCCTCGTCGGCGCCGAGGTCGGTGATCAGGCCGGTGAGGGCGATCATGAACGGCACCACGGCCAGGCAGAGCTGGAGGGCGAACGCCCGGGAGTGGCTGAACCCGTCGCCGTAGCGGAACCGGATGAACGCGTCCCGCAGCAGGTGCCAGCCGCCCTGCCGGCGCAGGGTGTGCCAGGCGTCGTCGGCGGAGAGCTCGTCCTGGGCCATCAGCCGGGTCTCCGGCACCATCCGGGTGCTACTCACGGCGGGCTTCCTCGATCAGCCGCTCGCCTCGCTCCGCGGCGGATTCGGCGTCGACCGCCAGATCGGGGTGCTGCTCGGGACGCGGCACACAGAGCCAGAGCGACTGGGGTCTGATCTCCGCCCGGAGCACCCGGCCCGGCTCGATCAGGTCGCCGTCGAGCTGCCGGGGCTGCGCCCGGTTGCTGGTGATCTCCACGGTGCGGGCCCGGAAGACCTCCATCCGGGGCACGCTGCCGCGCCGACGGGCCAGCGCCCAGCCCATCGCCAGCCAGTGCCGCAGGGTACGCGGGGTGAGCACGGCGACGTCGAGCCAGCCGTCGTCGGGCTCGGCGTCGGTGAGCAGTCGTACGCCGCCCTGGAGGCGGCCGACGTTGGCGACCAGCACCGAGCGGGCCCGGCGGCGCACCGGCGGCTGATCGTCGATCCTGATGGAGACCCGCATCGGCCGGTCGCGCAGGTGCTTGGCGGCCCCCACGACGTACGCCGGCCAGCCGATCCGCTTCTTGGTGGTCTCGGAGGTGGAGTCGAGCATCTGCGCGTCGAAGCCCATGCCGGCCATCACCGCGAAGCACTGCTCCTCGACCGCGCCCACGTCGAGTCGACGCTTCCCGCGCTCCACCGCGACCGCCAGCCCCGCCGCCAGGTCGTTCGAGAGGCCCAGGTTGGCGGCGAGCAGGTTGCCGGTGCCCTGGGGCAGCACGGCGAGCGCCACGTCGGTGCCGGCCAGCGCGGTGACGCAGGCCATCACGGTGCCGTCGCCGCCGCAGGCGAAGACGACCTCGGCACCGGCCCGTACGGCCTCCTCGGTCTGGCCCCGTCCCGGGTCCTCGACCGTGGTCTCGTACCAGGTCGGCTCCGGCCAGCCGGCGGCGGTCAACGCGCCGTCCACCGTCCGCCGGAACTCCTCGAGATCGGCCACCTTGACCGGGTTGACCACCACGGCCGCGCGCAGCCCGCCGTCACCGGCCGTCAGCTTGTCCTGTCCGCTGTCCACCGCGCCAGTGTGCGGCAATTCCGGCCGCCCGGCGACTCGGCCGGCGGTGATGAGGCGCGCACCGGGTGCAGGTTTCAGAATCGGTCAGGGCGACGCCGCCTCCTCGACGGCCGGTTCGCCGCCGCGACGGTCCGCCTTCGCCCGCATCCGCCCGTTTGGCCTCGTTCATCCGGTACGATCCCGCCTCGGCCGACTCGGGCACTACCCGCTTCCGGCCCGCACACCGGTGGTCGATCGCGGTCGCCGAGCCGACCGACCCTCGGCGGGGACCCCGACGGCCGGGCCGTCCGGCGACCCCCGGCCAGTTGATCGACTCCACGTCGGCGCGATGGCGGCCTCCCGGGCAGCCTGACACCCCCAGATCGGCGACAGATCGACCAGCCGCCCGACCGGGCGCCGGGCAGGGCGACGAGCCGGCCCACCGGCCGCGGCCGATCGTCAGGCGGCCGGCCGCGGTGCGGTCTCGACCCGCCGCCGCAGGTCGGTCAGCTCGACGCCGGCCTCGGTGAGGACCTGCGCGGCAACCCCCCGACCCTCGCGGAGCAGGCCGAGCAGGAGGTGTTCGGCGCCGATGTGGCGGTGGTGCAGCCCGAGCGCCTCCCGCAGGGAGAGCTCCAGCACCCTCTTCGCCCGGGGCGAGAAGGCACCACCGTCGTCGGGTCGGCGCAACCCCCAGCGGCGCCGGGGTGGCGGCGTCTCGCGCAGCGCGTCCGGGCCGAAGGACTCCTCGATCCGGGCCACCACGGCGGCCAGGTCGACGCCGATCCCCCGGAGGGCGGCGGCGTCCGCCTCGCCCAGCCCCGCGTGCCGCCGCACGGCCGCCCGCAGGTCGTCCGGGCGTACACCGAGGTCGGCGAGGATCCGGACGGCCAGGCTGTCGGTGTCCGCGAGGACGCCGAGCAGCAGCTGCTCGGTGTCGACCCTGCGCCGGCCGTCGACCGCCTCCTGCCGGGCCTGCCGCACGACGTGGCGGGCCGGCTCGGTGAACTTCTCGAACATCACGCCTCCCAGGTGCCTCGGACCGCCGGTCGCCCGGCGTGCTTCTTGTGGACCGCCTGCCGGCTGACCTCGAGCGCGTCGGCGATCTCCTGCCAGGACCAGCCCTGCCGTCGGGCGTTGTCCACCTGGACCACCTCCAGCCGTTCGAGGAGCCGGCGCAGGGCGAGCACCGCCCGGAGCCCGACCCGGGGGTCGGCGCTGCCGGCGTCCGCCGCGAGTTCCGTCGCCTGACTCATGCTGTCAACGTACGTTGACGGCGTCCGCCTGTCAACCTTGGTTGACGAATGTGCCGCAGCGTGACGGCGAACACTCTTGACGAGCTGACATTCTGTGCAAACATTGTCAGCATGTCGAACGAACGGTTGGACGTCATCCTCGCCGCCGCGTACGAGTGCTTCACCCGGCACGGGGTGCGCCGCACGACCATGGACGACATCGCGGCCACCGCCGGGATGTCCCGGCCCGCCGTCTACCAGTACGTCCGCAACAAGGACGACGCCTACCGCCGGCTCGCCGAGCGCCTCTTCACCGGGTCGCTGGAGCAGGCCCGACAGGCCGCCGCCACCCCCGGTGACCTGACCGACCGGCTGCACGACGTGCTCGGCGCCAAGCTGGAACTCACCCTCAAGCTGCACCGGGAGAGCCGGCACGCCGCCGAGCTGCTCGACACCAGCACCAAGCTCACCGGCGACCTCGCCGAGGCGTACACCCGGGAGCTGACCGACGTGGTGGCCGGCACGCTCGCCGACGCCGCCGGCCCCCGGGCCCGCGCGGTGGCCGACGTGCTGGTCGCGCTCACCCGCGGCCTGGAGGCCGACCTCACCGACCCCGACCTGCCCCGGCAGCGGCTGCGCGACGGCGTCGCGCTGCTCGTCGCGGGGCTCACCACCCACCCTGGAGCGTCCGCATGACCACCGTCCTCATCACCGGCACCTCCTCCGGCATCGGCCGGGCCACCGTCCGACGGCTCGCCCGCCGGCCGGAACTCACCGTCTACGCCACCGCCCGCAAGGTCGAGGCCATCGCCGACCTCGCCGACACCGGGGCCCGGCTGCTCCCCCTCGACGTCACCGACGAGGCCTCCATGCGGGCTGCCGTCGCCGCGGTCGAGGCCGAGCACGGCCAGGTCGACGTCCTGGTCAACAACGCCGGCTACGGCGAGTACGGCCCGATCGAGGAGACCCCGATGGACCGGGTCCGGGCCCAGTTCGAGACGAACGTCTTCGGGCTGAGCCGACTCAGCCAGCTGGTGCTGCCCGGCATGCGGCGCGCCGGCCGGGGCCGGATCGTCAACGTCAGCTCGATGGGCGGCCGGCTGGTCTTCCCCGGCGGCGGCTACTACCACGCCAGCAAGTACGCGGTGGAGGCCATCTCCGACGCGCTGCGCCAGGAGGTGCGGCCGTTCGGCGTCGACGTGGCGATCGTCGAGCCGGGGCTGATCCGGACCGGCTTCGGCGCGGTCGCCGCCTCCTCGCTCGGCGCCTCGGCCGACCCGGCCGGGCCGTACCGCGAGATGGTCACCGCCGTCGACTCCGCGATGGCGAAGTCGTACGAGAACCGGCTCCTCGCGGCCAGCCCGGAGACGGTGGCGCGGGTGATCGAGCGGGCCGTCACCGCTCGCCGGCCGCGCACCCGCTACCTGGTCACCGCCGCCGCGCGGGCGATGGTGCACACCCGCCGGCTGCTCGGCGCGCGGGCGTTCGACGCGGTGAACCGGCTCCAGTTCCGCTGACCCGATCCGGCCACCCGCCGGTCCCCGCGCGACTAGCGTGGGTGAGGGACAGCGTGGTCGTGCCCTACCCGGCGTCGGGGAGGTGAGGCGGGATGGCCGCACCCACCCACGGCGCCGTGGTGGTCGGCATCGGCACGGGCGACGAGGACCTCCAGGTGGTCCGTCTGGCGGTCGGCGAGGCCGCCGCACACGGTCGGGCGCTGCACCTGCTGCACGCGTTCAACTGGGCGGCGGCACTGGAGGCCCCGTCGGTGAGCGGCCCCCGCGCCGCGGCGGAGGACCTGCTGGAGCGGGCCGGGGAGGTCGCCAACGAGGCCGAACCGGCGGTGCCGGTCAGCGGCGAGATCGTCGAGGGCGGCCCCGTCGAGGCCCTGATCCGCAGCTCCGGGTCGGCGTTCCTGGTGGCGATCGGTGACGGCGGGATGGCCGGCTGCGGGGCCTGCGTACCGGCGGACGCCCCGGCCGTCCAGCTCGCCGCCCGGGCGAGCTGCCCGGTCCTGGTGGGCCGCGCCGAGCCGCCGCCGAAGGGCCCGGTGCTGGTCGGCGTGGACGGCTCGGAGAGTTCCCGGACCGCGCTCGACTTCGCCTTCGTCCGCGCCGCCCGCCGCGGCACCCGGCTGCTGGTGATCCGGGTGGTCGAGCCCGGTCGCCCCGACGTCGGCGAGGAGGTGCTGGCCGAGGTGGTCGCCCGGTACGGCGCCCGGCACCCCTCGGTGGCGACCGAGTGCCACACCATCCGCGGCGACCCCGGCACCGTCCTGGTCGAACAGTCCCGCTCGGCGCAACTGGTCGTCGTCGGCGCGCGCGGCGACGAGCCGTGGCGGGGCATGCTCGGCGAGGTCAGTCAGCGGCTGCTCTATCACTCGCCGACCCCGGTCATCGTCGTGCGTGGATTGCCGCCCGCCCCGGCGGACGGGGCATGACGCCCTCACCTCCCGGGACCAACGACCCTGATCATGTGGACGGCACCGGGCGAAGCTGAAGGGGCCCGGGGCGGGAATTCGCCCCGGGTGGCAGAAGTCCCCGACCCGCGAGAGGCTATTGCAGCATGGACACCGCTCTCGACCTGCACAGCCCACTGACCGAAGACGAGCTGCGCCGGCTTGACGCCTACTGGCGGGCGGCCAACTACCTCACCGTCGGGCAGATCTATCTGCTCGACAACCCGCTGCTGCGCGAGCCGCTGAAGCCCGAGCACGTCAAGCCGCGGCTGCTCGGCCACTGGGGCACCAGCCCCGGCCTCAACCTGCTCTACGCGCACCTCAACCGGGTCATCGTCAACCGGGACCTCTCCGCCATCTTCGTCACCGGACCGGGCCACGGCGGCCCCGCCCTGGTGGCGAACACCTGGCTGGAGGGCACCTACAGCGAGCTCTACCACCACATCCCCCGCGACGAGGCGGGCATGCAGCGGCTGTTCCGCCAGTTCTCCTTCCCCGGCGGCATCCCCAGCCACGTGGCACCGGAGGTGCCGGGCTCGATCCACGAGGGCGGCGAGCTGGGGTACGCGCTGAGCCACGCGTACGGGGCCGCGTTCGACAACCCGGACCTGCTGGTCGCCTGCGTGATCGGTGACGGCGAGGCGGAGACCGGCCCGCTCGCGGGCAGCTGGCTCTCCAACGTCTTCCTCAACCCGGCCCGGGACGGGGCGGTGCTGCCCATCCTGCACCTCAACGGCTACAAGATCGCCAACCCGACGGTGCTGGACCGGATCCCCACCGACGACCTGCTGGAGATGATGCGCGGCTTCGGCCACCAGCCGTACGTGGTCGAGGGCGACGACCCGGCGACGGTGCACCAGCTCCTCGCCGCCACGCTCGACCGGGCGGTCGACGAGATCGCCGAGATCCAGCGCCGGGCCCGCTCCGGCGACGACGTCGAGCGCCCCCGCTGGCCGATGATCATCCTGCGTACGCCGAAGGGCTGGACCGGCCCGAAGGTGGTCGACGGCAAGCAGGTCGAGGGGACCTTCCGCGCCCACCAGGTGCCGATCGCCGAGGTGCGGGACAACCCGGAGCACCTGGCCGAGCTGGAGGCCTGGCTGCGCAGCTACCGGCCGGAGGAGCTCTTCGACGCCACCGGCGGCCCGGTCGCCGAGCTGGCCGCGCTGCCGCCGAAGGGCGAGCACCGGATGAGCGCCAACCCCGTCACCAACGGTGGCCGGGTGCTGCGCGACCTGGAGCTGCCCGACTTCCGGAACTACGGGGTCGACGTCAAGCAGCCGGGCGAGCCGGTGGTCGGCGCCGCCGGCGTGCTCGGCCAGTGGGTACGCGACATCATCACCGCCAACCCGCAGAACTTCCGCCTCTTCGGCCCCGACGAGGTCGCCTCCAACCGGCTCGGCGCCGCGTTCGAGGTCACCAACCGGGCCTTCGTCGGCAACACGGTGCCCGGTGACGACCACCTCGCCCCCGACGGCCGGGTGATGGAGGTGCTCTCCGAGCACCTCTGCGAGGGGTGGCTGGAGGGCTACCTGCTGACCGGCCGGCACGGCATCTTCACCAGCTACGAGGCGTTCATCCACATCGTCGACTCGATGGTCAACCAGCACGCCAAGTGGCTGAAGGTGACCCGGCACATCCCCTGGCGGGAGCCGATCGCCTCGCTGAACTACCTGCTCTCCAGCCACGTCTGGCGGCAGGACCACAACGGCTTCTCGCACCAGGACCCGGGCTTCATCGACCACGTGGTCAACAAGAAGGCCGAGGTCGTCCGGGTCTATCTGCCGCCGGACGGCAACACCCTGCTCTCCACCATGGACCACTGCCTGCGCAGCCGGCACTACATCAACGTGGTGGTGGCCGGTAAGCAGCCCGCCCCGAACTGGCTGACCATGGACGAGGCGGTCCAGCACTGCCGGCGCGGCCTGGGCATCTGGGACTGGGCCAGCAGCGACGAGGGGGCCGAGCCGGACGTGGTGCTCGCCTGCGCCGGCGACGTGCCGACGCTGGAGACCCTGGCCGCCGCCGACCTGCTGCGCCAGCACCTGCCCGAGCTGAAGGTGCGGGTGGTCAACGTGGTCGACCTGATGCGGCTCCAGCCACCGTCGGAGCACCCGCACGGCCTGTCGGACAAGGAGTTCGACACCATCTTCACCAGCGACAAGCCGGTCATCTTCGCCTACCACGGCTACCCGTGGCTGATCCACCGGCTCACCTACCGGCGTACCAACCACGACAACCTGCACGTGCGCGGCTACAAGGAGGAGGGCACCACCACCACGCCGTTCGACATGGTGATGCTCAACGACCTGGACCGGTTCCACCTGGTCATCGACGTCATCGACCGGGTGCCGGGGCTCGCCTCGCGCGCCGCCCACCTTCGCCAGGAGATGGTCGACGCCCGGCAGGCCTGCCGCGACTACACCCGCACCTACGGCGAGGACGACCCCCGGGTGGCCGAGTGGCGCTGGATCCGCGAGACCGACGAGGAACTGCGCAGCGGTCGCTGACCGAGCGGCGGTGACGAGGAGGAGGAGATCGCGATGAGCGGCGACGAGATCCTGGTCGGCTACGACGGCTCACCGGACGCGACGGTGGCGCTGAACTGGGCGCTGGACGAGGCGGGCCGGTCGGGCCGGCCGGTGCGGCTGGCGTACGTCTTCGAGTGGTTGACCGTGGCGGGCTGGATCGGCCCCGGCGTGGCGCCCGGCATCTGGCCGGACGAGCAGGCCCGGCGGCAGGTCGAGGAACTGGTCGGCAAGGCGGCGGCGGACGCCGCCGCCGACCGGCCCGGCCTCACCGTGCACGGCGAGGTCTTCGACGGCCCGCCCGCGCTGGTGCTCCAGGAACGATCCGCGCAGGCCGGGATGCTGGTGCTCGGCAGCCGGGGACACGGCGGATTCGGCGGCCTGCTCGCCGGCTCGACGGCGGTCTCCGTGACCGCCCACGCGCACTGCCCGGTGGTGGTGGTCCGCGACGGACAGGCCGCCACGTCCGGGCCGGTGGTGGTCGGTGTCGACGGCTCCGAGGCCGCCCGGCTGGCGCTCGGTTTCGCGGTCGAGCGGGCCGCGCAGCGGGACGTCCCGCTGCACGTGCTGCGGGTGTGGGAGCCCCCGGGCGACCGGTGGTCGCCGCCGGGCTTCGACCCGGACGAGGTGACCGTGGAGGAACGGGCGGCGGCCGAGGAGGAACTCGCCCAGTGGCGGGAGTCCTTCCCGGACGTGCCGGTCCAGCTGCGGGTCTGCCCCGGCAACCCGGCCGCGCTGCTGGTCGAGGCCAGCCGGGAGGCGCAGCTCGTGGTGGTCGGCACGCGGGGCCGGGGCGGGCTGCGCGGGATGGTGCTCGGCTCGGTGAGCCAGCAGCTCGTCCACCACGCCCACTGTCCGGTCGCGGTGGTCCGCGAACGCTGAGTCGGGCGGGCCCCCGCCGGCCGGTCAGCGGCCGGTGGGGGCCTGACCCTCGTCCGGGTTGAGCGAGAAGTAGTCCTCCTCCTCCTGGGCCAGGTGCAGGCGCAGCACGGCGTCCAGGCCGTAGAGGGCGGCCAGCAGGTCGGGGATCTCGTCCCGGCGGAGTCGGCCGCCGTCGTGCTGGGCCAGGTGCCCGCCGATCCGGTCGACCAATCGCTTGATCTCCACGTGGCCCCGGCTCATCGTCGAGGTCGCCTCGTCACTGCCGAGCGGACCGGCGAGCGCCGGATAGAGCTGCTTCTCCTCGGCCGCCTCGTGCGGCAGCACCTCGTCGACGAGCCGCCGGTGCACCGCACGCAACGCCGGCACGCACTCCGGCGCGTCCGGCCGGGTCGCCACCAGGTCCGCCGTGTCGCGCAGCCGGGCCAGCACGTCGCGTACCCCGCCGTGCTCGCCGGCGTACCGGTCGAGCAGCTCCCGGGTGGCCGCCGGGACGTCGCGGCGGCGCAGCCCACCACCGAGGGCCCGCAGCGCGTTGAGGATCACCAGCACGTCGATGCCCTCCTGAAGGAAGGCGCCGGCGACCGGCGGCAGCCGGCCGAAGGCGGCGAAGAACATGGCCAGCACCGCCAGCCCCATCCCCACGGCGGCGCTCTGCACCGCGATACGGCGGGCGTACCGGGCGATCTCGACGGCGTCGGCGAGCCGGTCGAGCCGGTCCACGGTGAGCACCGCGTCGGCCACGTCGGCGGAGGCCGTCGCCCCGGTGGCCCCCATCGCCACCCCGACGTGCGCCTCCGCGAGGGCCGGGGCGTCGTTGACGCCGTCGCCGACCATCACGGTCACCGCCCGCCCCGCCTCCTCCTTCACCCGGGCGACCTTCTCCTGCGGCGAGCACTGCGCCCACACGTCGTCGACACCGACGGCCTGCGCCACCTGGTCGGCGGTACGCGGACGGTCCCCGGTGACCATGACCAGCCGGTTCAGGCCGGCCTCCCGGAGCCGGCGGACGGTCCGCCGGGCGTCGGGGCGTACCGGGTCCTCCAGCAGGATCGCGCCGAGCGGCGTGTGCTCGTCGCTGACCCAGACGGTGGAGCGGCCGGCCAGCTCGGCGCGTTCCCGGACCCGGTGCGCCCACTCCGGCGGCTCGCCGGCGAGCTGCCCCACCCGGACCAGTCGCCCGTCGACCCGACCGGTCACGCCCCGTCCCGGCTCCTCGTTCACCTCGGTCGGGTCGGCCAGCCGTACGCCCTGCTCCCGGGCCTGCCGCACGAGCGCCGCGGCCAGCACGTGCGGGGACAGCTGCTCGACCGAGGCGGCCAGCCGCAGCACCTCGTCCCGGTCGCCGCCGGGGGCGACGACCGTCTCGGCGGCCCGGGGCCGGCCGGCGGTGAGCGTGCCGGTCTTGTCCATCAGCAGGGTACGGGCCCGGCCCAGCAGCTCCAGCGAGCCGCCGTCGCGGACCAGCACGCCGCGCCGGGCCACCCGGGACAGCCCGGAGACGATCGCGATCGGGGTCGCCAGCAGCAGCGGGCACGGCGTGGCCACCACCAGCACCGCCACCGCCCGGATGAACTGGCCGGACAGCAGCCAGGCCAGACCCGCCAGCGCCAGGGTGAACGGCACGAACGCCGCCGCGTACCGGTCGGCCAGGCGGACCATCGGCGCCTTGTGCGCGGTCGCCTCCTCGGCCAGCCGGACGATCCCGGCGTACGTGCTCTCCGCCGCGTTCTTCGTCGCCCGCAGTCCGAAGCCGGCGCCGGCGTTGACCACGCCGCTGGCCACCGGCTCGCCCGCGCCCCGGCTCACCAGCTGCGACTCGCCGGTGACCACCGACTCGTCCAGGGTGGCCGGCTCCTCGACGGTCCCGTCCACCGGCACCACGTCGCCCGGACCGACCACCAGCCGGTCCCCCACCGCCACCCGGTCCAGCGGGACCACCTCGATGCCGCCGTCCGGGGTGCGCCGTCGGGCCTGCCGCGGGGCGCGTTCCAGCAGCGCCCGCAGGTCGCGGGTGGCCCGCCGCTGCGCGTAGTTCTCCAGCGTCTGCCCGGTGGCCACCATCACCGCGATCACCGCGCCGGCCAGGTACTCGCGGGTCAGCAGCGCGCCGACCAGCGCCAGCACGGCGATGACGTCCACCCCGAACTGCCGGTGCCACACCTGTCTGAGGGTGGTCCAGGCGGCCGGCAGCAGGGCCACCAGCGTCACCGCGGCCCAGACCAGCTGGGCCGCTGTCTCCCGCCCGGCGAACCACAGCCCGGCGCCGACCAGCACGGCCACCGTGAGCAGCACCAACGGGGCCCACTCCAGGACGCCGGGTCGTGACGCGCCGTCGGACCCGCCGGTCAGGCGTCGGCGCAGCCGGTCCAGGCGGCGGGGCCGCACCGGTTTCTCGGGTACGCACTCGCGCGGTTCCGCTTCCACCTGCGGATCGTCTCAGCGGCGCAGCGGGGCGGGTAGGGCAAACCGGGGTAATCCGAGGGGCCGAGGTGCCCGGCCGGCCGGTACGGGCCGCGCGTGCGCCCGGTCCGGTCATGGCAGAGGATGGAGGAGCAACCCGACCCGGTCGACCCCGGTGTGGGGCACGATGGGGAGAAACAGGAAAGGTCGTGACGATGAGCCAGGAGACGCCGGCTACGGACCGCCCGCTGACCACCGCGCTCGCGGAGGCCGCCGGGACGGCCGGCCACGCCCCCTCGGTGCACAACTCGCAGCCGTGGCACTGGACGGTGCTGCCCGACGCGCTGGAGCTGCGGGTGGTCCGGGAACGCCACCTCAGCGTCATGGACCCGGAGGGGCGCCTGCTCTTCGTCAGCTGCGGCGCCGCGCTGCACCACGCGCGGGTCGCGCTGGCCGCCGAGGGCTGGCTGCCGGTGGTGGAGCGGCTGCCCGACCCGGCCCAGCCGGACCTGCTGGCCCGCCTCACCGGCCTCAAGCACATCGGCGCCGACCCGGACGCGATGCACATGGTGCAGTGCATGCAGGTCCGGCACACCGACCGGCGGCCGGTCAGTGACGAGCCGATCCCCACGGCGGCCCTCGGCGAGATCAGCCAGGCGGCCACCCGGGAGGGGGTGAACCTCCAGGTGCTCGACGACGACCAGAAGATCGAGCTGGCCAGCGCCGCCCAGAAGGCGGCGGCGGTCACGGCCGGCAGCCCGGAGCTGCAGGAGGAGCTGGCGTACTGGACCAGCCGGTCCGACACCGGTACCGGCCTGCCGCCGGAGGTGCTGCCGGCGGAGGCTCCGCAGACCACCGTCCCGGGGCGCGACTTCGGGCGGCCCGGCAGCCTGCCGATCGGCCCCGGCCACGACCGGGCCGCCGTCTACGGCATCCTCTGGGGCACCGAGGACGAGCCGGACAGCTGGCTGCGCGCCGGCGAGGCGCTCTCCGCCGCCTGGCTGACCGCCACCCGCCTCGGCGTGTCGCTGGTGCCGCTCAGCGGCGTGGTGGAGGTGGAGGGCACCCGGTACGCGCTCCGGCACATGCTCTCCGACCTGGGCTTCCCCTTCATCTCGATGCGGCTGGGCCTGGCCGACCCGACCCACGCCGGCCCGCCGCACACGCCCCGGCTGGAGGCGGCGCAGACCGTCGACACCTCGGCCGTACGCGACCTCGGCGCGTAACCGGGCTCGTCCGACACGGTCACCGGGCGATAGCATCGCCCGGTGGCCAGCACACCGAACCCTCGGCAGGAGCCCGTCACCCCCTCACTGGGGTTGAGCCCGCTGTCGCGGGTCCGCCTCGACGAACTGCTCCAGGAGATGCTGGACCGGGTCGGCGAGGTGGTGACCAGCCGGGAACGGCTCCGCGCGCTGCTCGACGCGGTCGTCGGCATCGGCTCCGACCTCGACCTGCGCAGCACCCTGCAACGGATCGTGCGGTCGGCGTGCGAGCTGGTCGGCGCGAAGTACGGCGCGCTCGGCGTGATCGGGCCGGACCGGCTGCTGCACGACTTCATCATCCACGGCATCGACGACGAGCTGCACGCCGAGATCGGCGACCTGCCGCACGGGCGGGGTGTGCTGGGCCTGCTCATCGACGACCCCCGGCCGCTGCGCATGCCGGACATCACCCGGCACCCCAAGTCGTACGGTTTCCCGAAGCACCACCCGCCGATGCACAGCTTCCTCGGCGTGCCGGTACGCATCCGCGAGCAGGTCTTCGGCAACCTCTATCTGGCCGAGAAGCAGGGCGCGGCCGAGTTCACCGAGGACGACGAGGAGATCGTGGTGGCGCTGGCCGCCGCGGCCGGCGTGGCGATCGAGAACGCCCGGCTGTACGCGCTGGCGCACCGGCGGGAACGCTGGCTGGCGGCGACCGCCGAGATCACCTCGGTGCTGCTGGGCGAGGTCCGGCGTACCGACGCGCTGACCCTGGTGGCCCGACGCGCCCGCGAGGTCGCCGAGGCGGAGCTGGCGCTGGTGCTGCTCTACGACGAGGACGAGGGCCAGTTCACCGTCGAGGTGGTCGACGGGGCCGACGAGGCGGTCCGTGGCCTGGTCGGCGCGGTGCTGCCGGCGGCGGAGACCACCTTCGCCGGCTCGGTCACCGAACGCCGCCACGAGTGGGTGGCGAACCTCGCCGAGGCCGGGCCCTGGCCGCTGCCGGTGGTGGCCGGGCCGGCGGTGGTCTCCCCCCTCGCCGCGGCGGACACCCTGCACGGCGTGCTGGTGATCGCGCACCGGCCGGACGCCGGCCGGGCCACCGACGACGACGTGAAGCTGCTGGGCAGCTTCGCCGGGCAGGCGGCCCTGGCCATGGAGCGGGCCCGTGGCCAGGAGGAACGGGAGCTGCTGGTGGTCCTGGAGGACCGCGAGCGGATCGCCCGGGACCTGCACGACGTGGTGATCCAGCGGCTCTTCGCCACCGGCCTGCAGCTGCAGAGCGGTGCGATGAACGCCCGGCCGGAGGTCGCCAAGCGGATCAACGCGGCGGTCGACGACCTGGACGCCACCATCCGCGACATCCGGCGCACCATCTTCGAGCTGCGCACTCCGATGAGCGCGGCACTGCGCACCGAGATCCGCGAGGCGATCGAGGTGGCCGCCGAGTCGCTGGGCTACCGGCCGGAGCTGGAGCTGACCGGGCCGGTGGACAGCGCGGTGCCGGACACCCTGCGGCCGGAGCTGATCGCCGTGCTGCGGGAGGCGCTCTCCAACGCCGTACGCCACGCCCGGGCCGAGCGGGTGGCGGTGGCGGTGAAGATCGACGCGGGCTGGGTGAGCGTGACGGTCACCGACGACGGGGTCGGCTGCGACCCGGAGGCCGCCCGCAGCGGCCTGGTCAACCTGCGGGAACGGGCCGAACGCCTGGGCGGCGACTTCCAGTTGGGCCGGGTGATCCCGCACGGCACCGAGGTGCGCTGGAGCGTCCCGCTGCGCGACTGAGCCCGACCCCGCCGGGGGTCAGTGGCTCTTGCCGAGCAGCCGGGTGGCCAGCACCGCCGCCTGGGTGCGCCGCTCCAGGCCGAGCTTGGCCAGCACGCTGGAGACGTAGTTCTTCACCGTCTTCTCGGCGAGGAACATCTTGCCGGCGATCTCCCGGTTGGTCAGCCCCTCCGCCACGTACTCCAGGATCCGCCGCTCCTGCTCGGTGAGGGTCTTCAGCTCGCGGGGCTGCTCCACGCCGCTGCGGATCCGCTCCAGCACCCGGGTGGTGATCGCCGGGTCCAGCAGGGACTGCCCGGCCGCCACCCGGCGGACCGCGTCCACCAGGTCGGTGCCGCGGATCTGCTTGAGCACGTAGCCGGCGGCACCGGCCATGATCGCCGCGAAGAGCGCCTCGTCGTCCTCGTACGAGGTGAGGATCAGACCCTTGATCGACGAGTCGACGGCGCGGATGTCCCGGCACACGTCGATGCCGTTGCCGTCGGGCAGCCGGGCGTCGAGGATCGCCACGTCGGGGCGGAGTGCGGGGATGCGGCGGGCCGCCTCCTGGGCGGAGCCGGACTCGCCGACCACCTCGATGTCGCCGCTGCTGGTGAGCAGGTCGGCAAGGCCACGACGGACGACCTCGTGGTCGTCGAGCAGGAACACCCGGATCATCCGTCTGTTCTACCCCGCCGTCGGAGGGTTTGCCACGGGCCGAAGGTCCCTACCGGGACGCGTGTCCGTCGGGCAGACGGGCCCGATCAGGAGGGGACCTCCGGCCCTGCGCGGGGAGCCCCTGAGTGACGCACCGTGAAGGGGAGCCAACCGGGGGGCGGCACGGCTGCCACGGAGGGAGCAGGACCATGGACAACGGGTTCACCGTCGAGCAGCTCAGGGCCGCCGCCGCCGACGCCCTGCGGGCGCCGTCCCTGCACAACACCCAGCCCTGGCGGTTCCGCCTCCGCGACGGCGGGATCGAACTGGCGGTGGATCCGCTGCGCCGGCTCCCCGCCACCGATCCGACCGGCTGGGGTGCCCGGATCGGCTGCGGCGCCGCCCTGTTCAACCTGCGGCTGGCGCTCGCCGTCGCCGGCACACCGGCCACGGTGCGGCTGCGGCCGTACCCCGGTGAACCGGACGTGGTGGCCCGGCTGGTGCCGGACGTGCCGCGCCGCCCGACCCCCACCGAGCAGAGCCTGCACGCGGCCATCCCCCGCCGGTTCAGCAACCGCGCGCCGTTCTGGCCCGACCCGGTCCCCGCGGACGCCCGCTGGCGTCTCGGCGAGGCCGCCCGCGCCGAGGAGTGCTGGTTGGAGCTGGTGATCGGGACCAGCGCGGTCAACGCGTTCGCGGAGATCGCCCGCAGCGCCCACCGGGTCCTCGAACGGGACCCCGCCTACGTGACCGAGCGGGCCGAGTGGATCCGCGCCGAACCCGCTCCCGACGGGGTCCCGGCCGCCGCCGGTGGACCGCAGAGCGAACCGCAGGACCTGCTCCCGCAGCGCGGTTTCGGCGGGCGCAACCGGGCGCCGGGGCGGGACTTCGAGCCGGAGCCCCTCGTCGCGGTGCTCGGCTCACCGGGCAACACCGCCACCGACCAGATCATCGCCGGGCAGGCGTTGCAGCGGGTGCTGCTGACCGCCACGGACGCCGGGCTGGCCGTGTCGATGATCTCCCAGCCGATCGAGGTGTCGGGGGCGCGGGAGGCCCTGCGGCTCTCCCTGGGCCGCTTCGGCACGCCGCAGATGGTGATGCGGATCGGCTACGGGCAGCCGGGTCGCCCCACCCCGCGGCGGACCGTGGACGAGGTGCTGGACCTGCCGGTGGTGCAGGCGTAGCCGCTGCTCAGCGCGGGGCCACGGTGGCCAGCAGCGCCGCCTCCCGCGCCGGGTCCAACCCGACCGGTGCCCGCGCGGGCCGTCCGGCCCTCGCCGGCACCCGGCCCACCTCGCGCAGCCAGCGCCAGGTGTCGGCGACCGTCTCGGCCACCGGCCGGCAGACCAGACCCGCCGCGTACGCCCGCGTGACGTTCCGCTCCTGCATCCACCGGTACGGGTGCCCGGCCGGGATCCAGATCGGCAGGTCGTTCCACGGCTCCACCCCGGCGGCCAGGATCGGTGCCGGGTCCGTCCAGCGCAGCACCGCGTCGGAGCCGGTCACCGCGACGACCGCGTCGAGCAGCCCACCCATCGTCGTGTGTCCGCTCCGCCCCACCACGTCGTACGCCCCGCCGAGTCCCGCCGCGCCCTGGTCGAGCAGCCAGGCCGCGAGGTCACGCACGTCGACGTACTGCACCGGCAGGTCCCGGGGGCCGGGTGCCAGCACGTCGCCGCCCCGGGCGACCCGGTGCAGCCACCACGGCAGCCGCCCGATGTCCTCACCGGGGCCGAGGATCAGCCCGGCCCGGACGAGCAGCGCCCGCTCCCCGTACACCTGGACCGCCGCCCGCTCCGCGCCTGCCTTCAACCGCGGGTAGTCGCCGTCGACCGCGTCGGCGGCGGCCTCGACGACCCGGGCCGTCTCGTCCGAGCCGGGTGCCACGGGCTCGGCGTAGACCGACGCGCTGGAGACGTAGACGTAGTGCGGGACGGCGTGGGAGAGCGCCCGCGCCGCGTCGCGCACCGCCCGGGGCGCGCCGTCCCAGGTGTCCACCACCAGGTCCCATCCGCCGCCGGCCAGCGCCGCCAGCCCGTCCGGCGTCGTCCGGTCACCCCGCAACCGGTGTACGCCCCGCGGCGTCCCGCCGTGCAGACCCCGGTTGAACACCGTCACCGACCAGCCCCGACGTACCGCCTCGGCGACCACCGCCCCGCCCACGAAGCCGGTACCACCCAACACCAGAAGTCTCATCCGTCCACCCTGCCCCGCTGATGGTCTGGTGGAGTGGCGTGTTCACGGTGGGCGGATCTGCCCTGGGCAGAAGGACGGCCGGCCGGGGTCTCCGCCCCGGCGGGCCGCGAGGCCACCGAGGTGGCCGGCGTGGTGAGCGGCCGCTACGAACTTGATGGCATTGGTGTAATCAGACCTCAGCCGAGTGAAAATTGGCATGAACCGGACGTTCTGGGTGATTCATTGATGCCATCAAGTTCGTAGCCGCCTGAGTGGTTCATGTCGACGGCAAGCCGATCAGTCGACGACGCCTGGGACCGCGATGAGCTGGCCGCCGGACGGCGCGGAGAGCGCGGCGGGGGCTGGACGGTCCCGAACCACCTGCGTCGAATGTCGGGTTCGGCACGTGACCGCAGGCATCCCCAGGCCGGAATCATGGCGGGGGCCGGGTCGTTACATCCACCGTACGACCGAGTACCACGGCCCGGTGGACGCGCAGTTCGCTCGGGTGCCCGGCCCCGGAATGCGGGTGGCCGGCCGGTCGTTACACATGGTCCCGGCGCCGCGAAGAGGCCCCCGCCCCGCGAGCCAGCCGGTCGAAGACTTTCCCCCCTTGTGCGTGTGTGAGCGCCTGACGGTGCTTGCGTCTCCACCCCCACGGAGGCGCCGACCCCCGAATGGAGCTACCCCTCATGAACACGATGCTGCGGAAGAGCGTTCTCGGTATTGCTGGTCTGGCTTTCACCGGTGGTGTGTTCGCCGGTCCGATCGCCGCCCACGCCGACACCAACCCGGTCACCGCTAGCAAGCCCGTCGCGGCCGTGCAGGCCGACAAGCCCGACACGTCGAAGCTCATCCCGCACGGCGTCCAGGGCAAGCAGTCGAAGATCGACCTGAACGACGAGCAGACCGCCAACGCCAAGGCGATCATCGCTGCCACCAAGAAGGCCGGCCTGCCGGAGCGGGCCGCGGTCATCTCGATCGCCACCAGCCTTCAGGAGTCGAAGCTGGAGAACCTCGGCCACCTCGGCGACGCCAACGACCACGACTCGCTGGGTCTGTTCCAGCAGCGCCCGTCCAGTGGTTGGGGCACGCCGGAGCAGATCACCGACCCCGAATACTCCACGCTGGCGTTCGAGAAGGGTCTGAAGCAGGTCGACGGGTGGCAGGACATGCCGCTGACCGAGGCCGCGCAGACCGTGCAGGTGTCGGCCTACCCGGATGCGTACGCGCAGTGGGAGCAGCAGGCCGCCGACCTGGTCGCCCAGCACTGGAACAGCTGACCACCAGCAACAACCGCTGGCCGGCACCCCGAACCCGGGGTGCCGGCCAGCGGCGTACCCGGATCTTTTGACCGGTGCCGTTCCCAGCGAACGACAACTGTCCAGGATCGGCGGTTGTCAGGGGATGACGTCGACGCCGTGGGTGCGGAGCAGGGTGGTGAGGGCGTCACGGGTGTCGCGGTCCGGGCCGCGGAGCATCCAGACCCGGCCGACCAGCTCAGCGCTGTTCGGGCCGGGCACGTCCCAGGGGCCACCGTGCGGATGGACGGCGAGGGCGACCTGGCCGAACCCGGGTCGGGCGAGCCCCGCGCGGCGGATCTCGTCCCACCGGTAGCTGCGGGTCACCCGGCCGCGCCGCCGCACCAGCAACCCGGTCTCGTCGGCCAGCAGGGCGTCCCGCCGCAGCACCACACCGACGATCACGACGGCGAGCGCCACCCCGAAGGGCGTGTACGGAAAGAAGCGCAGCAGCGCGATGCCCACCACGGCGATCAGCACGGCGATCCCGGCCGGGACCAGCACCGCCGGCCACACCCGGGAGACGAGCAGCTCGCGTACCTGACCGGTACCCCCGTCGACGGTCATCGCCGGGGCATACCCGCTCCGATGTGGACGTACACTCCCGGGCGTCGCGTGGCCGCGCGACGCCCGGGGACGCGTCAGGCCGGGCGGAGGATGAACGTCCAGGTCGTGGTGGTGGTGCTGGCGGCGGCACCGGTCGCGGTCAGGCCGCCGTAGCTGCCGGCCGGGACGGTGCCGCCGGAGTCGGCGAGCAGCCCGGTCACCCGGCCACCGCCGGTCTGCGAACTGTTGCTGCGCACCTGCACGCCGGCCGGGGGGACCAGTTCGGCGGAGAGCCCGTCGCCGTGCATCCAGTACGACACGGCCCAGCTCTGCGCCGCCGTCACGGTGGCGTACGGGGTGATCCGGCCGGCGGAGCTGGCGGTGTCGGTGGCCCGGGCGAACGTGGGTGCGGTGGGCGCGACGCCCCGGTAGGCGGCCACCACCAGGTTGCCCTTGGACTGCGCGTCGAGCGTCACCCGGACGGTCGAGCCGGCGTCCCCGGCGGTCGCCACCTTCCACCAGGCGGTGGTGGTGGCGTAGCCGCCGTCGAACCGGTCCAGTTGGGTCCAGCCGGTCACCCCGGTCGGCTGCCCGGTGCCGGTGTGGGTGTTCTGGCTGAGCAGGAGCAGCAGGGCGTCCCCCGGCTGGACACCCGCCGGTACGACCACCGCGTGGCTGGTCCAGTTGGCGTTCGCGGTGGCCTCTCCGACGAAGGCGATCCGTTCGGCGACGGGCGCGACGGTGACGGGCACCGTGGTGGTGCCGGTGGCCCCCCGGTCGTCGGTCACGGTGAGGGTGACCGGCCAGGTGCCGGCCGTGGCGTACGTGTGCGAGGTGGTCGGCACCGAGACGGTGTCGGCGGTGGTGCCGTCGCCGAAGTCCCAGTGGTGGTCCTGGATCGCGCCGTCCGCGTCGGTGGAGCCGGCGGCGGAGAAGGTGCAGACCAGGCCGGAGCAGGTCGGGGTGACCTCGGCGACGGGCGGCTGGTTCACGCTGCCGCCGGCCCCCTTGAGGATCTTGACGTAGTCGATGTCACCGGCGAAGTAGTCGCAGGTGACCTTCACGCCGTCGCACTGGCTCTTGCCGCCGATGGAGAACTGCCAGGTGTTCGCGATGGTGCCGGTCGGCCCGGTCAGCCGACTGGTCCGCACCCCGTCGACGTACATCTCGACGTAGGTCGAGGTGCGGTTGCAGGTGACGGTGTGCCACTGGCCGTCGGCGATCGACACGTCGGTGTAGCCGGTCCGGGAGGCGCCGTCGCCGCCGCGGAACAGGCACTTGGGCTTCCCGCCCGGCGCCTCGAACTTCCAGTAGCCACCGGCCGTCGCGCCCTGCCCCTTCTGGAGGATGTTGCCGAAGGAGTAGGTGGTCCGGTAGCGGATCGTGAAGGAGAAGTCGCCCGCGTCCGGGTTGAGGTCGGTGCTGTGCGGCACCAGGTCGACGTGGCCCGGCACGTACTCCATGTCGGTGGGCAGGTGGGTGGCGAAGCGGTGGCCGGTGGCCCCGGCGTAGAGCGCGCCGGTCACCACCTCGGTGCCGACGGTGCCGTTGCGACCGTTGCCGCTGCTGTCCTTCAGCGCGGTCGCCCCGGCCGCCTCGTCCATGCTCCAGAACGCCACCGTGCGGGTGGCCGTCGCCTGCGCCGCCGGGGACGCCGCGACGATCCCCGCCCCGGCGAGGAGGGCGGCGACGCCCACTCGGCCGGCGATACGCCGCCAGCCCCGTCCGCTACCTGACCGCCCGCTCGCGTGATCCACGGGCTCACCCTGCCACGGTCGCCGACCTGGGTTCCATGGCCCGTTGGGGGGATGTCACCAGGCTCTTCCGCCGCAGCCGCCGCCGTTGCGGCCGGTCCGGGCGGACCGGTCGCGGTCCGGTCCGGACCTCCCACCGCGCCGGACGGGACGTCCGGATGCGGGCTCGGGCCCTCCGCACGGGGTCGCCGGCCCGCACTACACTCTCCGGCGGAGCAGGGCCCGAGGCGGACGAGGGGCGACCGGACCGGGCACAGCGGACCGTCGGGCCGCTCGGCGAGGTCGCGACGACAGCGCCGCCGCGAGGGTACGCAGGGCCCACGGTCCGGCACGACCTGCCCGGCCGGGCCGGGTGGAGAACGGGAACGGGGAGAAGACATGCAGACCGCCGGGCAGTACCGCCTGCAGGTGGCGTTGAGCAGCTGCCAGGTCGGTGACGTCTGGTCGGGGACCGACGAGCGTGGCCGTCCGGTGACCGTCGCCGTGCTCAACGAGCGGGCCTCCGTGGACGACCGCTGGCGGGACGCCTTCGCGGCGGCGGCCGAGGCGCTCGGCCAGGCCGGCGCGGACCAGTTGCCGATCGTCGGCGCCGACCATCAGGGCGCCCGCCCGTGGGTGGCCTGCGCGGCGGAGCGGGGGGCCGGCGCGGCGCAGATCTTCGAGGCGCTCGGCCAGCACCTGCAACCCGTGGCACCGACTCCTGCGGCGCAGCCGGGCCCGGTCCATCCCGCGCCCGTTCCGGTGCCGTCGACGGCGGCACCGGCCACCCCGCCGGGCGCCGACGACTGGGCACCCACCCAGGCCCTGCCCGTCCAGCCGGGGCCGCACCAGCCGCTGGCCGGCGAGTCGGCACCCACCGAGGCGCTGCCGGTGCTGTCGGCACCCACCCAGGCGATGCCCGCGGTGGCCGCCCCGGCCGTACCGGTCCAGCCCACCCCGGCCGAGCCGGTCCAACCGGAACCACCCACGACCCCGATGGTCGTCCAGCAGACGCCGCCCGCGCTGCGGCCGGGCGAACCCGTGCCCGTCCAGCCGGTGTCCGGGCATCCGTATCCGTCCACGGTGGAGAGCCGGCCGACGTCGGGCCTGCCGGTCTCCGGCCAGCCCACGTCCGGCTTCCCGGGCGCCGGGCACGGCAGTTCGGGTTTCCCGGTGTCCGGTTCGCCGGTCTCCGGCTCGCCGGTGTCGGGCTATCCCGTGTCCGGCTATCCGATGTCGGGCTACCCCACCTCCGGCCTGCCGGTGTCCGGCGGTGCCGGGTACCCGCCGTACCCTGCTCCCACGTTCGGTGAGCAGCCGCCCGCCAAGCGGCGACGGACCGGCCTGCTGGTCACCCTCGTGGCGATCGCCGGCCTGCTGGCCGGCAGCGGCGCCGTGGTGGCCGTGCAGGCGTTGCGGGGCGGGGGCGGGGGCGGTGGCGTGCCGGGACCGGTCTCCCCCACGGCCCCGGCCCGGTACTCCCCGGCCGACCTGCTGCTGCCGGAGGCGGCGCCCGCCGCCCCGGGGGCGGAACCGCCGCGCAGTGGCGGCTGGCCGTCGAAGTGGCCGACCTTCACGGCTGCCGAGTCCACCAAGCCGATGAACGGCCTCGACGGCGTGGGCTTCGACTTCCGGGTCCCACCGACCTGGACCTGCACCAAGGCGGAGCAGCGGGCCGCGGCGGTGCACTACCGCTGCGGGGACGGCGCCGGCGACTCGATGACCAGCGGCGGTGACCTCGTCGTCCGTACCTGCGAGCCGGTCTGCGACGAACAGAAGCGCACCGCGCTGCGCCAGCGCGAGGAGGCGTGGGGCGTCCGCTGGACGCGCAGCGGCCCCTTCACCGCCTGGGCGTACGCCACCAGCGTGGACGGCAAGCCCGTGTACGGTCTCATGTACGTCGCGTTCTGGCGGTCCACACCGGAGGGTCAGATCGACCGGGAACTCGTCCTGCGCCTGACGGCACCGCTCGCGGCCAAGGACGAGTTGAAGAAGGTGGCCAACTCGGTCCGCGATCAGACGTTCACGCTCTAAGGAGTGGCCGTGCCCAAGACCCTGGCTGTTCCCGGGGCCTACCCGACCATCGCCGACGCGCTGGAGGTGGCGCCTGACGGGGCGGTCATCTCGCTCGCCCCCGGGACCTACCGCGAACGGATACGGCTCGTGGGGCGGCGCCTCACCGTGCAGGCGTCCGGTGAGGCCGGCTCGGCGACGGTGGACGCGAGCGGGCTGGACGGTTCGGCCCTGGCCGTCACCTCCGGTGAGGTCACCGTGGAGGGCCTCGTACTGACCGCCGGCGACTACCCGGCCGTCGCGGTCACCGGTGCCCGGGTCACGTTGCGCAGGTGCGAGTTGTCGGCCGGCTACGGCGCGGGGCTCCAGGCCACCGACGGCGCCACGGTGGACGCCGCCGAGGTGCGGGTGGTACGCGGCCAGCACGGCTTCGTCTTCTCCGACGCGGGCGGCACAGTCGAGTCCTGTGAGATCCGGGACGTCACCGACGACGGCATCATCGTCCGGCTGGGGGCCGACCCGACGATCCGGGGCACCACGGTGGCCGGCTGCGGCTACCGGGGCGTGTACGTCTACCAGTCCGGCCGCCCCACCATCGAGCGGTGCGACGTCTCGGGCACGGGGGACGCGGGGATCGTGGTGGCGCACCGCAGCTCACCGAGGATCGTGCAGACCTGGGTGCACGAGACGCACGGCGTCGGCATCGCCTTCGGTCCGGGCTGCGGCGGCGTGGTGGACCAGTGCCGGGTCGAACAGACCGCCCCGCCCGGCGTCGACGTCGACCCGGCGGCCGATCCGACGGTGACGCTCAACGACGGGGGCAAGATGCCCATGACCGGCGTGGGCATCGCCGACGGCGGCGTCGACCAGGACACCGTCGAGATGGACAAGCTGCTCACCGAACTGGACTCGATGATCGGCCTCGCCGCGGTCAAGGCCGAGGTCCGGTCGCTGATCGACGAGATCCAGGTGAACGAGTGGCGGCGCAACGCGGGTCTCTCCGTGGGTGCGGCCAGCCACCACCTGATCTTCACCGGCGCCCCCGGTACGGGTAAGACGACCGTGGCCCGCATCTACGGGCAGCTGCTCAAGGCGCTCGGGGTGCTGCCGAACGGCCGCTTCAAGGAGGTCTCCCGGCGCGACCTGGTCGGTCAGTACATCGGCCACACGGCGGAGAAGACCACCTCGGTGTTCGAGGAGGCGATGGGGGGCGTGCTCTTCATCGACGAGGCGTACACCCTCTCCCGGGCGGGCGGGGCCAGCGCGGACTTCGGCCAGGAGGCCATCGACACGCTGGTCAAGCTGATGGAGGACCACCGCGACCAGGTGGCGGTGATCGTGGCCGGCTACACCCAGGAGATGCTCGACTTCCTGGACGCCAACTCCGGTCTGGCCTCGCGCTTCGCCAAGACCATGGAGTTCGAGAACTACGGCCCGGACGAGCTGGTCATGATCTCGGAGCGGATCGCCCGCAACGACGACTACGTCTTCGCCCCGGGCCTCAGTGACGCCCTCCACGAACACTTCTCCCAGGTGGAGCGCGACCGCAACTTCGGTAACGCGCGCGAGGCGCGCAAGCTGCTGGAGGGCATGCGCAAGGCGCAGTCCGGCCGGCTGCGCGCGCTCGGGTGGATGCCCGGTCTGGACGATCTCCGCACGCTGGTCCTGGAGGACCTGCTCACCACGATCCGCTAGCCGGCTCCATAGAATGATCTCGCTCAAGGTCCCGCGGGGAGGCGACTGGTGAACGACGGCGAGGGCTACCCCCGGCACCCCGTCGGCAGGGCGGCCCCGGTGAGCAGCGGTCATCCGGCCGCCGCGCCGGCGTACCCGTCGCCCGGTGGCGTGCCGCCGCAGTTCGGTGCCGCGCCGGTCGGTGCTCCCGCACCGGGGACCGCCGGCGTCCCGGCTCCGTCCACGACGGACGACGCCGGGGTGCGGGCCGTACGCCGGCCGGGGCATCTCGGCTCGCTCAGCACCGGTCAGATCCTCGTCGCCGAGGCCGCGGTCGTGCTCGCGGTCGCCGCCGCCACCCGTGGCCCGGTGCCGGGGCTGATCGCGGGCGCCGTGGCGCTGCTGCTGGTCACGCTCGCCTTCGCCCGCCGACGTCAGCGGTGGTGGCTGGAGGACCGGGTGATCGCGTGGCGCTACCGCCGGCGACGGGCCGCCGCCGTCGACCGCACGACCGAGCCGGTCCTCGCCGCGCTACGGACGATCGCGCCGGGCCTGACGGTCCGCGAGGTCTCCGCGCCCGACGGGGCCCGCGTCGGGGTGGCCCGGGACGAGGCGGGCTGGTTCAGCGTCGTCGCGCTCACGCCGACCGCGCCGGTGCACGCCGAGGGCGCGCCGGTGCCGTTGGACGCGCTGGTGGGCGTCCTGGCCGCCACCGAGCAGCCGGGTGTGGTGCTGCAACTGGTCAACCACACCGTGCCGGCGCCCAGCCTCGACGTGCCCTCGGCGTCGCCGGCGGGCGCGTCGTACCAGCAGCTCACCAGCGCGCTCAGCCCGATCGCCGTCCCCGCGCACCGGGAGTCGTCGGTGGCCGTCCGGATCGACGCCCGGAGCCTCGCCGAGGCCCTGCTCGACCACCACGCCGACGCCGAGGCCGCCGCGTCCCTCGTCGCCAGCCTGGGCCGCCGGACCGCCACCAGCCTGCGACGGCTCGGCATCGCCTGCCGGGTGCTGGACACCCAGGACCTGGTGGCCGCGCTGGCCCGGTCCTGCGACGTGGAGCCCGGCGGCACGGGTGACGGCTCGCCGGTCCACGAGGAGTGGAGCCGGTGGCACTCGGCGCAGTTGCTGCACCGCACCTTCTGGCTGCGGACCTGGCCGTCCTCGACGGCGGCGATCGGGGCGCTCTTCGACCGGGTGGCCGCGACCCCGGCCGCGCAGACCAGCATGGCGCTGGTGCTGGACCCGTCCGGTGGCGACGACGTGGCGGTCCGCGCGCTGATCCGGCTGGCCGCCCGGCCCGATGACGACTTCGCCGCCCTGGAGCGGGCCCTGACCGAGGGCGTCCGGCGACTCGGCGGCGACCTGCAACCGCTCGACGGCGAGCAGGGGCCCGCCGCCTATGCGACGGCGCCGACGGGAGGTGGAGCGGGATGACGTATCCGGACCGCGACGGGGCCTGGCGGCCGCCGTCCGCCCGACGGCCCGAGGACGAGACCCCGCAGCCTCCCGCACCCGCGCAGCAGCCGACCGCGCCGGGACAGCCGTACCCGGGACAGCCGTATCCGGGACAGCCGTATCCGGGGCAGCAGCAGCCCGGGCAGGTACACCCCGGGCAGGTCTACCGCGCGCAGCAGCAGCCGGGCATGGGCCAAGGACACCCGTCGGGGACCGTGACCCCGCCGCCGGGTGGCGGACATTCGGCCGTCGCCGCGCCGCCGCCGGGCGGGGTCTACCAGTCCGGTGCCGCCGCGCGGGCCGCCGTCCCCCAGGCCGGCGTCGCACCGCAGGTCGGCGCGGCCCAGGGCGCTGCGCAGCCGGCGCCGCTGCCGCCACCGCCGATGCTGGCCCGACGCCCCGCCGCCGGGATGCCCGGGCCGATCGTCGCCCGGGCCGCCGCGCCGGTCGTCACGGCCACCAGCGAGGGCGACCAGGACGCCGGTACGTCGGCCCGCCGGCTGGCCGCGCCCGCCGTGACCGCTGCCCCGTTGGCCACGTCGGCGGCCCTGGCCGCCGCCGACTCCCGCGCCGACGGGCCGCAGGACGGCGGCCCGCCCGCCGACGGCGCGGCGCGGGCGGCGGAGGCCCGGACCGGCCCCTCGGGTCGGATGTCGCGGCTGCACGTCGGCTGGCACTCCATCTCCCGGGCGGCGCTGAGCCGGGTCGCGGTCGCCCCGGCCGCCAGCGCCGGGTTGATCATCGGGCGGGACCGGCAGCACGCGCCGGTGCCCCTGCGGCTCTTCGCACCCGAGCCGGTACGGGCCACCCTGGTCGGCGGCGTCTGGGTGGCGCAACTGCTCATCTTCCGGGCGTTCTCGCTGGGTGCCCGGGTCACCGTGGTCACCAACGAGCCCCGCGCGTGGGCCGGCTTCGGAGAACGCGCCACCGGGCAGTACAACCGACTCACCGTGCTCAGCAGCGACCAGCGACTGGTCGGAGCCGGCACGGCGCAGCGGCCGATGCTGACCCTCTACGACTTCGGCACCACCGGCCCGGCCACCGCGCCGCCGCTCGGCCCGTGGCGTACCCAGCTCACCATGCTGCGCCAGCTCGACCGGGCCGGGGTGGCGGCGCTGCAGGACGCCCAGTTCACGCTGCTGCAACGGCTCGGCAGCGCCGAGGCGACCCTGGCCGCGTCGGCGCTGCGGCTGCGCCCGCACAGCAGCCAGTTCCTCCAGTTCATGGCCGACGACATGATCGCCCTGGTCGAGGACGGCACGGACCGGTACGTCTTCCTCGCCGAGACCGGCGTCGAACAGCAGCAGGTCGGCACCCCCCGCCGCTGACGGCCGGGGTGCCGACGCCACGGCGGAGACGTCGGGACAGCGCGTGACAGGGAATGCCCCCACGTCGGCGACGTGGGGGCATTCGGCGGGGCGTCAGCGGGTGGGCGGGGTCCAGGCGAGCTGGACCAGGCGGTTGCCGTGCTTGCGGGTGACCATCCAGGCCCGGCCCGGCGGCAGTACCTGCGGCTTGAGCGTGCCGAAGAGCGGACCCTCCTCGCGCGGACCCGACATCATGATGCCCGGCGAGGCCAGCTCCCGGATCCGGCCGATCACCGGATCGAACATCGCCCGGGAGGCGCCACCGATCCGCCGCGTGAGGATCAGGTGCAGGCCGATGTCGCGGGCCTGCGGCAGGAACTCCAGCAACGGCAGCAGCGGGTTCGTCGCCGCACCGGCCACCAGGTCGTAGTCGTCGACCAGGATGTAGAGCTGCGGGCCCTTCCACCAGCTGCGGGCGTTGAGCATCTCGGGCGTGACATCCGGGCCGGGCAGCCGCTCCCGCATCGCCGCGGCGACCTGACCGACCAGGTCAGCGGTCACCTGGTGCGAGGTGCCGTACCCGATGGTGTGCGCCGGGTCGACGCAGCCGAGCAGGCTGCGGCGTAGGTCGACCAGGAGCAGCCGCGCCTCGGCCGGCGTGTGGCTGGCCGCGATGGAGCGCGCCAGGCTGCGCAGGAAGGAACTCTTGCCGCTCTCCATGTCGCCGAAGAGCAGCGCGTGCGGCTCGGCGTCGAAGTCCAGCCAGACCGGTTGCAGGTCGGCCTCGGCGATGCCGATCGGGACCAGTCCGCCGCGCGCCGGCGGCAGGGCCTCGTACGGCAGCTCGGCGGGGAGCAGCCGCACCCGCGGCGCGGGCGGGCCGGTCCAGTGCTCGTTCGCGAGCTTGACGTACTCGGCGACGGCGTCGGAGAGGTCGTCGACGCGCTGCTCCCGGTCGATCCGGGGCAGGGCGGCGAGGAAGTGGTGGCCGTCGGGGGTGAGCCCTCGGCCGGGAGCCTGCTCCGGCACGTTGACCGCCTCCCGGCGGTTGATCACCGAGTCGGCGGGCTCACCGAGGCGCAGTTCGACCCGGGTGCCGAAGACGTCGCGGATCTGCGCCCGGATGTCCATCCAGCGGTTCGCCGCGGCGACGACGTGGATCCCGAAGCCCAGGCCCCGGTTGGCCAGCTCGTTGATGGTCGGTTCGAGGTCCTCGAACTCGGTCCGCATCGTCGACCAGCCGTCGATCATCAGGAACACGTCGCCGAACGGCTCCTCGGCGAACCGGCCCTGCGCCCGGGCCCGCCGGTACGCGGCCGCGCCCTCGATGTTCTGCCGGGCGAAGAGCTCCTCCCGGGACCGCAGCAGCCCGTGCAGCTCGGCGACCGTACGCCGGACCCGGTCGACGTCGCGGCGGGTCGCCACCCCGCCCACGTGCGGCAGGTCGGCCAGCGCGCTCAACGGCCCGCCGCCGAAGTCGAGGCAGTAGAACTGCACCTCCCGCGGGGTGTGGGTGAGCGCCAGGCTGGTGATCAGGGTGCGCAGCAGGTTCGACTTGCCGGACTGGGTGGCGCCCACCACGACCACGTTGCCGGCCGCGCCGGAGAGGTCCAGCCACATCGGGTCGTGCCGCTGCTCGAACGGCTTGTCGACGACGCCGCAGAGGGCGTGCAGCGAGCCGTACCGGTCGGCCGCGTCGACGGTCAGGCCCCGGTCGGGCAGGGTGACCACCGACGGCAGCATCTGGCCCAGGGTGGGCGCCTGCTCCAGCGGCGGCAGCCACACCTCGTGCGCGGCCGGCCCGCGCCCCTCCATCTGCCGGACCAGGACCTCCAGCAGGGTGTCCCCCACCACCTTGGTGTCCTCGGCCGCCCGCTCGGCGTCCGGGTCCTCGACGGGCTGCTCGTCGCGCAGCGGGGCGACGTAGAACGTGGTGAAGTCGCGGATCGGGTCACCGAGCCGGACGCCGGAGGCGGCCAGCGCCCGGTCCTGGCGGACCGCGCCGGAGACGTACGCGGCCTTCAGCCGGACCAGCCCCTCGGTGCCGGTACGCAGGTAGCCGTGCCCCGGTGACCGGGGCAGCTCGTACGCGTCGGGCGCGCCGAGCACCGCCCGGCTCTCCATCGACGAGAAGGTCCGCAGACCGATCCGGTACGACAGGTGCGACTCCAGTCCGCGCAGCCGCCCCTCCTCCAGCTTCTGCGAGGCGAGCAGCAGGTGGATGCCGAGGGACCGGCCGACCCGTCCGATCTGGACGAACATGTCGATGAAGTCGGGCCGGTGGCTGAGCAGTTCGGAGAACTCGTCGACGATGAACAGGAGGCTGGGCAGCGGGGCGAGCGGCACACCGGCCGAGCGGGCCCGCTCGTAGTCGCGCTGCGAGGCGTAGTTGCCGGCCTTGCGCAGCAGCTCCTGCCGGCGGGTCAGCTCGCCCTGGATCGCACCGAGCATCCGGTCGACCAGGGCCAGCTCGTCCTCCAGGTTGGTGATCATCGCGCTGGTGTGCGGCAGCCGGTCCAGCGAGGCGAAGGTCGCGCCGCCCTTGAAGTCGACCAGCACGAAGTTGAGGATCTCGGGGCTGTGCGTGACCGCCAGCGCCAGCACCAGCGTCCGCAGCAGCTCCGACTTGCCGGAGCCGGTCGCGCCGACGAGCAGGCCGTGCGGGCCCATGCCGTCCTGCGCCGACTCCTTCAGGTCCAGCTCGATAGGGCGGCCGTCGAGCCCCACCCCGATCGGCACCCGCAGCCGGTCCCGGTTGGGCCGGCTCGCCCACAGCTCGTCCAGGTCGAGCTGGTAGGGGTCGTCCTGTTCGAGCAGCTCGGTGAGGCCGAGGTCGTGCAGCACGGCGTTCTGCTCGCCGTGCGACGCGGCGGACATCCGCAGCGGGGCCAGCTCGCGGGCGAGCACCTCGGCGCAGGCCAGGTCCAGCCCGTCGGCCCGCCCGACGGTGGTGCTGCCGTCCATGGTGGTGCCGGTGACGGTGCCGTCGGCGGCGACGTCGAGGATGACGGAGCTGTCGTCGAGCAGGCGGGGCGGCGGCACCGACAGGTCGAGGATGGTCACCCCGGCGACCCCGCCCTCGGTCATCAGGTGGTCGGAGCCGGCGACCGAGCCGCCGTCGATGACGACCAGGACGTGCGGTCCGGCCGGCGCGGGGCCGCCCGGGTCGAAGCGGGGCCGGTTGACCAGCACGTCGTCGAGCATCGCCTCGAGCGCGGCCACGCCGGGCGCGACCAGCCGGACCGGTCCGACCGCGTCGGTCTTGTCGGGGTGCTGCACGTGCGGCAGCCACTTGGCCCACTCCCAGCGGGAGCGGTGGTGGTCTGGCACGCAGACGCCGATGAGCATGTCGTCGGGGGCATGGAAGACGGCGATCTGGGCGACCAGCGCCCGCGCCAGGTCGCGCGCCGCGTCGTCGCCGCCGCGCAGATAGATCCGCGAGAAGTCGCGCAGGGCCACCGCCACCGGCAGGTCCGGCACCACCGAGTACGTGTTGACGAACTTGCGCAGCGCCATCGCGCAGAGCGGTTCCAGCTCGTCGACCGGCCGGGTCTGCGGCGGTACGAGGCGGGTGGCGACCTCCTGCGCCCCGACGGCCACCCGGACGACGGTGAAGTCGGCGTCGCCGCGCCGGCGCTCCCAGAGCCGTCCGCTGTCCACCAGGGTCCAGAGCGTCTCCGGGTCCGGGTTGCGGTAGTACATCGCCTCGCGCTGCTGCCGGATCGTGTTGCGGACCTGGGCGCGCAGCTGGGAGAGGTGGCGCAGGTACTGCCGGCGGGACTCGATCATCTCGCGCTTGCCCGGGCCGGTGGTGTTGGTGACCATCATGGCGATCATGCCGAGGATGGAGACGCCGTACATGCCGCCGGCCACGTAGGTCAGCGGGCCACCGCGCTGGACGCCCATCATCAGGCCCATCGCCGCGGCACCCGCGCCCATCGGCAGCACCATCAGCATCCGGGTCCAGCCCTTGCCACCGGCCGGTGGCACCTCGGGCGGCGGGTCGAGCAGCAGCTCGCCGGACGGCATGGTCGGCGCCGGACGGCGAGGAGGGCGCTTGACGATCGTGACTGTCACGCTGAGCTCTCCCCATAAGCGACGGATCGGTGCTCATCCTAGCCATCGACGCCCGGCGCGATCTGCCGCACGTCCGCCCGGTCGAATCCCCTTCGGAGACGCCGAATGCGGCCCCCACCGCTGCGGAGCGGGCCTGCTAGGTTGTCGGGCGAACATCGGCGTCCTACAAAGAGGTGACCGCGTGACCTCACCGGTTGGCCCAAGCCTGGCCCGGGTGACCGTCGATGCGCCGCAGCGGCGGATGGACATCGCCCTTCCGGACAACATGCTCGTGGCCGAACTGCTGCCGCACCTGCTGCGGCACGCCGACGGGGCACTGGGCGAGACCAGCGAGCGCAACGGCGGCTGGGTGCTGCGTCGGGCCACCGGCGCCGCCCTCGAACCGCACCGCAACCTGGCCGCGCAGGGCGTCCGCGACGGCGAGCTGCTGCACCTCAACCCGGCGCGGGAGGACTGGCCCGAGCTGGCGTACGACGATGTCGTCGAGGTGATCGCGAGCGGCGCCCGCCGGGCCGGGCAGTCCTGGGGTGCGGTCGCGACCCGCCGCGCCGGGCTGGCCGTCACCGCCGCGGCGCTGCTCATCGGGCTGGCCGGGCTGGCCGTCTCGGGACCGCCCTGGTCGACGCCCGCGGTGATCGCCCTCGGCGTCGCGCTCGCGCTGACCTTCGGCGGGGTGCTGCTGTCCCGGGCGTTCAGCGACGCGAACGCCGGTGGGGTGGTCGCCGCCGCCGGCCTGCCGTACGCGTTCCTCGGCGGGGCCTGGCTGCTGACCCCGGCCGACGCGGGTGTCCTCGGCATCGGCGCGTCCGGCCTGCTGCTGGGCAGCGCCACCCTGCTGGTGCTCAGCGTCCTCGGGCACGTCGGCGTCGCCGGGCTGCCCCGGCTCTTCGTCGCCGGGGTGGCCGCCGCGCTCACCGGTCTGCTCAGCGCGCTGCTCTGCCTGGCCGGCATCTCCGCCACCGGCGCCGCGGCGGTGGCGCTGACCGCCGCCATCGGGCTGCTGCCGGCCTATCCGGTGGTGGCGAGCTGGATCGGCCGGCTGCCGTTCCCGGATCTGCCGAACCGGGCCGAGGAGCTGCTCAAGGACAAGCCGATGCCGCGCCGTACCGACGTCTTCGCCGCCGTGGTGCGCGCCAACGAGGTGCTGACCGGTCTGCTGCTCTCCGCCGCGATCTGCAGCGTGCTGGCGATCGGCTTCCTGACGGTGCGCCGGGTGAGCCTGGCCGGCGTACTGCTGGTGGTGGCCGCGGTGGCCGCGCTGCTGCTGCGGGCCCGGCTGCTGCCGACGCCGCAGCAGCGGGTGCCGCTGCTGGTCGCGGGGCTGGTCGGGCTGGCCGTGCTCGCCCTCGGTGGCGCGTACGCCGGCGGCGGCGCCACCCCCGGTCTGCTGCTGCTGGCCGGCGCGGTGCTCGTCGCCGGGATCGCGTTGCCCACCGCGATCGTGTTCAGCCGCCGGTCGCCCTCGCCCTATCTGGGTCGGGCGGCGGACATCCTCGACGTGCTGGCCATCATGTCGCTGATCCCGCTGGCCTGCGCGGTGATCGGCGTCTTCCGGTCGATCCAGGGGCTGTTCGCCTCGATCGGCGGGTGACCGGGAATGGCGTCCCGTCGCGATCAGCTGCACTCCTACCAGTTCATGAACCAGCGGGTCATCTCGGCGTTCGTGATGCGCGAGACCGACCCGGCGCAGTCGCCGCTGCGGCGCGGCGTGGGCGCGCTCTTCGGCGGTCTGATGGTGGCGGTGCTGATCTGTGCCGGCTTCGGCATCTACGGCATCCTGACCCGCGTCGGCACCGACCGGTGGAAGGCCGAGGGATCGGTGGTCGTGGAGCGGGAGACGGGCGCCAGCTTCGTCTACCGGGGCGGCCGGCTGAACCCGACGCTCAACTTCGCCTCCGCGAAGCTCGCCGCCGGCCGGCCGAACCCGCAGGTCTTCCAGGTCGCGGCGAAGTCCCTGGCCGGGGTGCCGCGCGGGGTGACCATCGGCATCCCGGGCGCGCCCACCTCCCTGCCCGACGTCGGGCGGAAGGCCGGTCTGCCGTGGACGGTGTGCGCGGTCCCCGGTGACCGGCCGAGGTCGGTGCTGCTGGTCGCGTCCGGTGGCCCGGCCGGCACCGGGCTCGGCGACCGGGGGCTGCTCGTCAAGGACGCCGCGCTCGGCATGGACTACCTGGTCTGGCACGGCCGCAAGCACCTCCTCCAGGATTCCCGGACGACCGTGCCCGCCCTGTTCGGCGTGGTCCGGAGCACGCCGGTGGGCACCGCGTGGCTCAACGCGCTGCCGTCCGGTGTGGACATCGCCGCCGTCCCGGTCGCCGACCGGGACAAGCTGTCGGACAAGGTGCCCGGCCGCCGAAACGGCGACGTGCTGATCACCGCGACGGGCAGTGGTGACCAGTACTACCTGGTCCTCAAGGACGGCCTCCGGCCGATCACCAAGCTCCAGCAGACCGTGCTCAACGCCCGCTTCCCGGGCACGCCGATCCCGGTCACCGTCAACATCGCCACCCAGCTCCCGGTCAGCGGCCCGGCGGGCGGGGACGACTCCGCGACCCAGCCGCCCGCCGTACCGCCCGCGCTGGCCGGGACGAATCCCGGGGAGACGGTCTGCGCGGTCACCCGGACCGCCGCCGGACCGCCGACGGTCTCGGTGGGAGCTGCCGCGACCGCGCTGGCCGGGGCGGTCCCCACGGCGGCGACCGACCCGAACGGGCGGGCGCTCGCGGACGCGGTCCTGGTCCCGGCCGGCCGGTTCGAACTGGTCCGGGTGCCCGGTTCGGGCGGCTACGTCGTGGTGACCGACCTCGGCATCCGCTACGCGGTGCCGAACGCGGACGCGCTCGGCATGCTGGGCTATCCGGCCGCCGCGGCGGTCGACGTGCCCACCGCCCTGGTCGGCCTGATGCCCGCCGGGGTGACGCTGGATCCCGCCGCCGCGGCCAACCCGGTGGCGGGACTGCCCCGGACCGGGTGACGCCGGCCGTCAGTTCGGGCGGGCTCCGGCCGGCTCCTCCAGCAGCATCACCGGTGGACCGGGTTCGACCGGCTCGTCGGGGACGGCCAGCGCCGGGGGAAGCGCCGGTCGCCAGCGCCGCCGGCGGGCCGCCGCGCTCAGCACCAGGACACCGACCACGGCGATCACCGCCAGCAGCGCGCCGCCGAGCGCCAGGTCGCGGCGGCGGCGTTCCGTCCCGCTCTGCGCCAGGGAACCACCGGCGACCCGGGGCAACGGTCGGGCGCTCGGCGTCACGACCCGGTTGGTGAGGGCGGCGTACGGGTTGACCACCCCGGCGCCGTACGCCTCGTCCAGCGGGGCGGGGCTGGCCGTGGCGACCAGTGCCCGGGCGATCTCCGGCCCGACCAGGTCGCCGCGCCCGGCGCTCACCAGGGCGGCCGAGGCGCCCACGAATCCGGCGGCCACGGCGGTGCCGTCGACCAGCGCCAGCCCGCGCCCCCGTTGCAGCGTCGGCACGCCCACCCCGGGTGCGACGAGGTCGACGAAGTCGCCGGCCGGCGAGTCGGCCCAGAGCTGCCCCTCGGCGTCCACCGCCCCCACCCCGAGCACCCCGTCGTACGCCGCCGGATAGGGCCTGCGGTCGCGGTCGGCGTCGGTACGGCGGGCGGTGCCGGTGGCGGAGACCAGCACGATGCCCCCGCTCACGGCGTCGGCCACGGCGGCCCGCAGCGCTCGGGTATCCCGGTCGACGGGGGTGGCGACGACGATCACCTGGACCTTCTTCGTGACCGCCCAGGCGATGCCGCGGGCCAGTGCTGCCGGGTCGGCGACGGGGGTGCCGGCGGTGTCGTCCGGCACGACCCGGACCGGTTGGATCCGTGTGCCCGGGGCCAGCCCCACGGCCGGGCTGTCGTCGGCGGGCTGCGCGGCGATCACCCCGGCGACCTGGGTGCCGGTGCCGGCGCAGTCGGTGTCCGCACGGCCCCGGCCGGTGACGGCGTCGAAGCCGGGCAGGACGTGCCCGCGCAGTTGCGGCTGGTCGGCGTCGACGCCGGTGGAGAGCACCGCGACGACCGCACCGCCGCCCCGGGTGAACGGCCACACCGCGTCGGGGGTGAGCATCGCCCGTGGCCAGGGCGGTGCGGCACCGATCTGGCCCGGCTCGGCGCAGTTCCCGCCGGGGGCCGCCGGGGCCGGCGCGGGCAACAGCACGCCGGACAGGACACAGACCAGCACGGCGGCCACGCGGCGAGTCATCGACAGCACGGCCCGATGATATTCGGGTGGGCGCGGCCTAGCGGTGACCGGCCAGGGTGGCCCGTCGGGCCACCAGGTCCGCCCGCTGGAAGCGTTCCGGGGCCCGGTCGCGCAGCCGGCGGCCGGCGTCGCTCCAGAACGCCGTGTCGGGCGGCGTCCCGTCGCCTGCGGGCAGGAACTTCAGCGCCTCGTCGAGGCAGGCGACGGCGACAGCCCGCCAGTGCCCGGCCTCCTCCTCGGCGACGTCCGGCAGGCCGGCCGCGAGCGCCATCATGTCGGCGATCTCCACCCACTGCCCGGCGTCGAGGAGCACCGAGGTGTCGTCGGCCGCCCCGAAGGTGACGGCCGCGCCGGGGCGCGGCGGCGTCGGCCGGTCCGGCAGGGCGAAGACGAACTCCCGCGGCAGCCCGCACTGGGCGCAGTCGCCGTGGTAGCGCCGGGCGAGCACGCCGTCCCGGTCGACCAGGGACTCCGACCAGGAGACCTCGGGGCTGGTGCACTGTGGACAGCCGTGCAGGTCGAGGTAGAGGTGGGCTTCGTCACGGGTGCGGGGCGCGGGCAGCACGTCCCGATGATATTGGCTCCACTTCGGCGCGCGGTAACCTGTCCGTCGCTTACTGCCGACCCCGAGGGATGTCATGCGGAAAAGGATCGTCGTGGGTGCGCTCGTCGCGCTCCTCGTGCTCGTCGGCGCCGCGGTCGTCGCGGTGAGCACGGCGTGGAAGCCGGAGAGCCGCGAGCAGGTCGCGGCGCGGCTCACCGACACGGGCAGACGGCTGAAGGAGGCCGGGACGGCCCGCGTCGCCTTCACGTCGGAGATGAAGCCCCAACTGGGTGGCCGGAAGGTGACGCTCCAGGGCACCAGCCTGGTGAAGTTCGGCGACCGGCCGTCCTGGGAGACCACCTACGCGCAGATCGCGGCCACCGGTCACCCCACCCTGCAGGCCAAGGGGGTGCACCTGGACGACGACACCTACTACACGTCGCCCAGCATCGTGGCCGAGGACGGCCGCCCCTGGTTCGACAGCCACACGCTGGCCGACTGGGGCAGCGGGTTCTCCGACCCCGACACGGGGGTCGCCGACCTCATGATCTGGCAGCGGTTCCTCGACGACGTCAGCGAGGGGATCGCCGCCAACGGCGAGACCGACAAGCTGCCCGACCTCAAGGGCGCACCCCACGAGTACCAGTTCCGCTGCACCCCCGGCAGCGACGTCTTCTGCCCGCCGCCCTTCCGGACCTCGCTCGACCTGGTCTTCAACCGGGTGGTCCCGCCGCTCTTCTCCGTCTGGATCGACGACGCCGGCCGGCTGCGCAAGCTCGAGGTGGAGACGAGCGTGCTCTACGTGGACGACGGCAGGGGCAGCGACGACGGTTTCACGCACCCGCAGGACGAGTGGGAGATCCGGACGTCGTTCACGCTGGACCAGTTCGGCACCCCGGTGACCGTCACGGCCCCGCCGGCCGACCAGATCACGCAGAGCCGGGAGGTGAAGCTGAAGGCGTCAGCGTGAGCAGGAACAACACCTCGTCGGCGCCGACCTCGATGCCGTCGGCGCCGCCGGGGTTGACCGACAGACCGTGACCGCTGGGCCAGACCGCCAGCGCGAACGGCAGCGCCACCTCGACCGTCGGCGGCGGCTCGGGGTGGCTGCGCGCCAACGCCTCGGCGGTGGTGAAGACCTCGATCACCTGCCCCGGGCCGGGCAGCCACGGAAAGCCGGGTTCGAGGATCTGCTCCGCCTCGACCGGCCTGGTGGTGGGGATCAGCACGACGGCGTCGAGCAGGCGCTCCAGATAGCCGTACGCGTCGCCGGCCCGGGCGGCGGCCAGCAGCGCCGCCGCCGGGTCGTCGGGATAGTTCCCCGCCGCCTGCACCGCCCGCAGCTCCGCCTCGGCCTGCTCGTCCTCCTCCGCGGCGGTCGCCAGCTCGGCCAGCGTCGGCACCGTCACGTCGCCGACCGCGGCCTCCTCGACGGCTTCGATCGACAGGTACGCGTCCACCGGCGTACCGGGGTTGACCGCCAGTCGCCACTGCGGGTCCGGCCACTTGCGCCGCAGCTCGGCGTAGTTGGTGACGGTGTAGCCGTTGACCGCCCCGCCGAACTGGGCCGCCAGCGCCGGCACCGAGGTGAACACCGGCAGGAAGACCTCGTCGAACGCGTGCACGGTGAGGAAGCGCTGCCCGGCCGGGTCGTCGCCGGCGATCTGCGGCAGGAACAGGTCCGCCACGGCGACCAGCTGGAAGTACGCCTGCCGGTCGTCCTCCCCGGCCGCCAGCAGCATCGCCTGCTCCACGTCGTTGGCGGGTTGCCAGTCCCTCACGCGGTGTCCCTCCGGTGCGAGCGGGGCAGCAACGCCCCGCAGCCGTCCGGCGCGGCAAGCTCCGCGCCGGCCGCCACGTTCGCCGCCAGTTCCGCGAGCTCCGACGGTACGGGACGCAGTGCCGTCCAGAACGAGGCGAAGTCGTCCGCCACCCGCCGCATCAGCCGCGCGCAGACCTCCTCGGCGGCGAAGGTGTCCCGGTCCCGCGGATCGTCGTCGTCGAGGAAGCCGACCGCGCCCGCGTCCGTGCCGCGCAGCCGGAGCGTGAGCAGTCCACCCTGGAGGTGGCCGATGGCCAGCCAGTCGGCGGTCAGCCGGTCACCGAACCAGGCGTTGACGTAACCCAGGTCCTGGGCGCGGTCGTCGCGGAACCCGAACAGCGGTTGGTCCAGCACGAAGCCGAAGCCCGGGTGCACGGCGGGCTGCGCCGGCGCTCCCCCGTTCGTCCGGCCGAGGAAGTCGCGGTAGGCGGCCGGCAGGCGTACGCCGAAGTGGTCGTCGGCCCGGGCCAGCGCGGCGTCGGAGAGGCGCTCGGTGACCAGGATGCGCGGCGCCGTGCCGGCGCGGGCGGTGAGCCCGCGCCCCGACGCGCGCGGCGCGCCGACGCTGACGCCGCCGAGGTGGCGGAAGCTCGCGTGCAGCTCGGCCGGGACGAGCGCCAGGTGCCGGGTCTGCGCGACGTGCGCCCAGGTCCAGCCGGTCGGGGTGCCGACGCTGCCGACCCAGAGCGGGTCGTCGGTGCCGCGGGCGACCAACTCGGCGGCGCACACGTCGACCACCCGCGCCTCGTCGACGGTGAGGTCGGGGATGACCGGGGGCAACGCCACCATGAGGCGCGCGTAGGGCGTCCAGTCCGGGAAACCCCACGGATCCACCGGTACGCCGTGCCGGTACCGCACCCGCAGCATGGGCGCGGCCGGATGGGCGGTACGGAAGGCGTAGCGCGCGCCGGCGATCCGCTCCCTCACGGCCGGCCCGCGATCTGCCGGGCCTCGCGCACCATCTCCCAGGCCTGCTCGGCCGACGGGCGACGGCGGTCGTCACCGGACCAGCCGTCCTCGGTCCAGTCCCGGTCGTCGATCCGGTGCCGACGGGCCCACTGCCGCGTCGCCGACTCCAGCCGGTACCACCGGCCCTGGTCCGCCCGGAGCGCCGCCTCGATCTCGCGGTACGCCGCCAGGGCCGCCGCCGGGTCGCCGAGGCTGTGCCCGGTCAGCTCGTCGCGGCCCGCCAGGTCGGTGAGGATTTCGAGGTACGCCGCGCGCACGGCGGAGATCCGGCCGGCGTCCAGCCGCGCGCCGTCCCGCTCCCGCAGCGCCCGCCCCATCGGCGTCCAGACCGCCTCCTCGGGCACCCCGGAGGCGCCCGGCGGCACGAACTTGAGCACCTCGTCCAGGGCCGCGGTCGCGGCGATCAGTCGGCCCCGGGCCCGGTCCCGCTCCGGCGGGGGCAGGTCCCGCGCGCCGGGCGGCACCAGCGCGGCGTACCGGTCGGCGACCCAGAGCCACTGCGCGGCGTCGATCAGCCGGGACGGCCCGTCGCCGTAGCCGAACCCCAGCGGTCCGGCCGGCACGTACGGGACGGACGGCAGCCGGTAGACGACCTGCCGGGAGGCGCCGCAGGCGGTGCAGGTCTGGGTGTAGCGCCGGCCGATCTCGTCGTCGTCGAGGTCCACCGCGACGCTGCTGATCTCGCTGCCCCCGCCGCCGCACGGGCACGGCGTGAGGTCCAGGTGCAGGTGCGCCTCGTGGTGGGTCCGCGCCGGCAGGTGGCTCGGGTCGTGCCGCGGTCGCGGGCGCTCGAGGTCTTCCCCGGTCTCCGGATCCTGGCCGTTGATCACTCGGAACTCGCGCTCCAGCTCCGCCAGCTGCTCGGCCGTCGGCTGACCCGGGCGGTCCGGGTGATGGTCCTCCTCCCAGTCCCCGTTGGTGATGCCGTGCCGCTCCTGCCAGGCCCGCTGGGCACGGTCCATCGACATCTGCCTGCGCGCCCGTCCCGGATGCATGTCAAAGGCCATGCCGGCCCACTCCTCTCCCCCCGTGCGGCGCCGATCCTCCGCCGGTGACTCCGGTGGCGACCGTATCGCGAACCGTCGAACCGGTCCGTCCGTACCCGGGTCGTTCGAGGCGGGACCATCGGCGGAAGGCCATGCCGGCCGACGGCCGGGGGACTATACGGACCGGATCCGAGGCGGCTCGTGATGCTGGATCGTCAGGTCCGACGCCAGATGCCCGTGACCTGCAGACCGACGGATTCAATGCCCGACCTCATCTCGTCCTCCAGGTGCTGGAACGAGGAGACTTCTGCACCGTCCTCCGAACTGACCTGCACCTCCCACTTCCACGGACCATCGGAATCGTCGCGGATCAGCAGGATCATCAACCGGCCGCCCGGCACGTCGTCACTTCGCTCGCCGAGGATCTGATCCCAGTCGTCAGTCAATCGACCAGTGCGCTGCAGACTCAACGCCGACCGCAGAGCGTTCAGACGATCCTGGTCCATCTCGCCGGCGAACCGCACGATGACTTGCGCCTTGAACATCGGCTCCCTGTCCCGCCTTCATCTCGTCCCCGCCGGATGGCGCAGAGTCTTCCAGCGCTGCGATGCGGCCAGCAGCGCCGCGCCTGCGCCAACTGCCCGTGCACCTGCGGGGGAACGGCAGCCGCTGGGGCGCCGACGCTCGATCCGGAACGAGTCACCGAACTCGCGAGGCCGGTGCCGGTGCGCGACACCGTACGATCAGGCGAGGGTTCCGGTCTGACGGGCCGGTCACCGCGCGCAGCAAACTCCGCCACCACCCACTCCACGGTCCGCAGGTGGTCGTCGCGTCCCTGCTCGGGTAGTCGGTCCAGGTAGCGCGAGGCCGCCGAACACACCCGCCAACCCCGCCGGCCGGGCGATCCATGTCAGGCCGGCCCCCGCAGCGCCGCGTCGACGCTGGAGCGTCAGGTCCGCCGCCAGACGTCCGTGACCTGCAGACCGACGGATTCGATGCCCGACCTCACCTCGTTCTCCCATTGCTGGAACGAGGAGACTTCCACACCATCCTCCGAACTGACCTGAACCTTCCACTCCCACGGACCATTGACATCTTCGCGCACAAGCAGGATCAGCAACCGGCCGCCGGGCACGTCGTCCCTTCGCCGGCCGAGGATCTCATCCCAGTCATCGCCCAATCGACCAGTGCGCTCCAGACTCAACACCGACCGCAGAGCGTTCAGGCGATCCTGGTCCACCTCTCCGCTGAACCGCACGACGACTTCCGACTTGAACATCAGCTCTCTCTTCTCGGATTGAGCAGCCAGTCACTGTCCCGGAAATGAGCGGAAACCTTACCTGACGCACTGTGATCGGGTGGCCCGGTAGACGAGAACACGGCTGGTACGACTTCCCGCCCCAGGACCTGGGTCTGCCGCTCTGCCCACTCGAGCAGGTGAGGCATGCTCCCTTCCACGAATCTCTTCACCACGAATCCATATTTCGGGTGGTACAGCGGTCCATCGGCCCCACCAGTGGCCTGCCGCACTTCGTCGGCCTTGGTCGCCACCGCGTCCGACGAGACCTGGACGTCATAGTCGCTCGGCTCCTCGTCCAGACCCAGCCTGTACATGGAGTCGAACGGACGGCGCAATGGATGCTCCGACTCGTCGCCGCGCCATTCCTGGTATCTCCGCTGCGCCTCGGCGTCGGGGATGTCCTCCAGCTTGGGGAGTTCCTTGTGGGCGCCGGAGAAGAAGTGCGCGGAGGATCCCTGGAGCCGAAGGTCCACGGCTCGGGGATCGATGCCGTCCAACCGCAGCGCCTCTTCCAGCGACGTGCGGAACTCGCCGAACTGCTCGGGGGTCATGCCCAGCGGAGCCCTCCGCGCGTGCCAGTCGGCGACCGCCTCCGGGGAGATGCCCAGGTATTCGCAGTCGGCCGGGGTTACCCGGTAACCGGAGTCATCGGCCGGCAACAGGTCGCTGACGTCGTCGTAGCTGAGGTGACCGGTTTCCTGGGTGATCGGCTCGTCACCGTGGTCGGACCCGGTGGTCCGGTCGCCACCGTCGTCGGCGGCAGTCCGGTCCGTGTGCCCCGTCCCGACCTCGTCCCGGGCGGCCGCGTGATCCTCGACGACATGACGGCGCGCCGCCGCGCCCGGGTCGTCGGGGTGCAGGCCGAGGTGCCGGTCCAGCGCGTCCAGTTCGGACCGGGCGTGCGCGGCGTGCTCCGGGTCACGGGCCAGCTCGTGCAGGTAGTCCCGCTCCGCGAGTCGACCGAGGTCGTGCGGGCTCAGGTCGCCCCGGGTCGGCAACGGCCCGTCCGGCACGTCGCCGGGGCGCAGCACGTCCGGCGCGTCCAGGTCCAGCCCGGCGCGGGCCCGCTCGCCGATCGCGTTCAGCTCCGCCACCTCGTGCCGGACCGCCCGGGGCACCGCGAGGTCGCCGGCCCGGTCGGAGACCTCGATCCGGTAGCCGCCGTCGGGCGGCGGCAGGTGCCCGTCGGGCAGGGTGTGCCCGGCGCCGTCCACCGGCACCGAGCGCGCGACGGCACCGTCGGGCAGGCTGTCGGCCGGCACCACGTCGAGGTCCACCCGTTCGACGCGGACCGGCGGCGCGTCGGCCAGCGCGGACCGGGCGAGGTCCCGCACGGCCTCAGGCTCCGGCAGTTCCCGGGCGTACCCGTGGAACTCGCCGTCCGGTACGGCGGCGGCCGTGATCGGCCGTCCGTCGGTCGACTCGACGCGGGGATGGGGGTTGACCACCCCGCCGTCGCTGACCGGCTTGACGCCCTTCCAGTCGCTGCCGAGCAGGGCCTCCTTGCCCACCCACGTCTGGTCACGGCCACTGCGGCCGTCCGCTCCGGCGCGGCTGATCTCCTGCGGCTGCGGATAGTCCGGCGAGCCGAAGCGGTGTCGGGCGGCCCGGTCGAGGATGTGCTGACCGGCGTCCCGCTCGTGCCGCATCCGCTCGGGCAGCTGGTCCGGATGGTCGACGCCGTACCGCTCCAGCAGCGGCGCGACGTCCAGCTCCGCCTCGCCCCGCTGCCAGCGGGCGAGCTGGTCGAGGTGTTCGTCGATCTGCCGGACACCGGTCCGCAGCTTGCCCAGCACCTCGTTCGCGCGGTGTTCCGTGTTCGGCGCCCACTCGTAGCCCGCCCGCGCCCAGGCGTACGCGCCCCGGTCGACGGCGTGCACCTCGATGTGGTGGACGCCGGACTCGCGGTACCAGCCCTCCAGGAAGCCGTTCCACCCGTCGGAGAAGCCGCGCCCCTGGGCGCCGTCGGACAGCTTGATCGAGCTGTGCGTGACGTACAGGCTGCCGTCGTGCTCCCGGGCGAAGACCCGTACCGTCCGGCCGGCGAGGCCACCGTCCGCGTCGTACACCTTGAGCCGCAGCACCACCTCGTTGCGGTAGACGCTGATCGGGTGATTGTCCTCGTCGAACCGGACCCGGAAGCCGTCGCCGAACTCGCGGCCCTCGATCTGCCGGCCGAACTCGGCCTTGACCTCGCCGGCCCACTTGGCGGCCTCGGCGTTCGTGACCGGGATGAGCTCGTCGAAGGAGGGTCGCCGGCCCTCCCGCTCCCACGGCTTGTCCGTCCAGTGCCCGTCGTGGCTGGGCTCCGGCGGGGTCGCGTCGTGCGGCGCCGGAAACCCCGGGTCCGGGTCGTGGGGTGTCAGGTGGGACGTACCCGGGTCGTGCGGCGCCGGATGCGACGGACCCGGATCGTGGGGCGCGGAGTGGGACGGCGCCAGGTCGTGCCGGGCCGCCCACGGCGGGGCACCGTCACGGGACACCGCCCACGGCGGAGCGGCGTCGTGCCCGACCGTCCGCGGCGGGGCGACGTCGTGCGACACCGTCCAGGGCGGGGCCGGATCGTGCGACGGACGGCCGGGCGGGGCCAGGTCGTGCGGTGCGCGCTGCGACGGCACCGGGTCGCGCGGGGTGCCGTGCCAGGCCGACCCGGGATTCGGTGTCCCGTCGTGCCGGCCACCGATCACACCGGTCAGGTGGGAGGTGTCGGGCAGACCCCAGTCCTGGACCCGCCGGTACACCTCGGGTGGGTCGACCCGGTGCCCCAGCGCGGCCAGGTCCCGGTCGACGCCGCTGATCTCCCGGCGCAGCCGGGCCTGCTCCTCGGGGCGGCCGCCGGCCCAGTCGTGCAGCCGCTGGAGGTGCACCCGCTCGTTGAGCCGGGCCGCCACGTGCGGCTCCACCCGGGGCGTCGCCTCGGGGCGGGCCGCCTCCCCACCGCCGAAGATCCGCCCGAGCGCCGTCATGGCCCGGCGGAGCAGCCCGTGCGGCTCGGGCCGGGTCTGCGCCGCGTGCTGCATGGCGAGGGTCTCGGTGATCTCGTGCACCCACACCCGGGGCAGCTGGCCCGCCGCCACCCGGTGGTTCACGTAGACCAGGTGCGGGTCGTCGGGGGTACCGGCACGGACGATCGTCTCGGCGAGGTCCCGCATCCCGCCCGCCACCTGGGGCACGAAGTGCCGCTCACCGCCGTCGGCGAGCGTCACCTTGACGTACGGGCCCTCGGAGTGGACCGCGACCACCCCGGCGTCGGCGAAGTCCGTCGGCAGCGTGCCGTGCGCGGCCCGGTGCAGCTCGCCCAGCGACACGTCGGGCTGGTTCCAGGGACGGCCGTCCGGCACGAAGTCGGTCTCCGCGATCGGGCTGGCGTTGTGCCGCACCTGGTCGACGGGGGTGCGCTCCGGCGCCGGGCCGACCAGGTCGGCCGCCTCGTCGGCGAGCCGGTCCACCACCGCCGCGATCTCCTCGGCCGGCTTCGGCTGCACCCGGCCGTTCTCCGCCCGGTCGACCAGGTGCTCGCCGGCCCAGCGGCCCAGCTGTTCGGGGCCACCCCGGCCGGTGACCGACTGCCGCACGCTCTCCGGGGTGAGCGGGGCGGGCGAGGGCGGGTCAGCGGGGGTGACCGGGTGCCGGCCCACCACGTCCGCGTCGCGTACCGGGACCTCCGGCGAGACCGGCTCCTCCAGCACGCGCAGCGCATCCGGCGCGGGGCGCTCGGCCACCGGGGGCGGGCCGTCACCGGGCGGGCCGGCGTCGTGCGGTGGCGGGGCACCGTCGGACGGGTCGGGCAGCCGGAGCTGCTCACCCACCTCGTCGTGCAGGGTCCGCCACGCCTCGCGCAGCGACTCCTCGACGTGCGGGGCGCGGGCCACCGGGTCGGCGGGCAGGTGCGACGAGAGCACCACCCCGGCCGGTTCGGTCTGCCGCCAGCCGCCCCCCTCGACGGCCTCCATCGGCGGGCGGACCACCACCGACCGGCCCGGCGGCACCGACTCGTTCACCTGCACCACGACGTCGACCTCCACGCCGTCGCCGTAGCGCACGCGCAGGGTCCGCGTCTGCGGGTCCCAGTCGGCACGGTGCGGCTGGTCGGCCGGGCCGGCGTCCCGTCCGCGTACGAGGTCGGTCACCTCCCGGTCGAGCACGGCCGCGACGTCCCGGGGCGCGGCCACCGGCCGCTCGGGAAGCGGCCCGTCGACGGAGACCAGCCGGGCCGGGTCTACGCCGCGTACGTCCCGCCCGCCGGCCAGCTCTCCCGCTCGCGCCGCAGCCGCAGGATCTTCGTGAACGCCGCCGCGTACGTGCGGTCCGCCGTCCCGTCCGAGGGAGTGCCCTCCAGAGTGGATTTCTCGATCACCAGGAGGCGGTCCATCTCCGGATGTCCGAAGCGGTACTCCACCTGTGTCCCGGTTTCCCGGGTCTTCTGAAAGTCGACCAGAATTGCCATCGTCGCTGTGCCGTCCCCGGGGGTGGTCGTCGACGCGGGAGTTCTTGGCCATCCGGGGCCCGTCGCCGTCGTGGCCGGTTGCCTCAGGTCGGCCGGCGACCCCCTCCGGCCGGGCCGCTCCGCTCTCGAACTCGGTACGCAGCTCGTCCAGTCGGCTCTTCGACTCGCCGAGGTCGGAGAAGTACCTGTCCCGCCACGCCTCCAGCTTCGGGCCTCCGGAGCGGAGCGCCCGATCCATCAGCTCCTCGTGCTTCTTGACGCCCGCCAGGTGATCGCGGATTACTGCGGAGTCCACGCCCCGCTCGATGAGGCGGATCGCCTCCTCGACGCGCACGTGGTACTCGACGATCGTGTCGTGTCGCTGCGAGAGGAGTCCCGGCGGCCCGTTCATCTTGCCGAAGTTGCCGTTGGGCAGCTCCCGGACGGCCTCGGTGCCGATCTCCCAGTTGAACCGGTCCTTCAACTGGTTCACGTGGTCGATCTCGTGTTCGAGATCGAGGAAGCGCATGCCCTCGCGGTACCGAACCTCGCGCTCCTGCCGTACCACGTGCGTGCGGTCGGCGGAGTAGACGTGTCGGAGCACCACGTTCGGCCCCCTGGGGTGCTCCACCAACCGGAACCCGTGCTCCTCGAGGAACTTCACCATCTGCGGGAAGTCCGGGTGCAGCTCCATCCGCACGGTGCCCTGCCGGATCGACTCCGGCGTCGGCGGCTCGCCGACCTCCGCGCCGGCGCTGCGCATCACCGGCTCGTCGACCGGGTGGTGCCGTTCCGGGTGAGCCGTGGTCGGGTCGTGCGGCGGGCCGTCGGGCGGCGGGCCGCCGTCCCGTGCAGCCGGCACGGTGTCCCGCGTCTGCGCGTGCTGCTCGGGACGGGCGGGGCCCCGGTCGGTCGGGGTCGTAGCCGGGTCGCGTGTGGGGTCGGCAGCGCGCGGGCTCCGGCCCTCGCCCCCGGTGCGGGCCGTGCCGTCGACCGGCTGGCCGTCGCGGGCGTGCGCCGGCGCCGGGTCGACACCGTCCCGGCCAGGCCGTTCCCCACCGCGTGGTGCTTCGGCGCCCGTCGGCGCCCGCTCCCCGCCCACCGGCGCACGCTCCGCACCGACCCGGCTGCCGCCGGGCGTGGTGCGCTCGCCGCCGGGGGCCACGCCGTCGCGGGGGCCCACCCGGTCGCCGCCGGCAACCGTCCGGTCCCCACCGGGCCGGGGCCCGTCCGGCGCGCTCCGCGCCTCTCCACCCGGCGTCCGCTCCCCCGGCACTCGGTCGGCCGGCAACCGGTCGCCGGGCGCACGATCGGTAGGTACGCGGTCGGCGGGCGCGCGATCGGTAGGTACACGGTCGGCGGGCGCGCGATCGGTAGGTACACGGTCGGCGGGCGCGCGATCGGTAGGTACACGGTCGGTCGGGGGACGGTCGGTAGGTACGCCGTCGGTCGGCGCGCGATCGGTCGGCGCGTGATCGGCGGGTATCGGTTCGGTCGTGCGCTGGCTCGGCAGCGCGTCACCGGCGGGGCGATCCGTCGCCGAGGTGTCGGCCGAGGTGCGGCTCGACGGCGACGCGTCGGTGTCGCCCCGCGTTGCCGTGCCGGGCGGATCACCTCCGCCGTCGGACGAGCCGCCGTCGCGCCCGGTGGGAGCGGTGCCGTCGGCCGGGGCCCGGTCGCCGGTGACCTCGGGCGTCCCGCCCCGGTCGACCGGTCCGGTGCGGTCGACGGTCGGCGCGCCGTCGCCGCCGGGCACGCGTACCCGCTCGATGGTGCGGGGGGTCGGCTCGGCCGACCGGACCGGCTCGCCGGTACGCGTGCTCGTGCCGCCACCCGACGCGTTCTGCCGCGGGCCACCGCCTCCGCCGCCTCCACCGTCACCGGCACGGGCCGGTGTGCCGCTGCCGGCCTCCGCCCGGGTACCGGCCGGCGTGTCGGTCCGGACGCCGCCCGTGAGCGACGCGGCGGCGTCCCGGGCCTTCGGGTCGACGTCGAGTTTGCTGAAGTGCTCGTCGCGGACTCCGGCGATGTCGGGCCGTTCCGCGAGCCCCTCCGGCAGGTGGGCCACGCCGTCCCGGCCCTGGAAGGCGACGTAACCGTCGCTGGTGAGCAGCAGCCCCTCGTGGTTGTTCGCCCGGGTGGCCAGGACGTTGAAGCCGCCGTCGTGGCCGGGCAGCACGTGCACGTCGGCACCGATCCGCAGGCCCTCGATCCGGGTGTGCGGCAGACTGAACCTGGCCTGCTCCAGGACGGTCTGCGTGCCGAAGATGGCACCGGCCGCGCCGCCCTGCACGGCGCTGTGTCCGACGAGGCCCCAGTCGATCTTGTTGTGCGGGTCCTGGATCCGGTCGTAGACCTCCTGACCGAGGGCCAGGCCGCCGCCGGCCGCGGCACCGCCGATCGTGTGGCCCAGCGGGCCGCCGAACATGCCCGCGCCGAAGGCCGCGCCCTGGACGACCCCGTCCTTGACCTGCGCCCAGTCGACGCCCTCGGTGCGGTTGCCGGAGAGGATCTGGCCGAACTGGCCGAGCAGGTTGCCGCCGCCCATGAAGCCCGCGCCGAACGCGACGCGGGTGCCGACGTACCCGGCGAACTCCCGGCCCAGGGTCGACTCGGCGACCTCCCGGGCGGCGATCTTCGCGAGGGCGTTCTCGCCGACCTCGCGGGCCTCCTTGCCGGCCCACTTGCGCAGCAGTTGCTGGCGGATCTCCTTGGCGAGCTGCCGCTGCACCTCGCGGACGGCCTGGTTGCGCAGCGTACCGTTGATCTCCCGGGCGGCCAGCCCGCGCAGCGCCTGCCCGGCCATCCGGTTGGCGACCGCCTTCGAGATGCCGCGCGCGGCGACCGTGCGGGCCGCGCGGCCGAGCACCGTCTCCGTCATCACCCTGGTCCCGGCCGCGACGACCCGACCGGCGACGATCCGGGCGATCTGCGGCACGACGGTACGGACGGCGGCGGGGAGCACCCGACGGGCGACCGCGGCGGGCAGCTTGCCGAAGAGGCGGGTGAGGCTGCGCATCACGATGCGCATCGCGATGGAGGCGATCTTGCCGACGGTCTTCTCGGCGGCCTGGGTGAGCGCGAGCCGGGTGGCGGCGAAGAGCCCGGGCGCGGCGCCCAGGGACCCACCACCGGTCGGGATGGCGGCGGCGATGAGCATGAAGATCGAGACCGCGAGCATGATGAGGTTCAGCGCCGCCATGAACTTCATCAGCTCGACCTCGAGCCCGAAGTTCTGCACGCCGCGCTGCATCTGCGCGGCGCTCTCGGCGGTCTGGCGCAACCCTTCGAGATAGGCGAACCACTGCTCCACGAAGGTCTGCGCGGCGCCGTCGCCCGACCAGCTCTCCAGGATCGGGTTGGCCATCTGCATGACGTCGGTGTAGGCGTCGTTCAACGCCTGCGCCAGGTCGCCCCACTGGTCGGCGAGGTCGTAGGCGTTGTTGGCGCTGGCCAGCGGGATCGGCCCGAGCAGCAGCTCACCGACCATGCTGCGGGCCCCGGGAATCCACTCCTCGATGTCGGCGAACCAGTCGAGGATGGACGTCATCACCTCGTGGTCATCACTCACCGCGAGCCCCCGTACCGGTCAGGTCACCGGTCGCGCCGTCCACCACCGCGGTCAGGTGGGCGTGTTGGCGATGTCGGCGCCACCCTGCTGGTCGGTGGCGTCGTAGTTGATCATCGCCGTGGCGACGAAGTCGCCGATCGCGGTGAGCTTGGTGCCGCAGTAGACGGCGCTCTCCTTCACCGCCTCGTTGGCGGGGACGGTCTTGTCGTCGTCGGCGGCCGGCACGGCCACGTGGTAGTTGTCCTTGACGAACGGGTCGGTGAACTGGTCCGACGGGAAGGTGTCGGCCCGCCCCTCGTGCTCGTCGATGGCCGACTTGATGCCCTGGAGCTTCGCCGTCAGCTCGGTGCCCTTGCTGCGAATGCCGTTGGCGATGCTGATGATCTCGCCCGGCGTCGACGTGATCTCGATGTAGTTACTCATCGCCGTCCCTGTTCCGCGTCCGCACGTCGGCGTCGTGGCTGCCGACGAAGTTCTGCATGTCGTTGGCGGCGAGCCCGCGCAGGTCACCGGGGAGGGTCTCGCCGAGCAGCTCGCTGCTCTGCCGCCCCGCCTCCTCCACCGCGGCCCGTACGGTCCGCAGGATGCTCGCCGAGAGCGCCTTCGAGTTGGGCTGCCGCAGCACGCGCGGGTCGATGTCGAGCTCGATCAGATGACCCCGCGGACCGACCACGGCCTTGATCATGCCGTCCGGCGACCAGGCGGTGCCGGTCACCGAGAGCATGCGCTGCTGCAACCTGGGCAGCTCCCGGGTGGCCTTCTGCAGGTCACTCATCATGCCGCGCAGCACGCCCCAGTCCGGGCGCCCCGGTACGTCCGCCATTCCCCCGCCTCGATCCCCGATGGTCCACCCGACCGGCGCCGGCAAGCGGTGACCCGGACGGGTCACCGGCTGCCGGCCACCGGAACTACATTCCGGCCGCGATCTGCTGGTCGATCTGCTGCATCCGCTCCGCCGAGGCGCCGAGCTTGACGCCGACGCCGGCCAGCGCCGTCTTGATCTCGGTCGCGCCCTGGTTCCACTTCTGCCGCGCCTCGTCGCACGCGGTGCCCGCCTGGCCGCTCCAGTCCTGGGCGAAGAGCTGGGTGAACGCCGTGTAGAGGTCGTTCAGCTCGCGGTCCATCATGCCCTCGAAGGTGCCGATGGCCGTGGCGACGTCGTTGATCTGGCCGAAGTTGTACGTGATGGTCATGTCTCGCCTCTCCGATGGGGACTGCGGACGCTCAGCCGCGCAGGATGCTCATGACGGAGCTGTCGCCGGTCGACGCGGCGGCGGCCCGGATCTCGTTCGCTGCGTCCTCGTCGTGCACGCCGTACTGCTTGGAGGCGTTGCTCATCTTGCCGGCCAGCTCGTCCAACGCGTTGATGATCTTCGTGAGACCGTCGTTGAGCTGCACGGAGACGTCCTGAAGGGCGTTGTTGGCCGCACCGGCCATGCCGGCGCCACCGAGCGACTGCACCCGGTCGAGGAGCTGCGCCATGCCGCGCGCGATCCCCTGGCCGGTGTCCTCGCACCGCTGCGCCATGGCGTTCAGCTGCTCCTGAGTGGCATGGACCTGACCCATGCCGGGAGTACCTGACAAGTGATTCACCCCGTTTCTCGATGTCGGCCCGCCCCAGTCGGAACGAACCCGATGAGTCGGCTCGCACGTGACGGTAGCGACCCGGATCCAGCCGTGCCATGCCGGCCCGGGGACACTGTCCGTGCCGTCCCCATTGGACCGGAAACATCGACGGCCGGGGCGGGCTGGCCGCAACATTGTGGCATCCGACCACTACGATCTCCACTGCGATCCATCGCCAGTCACGGGGAGGCATCATGGGCGTCGACGGCGACAACCCGTACTCGTCGCAGACCACCGCGAACACGCACGCACCCTGGATCGAGGGCGGCACGCCGCTCGAGGTCGACCTGAGCGGTCTGCGGGACTACGCCAAGCACATGGCGGACCAGCAGCGGGACCTGATGTCGCGCACCGTCCACCTCTCCCACCTGTTCAAGATGCCGAACGAGGCCTACAACGGCGAGGTGCTCGGCGAGGCGGCCTTCCTCCGCTCGCAGTTGCAGTCGAACGCGTCGGAGCTGAGCGCCTACCTGAGCAACCTCGGGCAGACCCTGTTCAACATCGGCTCGGCGGCGCAGACCATCGCCGACATCTACGGCTCCGGCGACGCGACGGGTGCCGCCGAGCTCTCCGACGTGCTCTTCGCCTTCGGCGACAAGAGCGTCCCCCGGCCGGACGGCCTGCCCCCCTACGTCGGCCAGACCTACCAGGAGGCGTTGGCGGCCAACGCCGCCAAGGCGGCGCCGCCGCCCGAGACGAGCGCCGAGTGGAAGACCCCGGAGCAGACGTCCACCTCCCCCTACCAGACGACCCTCACCGCCCAGGGCCCGAACGGCATGGTGCGCGAGACCGTCACGACGAACGTGCCGGGCAGTGGCGTCACCCTGGTCACCACGACGATCTACGACAGCAAGGGCAAGGTGGTCTCCACCACCAGCAGCCGCACCACCACGACCTACGACTACGCGACGAACTCGCAGGTCCAGACCGTCGAGAGCGGCGACACCGCGACCACCACCACGACGCGGTACGGCAGTGACGGCGCGGTCGTCAACGAGGAGAGCCGGAGCAGCACCGCCACCAACGGTCACGAGACGCCGACCGGCCGCCGGGAGGTGACGGTCGACCCGTCGACCGGCGAGCGGGTCGAGACGACGTACGTGGTGCGGGACGGCAGGGAGGTCGTGTCGGACCGGGTGGTCATCGGCCGCGCCACCGAGGGCGAGACCGGCTACCAGGAGCCGATCGCCAACCAGTACGACCCGATCATGAAGGGGCACGGCTGAGCAGATGGCCGACTACTGGGGCGCGAAGGCGGATCCGAACTACGGGTACAGCCCGTACAGCGGTCAGCTGCACTACGGCCAGCCGCAGCTGTCGTCCGCGCCGTTCACCGCCAAGGCGGGCGACGGGAACTCGACCACCATCGAGATCATCAAGACCCGGATCCACAACATGCACCCGGAGATGATCTCGGCGCTCGCCGACCAGTGGCAGAACGCCTGGACCGTGCTGGACAACGTGCGCAGCTATGTGCTCAAGGAGAGCAACCTCCTGCACGACAAGCACTGGGACTCACCGAAGGCCCGGGACGCCTTCCTGCGGAAGGGCCCGGGCGAGGCGCTGGCCTACCTCGACGTGTGGATGGACGCCGCGCAGAAGAACGTCACCGCGCTGCGGCACCTCGTCACCATCGCCCAGGACGCCCGCCGCGACATCGACGCCCTCGTCGCGGAGTACGAGCAGAAGCTCAAGGACGCGCAGGACGTCGACCTGGCCGGCCAGCTCAGCGAGTGGTTCGACACCGGCCGCAAGTGGATGACGACCTGGGGCGACGCCGAGAAGTACCAGATCCAGCAGCAGGTCCAGGAGGTCCAGGAGACCTACCAGAAGAAGGCCCAGGAGCTGGCCTACAAGATCGGCAACCAGCACTACGACTACGTCAGCGCGCTCAGCGGCGGGGTCGGGCCGCCGTACAAGCCGATGGACGCGGTGCTCAACTCCCCCGGCTCGCCGCCCATGCCCGCCATCCCGGACCTGCCGACCGGCGGCCCGGGCGGGGCCCCGCCGCCGCCGGCACCTCCGGCGCCCGCACCGGCCCCGCCACCGGCGCTGCCGCCGGCGGCCAACCCGAACAACCTGACGGGACCGAACGCACCGCCGGTGCCGCAGGTGAACACCGCGCTGCCCCCGAAACCGGCGCTCCCGCCGAACCCGGCCCTGCCCCCGAACCCGGCCCTGCCCCCGAACCCCGCGCTGCCCACGAACCCGGCGCAGTTCGCGCCGCTGCCCGCACCGCCGCCGTTCCTCTCCACGGGCGGCCCGAATGGGCTGCCCGGCAGAGCGCCGACCAACCTGCCCACCGGCGCGCCGAAGGGTGCGCCGGGCCTGCCCCCCGGTGCCCAGAAGGGCGCGCCCGGCCTGCCGCCCGGCCGCCAGCAGCCGCCGAACCCCGGCCAGCTGACCCGGAACTCGTTCGCCCGCGGCGGCGGCACCGGCCAGCCACCCGGCATGGGTCAGCCGCCCGGCCGGACGCTGCGTCGTCCGCCCACCCCCGGCGGCGGTGAGCACGGCGAGCACGGCGGTCGCGGCGTCCAGCGCCCCGGCGGCGGTGAGCCGTCCCGCTCCGCGCCGCCCCAGCAGGGACGCCCCGGCGACCGCCGCCGCGCGGACCGCCCGGACCTCGCCGACCGGACCCCGGGCGCGCCGGTCGACGCCGAGGAGGCGTTCGGCCGTCCGTCGGGGAACCTCACCCCGCCGGTGCTGAAGAACCCCACCGGCGAGCGCAGTCGGATCCGGCCGGGCAGCGCCGCGGAACTGCCGCCGAGCATGCGCCCCGGCGGCGACGCCGGCGAGCTGCTGCGGCGGGACGGCACGGCTCCGCCCGTACTCAACCGGCCCGGCCGGCCGGGCGAGTCGCTGCCGCCGGCCACCCGCGGTCGCACCGACCGGCGGGCCGCGGAGCGCGACCGCGACCGGAAGACGCCCACCGGCGCCGAGTGGATCGGCGCCGACGACGCCCGCGCCGAGGCCGGCTCGTCGGTGCTCGACGCGCCCACCCTGCCGCCCAGCGGCAGCCGGGTGTCCGGGTTGGAGGAGATCCCGCAGGGGCTGCGCAGTCGCGCCGCGACCCGATCCACCGGGCCCGCCCGCGCGGCCCGGCCCGGCACCGTCTCGCCCGAACTCAGCAAGCGCAGGACCAGCGACGAGCGGCGCGACCAGCAGGTCGACGACGAGGCCCGCGGGGTGGTCACCGACGAGCAGGCGTTCGAGGTGCAGACCCCGGGCGGCGGCGTGGTGACCAGCAAGCGCGACGAGCCGGTGTACGAGCCGGAGGTCCGTCGAGTGCTCGGCGGCGACCGGTAACGTGCGGACCGAGGAGGTGATCCGGTGAAGATCGGGAATCCCGCGAACTACTACGTCCGGGTTCGCGCCCGCAGTTGGGACGAGGAGCCCGAGCAGGCCGCGCTGTACGAGGGCATGTACTCCTTCGACCTCAACCAACTCGTCCGGGTGTCGTTCGTCCCGGCCGTGACCGCGCCCCGCCCCTGGTCGCTGGACGATGTGCCGACCGACATCAGCGACTTCACCACCGCGCAGCAGGCGCGCGTCCACGAGTTGCTCCTCACCGACTATTCCGTCACGCCGGATGACGAGCGGGCAGGGACGGCCGACCAGTTCGACTGGCCGTTCGAGTGGACAGATCCCGCCACCCGGCCGCGACCGACCGTCTTCTACGTGACCGCCGACGAGTTCGATCGCCTGAGCTCCGACCTCGAAGAGCTTTCGGACGTTGCCGGCGAGTTGCACTCCTTCGTCCGAAGATCGGAGGTCCTGGAGCACGAGGTCGTCCGCTTCATCGAACGCCGCATCCTCGACTCCCCACTGCTGACCCCGGACAGCGCCAACTCGATCGGTCGCTGACGAACCTGGGTCAGGACCAGTCGACCGGAGCGCTCTCGGTGAGTGGACTGGCCCGGCGGGCGGGGTTGACCGCGCGGACCGCGTACCTCTGGTGCCCCGGCTCGGGACGCCGGTCCCACCAGGACAGTCCCCCGGTACGCCCGATGGTCCGCCAGACGCCGTCGGGCAGCTTCCGCCGCAGCACCTCGTGGTAGGCCACGTCCTCGCCGGTCGTCGGCCAGCTCAGGCGTACGCCGTCGGGTGCGACGACGGCCGCCAGCGCGGCCGGGGCGAGGGGCGCCACCCGGGCGGCCTCTTCGGTGGAGATCCCGCCGGCGGCGGCCGACGACGAACCGCCGGCGGCGGTGGGGGTGTGGGTGGTGCAGCCGGCCAGGGCGACCAGCAGCACCACGGCGGGCAGGTGATGGCGGGGCACGCGTCTCCTCCCCGGGTCGTGGCAGGGCGCAGGGCCCTGCCACGACCGTTCGGGTCACTTCAGTCGGAACTCGGCGGTCCGCTGGGTGCCGTCGTCGAAGGTGACGACGAGCCGGCGGCAACTGCCCGCCCACGACCGGTCCGTCTTCCAGACGTAGGTGTACCGGTCGGTGACCGCGTCGTAGGTCAGGGTGGCGCTACCGGCGCTCACCGTCTGCTCGATGTCGTCCAGCGGCGCACCCGAGTCGCAGGCGACCTGCTGGGACGCCGGTGAACCGGCGGCGAAGACGTTCAGGCCCTGGTCACCACCGAGGCTGAACTTCACCGGGATGGCGCTGCCGGCCTTGGCCACGTTGACCGTGGGCGGGTTGTCGACCGGGGAGAAGAACCCGCTGAAGGTGTACCGGCTGACCGGCGGGACCTTCTTCGCCTCCTCCACCGTCAGCGTCTCGTCGGCGGTCACCGTCGGCAGGCTGGGGGTCACCCCGGCCAGTCCGATCGCCCCACCCTTGAGCTTCAGGTTCGCCCAGTCGTTGAAGCCGTTCAGGGTGTTCGTCGCCGAGTCGTTGTTGACGTCGAACGAGACGCCCGTCTCGGTGGCGTTGCCGTTGCAGTTCCAGTCGATGGCGCCACCGGCGTTGTTCACCGCCACGTAGCTGCTCGACGCGGGACACCAGTGCCGGGTGCCGTAGCCGGCCGCGCCGATCCCCGCCGGCTCGCTGAGGCTGCTCTCGTTCAGCGCGCCGAGCGCCGAGCGGGAGTAGTCGAAGGTGCCGGCCGCGCCGCCCTTGATCACCCCACCCAGTTGGAAGCCGTAGCTCATGATGCTCAGGTAGTTGGGCTTGTAGTTGACGTCGTCACCGCCGCCGTGCCGCAGCGCCAGGTTGTGCCCCAGCTCGTGCATCAGCGTGCCGGCCTGCTCGTTGTCGGTGCCCGTGCCGCCGGTGAAGGAGCCCAGGCTGACGATCAGGTCGGAGGCGCCGATCCCCCGGGAGATGCCCGACGAAGTGGTCGAGTCGTAGTTGTGGGCGGCGATCACGTAGTGGAAGATCGGCGTCCGGCCGGTCGGGGTGAAGTTGGCGTCCTTCAGCGTCTGGAACGCGCTCCAGTCGTACCCGCCCGGGCCGGAGGTGCCGAGGTTGGCGGTGTACGCCAACTGGTTGGCCCGGCTCAGGGAGCCCCACGTCGCGTTCGTGGCGTGGTTCATGATGCTCGTCGGGCCCTCGTCGACGTGCAGGTTGATGCCGACCGACCCGGTGGGACTGGTGTACGGCGAGGCGGCGAAGGAGTCCACCACCGTCTTGATCGCGGCGGCGCTGAGCCGCTGGTTGTGGGTGGCGTCCTGCATCCAGTCGACCTGCAGGAAGATGTCGGGCTTGTTGACGTCGGCCCCCATCGCGGGCAGGTCGACGAACTGCGGGGCGGTCGGGCCGGCGCCGTCCGGGTCGATGGTGACCCCGGCGGTCTCCCACTCGTCGAGCAGACCGTCGCCGTCACGGTCGACGCCGCCGCCGGTGGCGCAGGAGCCGGGCGGGATCTCGAAGGCGATCGCCCGACGCGGCTCGTACGCCTCCATCGACCACATCACCGTCCTCGGCGAGAAGGTGACGCTGTCGCACTCCAGGTCCTCGTCGCGGACGCCGCCGGCGCCGGTGGCGAAGTCGAAGGCGGCCGCGTGGCTGCCCCGCTGCACCACCCAGATGTGGTTGCAGCCGTCGGAGCCCTGGAACAGCAGTTGCCCGCCGATGGCCAGGCCACTGTTGTAGCAACCGCTCCCCGTCCACGGGAAGCTCCCGAGGTTCGCCCCGGCGGTGCTGTAGTGGTAGATCGTCGTCGACGTGTCGGGACTGACGTAGAGGCTGTCGTCCTGCGCGTCGTACGCGAGACCGTCGTCGAGTTCGTCGAAGGCGGCCGCGGCGGCGTTGAGGACCACCGCGCCGGTCCCGGTGGCCGGGTCCACCAGCCGCACGTCGCCGCTGGTGCCGGCGCCGCCCCAGCCGGCCCAGATCTTCTTCCGGTTGCCGTCCCAGGCCAGCGCTCCGAGACCACCGGCGACCGTGTACGACGCGAGCACCGCGCCGGTGATCGGATCGGCCTTGTAGAGGTCAGGGCTGCTGGCGTAGCAGCTGTACCAGATGTTCTTGCCGTCGAAGGCAATGCCGACCCCGATCCCGCTGCCGCAGGACTGGGCGAAGCTCGTCTGCTGGACGAGGTCGCCGTTGGCGGCCGAGGCCGGCGAGGCGCTGACGGTCAGCCCCGCCGCCAGCACCACGACGGCGACCACGGCCGCGGAGAAGAGCCGATGGGGTCTTCGGTGCATGGTCATGTCACTCCTCACGCCCCCGTGACCGACGAAGGTGGCATCCGAGCGGACGCCGGGGATCACCCTTCGCGCCAGCCGGGTCACGGAGAATGACTGCGACGGATTCCGGACAGCCGCCCGAGCCGATCGAGGACGGCGGGCCCACCCATCGGTCCGGACCGGCTCGGGCAAGCGGCCGTTGCCCCGGCGGCATCAGCCGGAGTAAGGCCGCTGAACAGGAAAAAGGCTCGTCACCGTTGCGGTGACGAGCCTTGCCTCACTGGTGGGCGATACTGGGTTTGAACCAGTGACCTCTTCCGTGTCAAGGAAGCGCGCTCCCACTGCGCCAATCGCCCGTGGGTCCGTCCGGTGCGGACACCGGCGGTGGTCGACCCCGCGACGGGGGCCGGATCGCGAGCGGACGACGGGATTCGAACCCGCGACCCTCACCTTGGCAAGGTGATGCGCTACCAGCTGCGCTACGTCCGCGTGCCGCCGGTTTTCGTCGGCGACGGGAGAACTGTACCCGATGACAAGATCGGCGCGCCGCCCGGCCCCGGCGGTGACCCCGGCGGGCGTGACCACCTGCGGTGACTGCCGTCACGAAGAGGTGATTGTGCAGGTCACCGACGGGGTACTGACTCCTGCGACAGCACACCACATCCCCCCTGAAGGAGGCTGTCATGGGAATCGGCACCAGCATCTTCCTGATCGCGGTCGGCGCGATCCTCACCTTCGCGCTCAACGCCAGCGTCGGCGGGGTCGACCTCGACGTCGTGGGCTGGATCCTGATGGCGGCCGGCGTGCTCGGCCTCATCATGACCACCCTGGTCTGGGGTCGCCGCCGCCAGGTCGTCACCACGGCCGAGCCGGTCGAGTACCGGCGGGTCGAGGAGCGTCGGGACATCGCCCCGCCGCTCTGATCCACCGTCCGGGGCCGATGGAGCTGATCGGTCGCGGAGATCATCCGTACGCCGGAGGGCGTCGGCCAGCGTGGGCCGACGCCCTCCGCGCGGGCGGGGGACGAGCAGCAGAACGGCCCGTCACCGGTTCGGTGACGGGCCGTTCTGGTTGTTCCGCTGGTGGGCGATACTGGGTTTGAACCAGTGACCTCTTCCGTGTCAAGGAAGCGCGCTCCCACTGCGCCAATCGCCCTCGTCAATGCGAGGTGGAGACGGGATTTGAACCCGTGTACACGGCTTTGCAGGCCGTTGCCTCGCCTCTCGGCCACTCCACCGAGGTTGCCCCCGAACTGCGTGGCGGCATCTCCGAGCGGACGACGGGATTCGAACCCGCGACCCTCACCTTGGCAAGGTGATGCGCTACCAGCTGCGCTACGTCCGCACGTCTCCGGTGTTTCCCGGTGACGGATGAGAACTTTAGCCGAGCCCGGGAACGGTTGCCAACTCGGGGGTCCCCGGGCGCGTCGCCGGGGGTGCCGACGGCCACCTCCCGCAGAGCGTCCTAGGAGACTGGTGGGGTCGTTCCGGCACCGGACACGCGGAGATTGGTGTCCGGCTTCCGACTTGTCTGATCGCCGACGGGCCGCCTCGGTAACTATCTGTGGTCACGTCGATGGGTTACGGTAGCGGCGTGACGAGACGCGCCGCCGAGATCCGCCTGGATGCCCTGCTGCGCACCGCCTGTGACGTGATCGCGGAACGGGGCCTGGCCAACACCCGGACCGCCGACGTGGCGGAGGCCGCCGGGGTCAGCCAGGCGCTGGTCTTCTACCACTTCGCCACCAAGGACCGACTGCTCGCGCAGGCCTTCGCGTACGCCGTGGAGCAGGATCTGGCCCGGCTCGACGCGGTGCTGCGCTCCCCCGCCCCACCCCTGACCAAGCTGCGCCGGATGCTCCGGCTCTACTCCCCGCCCGGCCGCTCCACCTCCTGGTCCATGTGGATCGACGGCTGGTCCGAGTCGCTGCGTACCCCGGAGTTGGAGAAGGTCTCCCGCCGCCTCGACCTGCGCTGGCGGCAGGACCTGGCCACGGTGATCTCCGCCGGGGTGGCCGACGGCACCTTCGACTGCGCCGACCCCGCCGGGGCGGCGTGGCGGATCAACGCCGTGATGGACGGGCTCGCCGTCCAGCTCGCGGTGCACGAGCGGGTCCTCACCCGGCGGCAGATCGGCGAGTGGGTCCGCCTGGTCGCCGCCCGTGAGCTGGGGTTGGAGCCGGCGCAGCTGGACTGACCCGGGCGCCGGCCGGACACGTGCGCGGGGGGTGCCACGGCCGGCCGGCGCGGTTCCGGGACGGTCAGCCGGCGTACGGGCGCGGGGTGGCGGCGGCGCGACCGCGCTGGCGTTCCCGCAGCCGGTCCCACGCCGGCGGATGGACATTGGCCCGGCCGAGGTCGCCGCCGTAGTGAGCGAGCACCCGGTGGTCCATCACCCGCCGCCAGAGCGGCGGCACCAGCGCGGCGACCACCATGGTGGCGTAACCGGCGGGCAGCCGCGGCGACGAGTCGAAGCTGCGCAGCGTCTGGTAGCGGCGCAGCGGATTGGCGTGGTGGTCGCTGTGCCGCTGGAGCTGGAAGAGGAAGACGTTGGTGACCGTCCGGTCGCTGTTCCAGCTGTGCCGCGGGTCCACCTTCTCGTAACGGCCGGCGGGGGTGCGCTGCCGGGCCAGCCCGTAGTGCTCCAGATAGTTGACCACCTCGAGCAGGGAGAAGCCGACGACCGCCTGGAGCACCAGGAAGAGCAGCACCCCGGGGCCGAAGGCGAGCAGCAGTACGGCGAAGAGCAGCACGGTCATCGCCCAGGCGTTGAGGACGTCGTTGCGCCACGTCCACGGGCTGCGGTCGCGCAGCCGGAACCGGCTGGTCTCCAACCGCCAGGCCGAGCGCAGCCCGCCCACGACCGTACGCGGCCAGAACGCCCAGAAGCTCTCCCCCAGCCGGGAGCTGGCCGGGTCCTCCGGGGTGGCGACGCGGGTGTGGTGTCCCCGGTTGTGCTCGACGTGGAAGTGCCCGTACCCGGTGGGGGCGAGGGCCACCTTGGAGAGCCAGCGCTCCGCCGTCTCGCGCTTGTGGCCCAGCTCGTGGGCGGTGTTGATGGCGATGCCGTTGACCACCCCGACGGTGGCGACCAGGCCCGCCGCACCGAGCCAGGAGAGTCGGCCACCGGCCCAGACGGCGCAGCAGAGCACCAGCGCGGCGTACTGGGCGGGGAGATAGAGGTAGGTCAGCCAGCGGTAGTAGCCGTCGGCCGCGAGGCGGGGCACCGCCTCCTCCGGCGGGTTGCGCCGGTCGTCGCCGATCAGCAGGTCGATCGCCGGGATCGCGCCGAAGACCACCAGGGGGGTGAGCCACCAGGCCCAGGTGCCGCCGGTGGCGTGCCAGCCCCACCAGGCGAGGAAGGGCAGCACCGGGACGAGCAGCGCGAGCGGCCAGAGCGGTTTGCGGGGGTCGCGCCAGGTGCGGGACGGGACGGTCGGTGCGGTGCCGCTGGTCATCGTCAGCCTCCGATGCGGTCGGGACACCTCAGACTGTGGCAGTCGTCACGCCGTTTTACAAGGCATGAGTTTTTGTAAAGCGCCGGAGACGGCGAAGAGGCCGGGAGGAGCACCCCTCCCGGCCTCGACGAACCCCGGTCAGCGGCGCGCCGGCCGCCACCGCCCCGACCCGGCACCGCGCTCGAACGGCCGCCCCGACGCCTCGTCCACGCCGTCGACCGGGCGCATCAGGTGCCGCAGACGCAGCAGCAGACCCGCGCCGAGAAAGAGCAGCAACCCGCCGAGCAGGAATGCCGCCTGCACCACGCCGAAACCGCCGGACTGCGCCGCCGGTCGGCTGGCCGCTCCGGGCGGCGGCACCTCGGCCACCGCCTGGTCACTCGGACCCCCGTCGGTGGGATCGGTGACCGCCGGCTCCCCGGTCGGCTCGGCCGACGGCGCGACGCTGCTCTCCGACGGCGTCGGCTCGGCCGGCGTCGCCGCGCCGTCCGGCCCGACCACCTCCCGGGTCGCCGTCTGCCGGGCGAGCAGCCGCAGATCCCGGTCGTACGCCTCGGCGGCGAAGCTCACCTGCCCCCGCGTGACGTCCTCCGCGAAGGCCACCCGGTAGCGGGCCGTCACCGTCCGGCCCGGGCAGAGAGTGCCCGGGTCGAGCTGCCGGTCGGTCAACCGGGCCACGTCCCCCTCGGCCCGGATGTCCAGCGGGAACTCCCCGGAGTCCTCGACCCGGTCCATCTTCACCTGGTCCAGCCGCAACCCGCTCACCCGGAGCACCAGCGACCAGCGCACCTTGACGCAGTCCCCACCGTCCTGCCGGGACACCACCGCGGAGAGCGTCTCCACCCGGTCGCCCGCGGTGAACTCGTCCGGCAGGCCGCTCAGCTGCGTGGAGAAGGCCGCCGCCGCCCGCGCCGGCCCGGCGACGCCCAGACCCGCCCCGGACAGACAGGTCAGCACCACCCCGATCCGCAGCGCGTACCGCCACACCCGCACCACCCGCCTCGCCCTCCCGTCGGTCGCGTCCACCTGGCAACGCTATGGGCGCACCCGGCAAGCCGGTAGACGGGCGTGTTCGCACGGATCGCCAAGCGCGGGGGGCGAAATCACCGGCAGTGGTGAACCGGTCACGGCCGCCCCGCGACACGCCCGGGACCCGGCCCCCGGCAGAATCAGCGGGGTGTCCGACCTTTCCGCGGCCTTCGTCCGGCTGCACGCCCGGCTCGCGCCGGTCCCGTTCGTCCCCGAGGTGTCGCTGCACCAGGCGGACGAGCCGATCGGCCTGTGGGAGCTGACCGAGGGCGAGTTCCGCAGCTCCCAGCCCCCGCCGTTCTGGGCCTTCGCCTGGGCGGGCGGCCAGGGGCTCGCCCGCTACGTCACCGACCACCCCGAGCTGGTCGCCGGCCGCCGGGTGCTCGACCTGGCCGCCGGCTCCGGCCTGGTCGCCATCGCCGCCGCGCGAGCCGGCGCCGCCACCGTCCGCGCCGTCGAGATCGACGAGCGGGCCGTCGCGGCCGTCGCGCTCAACGCCGAGGCCAACGGGGTACGCGTCGACGCCGAACTCGGCGACATCCTGGACTCCGACGCCGACGGCGCCGAGGTGGTGCTCGCCGGGGACGTCTTCTACAGCGAGGCGATGGCGAAGCGGATGCTGCGCTTCCTGCTCCGGGCCGCCCGCTCCGGCGCCCGGGTCCTCGTCGGCGACCCCGGCCGGGCCTTCCTGCCCCGCGACCGCTTCCACGAGCTGGCCGCCTACGAGGTCCCGGTCTCGGAGGCGCTGGAGAGCGTACGGGTGAAGCGCACAAACGTGTGGGAGCTGGACCCGAGGCCACCGGGAGCCACCCGCTAGCGTGTCGCCGTGCTGTTCCGGAGCCGGGGGGAGCGGCTCAGCCGCTCTCCTCGGCCCAGGCCCGCCAGTCGTCGAGCACCCCGTAGAGCGCCGGGGTGAGCCAGCCCGGGGCGGACCGGCGGAACACCCCCGGGTCCATCGCGCCCGCGCCCATCGGCACCGCGCCGAGCAGGTTCGGCAGCAGGTCGGTCAGGTTGGACCAGTGCACCAGCTCCGGCTCCGTCGGCCACGCGCCGACCACGACACCGGCCGGCACGGCCCGCCGCTCCAGCGCCTCCAGGGTGAGCGCGGTGTGGTTGAGCGTGCCGAGGCCGGCGCGGGCCACCACCACGGCCGGCGCACCCAGCGACACCGCCAGGTCGGCCACCGTCCAGGGCTCCCCCGACGGGCGCAACCCCATCGGTACGAGCAGCCCGCCGGCCCCCTCGACCAGCACCAGGTCGTGCTTGTCGACCTCCGCGCGGATCGCGTCGACGGCGGTGTACAGCTCCAGCGGCTCCAGCTCGGCGACCCGGGCCGCGGCGAGCGGGGCCAGCGGGTCCGGATAGCTGGCCAGGGTCCGGCCGGTCGACGGGGCGGCCAGCCGGGTCACCGAGTCGACGTCGCCCGGGTCACCGGTGGCCGTACCCGTCTGACCGGGTTTGATCACGGCCACCCGCATGCCGGCGGCCTGCGCGGCCGCCGCGATCGCCGCGGTCACCACGGTCTTGCCCACCTCGGTGTCCGTCCCCGTCACCAGCACCGGTCCGGTCCACGCACCATCGCTCATGGGGCAGTCTCCACGATGACGTCCAGCGCCCGTTCGAAGTCGGCGCGGGGCACGCCGGCGCTGATGGTGAGGCGCAGGCGGGAGCGGGTGTCCGGGGTGGACGGCGGGCGGAAGCAGCCCACCGCGATCCCGCGGTCCCGGCAGTCGGCCGCCCAGGCGGTCGCCGCCTCCGGACCCGGCGCGGTCACCGAGACCACCGCCGCGTCGGGGGCGGAGACGGTCAACCCGGCCGCGCCGAGCCGGCGCACCGCGCGGGCCGCCCGGTCGGCCAGTTCGGCCCGGAGCGGGTCACCGGCGCGGGCCAGCCGCAGCGCCGTGGCGACCCCGGCGGCCACGGCCGGCGGCAGCGCGGTGTCGAAGATGAACGTCCGCCCGGTCTCCACCAGGTGGCGCACGAACTCGGCCGGGCCGGCCACCACGCCGCCCGCCCCACCGAGCGCCTTGGAGAGGGTCGCCGTCACCACCACGTCGGGCTGCCCCGCCAGGCCCGCGGCGGCCACCCCGCCGGCGCCGGCCGGCCCGGTCACGCCCAGCGCGTGCGCGTCGTCCACCAGAAGCAGCGCGCCGTGCCGGCGGGCGACGGCGTGCAGCCGGGCCAGCGGGGCGAGGTCACCATCGACGGAGAAGACCGACTCGGTCACCACCACCGCCGGCCGGCCGGGCGCGGCGGCCAGCGCCGCGGCCACCGCGTCGACGTCGGCGTGCGGGGTCACCACGGTCTCGGCGCCGGAGATCCGGCAGCCGTCGATCAGCGAGGCGTGGTTGTGGGCGTCGGAGACGAGCAGCGTACGCGGCTGCACCAGGCCCCGGACGGCGGCGAGGTTGGCCAGGTAGCCGGAGGAGAAGACCAGCGCCCGGTCGGTGCCGAGCCAGTCGGCGAGCGACTCCTCCAGCGCGTGGTGCAGCTGCGTGGAGCCGCGCACCAGCCGCGACCCGGTGGCCCCCAGCCCGTACGCGGAGAGCGCCCGCGCGGCGGCGGCGGTGACCTCCGGGTGGGTGGCCAACCCCAGGTAGTCGTTGCCGGCCAGGTCGACGACGGCGTCGTCGGCGGCGCGGGGGCGCAGCCGACGGGTCAGTCCCGCCTTGGCGCGCTGCTCGGCGCGGCGTTCGAGTGCCGCCAGCCAGTCCGCCACCGTCACTCCTCTCTGCCGTCGAGGCCCGTTCCCGGGCGCGTCCGCCGGGCGAAATTACCACCCGCCCCACCCCCACCGGCGTGGCGCGGGCCGCCCCGCCGATGGTCGGGGTGCGGCCGGTCCGGCGGGCGGCCTCGCTCGTTTCCCGCCGTCGGACCGGCCTTGTAGGGTACGAGCCATGCCAGAGATCCTCGACCAGGCCCGTACCCAGGTGCTGGAGAACGGCGTCGGCCTCGACGAGGCCGGTGTCCTCGCCGTGCTCAACCTGCCCGACGAAGACGTCCCCGCCGCCCTGCAGCTCGCCCACGAGGTGCGGATGCGCTGGTGCGGGCCGGAGGTCGAGGTCGAGGGCATCGTCTCGCTGAAGACCGGCGGCTGCCCCGAGGACTGCCACTTCTGCTCGCAGTCCGGCCTGTTCACCTCGCCGGTCCGCTCCGTCTGGCTGGACATCCCGTCGCTGGTCGAGGCGGCGAAGCAGACCGCGGCGACCGGGGCGACGGAGTTCTGCATCGTGGCCGCCGTGCGCGGCCCGGACGCCCGGCTGATGAAGCAGATGCGTGAGGGCGTCGCCGCCATCAAGGCGGAGGTCGACATCCAGGTCGCCGCCTCGCTGGGCATGCTCAGCCAGGAGCAGGTCGACGAGCTGGTCGAGATGGGCGTGCACCGCTACAACCACAACCTGGAGACCTGCCGCTCCTACTTCCCCAACGTGGTCACCACGCACTCCTGGGAGGAGCGCTGGGAGACGCTGACGATGGTCCGCGACTCCGGCATGGAGGTCTGCTGCGGCGGCATCCTCGGTCTCGGCGAGACGGTGGAGCAGCGGGCGGAGTTCGCCGCGCAGCTCGCCGCGCTGGACCCGCACGAGGTGCCGCTGAACTTCCTCAACCCCCGCCCGGGCACCCCGCTCGGTGACCGTCCGGTGGTCGAGGGGAAGGACGCGCTGCGGGCCATCGCCGCGTTCCGGCTGGCCATGCCGCGCACCATCCTCCGGTACGCGGGCGGCCGCGAGATCACCCTCGGTGACCTCGGCACCCGGGACGGGCTGCTGGGTGGCATCAACGCGGTGATCGTCGGCAACTACCTGACCACCCTGGGCCGACCGGCGACCGCCGACCTGGAGCTGCTGGACGACCTGAAGATGCCGGTCAAGGCGCTCTCCGCGACGCTGTGAGGCGGTGATGACGAGGTGACCGAGCTTGCCGGGTCCGCGCTGGCGCGGCGCTGGTGCGACCGATGCGGTGCGGACGCCGCGGTCGGCGGGCACGAGGCGTGCGCGGCGGCGCGGGCGTTGGAGCCGCCGCGCTTCTGCACGCACTGCCGCCGTCGGATGAAGGTGCAGGTGCTGCCGGTCGGCTGGTCGGCGGTCTGCGTCGAGCACGGCGAGCTGCGGGGCTGACGCGTGCTGCGGGGACGGGTGGTGACGTTGCGGCCGGTGACGGAGGCGGACGTGCCCGCGCTCGCGGCGATCCGCGCCACCCCGGAGGTGCGCCGCTGGTGGCGCGGCGACGACGACCTGGCCGGGGCGGTCCGCGCCGACCTGGCCGACGACGAGCTGGCCGTCTACGCCATCGAGCACGACGGCCGGGTGGTCGGCGCGATCCAGTGGTACGCGGAGACCGACCCCGACTACCGCCACGCCAGCCTCGACGTCTTCCTCGACCCGGCGGTACGCGGCACCGGGCTCGGCGGGGACGCCGTGCGCACCCTGGTCCGACACCTGGTCGACGAGCACGGCCACCACCGGTTCACGGTCGACCCGGCGGCGGCGAACACCGCGGCGATCCGGGCGTACGCGAAGGCGGGTTTCCGCCCGGTGGGCATTCTGCGGCGCTACGAGCGCGGTGCCGACGGGCGCTGGCACGACGGCCTGCTGATGGACCTGCTCGCCGACGACCTGCCGCGCTGAGCGGGGCCGGGGCGCGGGGTCAGCCGTCCCAGATCAGGTGGCCGTCGGGGAGCCGGCGGGCGCCCTCGGCGGGGCGGTGCGGGCTGAGCCGACCGTCGGGCATCAGGTGCTCGACCGGCACGCCCCGGCCGAGCAGCGTGACGTCGGCGATCAGTCGCCGGTGGCAGCGCCACCACACGCTCTCGCTGCACAGCACCGCCGTGGTCCGCTCGGCGGCGTCGGCGAGCACCGCGTCCAGCGCCGCGTCGAACTCCGGCGTGCGGGTCCAGGCCGCGTACGCCCGGAAGGCCGGGACGGTCCACCAGGTGTCCGGCTCGGGTTCGCCGGCCCGCAGGTGCCGGCGACCGCCGAGGGTCGGCTCCCACCGGTAGTCGACGCCCACCTCGGGCAGCCACTGTGCGAGCGCCTCCCGCCGCACGTCCGGGTTGGTCCGGCTGGCCGGATACCGCCGCACGTCCACCACCAGCGCCACCCCCGCGCCGCCCAGCAGCTCCCCCAGCCGCTCCCGGTCGGCCGTCCCGTGCCCCACCGTCACCATCGCCCGCTCCACCACCGCAGAGTGCCCCGAATCGTGGGCACCTACCGCTGAGCAGGAAACACCATCTGTCCGACCTCACGACGGCCGGCGGCCCGGTGCCGGATCAGCGATATGCCTCAGCGTCATGTTCATGCCGCTGAGGCATATCGCTCGTTGTCCATCACCTGCCGGCGACCGGGTCACCGGCGGGCTGCGTCAGGAGACGGTGCAGGGGGTGCCGTTGAGGGTGAAGGCGGTGGGTCGGGGGTTGGTGCCGGTGTGGGTGCCGTTGAAGCCGAAGCTCGTCGACGCGCCCGGGGCGAGGGTGCCGTTGTAGGAGACGTTCGACGCGGTCACCGCGGTGCCGGTCTGGGTGAAGTTGGCCGACCAGCCCTGGCCGACCTTCTGCCCGGTGCTCGGGAAGCTGAACGCGAGCGTCCAACCGGTCATCCCGACCGTGCCGGTGTTGGTGACGGTGATGTTGGCGGTGAAGCCGGTGTTCCAGTCGCTGGTGACGTACCCGACCTTGCAGCCGCCGGCGGCCGGTGGGTCCGCGGTGGTGACGGTGACCGGCGCGGAGGCCGCGGAGGCGTTGCCGGCCGCGTCCACCGCGACCACGGTGAAGGTGTACGCCGTGGCGGCGGTAAGGCCGGTGACCGCGAGGCTGGTCCCCGTGGTGGACCCGACGAGGACGCTCCCGGAGCGGTACACCCGGTAGCCGGTGACGCCGACGTTGTCGGTGGCCGGACCCCAGGCGAGGGTGAGCCCGGTCGGGCCGACCGCCGAGGCGGTGGGCGTGCCGGGCGCGGTGGGCGGGGTGGTGTCCGGGGCGGGCGCGGCCGGGGTGGTGACGCTGACGGTCGGCGAGGCCGTCGACCGGTTGCCGGCGCCGTCGCGGGCGACCACGCTGAACTGGTACGTCCGCTCCGGCAGCAGCCCGGTGACGGCGAGGGTGTTCGTCGTGGACCTCAGCAGCACCAGGGCGTCGCTGCCGACCTGCGCCTGGGTGATGTCGTAGCCGGCGAGTCCGCTGCCGCCGGTGTCGGTGGCGGCGGGCCAGGTCAGGGTGAGCCCGGTCGAGGTGACCGCCGAGGCGACCGGGGTGCCGGGCGCGGTCGGCGCGGTGGTGTCGGGGGTGGCCGGTCCCGGCTCGTCACCCCAGACCTTCACCCCGTTGGAATAGAGCGGCACCTTCCGGTTCGGCCCGGCGGCGGCCTGGTACGACGGGTCGTTCGTCGGGTCCCAGGTGCCGCCCTCCGGTACGCCGATCTTGAACTGGACCTCCATCCGGTGCTGCGACTGACCGGCCGGGGCGATGGTGTACCCGGTGCAGTCGACCTCGACGTACCAGATGTCGGCGCTGTACTGCTTGGCGGCCGACGGCGACGGGCAGCCCTGGGTGTAGCCGGGGGTGACGGTGACCGGGCCGGTGCCGTCGGGGCGGAAGTAGTAGCGGAACTTCGCGGTGGTCAGCGCGCGGGCCGGGAAGGCCGACTTGTTGTAGATGATCGCCTTCAGTCCGGTGGCCCGGGTCTCGGCCTGCATCACCGTGGTCTCCACGGTCAGCTCGTCCATGTCCGGCTGCTCGGCGACCGGGAAGCCGGCGAGCGGGGTGCCGCCGTACTCCTTCGACAGCCGGGCCAGGGCGGAGGTGAAGCCGGCGTTGTAGTCGGTGGCGACCTCGTTCATCACGTAGTCGGACCGGCTGTCGGTGTAGGCGTCGTTGGCCGAGGAGGGACCGCCGACCAGCGCGCCGTAGAGCACGTGCCGGGTCTCGGTGGGCACGGTCTGGCTGTCCCACCAGGAGCCGTGCGCGGTGCGGTGGTGCGGGTTGCGCGGCGAGTTGGTGCCGAAGCCGATCAGGTAGCTGGAGTTGCGCGGGTTGTCGCCGAGCGCGTAGTTGATCTGCCGGACGGCGAAGTCGTGGTAGCGCGTCTTGCGGGTCGCGTCGGAGGTCTGGTCGCTGTAGACCAGCGCGGCGAAGGCGGTGTTGGCGGCGTACCGCAGCGAGCCCCAGGAGTCGAGGACGGCCTCCCCGCCGGGCGAGTAGTTCACCCGGGAGCCGTTCACGCCGACGGTCCACCAGTCGAGCCAGCGGTTCGCGTCGTCGACGTACTTCTGCTTGCCGGTCAGGGCGGCCAGCAGCACGTACGCCCCGAACTGCTTGTTGTCCCAGGCGAGGGTCCACTTGTAGGACTTCGTGGTGGTCTGGTTCTCGGTGCCGAGCTTGTCGTACTCGCTCTCGGCCTTGGCGAGGTAGGTGGCGTCGCCGGTGGCCCGGTAGAGCCAGATCGCGCCCCAGACCAGCTCGTCCTGATAGCCGCTCCAGGACTTGTAGAACGACGCCGCGTCGGTGATGCAGTCGCTGTAGGACTTCCGCACCGTGTCGGCGAAGGTGTAGAGCTGCCGGGCGTGCCCGAGCAGCTTGTCCGCGTAGGCGGCGTCGGTGGGGCGGAACACCATCGACGAGGCGGCCATCGCGGCCGCCGTCTCCCCCGCCAGGTCCGCACCGCCGCAGCTCGCATCGATCTTGTACGCGGGCCGCGCCATCGGCAGCACCTCGGCCGGACCCCACCACTTGTGGTCGTCGTCGCCCTTGCCGACCTGTCCGTAGAGGACGTTCGGCGCGGGGTGTGCCTTGACGAAGTAGTCGTTGACCCAACGCAGGTTGTTCAGCAGGTGCGGGAGCTGGCCGGAGGAGACGTAGCCGTCCCGGTACTCGACCGCGCCCCAGGCCAGCATGGTGGTGCTGAACGCCATCGGGAAGCCGAACTTGACGTGGTCGCCGGCGTCGTACCAGCCGCCGGTGAGGTCGAGACCGACGTCCGCGCCGTCGGTCAGCGCGGAGTCGCCGCGCCAGGAGACCCGGTTCCAGGCCGGCTTCTTCCCGGACTGCTGCGCCTCGTAGAAGAAGAGCGACTTCTGGAGGGCCTCCGAGTAGTTGAACGCGGGGGCGGCGCTCGCCGGAGCGGGCGTGGGTGCGGCGACGGCCAGGGTGAGGCCGGTGGTGAGGGCGGCGCCGGCGGCGAGGAGGCGGCGCAGCCAGGGTCGGCTCCGCACCGGCGGTCGGATCGGGTGGTGCATGGCGAACTCCTGTCGGTGGCGTCGCGCGGCAGCACCGACCGGACGGGGCGACGTCGGGTGGTCGGTGCTGCCGGCGGCGGTGGTGGTGGGGTGGACCGTGGCAGCCTCGGGAGCGCTCCCATGGATAGGCGACAATGTAATGCCGCCGTCACCGGTTTGTGAAGACGCTCCGCCGGCCCGCCGGGTCCGTCGCGGGCACGGACGCAGCGCCGGGAACCCGTTCCGCGTTACGACGACACGCGCCGAAACTGGCCCCGACTCGCCCGTGCCGCACTTCCCGCCGGCATGTCGTCCCAGCTCAGGCCGATCGTCCGATCCCCGCACCGGAGGAGCCGGATGGGATCATGTGCCGTCCCCTCTCCCCATTTCGGAGGATTCCTCATGCCACAGCGTCGGCACGTGGCGCGCGCGGCCCTCACCGCAGCCGCCGCCACGGCCTGCCTCGCCTTCGCCGCCCCGGCCATGGCGACCGGCAATCCGCACAACCCGCCGGGCGACAACGGCACCGTCAAGATCGACGGTGCGCCGTTCGAGGACAAGGTCGACAACCAGCCGCACGTCACCTGCGACTTCGAGCTGGAGTTCTTCAACTTCGACGAGGGCCAGAAGGCGAACATCACGCTCTGGGCCCAGCCGCCGTCGAGCAGCCCGAAGGACAAGGTCGTCTGGTCGAAGACCGGCGTGCTGATCAGCGACGACCCGGCCTCCGGCGCGCAGAACGACCACGACGAGGTCATCAGGCTCTCCGCGAAGGACCTCGACCTGACCGGCCTGACGCGGCACCCGAAGCAGGGCTACCACATCAAGCTCGATGTGGACCTGACCGACGGCAAGGCGTTCGACGACAAGCACAAGGTGTTCTGGCTCCAGCCGTGCGAGTCCACCGGGTCGCCGTCGCCGACGCCGACCCCGTCCACCCCGGGCGGGGAGACGCCGACCCCGACGCCGGGCGGCTCCGGGAACCCCTCGCAGAACCCGTCGCAGAACCCGTCCGTCAACCCGTCGGGCCCGGCGGGCGGTGGTGGCGGCACCGGCACCGAGGGCGGCCTGCCGCTGACCGGCGTGGCGGCGACGAGCATCTCGCTGACCGGTCTCGCCCTGATCGTGGGTGGCGTCGTGCTGATGGCGCTGCGCCGCCGACGGGACAGGATCACCTTCACCAGCTGACGCTCGGGTCCACGCCCGGACCGGCCGCCGGACCTCGTCCGGCGGCCGGTTCCGCATTTCCGGGCCGGCCACTGAACCGTCGGACGGGTTGATCCGTACTGACGGGTAACCCGGTCGACGACGCCCGGAGATGGATCACATCATCGACGTTAATCGATTGCTTTGATGCGTACCTCCAGGTCAGGCGCGGTGGGCGGAGGCCGCGCGGGCGCGCGGTCGGTGCCCGGCGGCGGGCCTGGTGTCCTGGCATACGAGCGTACGGTTGCCGCCACGCTCGGCGGCGCGGGACAGTACGCCACATCAGCGGTGCCATCGACGCCGCCGCTCCCCCGGTCAACCCTGAGGAGATCGCGATGGCTCTCAGACTCGCCGACGGCACCGCCTGGTCCGACACCCTCGCCCGGGCGGTGGCCGCCACCCCGGAGGCCTTCGGGTCCTCGGCCGACGGCCGGACCCGGCTGCACAACCTGATCGAGGGTGACTGGCGCGCGGTCGGCGCACCCACCCCGGTCCGCACCCCGGTCGACAACACCGTCCTGGTCGACCTGGCCCGCCTCGACGCCGACTCGGCCCGCGCCGCCGTCGCGCACGCCGCCGCCGCGCACCGGGACTGGGCGCAGACCCCGCTCGCCGAGCGCAAGGCCCGGGTCACCGACGCCCTGGACGCCCTCACCGCCCACCGCGACCTGCTCGCCATGCTGCTGGTCTGGGAGATCGGCAAGCCGTGGCGGCTGGCCTGCGCCGACGTGGACCGCGCGCTGGACGGCGTCCGCTGGTACGTCCAGGAGATCGACCGGATGCTCGCCGACGGGCGGGAGCCGCTGCCCGGACCGGTCAGCAACATCGCCTCCTGGAACTACCCGATGAGCGTGCTGGTCCACGCCGAACTGGTGCAGCTCCTCGCCGGCAACGCGGTGATCGCCAAGACGCCGTCCCAGGGCGGCGCGGTCTGCCTCACCGTCGCGCACGCGCTGATGCGTCGGGCCGGGCTGCCCGCCACGCTGCTCTCCGGCAGCGGCGAGGAACTCTCCGAGGTGCTCGTCCGCGCCCCCGAGATCGGCGCGGTCGCCTTCGTCGGCGGCCGCTCCAACGGCGGCAAGGTCGCCGCCGCGCTGCTCGACTCCGACAAGCGGCACTTCATCGAGCAGGAGGGCCTCAACGCCTGGGGCATCTGGGACTTCTCCCAGTGGGACCTGCTCGCCGCCCACCTGAAGAAGGGCTTCGAGTACGGCAAGCAGCGCTGCACCGCGTACCCGCGGTTCGTGGTCCAGCGCGACCTGGTCGACGAGTTCCTCGACATGTACCTGCCGGTGGTCCGCTCGGTCCGCTTCGGCCACCCGCTCGCCGTGGACGAGAGCTGGCAGGCCGGCGACCCGCTGCCCGAGCTGGACTTCGGCCCGCTGATCAGCGGCGCCAAGGCCGACGAGCTGCGCCGCAAGGTTGACGAGGCGGTACGCGGCGGCGCGGTGCCGCTGCACCGGGGCAAGCTCGACGGCGCGCCCTTCCTCGACGGCCAGGACACCTCCGCGTACGTGGCGCCGGCCGTGCTGCTCGCCCCGCCCGGCCGGTCCCGGCTGATGCACGCCGAGCCGTTCGGGCCGGTCGACACCATCGTCGTGGTGGACACCACCGACGAGCTGCTGGCCGCCATGAACGCCTCCAACGGCGCCCTGGTCGCGTCGCTGGCCTGCGACGACACCGACGAGGCGGCGAAGCTGGCGGTCGACCTCCAGGCGTTCAAGGTGGGCATCAACAAGCCCCGCTCCCGGGGTGACCGGGACGAGCCGTTCGGCGGCCGGGGCGCCTCCTGGAAGGGTGCCTTCGTCGGCGGCGACCTGCTGGTGCAGGCGGTCACCGTGGGCGGCGACAGCCGGCTCTACGGCAACTTCCCGGACTACAGCAGCTACCCGGCCACCTGACCCTCGCTCCACGACGAACAGGGCCCCCGCACCGGGGGCCCTGCTCGTCCCACCGCCTCCGCACCGGAGGTCGGCCCGATGGCGCCGGAACTCCCGACGCCGGTAGGGGCCGCCGGTCGGACCCCGCCGGTGCCGCGCCGTTGCGACACCGCCGGAGGCCGCGACCCGCGACCGTCAGCTCAGTGCGACCGCTCCGCCGGCACCGTCGCGGTGCGGGGCGGCCCGACCCCGCTGCCCAGCGGCACCGTGACCGTCAGCACGGCACCGTCCCGCTCGACCGGGGTCGGCCGGCCCAGCCGGGCCAGGGTCCGCAGCATCGGCGCGTTCTCCGCCTGGACGTGCAGCGTCAGGGCGGCGTACCCGACGCGCTCGGCGTGCCCGACCAGGCGACGCAGCAGCGCGGTGCCGAGGCCACGGCGCTGCCAGTCGTCCCGCACCAGCAACGCCACCTCGGCCTCGTCACCCTCGCCGAGCAGGTTCGCCATCGCGACCACCGACTCCGCCTCCCCGCCGGAGCCGGTGGCCGTCGCGACCAGGGTGAGCCCCCGCGCCGGCTCCAGCAGCCGACGCAGCCGGGATGCCGGCGGGCAGGTCACGCCGCTCAGGTAACGCCGCTGCCGGCTGCGGGCCGAGCACCCCGCGTGCAGCTGCACCACGCCCGGCAGGTCGTCCGCGGTCGCCGGTCGGAGCAGCAGCTCCGCGCCGTCCGGCAGCAGCAGGGTGACCTGGTCCGCCGCCCGGCGGGCCACGGTGGCCGCCAGCTCGACGAGCGCCTGCGCCCGGGCGTACTCCGCGGGGGTGAAGCTGGGCGCGCAGCGGCGCAGCTCGAACGACCCGCCGGTGGGATCGGCCAGCAGCATGCTGGTCGGGCCGATCCCCGACCGGGCCCCGGGCGACACCGGACGCCAGGTCACCGCGTCCGCGCCGAGCAGGGCGCGCAGCGTCTCCCCGGTCGCGTCCGGATCCCGGACCAGCCGGGTGGCCAGGCCGAGCACCCGGGTCGGCTGGTCGACCAGGCCGCGCGCCTCGCTGCGCGCCACCCAGCAGTCCCGCCCCCGGCCCCGCTCGACCGCGGCCAGCAGGTCGGCCTCGTCGAGGTGCTCGGGCGCGTCGACGAGGAAGTCGTCGACGGCCCCCACCTCGGTCGTGTGCACCTGCACGGTGAGGATGTTGACCCCGCGCAACGCGAGGCTCGCCGTGAGCACCGACAGGTAACCCGGCCGGTCGTCCACGGTGGCTCTGATCCGCCACAGCGCCATGGTTGGCTCCCTTCCCCCGGTCCTCACCCTGCCGGCCGGCTGTTGCCGGCCCGTTGCCCGACGGTGACGGCCCGGGAACCGTTTCCCCGGCTCAGGTGCCGGTGACCACCGCCGGCCCGCCGACCAGGTCGAGCCGGTCACCGAGAATCACCGCACCGGCGCGGACGAGCTGCGCCAGCCGGTCCACCTCGGTGGAGTGGAACGCGGCGGCGGTCAGCGGCTCGGTGTGCTCCCGGGCCACCACCAGCACCAGCCCCGCCCGCCCGAACGGCGCGACCGCGTAGTGGGTGCCGTCCGGGGCGGTCATCGACCGGGCGCGCAGCGGGGTCACCTCCGGCAGTCGCGGCGGGACCGGCGCCCGCCAGCTCGCGTGCCCGACCGTCGCCCCGCTCGCGCCGCCGCTGCGCGCGGCCCAGTCCAGGGGTACGACCGCGGCCACCGCCCAGTCCGCGGCGAGCAGCCCCGGCACCGCGTCGACCAGGGTGGCGACCCCGTCGGTCGGGTTGGCCGCGATCTGCGCCAGCAGTTCGGCGTCCTGCCCGGTGGTGGTCGGCGTGCCGATCGCCCGCCACACCCCGTCCACCCGGACACCGGGGATGGCGGCGAGGCCGGCGAGGAGCCGCTCCACCCGGGCCGCCCCCGGCCAGACCACGGTGAAGTCGTCGACGGCCCGCCCACCGAGCCGCTCCAGCACCACCACCTGGACGATGTCCGCCCCGGAGACGCCCAGCGTCCGGGCCACCTGGCCGAGCGTGCCGGGCCGGTCCGGCAGGGTCACCCGAACTCTCAGCAACATGTCTGGTCCCTCCGCTCGGCGGGCCGGCCCTACGCGGCCGGCAGGCTGGGACCCAGCCTGCCGACCGACCGTTTCGCCCCTGTTGCCGCGGCATGTCCCGGGCGGAAAATCCCGCCTTGACAACACGGCTGAGCTGCCATCAACTATTCGGATGACCGAGCCGGCCGTCGACGCTGCCCAGACCACGACCGGACCAGGCTCCGGCCGACCGCCGAAGGGCGTGGACCTCGACCGGCTCGCCGGCTATCTCGCCGAGCACCGGCCCGAGCTGGCCACCGGACCGCTGCAGGCCCGGCTGATCGCCGGCGGCAAGTCCAACCTGACCTACCTGCTGCGCGCCGGCGACCGGGAGCTGGTGCTGCGCCGGCCGCCGCTCGGGCACGTGCTGGCCACCGCGCACGACATGGCCCGTGAGCACCGGGTGATCTCCGCGCTGGCACCCACCGGGGTCCCCGTCCCGGCGGCCCTGCTGTTCTGCGCCGACGAGGCGGTGATCGGCGCGCCCTTCTATCTGATGGAGAAGGTCGACGGCGAGGTCTACCGGAGCCGGACGCAGACCGACCCGCTCACCGACGGGCAGCGACGCGACCTGGCCATGGCGATGATGGACACCCTCGCCGCGCTGCACATGGTCGAACCGGCCGCGGCCGGGCTGGCCGACTTCGGCCGCCCCGAGGGCTACCTCGGCCGGCAGGTGCGCCGCTGGGCCGGCCAGCTCGACCGCTCCCGCAGCCGCGAGCTGCCGGGCATCGACGAGCTGCGCGACGCGCTCGCCGACACCGTCCCCGAGGGGGCGAACGCGGGGCGGATCGTGCACGGCGACTACCGGCTGGACAACCTGATGGCCACCGTCGACCCGGTCTCCGTCCGGGCGGTGCTGGACTGGGAGATGGCCACCCTCGGCGACCCCCTCGCCGACCTGGGGCTGCTGCTGACGTACTGGAGCGTGCTCGGCGACAGTGACCTCGCCGAGGGCAACCCGGTGGCCGACGGCATCGGCCCCCGCGCCGGCTTCCCCACCGGGGACGAGCTGATCGCCCGGTACGCCGGCCGCAGCGACGTCGACGTCGGCCCGCTGCACTGGCACGTGGCGCTCGGCTGCTTCAAGCTCGCGGTCATCTGCGAGGGCATCCACTACCGGCACACCCTCGGCCAGACACTCGGCGGCGGCTTCGACCGGATCGGCGAGATGGTCGCTCCCCTGGTCGACCACGGCCTGCACGCCGTCCGGGAGAAGTGACGGGCCTCCCCGGCGCGGCCCGGGTCAGGCCGAGGCGCGGTGGATGAGCTTGGTGTCGAGCAGGACGTGGGGGGACGGGACGTCCTCGCCGCGGATGCGGGAGACCAGGAGCCGGGCCATCTGCCGGCCCATCTCCTCCACCGGCTGGAAGACCGTGGTGAGTGGCGGCTCGGCCTGCCGGGCGATCGGGGCGTCGTCGAAGCCGACCACGGCCACGTCCTCCGGCACCCGGCGACCCGCCTCGCGCAGCGTCCGCAGGGCGCCGAACGCCATCAGGTCGGAGGCGGCGAAGACCGCGTCCAGGTCCGGGCAGACCTCCAGCAGCCGACGCATGCAGGCGGTGCCGCTGCCCTCGCTGAAGTCGCCGTACGCGATGAGGTCCGGATTGACCTCACCGCCCGCGGCCCGGACGGCCTCCTTGTAGCCGGACAACCGGGCCAGGCCGGCGCCCATGTCCTGCGGGCCGGCGATGGTGGCGATCCGCCGCCGTCCCCGGGAGAACAGGTGCGCCACCGCCTGCCGGGCACCGCCGACGTTGTCCATGTCGACGAACCAGGTGGGCTGGGCGTCCGGGTGCAGCATCCGGGCCGGTCGGCCGCCGAGCACGGCGGGCAGGCCGCGCTCCTCCAGCAGGGTGGGCAGCGGGTCGGAGTCGTGCAGCGAGAGCAGCAGGACCCCGTCGACGTGCTGGTTGGTCAGGTGGTGCTCGACCCGTTCCCGCTCGATCGGCGACTGGACCATGGCCAACCAGAGCTGCATCGGGGTCTCCAGCAGCCCGGAGCTGACGCCCCGGACGATGCCGGCGAAGAACGGCTCGGTGAAGACCCGCTCCCCCGACTCGGAGACCACCAGCGCGACCGAGTCGGTCCGCTGGGTGACCAGGGCCCGGGCCGCCCGGTTCGGGACGTACCCCAGCTCGGCGATGGCCTGTTGGACCGCGGCCCGGGCCTCCGGGCTGACCTGGGGCGAGCCGTTGACCACGCGGGAGACCGTGCCGCGGCCGACGCCGGCGCGGGCCGCGACCGCGTCGAGGGTCGGGCGCCCGAGCGACCGCGTGCGCTGCGTTGTCATCGTGTGCTGCTCCTCCGACGTCGGACGGACCCGGCACCTGGTGAGGCGTCGGTGCCGGGCCGTCCGTTACTGGCTGGCCCAGAGCCTATTGTGCGGCCAGACCGTTGCGTCGGATCACCTCGGCGTACCAGCGGGCGCTGGACTTGGGGATGCGGACCTGCGTGTCGTAGTCGACGTGGACCATGCCGAACCGCTTGGTGTAACCCCAGGCCCACTCGAAGTTGTCCATCAGTGACCAGGCGAAATAGCCCTTCAGGGGCACCCCGGCGGTGATCGCGGCGTGCGCGGCGCGCAGGTGCGCGTCGAAGTACGCCAGCCGGTCGGTGTCGTCGACCCGACCGTTGACCACCGTGTCGACGAAGGCGGAACCGTTCTCGGTGATGTAGAGCGGCAGGTCCGTGTAGTCGCGGTGCACCCGTTCCAGCGTCTCGACCAGGCCGGGCGCGTCGATCTCCCAGTCCATGTCGGTCACCGGCACACCCCGGGTGACGAAGCGGACGTCCTCGCTGCCCGGCCAGCACGACGGCGACCGCCAGTACGCCTCCGGCTCGGCCCCCTCGACCGGGGCGGCGACCACGTGCCGGCTGTAGTAGTTGATCCCCACCACGTCCAGCGGCGTGGAGATCACCGCCAGGTCGCCGTCGCGGACGTGCCCGAAGTCGGTGACCTGAGCCAGGTCGGCCCGCAGGTCCGCCGGGTACGACCCGCGCAGCACCGGGTCGAGGAAGAACCGGTTCGCCAGCCCGTCGATGCGGCGGGCCGCGTCGACGTCCGCCACCGAGTCGGACGCCGGGGTGACCGGATAGAGGTTGAGCGTGATGCCGAGCTGGGCGTCGGGCCGGGACGCCCGCAGCGCCTGCACCGCCAGCCCGTGACCGAGCATCAGGTGGTGCCCGGCCCGGACGGCGTCCCCGCCGTCCGAGCGCCCCGGCGCGTGCACGCCGGAGCCGTAGCCGAGGAACGCCGAGCACCACGGCTCGTTGAGCGTGGTGAAGTACTTCACCCGGTCACCGAGGGCGTCGGCGACGAGCTGCGAGTAGTCGGCGAACCGGGCGGCGGTGTCCCGGGCCGGCCAGCCGCCGGCGTCCTCCAGCGGCTGGGGCAGGTCCCAGTGGTAGAGGGTGAGCCACGGCTCGATCCCCTGGCCCAGCAGCTCGTCGACCAGCCGCCGGTAGAAGTCCAACCCTTCCGGGTTCGCCGCGCCCGTGCCGCCCGGCTGCACCCGCGACCAGGACACCGAGAACCGGTACGACTTCAGCCCCAGGTCGGCCATCAGCCGCACGTCGTCGGTCATCCGGTGGTAGTGGTCGCAGGCCACGTCCCCGGTGTGCCCGGCCACCGTCCGGCCCTCGGTGTGGCTGAAGGTGTCCCAGATCGACGGGGTCCGGCCGCCCTCGGCCGCCGCCCCCTCGATCTGGTACGCCGCGGTCGCCGCGCCCCAGAGGAAGCCGGGCGGGAAGGTGAGTTCCGGGCCCTGGTCGAGGAGGCCGACGGCGGGCGGGCTGGCTGGGTTGCTCACGACTTGACGGCGCCTTCCATGATTCCGCCGATGATCTGGCGGCCGAACAGGACGAACACGACGAACAGCGGCAGGGTGGCGATCAACGTACCGGCGAAGATCTGGGAGTTGTCGGCGAAGTAGGCGGTGTTGAGGCTGCGCAGCGAGATCTGCACGGTCGGGTTGTTCGGGTCGGCCAGCACCACGAAGGGCCAGAAGAACTGGTTCCACTGTTCCATGAAGGTGAGCAGGCCGAGCACCGCGGCGGCGGGGCGCAGGGCCGGCGCCACCACGTGCCAGTACACCTTCCAGGTGGAGCAGCCGTCCACCCGGGCGGCCTCGATCAGTTCGTTCGGCACGGCCTGCTCGGCGTACTGGCGCATCATGAAGATCCCGAAGCCGCCGATCAGGAACGGGACGGTGACCGAGGGCATGGTGTTCAGCCAGTCGAGCTTCGCCATCAGGATGTAGAGCGGCAGCACGCCGAGCTGGATCGGCACCATCATCGAGGCGAGGATGATCAGCAGCAGCGCGCTCTTGCCCCGGAAGCGGAGCTTGGCGAAGGCGAAGCCGGCCAGCGAGCCGAAGAAGACCGTCGCCACGGTGATCGTGCCGGAGACCAGGAACGAGTTCAGCAGGCCCTTGACGATGTTGGCGTCGCCGTTGGCGAGCACCCGCTGGATGTTGTCGCCGAGCTTGCCGCCGGGCAGGAACGGCGGCGGCCAGGAGTTCGCCGCGTCGTTGGTCCGCGAGGCGATCACGATCATCCAGTAGAACGGGAAGAGCGAGAGGATCACCCCGAGGACCAGGCCGAACCAGGTCAGCGGGCTGGCCTTCCAGAGGCGCTCGGCGGAGTGGCCGGAGGGGCGCGTCTTCGCGCCGGGACGGACGGGCGGGCAGAGCGTGGTGGTCGTCATCTCGTCACCTCACTTGTCGGAGCTGATGCGCCGGGCCAGCAGGTAGTTCACCGTCGACATCAGCGCGATGAGCAGGAAGAGCACGAGGGCGACCGCGCCGGCGTACCCCCAGCGGAACCGCTGGTTCATCACGTCGAGCAGATACATGGTGATGGTCTGGAACTGCCCCTCCGAGCCGCCGGAGAGGCCACCGGCGCCGCTGGTGAACAGCAGCGGTTCGGTGAACAGCTGCAGCCCGCCGATGGTCGAGATGATCAGCGTGAAGATGATCGTCGGGCGGAGCTGCGGGACGGTGATCGACCAGAACTGCCGCCGCCGGGAGGCGCCGTCCAGGGAGGCCGCCTCGTACATGTCCTTGCTGATGGACTGCATGGCGGCCAGGTAGATCAGGGCGTTGTAGCCGACCCAGCGCCAGTCGACCATGGTCGAGATGGCGAACCAGGAGGCGAACCGGTTGGCCCGCCAGTCGATCGGGTCCAGGCCGATGCTGTCGAGCAGCCAGTTGACCAGGCCGAACTCCTTGGCGTAGATCATCGAGAAGATCAACGCGACCACCGCGGTGGAGGTGATGATCGGCATCGCGATGGCCATCCGGAAGAACGTCTGCGCGCGCAGCCGTCGGTTCAGGGCGTTGGCCAGCACCAGCGCCAGCAGCAGCTGGGGCACGGTGGAGAGGAGGAACATGCCGAAGGTGTTCACCACGGCGTTCCAGAACTGCGGGTCCTCGGTGATCAGCTCGACGAAGTTGTCCAGGCCGACGAAGGAGATGGTGCTGTTCAGCGGTGACCGGTCGGTGAGGGCGATCCAGACGGTGTACGCGATCGGGTACGCGCTGAACACGGCGAAGATCACGAAGAACGGCAGGACGTAGAGGTACGGCGAGTAGGTCAGGTCCAGCCGGGTGAACGAGATGCGGCGGCGGTGCGCGGAGCGGGCGGCGCGGGACGGTCCACGCTCGGGGGGCGCTGCGGCGTGCAGGTCGAGGCTCATTACGGGTCCTTCTCCTCGGCCGGCGTCAACCGCCCACACGGGTGACGCCGGGGGTGGGCACCACGGGTGGCGCCGACTGCGGGAGTCGACGCCACCCGTACTGGGCCGGGCCGGGTCACTTACCGGCGGCCGCGCCGTTCTTCAGTGCCGCCTGCCACTGCTCCTGGGCGGGCTTGCCCTGCTCCACCGCACGGAGGGTGTTCTCCACGGCGGTCCGGACCGCGTTGTTCTTCGGGCCGAGGTAGACCGGCTTCAGCTCACTCGCGCCGGCGCCGAAGATCTTGCCGATCGGGGCCTTGCTGAAGTAGTCGTTGGTCGCGTCGACCACGGCCGGGTCGGCCAGCGCCTGCGGCGACGACGGCAGGTTGCCCAGCTTCTTGAACGCCTCGATCTGACCCTTGGCGCTGGTCAGGAACGTGACCAGCTCGGCGGCCTCCTTCTGGTGCTTGCTCGACTTCGGCACGCCGAGGAAGGAGCCGCCCCAGTTGCCACCGTTGCCGGGGGCCTTGGCGATGTCCCACTTGCCGGCGGCCGAGTCACCGGCCTGACCCTTGATGACACCGGTCATCCAGGCGGGGCAGGCGATGGTGGCGAAGCTGCCGTTCTTGAAGCCGGCGTTCCACTCGTTGGAGAACGACTGGAGGTTGTTCGACAGCCCGGCGGCGATCATCTTGGTGGTGAGGTCGTACGACGACTTCACGTCCGGGTTCTGGTCGATGACCATCTTGTTGCTCTTGTCGTAGTACGTGTAACCGGTGCCCGCGCCCGCGGTCTGCATCAGCACCACGTTGTAGAAGTTGGTCGCCGAGTCGACGAACTTGTGCTTCTTGTCGGCGGCGGCGAACTTCTGGCCGGTGGCGATGAACTGGTCCCAGGTGGGCCAGAGGGCGCCGACCTGCTCGCGGTCGGTGGGCAGGCCGGCGGCCTTGAACAGGTCGCTGCGGTAGCACAGCGCCATCGAGCCGACGTCGGTGCCGAGACCCAGCACCTTGCCGTCGGGCGTGGTGCCCTGCTCCCACTTCCACGGCAGGAAGTTGCCCTTGAGGTCGTTCGCGCCGTGGTCGGCGAGGTTCACGAACTTGTCGGCCTGGGCGTAGAACTGGACGATCGTGCCCTCTTCGAGCGCGACGACGTCGCCCGCCCCGGAACCGGCGGTGATCTGCTGGGTCAGCCGGGTGTTGTAGTCGCCCAGGCCGAGGCCCTTGCCGCGCTCCTGGATCTTGACGTTCGGGTGCTCGGCCTCGTACTGCTTGTAGAGCTCGTCGTAACCGAAGCCCTGGTCGCCGAAGACGTCGACGACCAGGGTGACCGGGCCGTCGCTCTTGCTGTTGCTGTCCGACGAGTCGTCGCCGCAGGCGGTCGCGGTGGCGAGCAGCGTGACGGAGGCGAGCGCGATGGCCGCGAGCCGGCGGCGGCGGATTGGGACGCTCATCCCAGACCCCTCTTTCGGTGGTGAGGCGATATCTGTGTGGTGGGGGGTGCTGTGCAGGCGCTCACCGCCGCAGGCTGGGCCGGACGGCGACCGGAGCGGCCGCGGAGAGATCCGCGCCACACGCCGGGAGCGCTCCCATGAGATTGCCGGGAGGTGTCAGGGGTGTCAATAGCCCTATGGGAGCGTTCCCATTTCGTTACCGCGCTGATGGCGGCGGGGATGCCTCACCGGGGTAAGGGAGAACCGCTCAGCAGAAGCGGCGCAGCAGGGTGGTCGCCCGCGTCGGGTCGAACGCCTCCGGGTCGAAGCCCGGGCCGGCCCACTCCCGCAGGACGTCGTGCTCGGGATGCCCCGGATCGGCGAGCGCGGCCAGCAGGACCTGATAGCCGAAGAGGCCGCCCACGTCCTCCGGCGGGCACGCCCGCTCCCCCTGCGGACAGGTCGGGTAGCGCTCGTCCGGGTCGGCGGCGCAGACGTCCTCCACCAGCAGGTCGTGCTCCCACCAGTCGCCGAAGTCGTAGGTGTAGCGGAACCGGCTGCCCTTGCCCACCACCGCGTCGAGCCGCACGTCCAGCTCGTCCCGCACCGGCGGCTCGCCGTCCGGGTCGGGCTCACCGTACTGGCGGCCGTCGATGTCGAACGAGTGCAGGTGGCAGTCCCGCCAACCCATCGCGTGCTGCACCACCCGGTGCAGCCGGTCCAGGGTGTAGCCGCCGGGGACGAGCACCCGCCGCCACACCGGGGGCCGGACCCCGGCCAGGGACACCTTCAGCGCGAAGATCTGACGCGGCATGCAGTCCCGTCCTTCCTCGGCATAGGCTGCCAGCATGATCTGCCGAGCGTGCCGGGAACGACGGCACGACGACTGTCCGGGCCGGAAGTGGTGCGACTGCCAGCACCGTACCCCCGAACCCATCCCTCCGGTCACCGGTCCGGCGGGCGAATGAGCGTCGGAAGTCCGATTTCCCGGCTCTGGCCGACGCCGGCCACCGGGCCGCTGACCGACCCGGAGCTGACCGCGCTCTACGCCCGCGCCGGGCAGCCCCACCTGCGGGTGAACTTCGTGTCCAGCGTCGACGGCGCGGTCACCCTGGACGGCTACTCCGAAGGACTCTCCGGCGAGCCGGACAAGCGGGTCTTCGGGCTGCTGCGGATGCTCTGCGACGGCCTCGTGGTGGCCGCCGGCACGCTGCGGCACGAGGGCTACCGGGCGGTCCGGCTCAGCGAACCGCGCCGGGCCTGGCGGCGGGCCGCCGGGCTGGCCGAATACCCCACCCTGGTGGTGGTCTCCGGCTCGCTGGCGCTCGACCCCGCCCAGGCCGCCTTCGCCGACGCCCCGGTACGACCGGTCGTGCTCACCCGGGACGACGCCGCGCCGCCACCGGGGCTCACCGACGTCGCCGACCTGGTCCGCTGCGGCCCGGACCGGGTGGACCTCGCCGCCGGCCTGGCCGCGCTGCGCCGACGCGGGCTCGACCAGCTGCTCTGCGAGGGCGGCCCACACCTGTTCGGCGCGCTCACCGCGGCCGACCTGGTCGACGAGCTCTGCCTCACCGTCGCGCCGCTGCTGGCCGGCGCCGGAGCGGGCCGGATCACCGCCGGGGAGGGCGGCCCACCGCGGCACCTGCCGCTGCGGCACGTGCTGGCCGCCGGGGACGGCACGCTCCTGCTCCGGTACGCCCGCGGCGCGCCGCCGCCCCCCGCCGGCGCCGCACCGGCGGCCTGACGCGGGACCGCCCACGGTCGGCAGTGGTGTCAGCCCGCAGCACGGGGGTACCACCCGCCCCATGCCCTGGTACCGCTACGACCCCCGCCCCCGCCGTCGCTACGACCCGCGCTACGACCCCCGCTACGGCGGATACGGCTACGGCGGGTACGGCCCCGGCTACCGGTCCAACTCCTGCCTGCGCGACGCCTGCCTGCTGGAGACCGGCTGCTGCCTCGCCGAGAGCCTGGACGGCAACTGCCTGCTGGCGACCCTGGTCCTGCTGCCCCGGTTCAGCACCGCGATGCTCTCGGCGGTGCGTCCGACCACGACCCGCCGCGCCGACCGGGCACCGACCGGCGCGCCCGCCCGGGCCCTGCTGGCGGCCATCGAGGTCTATCAGCGTCGGATCAGCGCCACCCGGCCGCCGTGCTGCCGGTTCAGTCCGAGCTGTTCGCACTACGCCGGCGAGGCGATCCGACGGCACGGGGCGGCGCGCGGTGGGGTGCTGGCCGTACGACGACTGCTGCGCTGCCGGCCCGGCGGGGCCCGGGGCAGCGACCCGGTCCCGGCGTAGCACCGGCCCCGCCCGCAGGAGAGCACGTCCGCGGGAGACAGGTCGGCCACCGGACGCGAGTCTGCAGGGGAACGTGACCACGACCCTGGAGGACGGATGAGCGTCTTCGCGAAGCACGTCACCACCGCGACCCTGGAGATCCCCGACGGGGTGCTGCACTACGAGGTACGCGGCCAGGGCCCCCTGGTGGCGCTCATCGCCGCCCCGATGGACGCCACCGCCTTCGCCCCGGTGGCCGACGTGCTCGCCGCCGACCACACCGTGCTGACCACCGACCCGCGCGGCATCAACCGCAGCGTGCTGCGCGATCCGCACCAGGACTCCACCCCACGGCTGCGGGCCGAGGACATGTCCCGGCTCATCGACCACCTCGACGCCGGGCCGGCCGCCGTCTTCGGCTCCAGCGGCGGCGCGGTGACCGTCCTCGCCCTCGCCGAGGCGTACCCCGACCAGGTCCACACGGTCGTCGCGCACGAGCCGCCGCTGTTCGCGCTGATGAACGACCGGGCGGAACGGATCGCCGACCAGGAGGCCATGATCGCCGCCTACCTGGCCGGGGACCGGCTGGACGCCGGCCGTCGGTTCCTCGCCAACGTCGACACCTGGGTGCCCGAAGAGATCATCCAGCACCTCTACGGCGGTGAACCCGACCCGCAGACCGCCGCCGACGAGCACTTCCAGTACCTCCACATGGTCCGCGGCACCACCCGGTTCCGGCCCGACGTCGCGGCCCTGCGCGCCGGGCGGACCCGCGTCGTGATCGGCATCGGCGAGCACTCGACCGGGCAGTTCTGCGATCGCAGCTCGCGGGTGCTCGCCCGGGCGCTGGGCTGCGCGCCGACCGTCTTCCCCGGCGGCCACACCGGCTTCCTCTACGACCCGCAGGCGTTCGCCGCCCGGCTGCGCGAGGTCATCGCCGCGCACTGAGCGCCGGGCGGCGGGCGTCCGCGCCGCCGGCGACCCTCCCGGGGTACGCCCGCGCGGCGCCGGAGCACGTCGACCTCGGCCGTCCCCGCCCCAGGCCCACCGGCCCTGCCCTAGCCTCGGGGTGCCGGCCCGTCCTCGCCCGGCGGGGACGACGCCGGGCGGGAGACCCGGGCGGCAGGGGGCGGATCGGATGGCGACGGACGCGAGACCGGACGACGAACGGGCCGACGGGCGCCGCCGGCGACCGGCGCTGCTGGCCGGCGTACTCGTGGGCACGGCCGGCACGCTCGACGTGCTCGGCTACCTCAGCCAGCGGAGCATCGACCCGTACGTCGACATGACCGGCGGCGGCATGGCGGTGCTGAACACGACCGGCTGGGCGCGGTTGCACGTGGTCGTCGGCGCACTGGTGGTGGTGACCGGCCTGGCGATCGCCACCGGTCGTGTCCCGCTGGTGCTCGCCGGCCTGGCCGTCGTCGCGGCCGCCGTCACCACCGACGTGCTCTTCCTGCCGTTCGACCCGATGCACGGCATGCTGGCGGTCGGGCTGCACGTCTCCGCCGTCGTGGTGCTGTTGCGCAACCGCCGTCTCCTCACCGCACCCGGCTGAGCCCGTCCGGGATCACCGGCCCTGACAGACCCGCCCGGTGAACGCCGGGTCCGGCGCACGCCGGTCCCGCCAGGCCGGGTTGACCGAAAGCGCGAGAGGCGGGGCCTGCCAGGCGGCGGAGAGCCGCTGCAACGGCGCGTACTCGGCGCGGCGCAGTTTCACCGCGCGCCCGCTCGCCAGGACGTCGATCAGGCGCTGCTGCGCCACCTGCCGGCCGATCACCCCGCCGTGGAAGCCCGGCACCTGGAAGGTCGGGATGTCGCTGTACTGACCCGGTGGCGCCTCGGCAGCGGAGACGGTCGGCAGGAACGCCACCATGAGCACCCCGGGCACCGGGCAGAGCGTGCCGTTGCGATAGAAGGGGGCGTTGTCGAGGATCGACCGGATGAACGGCTCGTCCGGTTCGTCCTTCGTCCGCCGGACCAGATTGGTCACGGCGAAGAGCCCCCGCAGTTCCCACCCGGTCGCCAACCCCCAGCCACGGGTGGCGTCCGGGGGCGGATAGTAGGCGCGCCCGGACCGCACCAGCGGGCTGAACAGCAGCACGGTGTCGACCGGCGAGCGCGGCCGCAGCTCCAGGAAGGTCCGGGCCACCATCGCACCCTCGCTCTGCCCGACCAGCGCCACCGGCCGCCCGGTACGCCGGTGCAGGGTGTCCACCTGGGTGGCCAGGCGCTCGGCGCTGAGCTCCAGCGACTGGTGGGTGTCGATGCTGTCGTAGGGCAGCGGGCGTTCCTGCCCGTCGAGCCCCCGGTAGGAGAAGCGCTCGACGAGCGGGTCGGTGGGCGGGCGGCCGTCGTAACGGGAGTCGTAACCGGCGAGGGCGATCACCGCGTGGGAGACCGACTCGGGCAGGTTCTCGCTGACCACCGGGGGTCGCCACTCGCCCTTCCCGCCGGCGGTGATGCCGATGAGTGTCTGCGCGGCCAGCGGCGTGAGCAGCGCCAGCAGGAACGCGATCGGCGCGACCGGCACCCGGGCCAGACGGATCCGCCCGGGCAGCAGGGCGGCCCGCACGGTGCGCTGCCACAGCAGGCCGTTCACCAGGCCGGTGAGCGCGGCCACCGGCACCACCCACCAGCCGGTGCTGCTGGACGTGATCGCCCCGGCGACGGTCAGGACGGCGAAGTTGAGCATCGACCAGCCGACCAGCTCGACCGAGGGCAGCCCCCGCCACCACTCCCCCACCACCCCGGAGCGCTGCAGGAACGGGGAGAGGAAGAGCAGCGGGACGACCGACGCGAACAGGTACCAGGAGAGCGCCACGCCGGCGGCGGCGACGGAGAGCGCCGCCCACGGCGAGATCAGCAGGTTCGACAGCGCGGCGATCTCCAGATTGCGCCGGACGAGCCAGCGGCTGGACGGCCGTTCCTGCCGCGCCGGCCAGGCCAGCGCGATCAGGACGGCGGAGAGCAACCCGCGCAGCACCGTCGCCCCCACGAACTCCACCACGAACCAGAACCAGGAGTCGTGGTAGACCAGCACCCAGCGCAGGTCGTGGTACGAGGCGTACGGGCGGACGGCGGTGACCTGGGAAGCCAGCCCGAGGGCGGCCCGGAAGTGCAGCCTCGCCAGCACGGCCGCCTCCACCGCCGGCAGCAGGGCGGCCAGCACGAGCAGCGCGGCGAAGCGGCTCCGGGCGGGTCGCACCGCACCTCCTCACCAGCCTCGTCGCGCAGGTCTCCTCCCTGGCAGCATCCCCCGTCCCTGCCGCGGGCAGGGGCGAAACCCGCCAGAGCCCGGTGCCCGGTCCGCGCGACCCTCCCGCCGGAACGGAAACGGCCGCGGGCGCGGGCACGAGATCCGTGCCCGCGCCCGCGGTCGAGGCGCTGCCGTCCGGCGTCGGCCCCAGGAGGCCGCCGACGCCGGGTCAGGCGGTCAGTTGACGCTCACGGCCGACCAGGCGGCGGCGACCGTGTTGTACTCCGCGCTGCCGGCGCCGTACAGGTCCTTGGCGGCCGACAGGGTGGCGGTGCGGGCGCCGGTGTAGCCGGTCCGCGAGGTCATGTAGGTGGTGAGGGCGCGGTACCAGATCGCACCGGCCTTGGCGTTGCCCAGACCGGTCACGGTGCTGCCGTTGCAGGTCGGGCTGTTGCCGTACGACGACGAGCCGCTGCCGACGGCGAGCAGGTAGAAGAAGTGGTTCGCCACGCCGGACGAGTAGTGGACGTCCAGGCGGCCCACCGAGCTGCTGTAGCAGTCCGCCGAGCTGCCGTCCTTGGACGGCTTGTCCATGTAGCGCAGCGGGACGCCGGAGGTGCGCACCTTCTCGCCGATCAGGTAGTCGCCCGGGTCCTTGGCGTTGTTCGCGTAGAACTCGACCAGGGTGCCGAAGATGTCGCTGGTGGCCTCGTTGAGGCCGCCGGACTCACCGCTGTAGCGCAGACCCGCGGTGTTGCTGGTGACGCCGTGGCTCATCTCGTGCCCGGCGACGTCCAGCGAGGTCAGCGGGTACCAGCCGGAGCCGCCGTCGCCGTAGGTCATGCAGAAGCAGGAGTCGCTCCAGAACGCGTTGGCGTAGTTGGTGCTGTAGTGCACCCGGCTGTACGCGCCGACCCCGTCGTTGCGGATGCCGTTGCGGCCGAAGGTGTTCTTGTAGAAGTCCCAGGTCTCCTGCGCGCCGAAGGCGGCGTCCGCGGCGGCGGTCTGCCGGTTGGCCAGGGTGCCGTCACCGAAGACGTTCGAGGTGCTGGTGACCAGGGTGCCGGTGCCGCTGGTGCCACCGTTGAGGTCGTAGGTCTTGTGCCCGCCCCGGGTGGCGTCGGCGAGCTGCCAGGTGCCGCCGGAGGCGGTGCTGCCCACGGTCACCGAGCCGGAGTGGAAGGTGTTTCCGGTGCCGTCGCGCTGCACACCCTCCCACGAGTCGCGGACCTTGCCGCTGGTGGCGTCGACCAGCACGTGCAGCTCGCTGGGGGTGCCGTCGGCGTACGCGCCGCCCACGACGACCTCGTAGGCCAGGGCGGTGCCGGCGGCCTCGGCGTCGTACACGAGCTGGCTACCGTCGACGCGGCGGGTGGCGGCGGTGGAGGCGGCCAGTGCGGCGCGGCCCGCGGCGGCGGCGCTGACCTTGGCCTTCGCGCCCCGGGTGGGGGCCGCGGCGAGGCTCTGGCTGGCGCCCCGCCAGGTGTTGCCCTTGCCCAGGTGGACGACGGTGTCGCCGCCGAGGACCGGCAGGCCGTCCTGGTAGCGGTTGAGCCGGACGTGCTCCGTGCCGTCGGCGTCCTTCGACACGTTCTTCAGGGTGAAGTTCGAGCCGTCGGCGACCAGCGAGCTGCCCGAGTGGGCCTTGAGCTGCGCCACCGCGCGGGTGAACGCGTCACTGGAGACCGGCGCGGCGGAGGCCGTGCTCGGCAGCGTGCCGGCCGCGGCCAGCAGCGCGGCCGTGGCCAGTCCGCCCAGGAGAGTGGTACGACGCATGAAGTTCCTACCTTCACTAGGACTGCCGGTCGGGGGGGTGCCGACCGACGGGTGGTCCGCCGGTGGTGGGCGACAGACCGGTCGCGTCCCCGCAGGTGACAGGGCGTGACGGCGCACACGGGATCGATGAACGAAAGATCCTCGATGCGTTGTTGCATATTTTTGCGCCATCGGGCCCTTCTCTGTCACGACCTACGGACAAGATTTTTTCCGTGACTTTTCGTGTTCCGTCAACCACGCGGTGAGATGAGGCTCTGCCGAGGGGGTGTCGTCCGCCGCGTCGCGTGGCAACCTGTCGCATCCCTCGGGCAGGATGCTCCTCGTGCGCCACCACCGGAACGACCAGCCGACCGGAGCCCGCCGATGACCGACGACCTGCTCGACGGCCCCGGCGAGGTCGTCGGCCGGGTGCTCGGCACCGCCGACGCCACCCCGCTCACCTTCTGGACCGCCGTCGCCCCCGGCAGCTACCTCCAGCTCGACGACGTCGTGGTGACCCGCCGTGAGCTGCCCGACCGCGAGCCGGTGACGATCGCCGGCGTGGTCACCCAGGTGCGGGCCCGGCACGAGGGCGCGCAGTTCGACTCCGACGTCTTTGCCATCGCCGACGGCACCCTGCCGGCCCAGGTCCAGGAGGCCGCCGAGGTCACCACCACCCGGGTCGACCCGGAGCTGTACGTGCCGCCCACCCCCGGTGCCGTGGTGCACCGGGCCGAGGGCGACGCGCGGGCGCGGGCGCTGCACTTCGACCGGATGGAACGGCGCATCCCGATGGGCATGGGCCGCGACGGCGTGCCGGTCTACCTCAACGCCGACTTCCTGGACGGCAGCCGGGGCGCGCACGTCTCGATCTCCGGCATCTCCGGGGTGGCCACCAAGACCAGCTTCGCGACGTTCCTGCTCTACTCGGTGTTCCGCTCGGGGGTGCTCGGCGGCGACGCGGTCAACGCCAAGGCCCTGATCTTCAACGTCAAGGGCGAGGACCTGCTCTTCCTCGACCACCCCAACACCCGCCTCGACGACGCCACCCGCGCCGCCTACGCGAAGCTCGGGCTGGACGCGGGTGCCTTCCCCGACGTGCGGGTCTACGCCCCGCCCCGGGTCGGTGACTCCTCCGGCACACCCGACGTGAGCAGCCGGCTCACCGGGGTGGACAGCTTCTACTGGACGCTGAGCGAGTTCTGCGCCGACCGCCTGCTGCCCTACGTCTTCGCCGACGCCGACGACGAACGCCAGCAGTACACGATGGTGGTCCACTCGGTCGCCGCCCACCTGGCCCGGTACGCCCAGCCCGCCGACGGCGGGGTCAGCATCGACGGCGTCCGCCTCGGGTCGTACGCGGACCTGGTCGACCACGTCGTGGAGCGGCTCAACGACGACGAGACCCGCGCCGAGTGGGCCGGCAGCGCGGTCGGTCTCGGCACCGTCAACGCCTTCGCCCGCCGGCTGATCGGCAGCAAGAAGGACCTCGGCCGGCTGCTGCGGGGCGACCTGGCCACCCGCCGCCCGCACTCGATCAACACCGCGGAGAGCGCCCAGGTCACCGTCGTCGACCTGCACAACCTCCCCGACCGGGCCCAGCGCTTCGTGGTCGGCGTGACGCTCAAGAGCGAGTTCGAGCGCAAGGAGAAGGCCGGCACCGCCAAGCCGTTGCTCTTCGTCGTCCTCGACGAGCTGAACAAGTACGCGCCCCGCGAGGGCTCGTCGCCGATCAAGGAGGTGCTGCTGGACATCGCCGAGCGGGGCCGCTCGCTCGGGGTGATCCTGGTCGGCGCCCAGCAGACGGCGAGCGAGGTGGAACGGCGGATCGTGACCAACTCGGCGATCCGGGTCGTCGGCCGGCTCGACCCGGCCGAGGCGTCCCGCCCGGAATACGGCTTCCTCCCGCCCGCCCAACGGCAGCGCGCCCTGCTGGCCAAGCCGGGCACCATGTTCGTCAACCAGCCGGACATCCCCGTCCCGCTCTGCCTGGAGTTCCCCTTCCCGGCCTGGGCCACCCGGGTCTCCGAGGCCGGCCGCGCGCCGTCGGAGACGCTGCGCTCGATCACCCAGTCGGCCGACCCGTTCGCCGTCGTCGGCTCCGGCACCACCGACGACGACATCCCGTTCTAGGGGGTCCCGCCATGAAGATCCTGCACACCTCCGACTGGCACGTCGGCAAGGTGCTCAAGGGGCGCTCCCGGGCCGAGGAGCACACCCAGGTGCTGGCCCAGGTCATCGAGATCGCCAACGCCGAGCGCCCCGACCTGGTCATCGTGGCCGGCGACCTCTACGACACCGCCGCACCCACCCCGGACGCCACCCGGCTGGTCACCCGGGCGCTGACCGCGCTGCGGCGTACCGGCGCGGACGTGGTGGCGATCGGCGGCAACCACGACAACGGTCAGGCCCTCGACGCCCTGCGGCCCTGGGCGGAGGCCGCCGGGATCACCCTGCGCGGCGGCGTCCGGGACAACCCGGCCGAGCACGTCATCGACGGCGTCACCCGCGACGGCGAGCGCTGGCAGCTCGCCGCGCTGCCCTTCCTCTCCCAGCGGTACGCCGTCCGCGCCGTGGAGATGTACGACCTGACCGCCGCCGAGGCGAACCAGACGTACGCCGACCACCTCGGCCGGGTCCTCGCCCGGCTCACCGAGGGCTTCGCCGAACCCGACCGGGTGCACCTGGTCACCGCCCACCTGACCGTGGTCGGGGCGGCCACCGGCGGCGGCGAGCGGGACGCGCACACCGTGCTCGGCTACGCCGTGCCGGCCACCGTCTTCCCCGGCACCGCGCACTACGTGGCGCTCGGGCACCTGCACCGCTCGCAGCGGGTGATCGGCCCCTGCCCGGTGCGCTACAGCGGCAGCCCGCTCGCCGTCGACTTCGGCGAGGAGGAGAACGTGGGCTCGGTGACGCTGGTCGAGGTGACCGCACGGACCGCCGCGCAGATCCGGGAGGTGCCGGTGCCGGGGGCCATCCCGCTGCGCACCGTCCGGGGCACCCTGGCCCAGCTCGCGGAGATCGAGGCACCCGAGGGCTGGCTGCGGGTGTACGTCCGCGAGCAGCCCCGCGCCGGGCTCCGCGAGGAGGTGCAGGACCTGCTCCCCGGGGCGGTGGAGATCCGGATCGATCCCGAGCTGGCCGCCGTCCCCGGCAGCGGCACCCGCACCGCCCAGCGGGCCGGCCGCTCGCCCCGCGACCTCTTCGCCGACTACCTCGGCAGCAAGGGCCACGTCGACGACGGCGTCCGGGAGCTCTTCGACGAGCTGCTCGAGGAGGTCGACCGCTGATGCGCCCCATCCGGCTGGACATGGCGGGCTTCACCGTCTTCCGCGACGAGACCACGGTCGACTTCACCGACGCGGACTTCTTCGCGCTGGTCGGACCGACCGGCTCCGGCAAGTCGACGGTGCTCGACGCGATCTGTTTCGCCCTCTACGGCACGGTGCCCCGCTGGGGCGGCACCCGGGGCCTGGCCAACGCGCTCGCCCCGTCGGCCACCGAGGCCCGGGTCCGGCTGGTCTTCGAGTCCGCCGGCGACCGCTACGTCGCGACCCGGGTGGTCCGCCGGGACGGGCGGGGCACGGTCAAGACCGCGAACGCCGGCCTCCAGCTCATGCCCTCCGGGTTCGACGTGACGAAGCTCGACACGGGCCTGAGCCCGGAGGATCTCGGCGAGGTGGTGGCGGGCACCCCCGCCGAGATGGAGCAGGCGGTGCTGACGGCGGTCGGGCTGCCGTACGAGCAGTTCACCAGCTGCGTGCTGCTGCCCCAGGGGCAGTTCGCCGACTTCCTGCACGCGAAGCCGGCCACCCGCCAGCAGATCCTGGTCAACCTGCTCGACCTCGGCGTCTACGAGCAGGTGCAGAAGCGCGCCACGGAACGCGCCGGGCAGGCCGAGGCGAAGCTGGAGGCCGTGGACCGGATGCTCGGCGGGCTCGCCGACGTCGACGACGAGACGGTGGCCGGGGCGCAGGCGCAGGTCGACCGGATGCGCGAGCTGGGCGGGGCGGTCGCGGTGGCCGTACCGGAGCTGGAGCGCGCCCGGGCGACGGCGCGGGAGGCGACGACGGCGCTGGCCGACCTCGACGCCGAGCTGGCGGTGCTGGCCGCGGTGCGCGCCCCCGACGGGATCGCCGAGCTGGCCCGGGCGGTCACCGACGCCCGGACGGCCGCCGACGGGGCCGCCGCGGCGGTGGCGCTGGCCGAGGAGCGGGAGGAGAAGCTGCGCGGCGAGCTGGCCGCGGCCGGTGACGAGAGCGCGCTGCGCCTGCACCTGAAGGCGTACGCCGACCGGGACCGGCTGACCGGCGAGGCCGAGACGGCCCGCGCGGCGGTGGCCACGGCGCAGGCCGAGCACGACGCGGCGGCCGGCGCGCTGGCGGCGGCCCGGGTGGCCGCCGAACGGGCCGACGTGGAGCTGGAGGCGGCGTTCCGGGCGCACGACGAGGCGAAGGCCACCGACCAGGCCGTCGCGCTGCGGGCGCACCTGGTCGACGGCGCGCCCTGCCCGGTCTGCGAGCAGCCGGTGGCGCGGGTGCCCGCGGTGCCGGCCGGGTCGGCGGTGGCCGCGGCGCTGGCCGCCGGGAAGGCCGCGCGGGCGGCCAGCGAGGCGGCGAAGCGGGCGGTGCAGGAGCGGGACGCGGCCGCCCGCGACCTGGAACGCGTGCTGCTGCGCGCCCGCGCCCAGGACGACCAGCTGCGGGCCCGGCTGGCCGAGCTGGACGGTCAGCTCGCCGACGCCGCCGCCCCGGCGGCGCTACGGGAGGCGCTGGACGAGCACGCCCGGCTGCGCCGGGTGCTGGAGGAGGCGGCCGGTGCCGTACGGGCCGGTCGGGACGCCGCCCGACGGGCCCGGGGCGCGCTGGACGCCGCCCAGGAGCGGCTGCGCCGGGCCTGGCGGGACTTCGACACCGCCCGGGACCGGCTGGCCCGGTTCGGCCCGCCCGCCGCCGACCGGGACGACGTGGCCGCCGCCTGGGCCACCCTGGCCGGCTGGGCCGGCGGGGAGGCCGACCGGCGGCGGGCCGACCGCGCCGGGCTGGTCGCCTCGGTCGGTGCCGCCCAGGCGGCGGCGACCGGCGTCGAGGAGCGGATCGCCGCGCTCTTCACCGCCGTCGGGCTGGACGTCGCCGACGACCCGGGCCGGGCCGCCGCGGTGGCGGTGGAACGGGCCGAGGCCGAGCTGCGCCGGCTGGTCGAGCGCCGCGAGCAGGCCGCCGAGCTGCGCGAGCAGCGCACCGGCCACGAGCGGGAGTCCCAGGTGGCCCGGGCCCTCGCGGGGCACCTGCGGGCCAACAACTTCGAGCGGTGGCTGCTGGCGGAGGCGCTGGACCTGCTGGTCGACGGCGCGTCGCGGATCCTGCGCGAGCTCTCCACCGGCCAGTACGACCTGGTGCACGACAAGGGCGAGTTCTTCGTGGTGGACCATCACGACGCCGGGCTGCGCCGGGGCGTCCGCACCCTCTCCGGTGGGGAGACGTTCCAGGCGTCGCTGGCGCTCGCGCTGGCCCTGTCGGAGCAGCTCGCCGGGATGTCAACCACCGCCGCCAGCCTGGAGTCGATCGTCCTGGACGAGGGCTTCGGCACCCTGGACGCGGCCACCCTGGACACCGTCGCCGCCACCCTGGAGAACCTGGCCGCCCGGGGTGACCGGATGGTCGGGGTGGTCACCCACGTACCCGCGCTGGCCGACCGGATCCCGGTCCGCTTCGAGGTCCGCAAGGACGCCCGCAGCGCCCGCATCGAACGGACCGGCCTGTGAGCGCGAGCCGGCCCGTGGACGGTCCGGCCGGACAGGCGCGGTTCTTCGTCGACGCGTGGGATCCGGCGTACGGGGCGTCGTTCGAGGCGGGCGGGGGTGGGCCGGCGGCGCCGAGCAGCGCCCAGGTCGACGCCGACGTCGAGCTGCCGGCGGTGGACTGGCGGGCGATCGGGGTACGGCGCGGAGTGCTCGCCCCGGACGTGGTGCTCCTGGTCGACGGGGTGCGCAGGATCGACGCCAGCGTCTGGACGGCGGAGGAGGACGGCGGTTCCTTTCCCGGCCTGGCCGCCTCGTACGCGGCGGGGGTGGTCCGCTGCGACCTGGACCGGGGGGTGGCGGAGCTGGCCGGCGCCCGGGTGGGCCGGGGGCTCTTCACCGCCAGCCCGTCGGCGCAGGACGTGGTGGCCGGGCAGGTCCGCTATCCGGTGCACCGGGTGGGTGGCACCGGCGAGCTGAGCAAGTTGCCGGCCGCCGTGCAGGGCCCACTGACCGCGCTGGAGGTGGCGGTCTCCGACGCCGCCCGCACCGACGGTGACCTGCTGGTGGTGGACGGCCCGCTGCGGGCCCGCCGCCAGCTGCCGCGCACCTTGGGCTACATCAAGACGCAGCACAGCCAGTACCTGGACGCCCGGCTCACCGCGGTGGTGACCGGGCTGGCGGCGGGCGAGCGGTCGCCGGTGTTCCGGCTGGGCACCGCCTGGGGCGGCTACTCCTGGTATCTGCGGCTGCCGGTGGCGGCCGGGGCGCCGTGGGCGGGCATCGTCCGGATGGAGTGCTCCGCCGAGCTGACCCCGACCGAGGCGATCGAGCTGGCCGACCTCTCCCTGGTCACCCTCCCCCGGTTCGCCTCCAACCCGTACAAGGACCCGCGCGCCCCGCAGAACCTGATCCCGATCGCCGGCCTGGAGCGGCGGCTGCGCGGGCTGCTCGGCGACGCGCGGCTGCTGCACCGGGTGCTCACCGCGGCGGCCCGGGGAGTGCACCGCTGATGGGGCGGCGACGCGGTGACGACCGGGTGGTCGAGCAGGTCGACACGGGGCAGGCGGAGCTGGTGCCCGACCCGGACCGGCCGGGTTCGTGGACGCTGCTGCTCGACGGCGCCCCGCAGTCCCACGTGGACCTCACCGACCCGACCCACCTGGAGTTCGAGTACGTCCGTCGGCTGGCCGCCGCGATCGACCTGGTCGCACCGGCCGGCGCGCCGCTGCGGGTGCTGCACCTGGGCGGCGGCGCGCTCACCCTGCCCCGCTACGTGTCGGCCACCCGGCCCGGCTCCACCCAGCGGGTGTCCGAGCTGGACGGCGCCCTGGTGGAGCTGGTCCGGCGGGCGCTTCCGTGGCGTACCGACCCGCGGCTGCGGGTGCGGGTGGCCGACGCCCGGGCCACCCTCGCCGCCAGCCGGGAGGCGAGCTACGACGTGGTGGTCGCGGACGTCTTCGCCGGTGCCCGCACCCCGGCCCACCTGACCTCCGCGGAGTACGTGGCCGAGGTGGCCCGGGTGCTGCACCCCGGCGGGTGGTATCTGGCGAACGTCGCGGACGGCCCGCCGCTGCGGCACGTCCGGGCCCAGGTCGCCACGGTCCGCTCGGTGCTGCCCCGGGCCTGCCTGATCGGGGACGCGGCGGTGCTGCGCGGCCGCCGATACGGCAACCTGGTGCTGGTGGCGGGGCGGGTGGAGCCGCCGGTCCCGGAGCTGACCCGGCGGGCGGCCGGTGACTGGTTCCCCGGCCGGGTGCTGGCCGGCGAGGAGCTGGACCGGTTCGCCTCGGGCGCTCCGGTGGTCCGGGACGCCGACGCCACCGACTCGACGCCACCCCCGCCGGGAATTTTTTCCGTGCGGCGTTGATCCGCCGGGCCGGTCGGCCCGTATCCAGGGGCGGCCATGCCCGTGGGGGGTCGGCTGATGTCATTGGACACCCGGAGGTCTGCATGCATGCGGTGGCGGCCGGCTGGCACGGCGACATGGTGAGGCCCGAGTGGATGTCCCGGGCCCAGCCGCAGCCCCGTGCGTCGAGGTCGGGACGGGGGGTCGACGTGCGCCCCGTCGATCGCCAGAATGACCCGGTGACGCCGCGACCGGCGCCCGGGCGGCACCAGGCGGTGTCCACTGAGGGCACTCACTCCGACCAGCTGATCCGGCTGCTCTACGCCGAGCACGCCGGCCCGCTGCTGATGTTCGTGATGCGGCTGACCGGTGGGGACCGGCAGCGCGCCGAGGACATCGTGCAGGAGACGCTGCTGCGGGCTTGGCGCAACGCGCACCGGCTGGGCGTCCAGGGTCAGGGGTCGTTGCGGCCCTGGCTGGTGACGGTGGCCCGGCGGATCGCCATCGACGAGCACCGCAGCGAGCAGGCCCGGCCGGCGGAGACGTACGACCGGGACCTCACGGCGTTCGCCGAGGCGGACAGCACGGACCGGGTGCTGCGCACGATGACGGTGGCGGATGCGCTGCGTACGCTGAGCCAGTCGCACCGGGAGATCCTGGTGGCGACGTACTTCCGGGGCCGGACGGTGCCGGAGGCGGCCGAGGAGCTGGGCCTTCCGCTCGGCACCGCCAAGTCGCGCGTCTACTACGCGCTGCGTGCGCTGCGCACGGCTCTGCAGGAGAGGGGGGTGACGGAATGAGCCGGGCAGACCACATGGACGTCGCGGCGTACGCGCTGGGCGTCCTGGATCAGGAGGACACCGAACGGTTCGAGGAGCACCTGGCCACCTGCTGGGCGTGCGCGGCGGAGCTGGAGACGATGGTCCCGGTGGTGGGCCTGCTCTCCGGCATCGACGGTGAGTCGATGACCGCCCTGGAGCAGACCCAGACCGACCCGGCCCTGCTGGACCGGACGCTGGTGGCGGTGCGCCAGCACCGTCGGCGCAGCCGGGTGCGGCAGTTGCTGGCCACGGCGGCGGCGGTGGTGGTCTTCGGTGGCCTGAGCGGCGTCGGCTTCGCGACCGTCGCGGGTGGCGGCGACGAGCCGCTCCCGCAGGCCGAGCCGACCCGCTCCGCGCCGGTCGACCCGGCGACCAGCAAGTCCTCCGATCCGGAGGACCCGGGCACTGGCAACGGCGTCGGCCAGGAGGGCGAGCTGCACAACGCCACCGACCCGGGCACGGGGGTGAAGACCTCGATGTGGCTGGCCTCGAAGGAGTACGGCACGAAGATCGACCTTCAGCTCACCAAGCTGCCGGGGCCGCGTACCTGCCGGCTGGTGGTGGTCCGCAAGAACGCCACCACCGAGGTCATCTCGACGTGGTCGGTGCCGGGCGGTGGCTACGGGACGAACACCAACCAGTTGCCGCTGGAGCTGACCGCCTCCACCTCGGCCGGGGTGGACGACATCCAGAAGATCCAGGTGCAGTCGGTGGACGTCAACGGGGTGGCCAGCCCGTTGGTGACGGTGGCCGACCTGTAGTTCCGCCATGATCTCGGCGTCGGGCAGCGACTTCGCCCGGCGCCGATCCGGCGTGTCCGGGGTGCGGACCACCGTCGTGTCCCCCTACGGGCCGACGGCCGGAACGGTTCAACGTCCACCGTGTGAAATGGACCACCGTTACGCCTTCAACCTTGACAGCGACCCACCCGTACTACTCGGTGAACTGCCAAGAATGAGGAGGGCACGTGGCACAGCTGAAGCGAACCGTCATCGTCGCGAGCGCGATGGTCGCACTGACGGCCTGCGCACCCGCGGGTTACGACGGGGCGAACTCGAGCGCGGCCGAGCCGGTCGCCGTCGCCGCGGCCGAACCCACCGCGGCGGCCGAACCGGAGGCCTCCGCCACGGCGGACGCCCCGAGCACCGAACAGGCCGCACCCCCGGCCGACGTCCAGCTCACCGACCAGTTGGTCGGCAAGAAGCTGCCCCGGATGGGCGCGGTGGTCACCGACCAGGACGGTTGGGTCCTCTACCGCTTCGACAAGGACTCCGCCGACCCGCCGTCGTCCAACTGCGTCGACAAGTGCGCCCAGGTCTGGCCGCCCGCGCTGACCGACGGCAACCCGCAGCTGCAGGGCGTCTCCGACGACAAGGTCGGCACCGTCACCCGCCAGGACGGCACCCGGCAGATCACCATCGGCGGCTGGCCGGTCTACCGCTACATCGGCGACAAGAAGCCGGGCCAGTGGAAGGGCCAGGGCGTCGGCGGCACCTGGTTCGTGGTGGACCCGAACGGCAAGCGGAACAAGACCTGCCTGCCCAGCGGCACCCCCAAGCCGGTCGCCCCGCCCGCGTCGGGCGACTCGGGCGGCGGCAGCTCCGGCTACTCGTACTGATCCGCCGCCCGGACCCGGTGGCCGGTCGCAGCCGGGGAGGGCGCGGCCGGCCACCGTCGGAACCTGGACACCGGCGTACCGGCAGCGCCCGGCGTCCCGGCGCGGCGCCGGCCCCCACCCGGGCCGGCGCCGCGACTTACCCGGGCGGCACCCAGGACCCCGGGGCGGAGAGGGCGGCGGCGGGCTCCCGCCAGCGGGCGCGCCGCCGAGGTCCCCCCAACCCGCACCCCACGGCCGGATTCCGGCCGCTCCGCTCCGGCGGACGCACCGTCGACGGGTACGCGTCGGCGGTGTCGTCTGTCACCGGGCCCCGACGTGGCAGAGTGGCGGCGTGCCCCTTCCCGCCGCCACCCGGACGCTGCGCCCACCGGCCGGCTACCGGCTGGCCGCCTCGGTGCGGGCCCTCACCTTCAGCCCGCACGACCCGTGCGCCCGGATCGCCGCCGGGAGCTTCTGGTGGGCCACCCGCACCCCCGCCGGGCCGGCCACCCTCGCGCTGCGGCCGACGGCCGGCGACCTGATCGCCGAGGGGTACGGGCCGGGCGCGGAGTGGGTGGTCGAGCGGGCCGACGCCGTCGCCGGGCTCCGCGACGACCTGACCGGCTTCGCCGAGCTGGCCGCCGCGCACCCGCTCGTCGCCCGGCTCGCCCACGAGCACCGGGGACTGCGGATGCCGGCCACCGGTCAGCTCTTCCCCCGGCTGCTGCGGGCGGTCTTCGAGCAGAAGGTCACCGGCAAGGAGGCCTACCGGGCGTACGCGGCGACCATCCGGCACTTCCGGACGCCGGCACCCGGTCCGTTGCAGCCGCTGCTGCTGCCGCCCGAGGCGGCGGCGGTGGCGGCCACGCCGTACTGGGTGTTCCACCCGTTCGGGGTGGAGCAGCGGCGGGCCGACACGCTGCGCCGGGTCGCCGCCGTCGCGGACCGGCTGGAACGCTGCGTGGACACCGTCGAGGCCACCCGCCGGCTGACCGCCGTGCCGGGCATCGGCCCGTGGACCGCCGCCGAGGTGGTGCGGATCGCGTACGGCGACCCGGACGCGGTCAGCGTCGGCGACTACCACGTCCCCAACACGGTGGCCTGGGCCCTCGCGGGTGAGCCGCGCGGCGACGACGCCCGGATGCTGGCCCTGCTGGAGCCGTTCCGGGGCCACCGCGGCCGGGTCTGCCTGCTGCTGGCCGCCGCCGGCATCCAGGCCCCGAAGTACGGCCCACGCGCCCCGATCCGCTCCTTCGCCCGTTACTGACCGGCACAGAGGCGGCGCAGGACGCGACCCAGCCACCACGCGTACGCCTGCTGGAAGGCGCGGCCGACCGGGCCGGCGGCGCGCATGAACCAGCGGTCCGGGCGGCTGAAGGCGCGTACCTCGAACCAGACCGCGCCGGAGTCGTCGCGGGTGACCACGAAGGCCTCCTCGCCGCGCGCCGGGTGACCGGGCAGCGTGCCGTACCCGAAGCCGGCCTGCCGCGCGTCGTCGGCGGCCCAGACGACCCGGCAGGGGGCGGCGAGCCGCAGCGGTCCGACGCCGAGGCCGGAGACCACCCGGACGCCGGGCGCGGCCCGGGGCGCATCGGCGGTGATCCGGATGCCCGCCGCGCGGTGCAGCCGCCAGCCGAGGACGGCGTCGCCCGCCCGGCCGAAGCTGTCGTCCGGCAGCCGGACCCGGTGCCGCACGTGCCGCCAGCCGGCCGGCAGCGGCCCGGCCCGGGTCGCACCCACCTCCGGGTAGGTCAGTTCCGGCACGGTCCGCACCCCCTCCACGACGACACCGCCAGGGTACGGCCGCAGCCGGCGGCCCGCCCGGTTCCCGGCCGGCGGGGTGTGGTGGGCTGGCGCGGTGACCGATCACCTGCTCATCGCCCCGGCCGGCGTCGCGGACGCGGGCGAACTCCTCACCGTGCAGCGCGCCGCCTACCTCGTCGAGGCGCAGCGGTACGCCGACCCGTTCCTGCCGCCGCTGACCGAGACCCTGGACGAGGTCCGCGCCGCGCTGGCCGGCCCGGCCGTCGTGCTCGTCGCCCGGCTCGGGCACCGGCTGGTCGGCTCGGTGCGCGCCACGGTCGACGGCGACACCGCGCACGTCGGCCGGCTCTCCGTCGCCCCCGACCAGCAGGGTCGCGGGGTCGGGGCCCGGCTGCTCACGGCGATCGAGGCCGCCTGCGCCGACCGGGTGGCCCGGTTCACCCTCTTCACCGGCGCGGAGAGCGCGGACAACCTGCGCCTGTACGAGCGGCACGGGTACGTGCCGACGGGGCACCGGCCGTCGCCGGCCGGCCCGGGCCTGGTCGACCTGGTGAAGACGGTCAGCCCTGCTCGCAGCGGCGCTTGAGCCCCTCGGCCTCCTGCCGCAGATAGCTGCGGAGCAGCCGGCCGCCGAGCAGCCCGAAGAGCCCGGCGAGCGGGCCGGTCTGCACCATCACCAGCTCGGCGCGGACCCGACCGTCGGGCAGCGGGAGCAGCCGGTGCTCGCCCCGGCTGTGCACGCCCGGGCTGTCGGACTCCCAGACGAAGACAAGCGGCGGGTCGATCTCGGTCACCCGCCAGACCGCCGGGCGCAGCCGGGGCTGCTCCATCCGGGCCGACGAGCCGACGGTGAACGGCCCGGGCTCCAGCCGACGGGCGGCGGTGACGGTGGGCGTCCACTCGGGCCAGCGCTCCACGTCGGTCTGCACCGCCCAGACCCGGTCGGCGTCGGCGGTGATCTCGACGGACTCGACGAATCGCATGGCGCTCCCTCCCCCGCGGCTCTGGAGGTCAGGCTACGCCCGGGATCGACCGCCGGTGATCCCGCGCCGGGCCGGGTTCCCGGCTCAGGCGGCCTCACGCAGGTCGGCCAGGCCGATCGGGGCGTGCCGGCGGAGCAGCTCCTCCAGCTCGGCGACTGAGGAGACCTCGCCGATCACATTGGCGCCGCCGCCGAACCGGGACGGATAGCGGCGCACCAGCCGGTAGCGGTAGCGGCCCCGGATCAGCTCCACGCTCACCCGCCACCGTCCGCAGCAGCCGCACATCCACTCCGACACCCGGCGAAACTAGCTCTGAGCTGCGGTTTCACCATCCGGCCGGAGGGGACGAAGGGCACTGGGCGGGGACACGCCGGACCAACGCCGCCGGTGATCTGGCTCACGACTGTCGGTGTCGTCTGATTGACTGGTCGCCGTGGACCTGCCGATCAAGCCCCCGGTCGAGCCGATGCTGGCCAAGAGCATGCCGGAGCTGCCCACCGCCCCCGGGATGACCTACGAGCCCAAGTGGGACGGGTTCCGACTGATCATCTTCCGGGACGGTGACGACGTCGAGCTGGCCAGCCGGGGCGGCAAGACGATGACCCGCTACTTCCCCGAGGTGATCGAGCAGGCCCGCGAGCAGCTGCCGCCGCGCTGCGCGGTGGACGGCGAGCTGATCGTGATCCGCCGGGACGGCCCGGGCGGCCAGCCCCGGCTCGACTTCGAGCTGCTCGCCCAGCGGATCCACCCGGCCGCCTCCCGGGTGAAGATGCTCGCCGAGACCACCCCGGCCGACTTCGTCGCCTTCGACCTGCTCGCCATCGACGACGAGCTGCTGACCGACCAGCCCTATCCGCAGCGCCGGGCCCGGCTGGAGCAGGCGCTGGCCGGGGTCCGCCCGCCGGTGCACGTCACCCAGGTCACCACCGACCCGGAGACGGCACGGCGCTGGTTCGACGTCTTCGAGGGCGCCGGGCTCGACGGCCTGATCGCCAAGCCGGCCGACCTGCCGTACGAGCCGGGCAAGCGGCTCATGTTCAAGGTCAAGCACGCCCGCACCGCCGACGTGGTGGTGGCCGGCTTCCGCTGGCACAAGACCGGCCCGGTGGTCGGCTCGCTGCTGCTCGGCCTCTACGACGACGCCGGCGTGCTGCACCACATCGGGGTCAGCTCGTCGTTCACCGCGGCCCGCCGCAAGGAGCTGCTGACCGAGCTGGAGCCCTACCGGGACGTCGGCGGCGACCACCCGTGGGTGCACGGCGACCACGAGCGGGGCCAGCGGATCCCCGGCGGGGTGAGCCGGTGGACCGGCACCAAGAACCTGGAGTGGGAGCCGCTGCGCCCGGAGCTGGTGGCCGAGGTCGGCTACGACGCGATGGAGGGCGAACGGCTGCGGCACACCGCCCGGTTCGTCCGCTGGCGGCCCGACCGGGAGGCCCGTTCCTGCCGCTACGACCAGCTCGACCGGCCGATCCGCTACGACGTCGACCAGGTGCTGCGCGGCGACCCGGCGGCGACCGTCGGCGGCGCAGCCGGCCGGGCGTAGCCTGACCGTCGACCGATCACGGAAGGCTCCCACGTGACGCGCTTCGCCGACCTGCCCCGTCGGGCCCGGCTCACCCTGGCCGGGTTCGCCGCGGCCGTGGTGCTGACCGCCGGCTGCACGCTGCCCGCCTTCGCGCCGCGGACCGACACCGAGGGGGAGGCCGCCGCGCCGGGCACCACGCCGACCTGGCACGCCTGCCCGGAGGTGCCCGACCAGTTGGTGGGCCGGGGTGCGCCGGGCATGCGGTACGAGTGCGCGCGGGTCGCCGTACCCCGGAACTGGGGCGGCGGGGCCGCGACCGGCGCGACCGCCGGTCCGGGCACCGGGGAGACCTTCGAGATCTCGCTGCTGCGGGCCCGGTCCAACCGGCAGCACGACCGGATCGGCTCGCTGGTGATCAACCCGGGCGGCCCGGGCGCCTCCGGTGTGGACACCGCGGTCTATCTCTCCTTCGGGCAGTCGTTCGGCGGGTTGCCGGCCGCGGTGACCGACCGCTTCGACATCGTCGGGTTCGATCCGCGCGGGGTGTCCCGGTCCAGCCCGGTCAAGTGCATCTCCGACGCCGACCTCGACGCCAGCTTCGGCTACGACCCCGACCCGGCGAGCCAGTCGTCCTTCGACGGCTTCGTCGACCTCAACAAGCGCATCGGGCAGCGCTGCGGCGACAAGTACGGCGACCAGCTCTCCCTCTTCGGCACCGAGCAGGCCGCCCGGGACATGGACGCGGTCCGGGCGGCGGTCGGCGACGACAAGCTCACCTACCTGGGCTACTCCTACGGCACCCTGCTCGGCGCGACGTACGCCCAGCTCTACCCGCAGCGGGTGCGCGCCCTGGTGCTGGACGGCGCGGTGGACCCGCAGCAGAAGCTGGTGGCGGGCTCGGAGAGCCAGGCCAAGGGCTTCGAGCGGGCGTTCGACAACTTCGCCCGCTGGTGCTCGACCAACGCCGGTCGCTGCCCGATCGCGCCGGACGCCCGGGCGGCCGTCACCGCGGCGATCGACAAGGCGAAGACCTCCCCGGTACGCGGCAAGGACGGCCGGGAGGCCACCTCCGGCTGGGTCTTCTACGCCGTCATCTCCTCGCTCTACACCGAGTCCGGGTGGCAGGAGCTGGCCCGGGCGATCGACCGGCTGGACGGCGGCGATCCGGCGGAGGTGTTCCGCCTCGCCGACGCGTACGCGGGCCGGGAGGACGACGGCCACTACTCCAACCTCTTCGACGCCAACCTCGCGGTGAACTGCACCGACGAGACCGAGAAGCCCACCCGGGAGCAGATCCGGCAGCTCCAGTCGCAGTGGCGGCAGAAATACCCGCTCTTCGGTCCGGCGCTGGCGGTGGGCATGCTGGGCTGCGTGGAGTGGCCCGCCGCGCGGGACCCGTACCCGACCGGCAAGGCGGTGGGCGCGCCGCCGATCGTGGTGGTCGGCACCACCGGCGACCCGGCGACTCCCTATGAGCAGACCGGGGCGCTGGCCTCGATGCTCGGGGTGGGACGGGTGCTGACCTGGGAAGGTGAGGGGCACACCGCCTACCCGCAGACGGCCTGCGTCACCGACGCCGTCGACGCCTATTTGATCTCGCTGACCGTTCCCAGAGCGGGGCTGCGCTGTCCGGCGCGTTGACGGGGGCGCGGCGCTCCGGCTCGGGCACGTCGATGCCCTGCCGGGCGGCCATCTCCTCCACCAGGGCCCGCAGCCGCCGCACGTCGGCCTTCAACTCCTCCTGCTCGGCGTGCTCGAAGGCGTCGTCGTCGACGATGAGCCGGCTGGCGAAGTGCGCGGTGATCAGCGGGATGACCAGCAGCACCATGGTGGAGATCAGCAGCGCGGCGAGGGTGCGTCCCTGCCAGCTGGTGGGTGAGATGTCGCCGTACCCGACGGTGGAGGCGGTGACCACGGCCCACCAGACGGAGTCGGCGGCGCTCTTGTGCTCGGCGTGGCTGTAGAGGATCCCGGCCACCACGATCATCAGCAGGTACGACGTGATCAGCGTGCGGGGCGAGTTCGCGAACCAGACCAGACCTCGGTAGACCCACCGGAACGGCAACAACAGGAGATCCATGGCGCACATGCTGCCCGGTGCGGGCAACCGAGGTCCGCACATCGTCCGGTGTCGCTGTGCCAAGCTGCGGGGATGACCGACGTGATCTTCCGGGAGGCCGTCCGGGCCGACCTGCCCGCCATCATCGCCCTGCTCGCCGACGACGTGCTGGGCAAGGCCCGCGACTTCACCGAGGTCGACGCCGCGTACGAGCGGGCCTTCGCGGACATCGACGCCGACCCGCGCAACCAGTTGATCGTCGCCGACTCGGCGGGTGAGCTGGTCGGCTGCCTGCAGATCACGTACATCCCGGGGTTGGGCCGGCACGGCGCCGAGCGGTCGCTGATCGAGTCGGTGCGGGTCCGGTCGGACCTGCGCGGCCGGGGGCTCGGCCGGGCGATGATGGCGTGGGCGGTCGACCAGGCCCGACAGCGCGGCTGCGCGCTGGTGCAGCTCACCACCGACAAGTCCCGCGCCGACGCGCACCGCTTCTATCGCGACCTCGGCTTCGTGGCCAGCCACGAGGGGATGAAGCTGGCCCTCTGAGACCGGCGGATCCACCGACCACTCTCCCGCGCGGCGGGGAGCCGGCTCCCCACTGCGCGGGATGGGCCCCGGTCCGGTCCCACCCATGCTGGACGGGCAACCGAGGAACGGGGACCCGTCATGCACGTCGACACCGCACCGGCCGGCCGGACCGCCCACCCACGGGACGGCCGGCCCGCGCCCACCTGGGCGGTCCGTGCCGCCCACCTGATTCCGCTGGTCACCCTGCCGTCCGGCCTGTGGCGGCTCGCCCTGGTGGCCGGCGTGCCCATCGGCGCCTCGGCGTTCGGGGAGCCCGTTCACCTGGGCGTCGGCGAGAGCGTCTACATCGTCTCGCTGAGCCTGGTCTCCGAGCTGCTCGCGCTGCTCTCGCTCGGCCTGGTCCAGCCCTGGGGCGAGGTGCTCCCCCGCCGGCTGCCGCTGCTCGGCGGTCGCCGGGTGCCGCCGGCGTTCGCCGTGACGACCGCCACCGCCGGTGCCGTCGCCGTCACCCTCATCTTTGGGTACGCCGCCTGGGGCGTGGTCGTCAAGGGCAACGACCTGGACTTCTCGCCGGCCGGCTTCGCGCTGCTGGTGGCCTGCTACGCCCCGTTGCTGCTCTGGGGTCCGCTGCTGCTCGCCGTCACCGCCGCCTACCGGCGTCGCCGCTGCCGCGACTGACCCCGCCGGAGCACCGCGCCCCGGTGCATCGGGCCCGTCGATCCGGCCTCCGCCCGCTCTCCCGCCGAGCGGATCAGCGAGAGAGCGTCGCCGTGAACCGGGGTGATCCGGCCCCGGGGCCCTCGCCCGCTCCGATCGCCTGGACCCTGTCCGGACGCTACGAACTTGATTACATAAATGAATCACCTCGCGAGAACAGTGGAGAGACGTTTCCCCGCAGCGGCACGGAGCGGGGCGACAGGGCAGAGTCGAAGCCCGGCACGCCGGCCGTCGGGCGGACGGGTGATTCATCTTTGTAATCAAGTTCGTAGCGAAGGCGAGCCGCACCCGCCCGGCGCGGGCTGACCGTCAGGACCGACGCCGGCCAGCCCGCGACACCGAGACCAGGGCCCCCGGGACCCTGGGACCCTGGGACCCTGGGACCCCGGGACCCCGGGACCCCGGGACAGAACAACCCAGGCACGAGCCGCGCGACCACGAGCCATCGGCGACCACGGCGACGGACACCCGGCACGGCCGCCGTGCCGATCCGGTCAGTCGGCGACGAGGCGACCGTCGCGCAGGGTGAGGGTACGGTCGGCCAGCTCGATCAGGGCCGGGTCGTGGGTGGCCACCAGCGCCGTCATGCCGCGGGCGTGCACCACCGCGCGGAGCAGGTCCATGATGGACCGGCCCGTCTCCGAGTCGAGCTGGCCGGTCGGCTCGTCGGCGATCAGCAGGTCCGGCTCGTTCGCCAGGGCGCGGGCCACCGCCACCCGCTGCTGCTGCCCGCCCGACAGCTCGTACGGGCGCTGCGCGGCGTGGCCGCCCAGCCCGACCAGTTCCAGCAGCACCGCCACCCGCTGCTCCCGTTCGGCGGCCGGCACCCGGGCCAGCCGCAGCGGCACCCCGACGTTCTCCGCCGCCGACAGGATCGGCACCAGTCCGAAGGTCTGGAAGACGAACCCGATGGTGCCCCGGCGCAGCGCCAGCAGCTCCCGTTCACCGGCGCCGGTCACGTCCCGGCCGGCCACCCGCACCCGGCCACGGTCCGGCCGGTCGAGACCGCCGACCAGGTTGAGCAGGGTGGTCTTGCCGGCGCCCGAGCGGCCCCGGACCGCGACCAGCTCGCCCCGCCCGGCGGAGAAGGAGACGTCCCGGACGGCGTGCACCGCGTGTTCGCCCCGGCCGAAGGTGCGGCTCACCCCGTCGACCCGGATCACCTCGTCGCTGACCGTCGACCCGGTGACCGTCGACCCGGTGACCGTCGCCCCGGTGACCGTCGACCCGGTGACCGACGCCCCGGTGACCGTCTCGCCGGCGGAGGGGCCGGAGACCTGCTCGCTCATGCCTCGCTCCGTTCGGTCTGCGCGCGGTCGCCGGGCCGTACCTGCACGTGGTCGGGTTCCAGGTCGAGCCGGACCCGGTCGCGCAGGGACAGCGCCTCCACGAAGGACGCCGGCAGCTGCATCCGGCCGGTGCGGTCCAGCACCGCGTACTCCTCGCTCACCAGCTCGGTGCTGCCGTCCGCGGCGACGCGGGCGGTGCGGCGTACCTCGGAGGAGGTCCGGCCGTCACGGATCGCGACGGTCCGGCGGACCTGGCCGGCCACGGCGTAGTCGTGGGTGACCACCACGATGGTGACCCCCAGCTCGGCGTTGATGGTCCGCAGCGCGGCGAAGACCTCCGCGCCGGTCGCCTCGTCCAGCTCGCCGGTGGGCTCGTCGGCGAAGAGCACCTCCGGGTCGTTCGCCACCGCCACGGCCACCGCGCAGCGCTGCTGCTCGCCGCCGCTCAACTGGCCCGGCCGCCGGTCCGCGCAGTAGCCGACGCCGACCAGGTCGAGCAGCTCGCGGGCCCGTTCCCGGCGCGCCCGCCGGCTCCGGCCACCGGCCAGCTTCATCGGCAGCTCGACGTTCTCCCGCGCCGTCAGGTACGGCAGCAGGTTGCGGCCGGTCTGCTGCCAGACGAAGCCGACCAACTGCCGGCGGTAGCTGAGCCGCCGCCGGTTCGACAGGGACAGCAGGTCGTACTCGGCGACCCGGGCGATGCCGGCGGTGGGGGTGTCCAACCCGGAGAGGATGTTCAGCAGGGTCGACTTGCCCGATCCGGACGCGCCGACGATCGCCACCAGCTCACCCCGGTCGATGACCAGGTCGAGCCCCTGAAGGGCGACCACCTCCACCCCCTCGGTCTTGAAGATGCGGACCAGGCCGTCGCAGACGATGTGCCCGCGCAACCGGTCCCGGCCGCCGGCCCGCTCGGCGGCGCGCTGCGCCGCCCTGCGTTGCAGGTCGGCGAGGTCCGGGGATGCCTCGGCGGTGGCTGTCATCTCAGCTCTCCTCTCCGAGCCGGAGCACCTCGCCGAGGCGCATCCGGCGGTTGTTCAGGGCTTCGACGGCGACCGCGAAGCCGAGGGCCAGCACGGCGAGCCCGAGCACGCCGGCCACCAGTCCCGGTTCGAAACGCACCCGTACGGCCGTCCCGCCGGTGAAGGCGGGCAGCCCGAGCACCGGGGTCAACAGTGTCGGCAGCAGCGCGCCGACCAGCGCGCCGGTCAGCACCGACACCAGCACCAGCGGGGTCAGCTCGACCAGCAGCAGCCCCCGCCACTGCCGACGGGACAGCCCCATGGTGCGCAGCCGGGACAGCACCTGGCCGCGTCCCCGCGCCCCGGCCAGCACGGCGAAGGCGAGGGCGAGCAGGCCGAGCAGCGCGCCGCCGACCGCGCCCGTGGTGAAGCCGAAGACCAGCAGCCCGTTCACCCCGCTGCCCCCCAGCTCCGCGCGCACGTCGGACCAGGTGCGCACCTGCGGGGGCAGCGGGCGGTCCTGGCCGGCGAAGGCGCCGGCCCGCTGGTGGCGGCGCTGGCCCTCCTCCGCCACCCGGGTCACCGCAGCCACGTCTACCGCCCGGCCGTCGGTGGCCAGCACGAAACCCGTGGGGACCAGCGGGTGCGGACCGCCGGCGGGCAGCGCCGGCCAGGGCAGCACCAGGAAGCGGTCGGTGGCCGGGTCGACCGTCGGGAACTGCCCGACCGTCGCGGCCACCCGGACCGGCAGCCGGTTGCCCTGCACGTCGTACCAGGCGGGCCGCGCTCCGGCCCGGTCGGCCAGTCCGGCGCGGGCCAGCTCCGCGGCGAGCGCCGGGGAGACCAGCGCCGGCAGCGGCGTCGTACCGTCGCCACCGGCACCCGGGCCGGCCGGCAGCCGCACCGGGACACCGGAGCGCCGGGCCACCTCGGCGAACCGGCCGCCGTCGACCAGCAGGACCTGCGTCTCGCCCACGGCGGCGGGCCGGCCCACCGAGTCGGCGTACGGGCGCAGCGACGACTCGACCAGCAGTGGCGCGACCGCCCGCACCCCGGGCAGCGCGGCCAGCTCGGTCGCGGTGTCCGGGGCGAACCGCTCGCCGCTGACCAGCGCGTCCGCCGGCACGGCGGCGGAGGCGGCGCGATCCCGGCCCGCCTCGATGCCGACCGCGACCACCCCGCAGAACGCGGCGGTGGCGATCGCGAGCACCACCACCACCAGCGGACCCGTGGCGGCGGCCCGCCCCGCCCGGGCGGTACCGAGGAACGCGACGCTGCCGCGGGCGCGGGCCGCCGCCCGGCTCAGCAGCCGCAACGGCCACGGGTACGCGCGCAGCGCCAGCAGCGCCGCCGCGACCGCCAGCAGCACCGGCACCGACACCAGCAGCGGGTCCACCGCGTCACCGAGGACCAGCCCCCGGCGGCGCAGCAGGAACGCGGCCAGGACGGCGACGGCGAGCACGGTCACCTCGACGGTGAGCCGGACGGTGCCGGCGCGGCGGGCGAGCAGGTCCGCCCGGCCGCCCGTCGACCGCTGCCCGGTCAGCGCCGCGACCGGCGGGGCCAGGGTGGCGAGCAGGGCCGCCAGCAGGACGTACCGGACCGGTGCACCGGTGCCGGGGAGGAGGCCGCCGAGCAGCCAGCCCACCCCGGCGGCGGCCGGCAGCACCAGCACCGACTCGGCGGACGCGCGTCGCAGCAGGGCGCCCGTCGAGCCGCCCCGGGCGCGCAGCAGCGCGTACTCGGTGCGGCGCCGACGCGCGGTCAGTCCCGCCGCCAGCACGGTCAGGCCGGCCAGCGTGGCGAGCAGTCCGGCGGCGATGACGGCGAGCAGCGTACGGGCGGCGGCCAGCGAACCGGCGAAGCGCCGCAGCGGCACGTCCACGCCCTGGCTGAGGGTGAGCCCGGCCGGGACGGTCCGGTCCAGGGCGGCCAGCCCGTCGATCAGCGCGTCGAGCTGACCGGCGGTGATCCGCTCCGGCGAGATCCGGTAGCGCCAGCCGAAGCTGACCGGCCAACCGGCGGCGACCGCCGCGGCGAGACCGGCGTCGGCGGTGAACCCGACGATCTGGGACGGTTGTCCCTCGCCCTGGGGTGGGGTGGGCCGCAGCATCGACGGCAGCGCGTCCCAGATCCCGTCGGTGCGGTCCGTCGGCCGGAACACGCCGACCAGCGTGACCGGCCGCCTCGTCCGGATCTCGCCGCCCGGGTCGGGCAGGTTGAGGGTGAAGCGGTCGCCGGCGTGCAGCCCGAACGGGTCGGCGACCGTGTCGGCGAGGGCCACCTCGATCGCTCCGTCGGCGGTGCCACCCGCCGCCGGCCAGCGCCCCTGGACCAGGGTGGCCGCCTCCGGCAGGCCGCTCACCGCGCGCAGGCTCAGGTCGACCAGCCCCTTGTCGGCGGTCAGCCCCGGCCCGCGCAGCGGGGTGAAGCCGGTCTGTCCGGCGTACCATCGCTGGCCGACCGTCGTGCGGACGGCGGGTGGCATCCGGCCCTCGATGGCGGTCAGCTCGGCGGCCCGGTTGGCGACGAGCCCGGCGCCGGACCCCGGCATCCGCTCCTCGCCGGTGGTGTACGTCAGGTCGCGCCGAGCCACCGGCTCGGCGGCCACCTGCTCGCGCAGCCCCTGCCCGGTGAGCCGGTCGGCGACCCGGGGCACCGCCGTGACGAGCAGCGCGGTGACCGTGGTCAGCACCGCCAGGAGCAGGAAGTGCCCCCCGTACGCCCGCACCCGCCGTGCGGCTCCCCCGGCTCTCATCGCTCTCCCCCGATCCGCAGCTGAACGGCGGCCACCCGTCGCCGGATGCCGGTGGTGATGACGGCGCTGAACGCCAGCGCGGCCAGCAGCAGCCCGAGCGCGGTCGACCCGACCGGCGCCCAGGGCAGCAGGAAGACCGCGTCGGGCACCGGCCGGCCGGCGGCCGGGGTGAGGATCACCAGCGGCGCCATGGTGGCCGCGACGCCCGCCCCGACCAGCAGCCCCACCCCCACCCCGAGGCCGGCCAGGAACGCCTGTTCGGCGAGGAGCGCCCGGGCCAGCAGCCGGGCGTTGGCGCCGAGGGTGTGCAGCACCGCGAACTCGGTGAGCCGGTGCCGCGCGGTGGCCCAGACGTCCACCGCCAGCCCGACCAGGGCGAGCAGCACCGCGCCGAGGGCGGCGGCGAGCAGGCCGGTCCGGGCACCCAGCCAGTACGGGTCGCGGGCGGCCTCGGCGGCGACCTGACGCCGGTCGAGGACGGTCACCCCGGGCAGTCCGGCCACCGCCCCGGCCGCCTCGGTGTGCGTGCCGGCGTCGGTGCGCAGCCACCACTCGGGCACCGGCCGGATCGTGCCCTGCCGGCGCAGCAGCCAGTCGGTGGCGGCCCGCAGGTCCAGCAGCACCCCGCCCCCGGCGTCGGCGGTGGTGGGGACCGCCTCGATCTCACCGACCACCTGCACGGGCAGGGAGACCCCGGAGAGGGCGAGGGTGACGGTGTCACCGGTGTGCACGTTCAGCGCGGCCCGGGCGGCCGGCGTGAGCAGGGCCGGCACGGGGTGGTCGTCCCCGCCGGGCACCACGGCGAAGCGGGAGGACGGCTGGTACGCGTACTGCCCGCCCGCGATGAGGTCCACCTTGTACGAGGCGTCCACCACGCCGCCGGTGACGTCGGCCGGCCCGATCGGCCCCTGCCCGGTGTCGGCGGTCCTCCACTCCCCGGTCAGCGCGAACGGCAGCGCGGCCCCGGTGGCGTCGGCCGCCCCGAGCCCGTCGATCCGCAGCCGGTAGCGGGTGCCGGCGGCGGGTCCCCCGTCGGCGTCGAAGCCGGCGAGGCGCAGCGGCGCACCCCCGGTGTCGGGCAGCGGCACGGCGAAGCGTACCGGCCGGCCGTCGCCCGGTCCGGCCGCCAGCGGCACCCGCCAGGCGGCACCGCCGTCGGCGCTGAGCAGCGCGGCGACTGCCACGTCCGGCGCTCCGGGCCCGTCGACGGGCGTCCGCAGGGTGCCGGTGAGCCGCCGCGCCCCGGCCGGCAGGAGGGTCCCGGCGGGTGCGGCCCGGTCCCGGACCAGCCGGTCGAGCAGCGCGGCGGTGGACGCGTCGCCGCTGGCGTCGTCGAGCCGGAGCAGGCCGGCGGCGCCGACCGCGTCGAGGCTGACGACGGTGGCCTGCTGGTCGTCCCGTCCGAGCCGGATGTCGTCCCGCCAGGCCGGCAGCACCTGGTCCACCCCGGGCACGCCGGCCAGCCGGGCGCCCCGGTCCGCCGGCGCGATGCCGTTGCGCTCCACCAACCGCAGGTCGGCGCCGACGCTGTGCCGGGCCTGGTCCCGTTGCGACCGTTCCCAGGAGGCGACCAGCGACCAGGCGAGGGTGCTGGCGCCGACGGCGAGGGCGAGCAGCAGCACCGGCCCCGCGTGCGGGCGGCGACCCGCCTGCCACATGCCGAACGTGGTGGCCGTCCAGGGTCGCCGGTCGACGAAGCGCTCCGCGAAGCGGGTCACCGGGGGGAGCAGGCGCAACGCGAGGACCGCCCCGGCCAGCACGCCGAGGGTGGGCGCGGCGGCCAGCAGCGGGTCGATGCCGAGCCGGCCGCCGGCCCCGGCCAGGGGCGACGAGTACTGCCGCAGCTGGGTCCAGGCGAGCACGGCGAGCGCGACGAGGGCCAGGTCGACGGCGCCCCGCTGCACGGCGGCGCCCCGGGTGGGGCGGGACCGGGCGGCCATGTCGGCGACGTAGCTGCCGGCGCGGCGCAGCGCGGGCAGCACCATGGCGAGCAGGCAGCCGACGGCCGCGGCGACGGCGACCGCCCAGAGCGACCCCGCCCGGCCGTCGGCCAGTCGCAGGTCACTGCCGAACCGGCGCAGCGCCTCCCCGGCCAGCGGTGGGGCCAGCAGCACGGCCGGTGCCACCACCAGCGTGGCCTCGCGTACGGCGAGCCCGGCGAGCTGACCGCGAGCGGCGCCCCGGGCCCGCAGCAGCGCGGTCTGGGCCCGCCGGTCCTCGGTGAGCAGGGCGGCGACCAGCACCAGCGCGTACCCGCCGAGGACCACGATCAGCAGCAGCGGGGTGAGCAGTGCGGAGCGGCCGACCAGGTCGGCGCGGCCGAGCCGGTCGATCAGCCGGTCCATGGCGGTGGCGCTCTGCGCGGAGGAGCCGAGACCGGTGGCCTCGGGGATCGCCGCGGCCACGGCGGCGACGGCCTGCTTGACCCGGACCAGCCGGCTCGGTTCGACCACCGCGAGGTCGGGCTGGACCAGCCAGGCGGCGGAGACCGCGCCGGGGAAGGTCCGCGTGAAGTCGGCCGGGTCCAGCGCGAACGGCCCGTACGACGAGGCGCTCCCGTCGCCGTCGCCCACCCCGGGCGCCAGCCGCCAGTACGCCTCGGCCGGGTCGTGGGGGCGCCAGGTGCCGGCGACCACCACCGTCCCGGCCCGCTCGGCGGCCCGGTCGAAGAGCGGCACCCGGTCACCGGCGCGTACGCCCAACCGGCCGGCGATCTTCTCGGGGAGGGTCACCTGGGTCGGCGTGGCACCGGGGGTGGGCCACGTCCCGGCGGTGAGCTGGGCGTGCGCGGGCAGGTCGGTGAGGGTCGCGAGGTCGGCGAAGACCGGATCGTCGCCGGCCCGGGCCGCGCCGAGGTCGCCGGTCAGCTCGCGCCCGGTGCCGTGGCGCGCGGCGGCGACGGTGGTCGGTAGTCCGCCCAGCCCGGCGGCGAACTGGGCGCGGACCGCCCGGTCGCGGTCTGCGTACGCGGCGGCGTCGGCACCGCCGGACCCGCTGACCAGCAGGCTGCGTTCCTCGGCGGGTGCGGCGCCGAGCACCGCGCGTTGTCCGGCGGCGACCGCCCGCCGGTTGTAGTCGGCCAGTCCGGTGACCAGCGCGACCGCGACCAGTGCCGCGACCGCGGCGGCGAGCAGCAGCCCGCGCGCCTCGACAGCCCGTCTCCACACCAGCTTCATCCGGCGCCTCCCCTGGCCCCCGTCGGACCGTCGACCGGAAGACCCGGCGGGGGGTCGGAAAGGTTCGCGCCCGTTACTTGATCGTTACCCTGGGGTGGGGTGGTGTCGGCCTGTTTCCATGGCGCCCATGGTGATCACGCTCCTCCTCGTCGCCCTCCTCCTGCTGCTGATCGCGCAGCTCGCCGACGGGCGGCGTCGTCCGCCCGTCGAGTACCGGTTGGAGGAGGTGGAGCGGCGGCTGCGGCTGGTGATGGACCACCTGGGCGTGGTGGATCCCGGCCCGGAGCTGCCGGAGGTGTGGGCGCACCTGGGCCGGGGCGACAGGATCAAGGCGATCGCGGCCTACCGGCGGGCGACCGGGGCGGACCTGCGGACGGCGAAGGCGGCGGTGGAGGCGCTGGCGGTCCGGCGCTGAGCGGTCAGTCGCGGGGCCGGTCGCGGTCCTTGGAGGGCTGCACCCGCTTGGGCTCGCCGGGCATCTTCGGGTGGTCCGGCGGATAGGGCAGGTCGCCCTGCCCGGCGGCGGCGTCCCGCTCGGCCCACTCCAGCAGCGGGGTGATGTCCCACGGGGTGTCGTCGATGCCGGCGTGCGGGTCGCCCCGCTCGGCCAGTCGGGCCGGCACGCTGCCCAGGTGGAAGTCGTCCGGGTCGACGTCGGGCAGCTCGGCCCAGTCGACCGGGGTGGAGACGGTGGCCCGCGCGTTGGCCCGCAGCGACCAGGCGCAGGCGATCGTCCGGTCCCGGGCCATCTGGTTGTAGTCGACGAAGACCCGGCGGCCCCGCTCCTCCTTCCACCAGGCGGTGGTGACCAGCTCGGGGCGGCGGCGTTCCAGCTCCCGGGCCAGCGCGATGGTGGCCCGGCGCACCTCGACGAACGTCCACCGGGGGTGGATCCGCAGATAGACGTGCACGCCCCGGCCGCCGGAGGTCTTCGGCCAGCCGGTCGCGCCCAGCTCGTCCAGCAGCCCGCGCAGCTCACCGGCGGCGGTGGCCGCGTCGGCGAAGTCGGTGCCGGGCTGCGGGTCCAGGTCGATCCGCAGCTCGTCGGGGCGGTCGACGTCGGCGGCGCGGACGGGCCACGGGTGGAACACGACCGTGCCCATCTGGGCGGCCCACGCGACGTGCGCCAGGTCGACCGGGCAGAGCTCGGCCGCCTTCCGGCCGCTGGGGAACGCGATCTCGGCGGTCGCCACCCACGGGGGTACGCCCCGGGCGGGCACCCGCTTCTGGAAGAACATCTCCCCGCCGATGCCCTCGGGGAAGCGTTGCAGGGTGGTGGGGCGGTCCTTCAGGGCCCGCATGATCCCCTCGCCGACCGCCAGGTAGTAGCCGAAGACATCGGCCTTGGTGAACCCGCGCTCGGGGAAGATCACCCGATCCGGGCTGCTCAGCCGGACGGTGTGACCGGCGATCTCGAACTCCTCGGCCGTGGCCCTGGCACCCATGGCGCGACCCTATGCGACGGCACCGACAGTCGACGTACCGTTGACCGGTGAGTCTTTCCGAGAGTGAGCTGCCCCGTACCGAGGACGAGTGGCGGGTCCGGTTGAGCCCCGAGGAGTTCCGGGTGCTCCGCGAGGCCGGCACCGAGCGCCCGTGGACCGGCGAGTACGTCGACACCAAGACCCCCGGCGTCTACCACTGCCGGGCCTGCGGCCTGGAGCTGTTCCGCAGTGACGCCAAGTTCGACTCGCACTGCGGCTGGCCGAGCTTCGACGACGCCATCCCGGGTGCGGTGAAGGAGATCCCGGACAACACCCTCGGCATGCGCCGTACGGAGATCCGCTGCGCCCGGTGCGACAGCCACCTGGGTCACGTCTTCGAGGGTGAGGGTTTCACCCCGAAGGACACCCGGCACTGCGTGAACTCGGTGTCGATCCGGCTGGAGCCGGAGCAGGGCTGACCGGGCGGACCCCGGCGTCACCGGTGGTGGTGGCGCCGGGCGGTCAGAGCCGCAGCCGGCTGCCCTGCTCGTCCACGGCGTCGGCGGATTCGTCGTCGAGCCAGACGCCGCCGCTGGCGAGGTAGCGGAAGCGGTACTCGCCGGGGCCGAGGCGGACGGTGACCGTCCGGGTGCCGTCGCGCCGGGACACCAGCTCGTGCCGGCCGGGCTCCCAGTCGTTGAAGCAGCCGACCACGCTGACCGGGCCGGGCGGGGTGTCCCGGGGCAGGCAGAAGGTGACGCGGGTCTGGTTGCCGAAGAGTCGGTTGCGCTTGATCACGGGATCCTCCAGGGTCGAGGCGGTCACCTGGCCTAACGCGCGACACGCCGGGGGCGACTCGCCGTCGAGCCGGATCAGGTTCGCCGGTTTCGGTTGCCCCGGTGTGTCCGTTCCCCGACGCTGGGATGACGGGTCCGTTTTCGGGGGGTTTCAGCATGGCTACCTGCGAGGTCTGCGGCAACGACTACTGGATGGCCTTCGAGGTGCGCACGGTCAGCGGTGACGTGCACACCTTCGACTGCTTCGAGTGCGCCATCCACCGGATGGCACCGATCTGCGAGCACTGCGAGACCAAGATCGTCGGGCACGGGGTGGAGGTCTCCGGCCGCTTCTTCTGCTGCGCGCACTGCGCCCGGGCCACCGAGGGCGACCAGGGCGCCGAGATCCGCGACGCCGTCGGCGCCCGCCCCGCCTGAGGCGTACGGCGGGCGGCATAGCATCGCGGGATGCTGCCGTTGATCGAGGTGCACGTCGCGCGGTTCGCCGAGCTGGACGTGCGGACCTTCCACGACCTGCTCCGGTTGCGGATCGACGTGTTCGTCGTGGAGCAGGCGTGCCCGTACCCGGAACTCGACGGGCGGGACGTCGAGCCGGGCACCCGGCACCTCTGGCTGACCCGGGACGGCGACGTCGTGGCGTACCTGCGAATCCTGGCCGACCCGGACGGCGTGGCGCGGATCGGCCGGGTCGTGGTGGCCGCGGCGGCCCGCGGCGCGGGCCTGGCCGGCCGGCTGATGGCCGAGGCCCTCGCCCTGGTCGGGGCCGGGCCCTGCGTGCTGGAGGCGCAGACGCACCTGGTCGGCTTCTACGCCGGGCACGGCTTCACCGTCAGCGGCGCCGACTATGTCGAGGACGGCATCCCGCACACCCCGATGCGCCGCGCCGGCTGACCGGTGGCTTCCTCGCCTCCGGCACCGGCCCCGCCCCGACCCCCACCTGCACCGCCACGCGCTGACCGCTCCCGGAGTCCGAGATCACCCTCGAACACGGAAGTAGTGGCCTCCCCGGCTTCGGGAGGCCACTACTTCCACGATCGAGCACGATCCTGCGCGGGACGGCCCGGCCCGGACCGATCCGGCGCGGCGGGTCAGACCAGGCAGGTGACGATGTCGGCAACCGAGCGGCGGCGGCCCGTGTAGAACGGGATCTCCTCGCGGACGTGCCGGCGGGCGCCGGAGGCGCGCAGGTCGCGCATCAGGTCGACGATCCGGTGCAGCTCGTCGGCCTCGAAGGCGAGCATCCACTCGTAGTCGCCGAGGGCGAACGAGGCGACCGTGTTGGCCCGCACGTCCGGGTAGCCACGGGCCAGCCGGCCGTGCTCGGCGAGCAGTTCCCGCCGCTCGGCGTCCGGCAGCAGATACCACTCGTACGAGCGGACGAACGGGTAGACGCAGAGGTAGGGGCGGGCCTCCTCGCCGGCCAGGAACGCCGGGATGTGGCTCTTGTTGAACTCGGCCGGCCGGTGCAGCGCCATCTGCGACCAGACCGGGGTGAGCGCCCGCCCCAGCGTGGTCCGCCGGAACCGCAGGTACGCGTCCTGCAGGGCGTCGCTGGAGGACGAGTGCCACCAGATCATCAGATCGGCGTCGGCGCGCAGCCCCGCCACGTCGTACGTGCCGCGGATCGTGACGTCCTTGCCGGCCAGCTCCTCGAAGAGGGACTCCACCTCGTCGATGACGTTCTCGCGCAGCGACGGCAGCGGGCTGGTCGCCCGGTACACCGACCACATGGTGTAGCGGACGGTGGCGTTCAGCTCCTTGAGCCGGGCCGCGTTGGTCTGCTCGGTCATGATCCCGATCCTCCCAGTGCCGTGATGATCTCCTCGGCCGCCGTCTCGCCGGAGCGGACGCAGACCGGGATGCCGACGCCGTCGTAGCCCGCGCCGGCCAGGGCCAGCGTCGGGTGGGCGGCCCGCAGCGTCGTCCGGGCCGCCGCCACCCGGTCGAGGTGACCGGGGGTGTACTGCGGCAACGCCCCACCCCAGCGTTGCACGTGCCGGGCGACCGGAGTGGGCAGCGGGGTGCCGAGCACCTTCGACAGCTCCCGGTGCACGGTGGCCACCAGGTCGTCGTCGGTGAGCTGGAGCGACGTCTCGTCGCCGTACCGGCCGACGGAGGCCCGGACCAGCGCGATCCCGTCCGGGCGGCGCAGGTGCCCCCACTTGGTGGTGAAGAAGGTGGACGCCTTGATCAGCAGCCCCTCGGTGGCCGGCACCAGGAACCCGGAGAGTTCCGGCAGCTCCGGCTCGGGCAGGGCCAGGGTGACCAACGCCACGCTGGCGTAGTCGAGGCCGCCGACGGCCGCCGCCACCTCGGGGGCCGGGCCGGCGAGCAGCCGGGCGGCCGGGCGGGCCGGCACGGTCAGCAGCACCGCGTCCACGTCGACCAGCTCGGGGTCCCGGGTGGGGCCCACGGTGAGCCGCCAGCCGGTGGCCGTCGGGTGCAGCTCGCGCACCGCCGCGTCGGTGCGGACGGTCGCGCCGCCGGCCCGCGCCGCCGCCGCGACCAGGGTGCCCAGCCCGCCGGCCAGGGTGCCGAAGACCGGGGCGCCGGGGGCGCGCGGCGCGGCGGCCTGCGCCGCCCGGACCGCGCCGACCAGGGTGTGCTCCACCCGGGCCGCCCGGGCCAGCGCCGGCATCGTGGTCACCAGCGACAGGTCGTCGGCCCGGCCGGCGTAGACCCCGCCGAGCATCGGGTCGACCAGCCGGTCCACCACCTGGTCGCCGAACCGGTCCCGGACCAGCGCGCCGACGGCCACGTCCTCGTCCGCGCCGAGCAGCGGCCGGCCGCCGTCGCGGTCGGCGTCCGCGGCCGGCGTCGCCACCGTCGCCACCCGGTCCAGATCCCCCGGTACGCCGACCAGCGTGCCGCCCGGGATCGGGCGCAGCCCCCCGTCGACGGCGAGGGCGGCCTGCCCGACGGTGGGGTGCACGATCGCGTCGGCCAGGCCGAGCCGGCGGACCAGGGTCACCGCGGCGGAGTCCGCGCCGGTGGCGGAGTCCCGCATCAGGAACGACTCGGCCCCGAACTCGACCGGCTGGCCGGCGATCTCACCGGTGCGCAGCTTGCCGCCGAGCGCGCCGGACTGCTCGTACACGGTGATCTCGGTGCCGGCCGGTGCGCGGTCGCGCAACCGGACGGCGGCGGCCAGCCCGGTGATCCCGCCACCGACGATCGCCACCCGCCACGGTTGCCGCATGGTCGCCTCCCTAGCCGGCGTGGCGCGCGGACACCTCGTGCACCAGCGCGACCACCCGGGTCAGCACGTCGGGGTCGGTCTCCGGCAGGACACCGTGGCCGAGGTTGAACACGTGGCCGGGGGCGGCCCGGCCCTGCTCGACGATCCGCCGGACCTCGGTCTCCACCACCGACCAGGGGGCGAGCAGCACCGTGGGGTCGAGGTTGCCCTGCACCGCCTTGTCCGGGCCGATCCGGCGGGTCGCCACGTCCAGCGGCGTACGCCAGTCCACGCCGACCACGTCCGCACCGGCCTCGCCCATCGCGGTCAACAGCTCACCGGTGCCCACCCCGAAGTGGATCCGCGGCACCCCGGCATGGGCCAGCCCGGCCAGCACGTACGCCGAGTGCGGCAGCACGTAGCGGCGGTAGTCGGCCTCCGAGAGCGCGCCGGCCCACGAGTCGAAGAGCTGCACCGCCGAGACACCGGCCTCGATCTGCACGGTGAGGAAGGAGAGGGTGACCTCGGCGAGCCGGGCGCAGAGCGCGTGCCACAGCTCCGGCTGGCCGTACATCAGGGCCTTGGTCTTCGCGTGGGTCCGCGACGGCCCACCCTCGACCAGGTAGCTGGCCAGGGTGAACGGGGCGCCGGCGAAGCCGATCAGCGGGGTGTCGCCCAGCTCGGTGACGAGCAGCCGGACCGCCTCGTCCACATAGGAGACGTCGTCGCGGGTGATCGGGCGGATCCGCTGGACGTCCTCGGCGGTGCGCACCGGCTGGGCCACCACCGGCCCGGTGCCGGGGACGATGTCCAGGTCCACCCCGGCGGCGGCGACCGGCACCACGATGTCGCTGAACAGGATCGCCGCGTCGACCCCGTGCCGGCGGACCGGCTGGAGGGTGATCTCGGCCACCAGCTCGGGGCGGCGGCAGGAGTCCAGCATCCCGACGTTGGCCCGGATCTCCCGGTATTCCGGCAGCGACCGGCCGGCCTGGCGCATGAACCAGACCGGGGTGTGCGGGGTGGGCTCGCGGCGGCAGGCCCGGACGAAGGGCGAATCGGCCGGTCCGCCGCGGCGGGATTCTCCGTCTCGGGCGGCAGCGCCCGCGTTCTCGGTGCTCATCGCCGCCATCGTCCCACGCCGCCCACCACCGGACCGGTGCGGGGAGGGCGCAACGTGACGCTCGTTCGGCGCGCCGTGACGGCCACCGGACCGGGGGCGGCATAGGCTGCCGGCATGGCCCCCCCGATCGCGCTCCCGGAAACCTTCGCCCGCGCGGTCGCCGGGCTGCGGTCGGTCAGTCCCCGCGCGGAGATCGTGCTGGAGGAGGTCGGCGCCCCGCAGCGCCTGGCCCCCTTCGCGTTCGCCCTCTCCGCCGGGGTGCTGCGCGACGGCGACGAGGTCGCCACCGGCCGGCTCATCCTGCTGCACGACCCGGCCGGGCACGAGGCGTGGCAGGGCACCCTGCGGCTGGTCACCTACGTGACCGCCGAACTGGAGGTCGACCTGGCCAGCGATCCGCTGCTGCCCGGCGTCGGCTGGACCTGGCTGACCGACGCACTGGACGCGCAGGACGCCCACCACCGGGCGATCGGCGGGACGGTCACCCAGACCCTCTCCACCCGCTTCGGCGAGCTGGCCGGTCCGCCCGCCGCCGGCGACATCGAGATCCGCGCGTCGTGGACGCCGCTCGGCGACGACCTCGCCCCGCACCTGCTCGGCTGGTGCGCGCTGCTCGCCTCCACGGCCGGCCTCCCGCCGCCCGGGGTGACCGCCCTCTCCTCCCGCCGTTCCCACGGCCTGGCCTGACCGGCGTCGTCTGACCGCCCTGGCCTGACCGGCCTGGCCTGACCGCCCTGGCCTGATCCGGACCTGCAGGTGCCGGCCGGACGCGGACGGGCCGCCCCGGTTGACCGGAGCGGCCCGTCGCCCGGACCCGTACGGGTCAGAGGTAGTTCTCGGCCTCGTTGCAGACCTTGTCGAGGCCCTTGTTGGCCTTGTCGAAGGCGGCCTTGTTGCCGGCCGCCGCCGCCTTGATCGCGGTGGTCAGCTTGTCCAGGCAGGTGGCGATGACCTTCTTCTGCCGCGCCTGCTCGTCCCGGTCGTTCTTGGTGCCGGTCAGGTCCTGCTCGGTGTCGGCGAGCTTGTCCTGCACCGTCTGCAGCTCGGTCCGCAGCTTGTCGATCTCCTGCTTGTTGGCCGCGATGGTGCCGTCCCGCTCGCTGACCTGGGCGGAGAGCTTCTTCTCGGTGCGGTCCAGCTCACCGCTCTTGGTGATGTACAGCCCGGTCATCACGCCGCCGAGGACGAACAGCAGCCCGGCGACCACGGCGAGGATCAGCGTGGTGCGGCCCTTGCCGGGGCCGGCGGCGGGCGCGCCGTAGGGCGGCACCGCGCCGGGCGGGGCGGACATCGGCGGTCCGAAGCCGGGGCCGGAGACCGGCGGGGCGGACATCGGCGGCGCCGACATCGGGTACGCCGGGCCGGAGACCGGGGGCGCCGACGCCGGGGCGTACTGGCCGGGGACCGGGGGCTGGACCAGGGTCTGGTCGCTCTGCGGCGGCCCGTACTGCTGCGGTGCGGCCCCGTACTGCTGGGGGGCGGGCTGACCGGCGCCGTACGGGTTGCCGTACGTGCCGCCGCCGGCCGGCTGGGGACCGGGCGGGGGCTGCGGCGGATAGGCCGGCGGGAAGCCCTCCGGCCCGGTCGGTGGCTGGGACATCTCTTCCTCCAGGTTGCTGGTCCCCGTGGGGGTGCTCCGGCCGGGGCCGGGATGCTCGGGATCGACGGCCGACCAGGTCGGCCCGGGCGGTGCGGGGCGGTACGACGACGCCGGTCAGCACACCCGGAACGTGTCGCAGGCGGTCTTGATCGGGATGGCCAGGCCGATGCCCTCGGCGTCCCGGGCCTTGGCGGTGGCGATCCCGACGACCTCCTTCGAGCCGTTGATCACCGGCCCACCGGAGTTGCCGGGGTTGATCGGGGCGTCGAACTGGATGACCGGCCCGGAGCCGCCCTCGTCCTTGCGGAAGGCGCTCACCACGCCCGTGGTGACGCTGTCCTGGAGGCCGAGGGGGGCGCCGACCACCACGATCTGCTGCCCGGACTTCACCGGCGCGACGGCGGCGACCAGGGGGGTGAAGGTGCTGGTGGTGCGGAGCTGGGCGATGTCCTTCGCCTTGTCGACCTTGACGATGGTGGCCGGGAAGCGCTGGTCGGTGCGCTCCAGGAAGACCTGCCGGCCGCCGGCGTCCCAGACCGACTCCACCACGTGGAAGTTGGTCAGCATGGTGGCCCCGCCGCCCGCGACCGGCTTGCCGATGGCGAAGGCGGTGCCGGTGAACTGGCCCGCCCGCACCCGGAACACGCTGGGCAGCACCGCGCTGGCCACGGCCTCCGGGTTGAAGGCCGCGCCGGCCTGCTTCTCCAGCGCGGCGGTCCGCTTCTCCACGCCGTCGAAACGGGTGTGGTCGGCGCCCTGCGCGTCGGCGAGCCGGCGGTCGGTGGCGGTGAGCCGGTCGCCCAGCCGGTGCAGCTGCCAGGCCTGCCCGCCGGCCACGAGGGCCAGCACGGCGGCGAGGGCGAGCGCCGTGACCGGCACCCAGCCGCGTCGGGCGGGCGCGGCCGCAGCGGCGGGCACCGCGCCGGGCCAGCCCGGCTGCCCCACCGGGTACGTCGGCCCGGAGACCGGCTGCCCCATCGGGTTCCCGGGGTACGCCGGGGCGGCGGCCGGGGTCTGCGGGGCGGGCGGCGGGGACCAGGTGGTCCGGGCACCGCCCGCGGCGTACGGGTCGGCGCTCGGTGCCTCGGTCCCGGGGGCCGGGTAGCCGCCCCACGGCTCTCCCGGCGGGGCGGGGCGAGGCTGCCCGGGCGGTGCCGGCTGGCCGGGCTGACCCGGGGCCGACGGCGGGAAGCCGGGGGCCGGCGCGGCGGCGAACCCGGCCGGGACCGACCCGTGGCCGGCGACGGTGGTGGCCGGGCCGGAGCCGACGGGCTGCGGCGGAACCGCACCGTAGGCCGTGGAAGGCGGCGTGGCCGATCCGTAGCCGGTGGCGGGCGGCGCGGCCGACCCGTAGCCGGTGGAAGGCGGGGTGGCCGACCCGTAGCCGGTGGTGGGCGGCGCGGGCGGGAAGGCGGGGGTGCCGGGCTGGGCCGGGACGACCGGCCGGTGCGGCTCGATGCGGGGTGGCAGGGGGCCCGGACGGGCCTGCTCGGCGCGACCCTCGTCGGCGTCCTCGCCGCGGTGCTGCCCCGACCCGTCGCCCGACCCGTAACTGGCCGTCATGCTTGCCACGCCCTCCCCGTACCCGCCCCGTCGGCACCGCCCGGGTCCTCGCGGTCCCGTCGCGGCCCGATGGACCGTACCTGCGCGAAAGGGGTTTGTCTCCCCCGTTGTCCGACCCTGTCACACGGGTGCCACCCGGGGCCGTTCCGACATCCGACGGCCATCCCCCCGACACGCACCGGACCGGCTGCACACACCGGATCCGGTCGCGCACTAGGGTTGTCAGGTGACCGACGAACCACCCCTGCGCCGTCGGCCCGCCGAAAGCCGTACGGGAGAGGCGTCCCAGCATCCGCCGTCGGCAGCGCCGGAGCCGGCGGACGCGGGGACCGAACCCGTCGCGGGCGGGCCCGTGCCGCTGACCGCCCCGCGCGAGGGCACGCCCACGCCGGTGGCCACTTCGAGCGAGTTGGCCGAGGTCGTGGCCCGCTTCGCGGCCGGCACCGGCCCGGTGGCCCTGGACGCCGAACGCGCCTCGGGCTACCGCTACAGCCAGCGCGCCTACCTGGTGCAGCTCCGGCGGGCCGGCTCCGGCACCGCGCTGGTCGACCCGCTGCCGCTGCCCGACCTCTCCACCCTCGACGCGGCGATCGCCGACACCGAGTGGGTGCTGCACGCCGCCAGCCAGGACCTGGCCTGCCTGGCCGAGGTGGGGCTGCGACCGCGCCGGCTCTTCGACACCGAACTGGCCGCCCGGCTGGCCGGATTCGAGCGGGTCGGTCTGGCCGCGCTGACCGAACAGCTGCTCGGCTACACGCTGGAGAAGCACCACTCGGCGGCGGACTGGTCCAGCCGGCCGCTGCCGGAGTCGTGGCTGACGTACGCGGCGCTGGACGTGGAGATGCTGGTCGACCTGCGGGACGCGCTCGCCGAGGAGCTGGACCGGCAGGGGAAGTCGGCGTGGGCGGCGGAGGAGTTCGCCGCGCTGGTCCGCTCCGGCGCGCGTCCGGCCCGGGTACGCGCCGAGCCGTGGCGTCGCACCTCGGGCATCCACCGGGTGCGGGGGGCGCGGGCGCAGGCCCGGGTCCGGTCGCTCTGGTACGCCCGGGACCAGATCGCCGCCCGGCGGGACGCCGCTCCCGGTCGGGTGCTGCCCGACTCGGCGATCGTGGCCGCCGCCGAGCTGGACCCGAAGGACGAGAAGACGCTGCTCACCCTGCCCGGCTTCGGTGGCCGGTCGGTACGCCGGCTGGCCCGTACCTGGCTGACGGCCCTGGACGACGCCCGGCAGCTGCCCGAGGACGCCCTGCCGGTGGCCCCGGCGGTGGAGGGACCGCCGCCGCCGCACCGGTGGGCGGAGCGGGACCCGGTGGCCGCCGGCCGGCTGGCCCGCTGCCGCGAGGTGGTGGTCGGGGTCGCGGGCGCGCACAACCTCCCGCCGGAGAACCTGATCGCCCCGGACTCGATCCGCCGACTGGCCTGGCAGCCCCCGGAGGAGATCACCGAGGAGACCGTCGCCGACACCCTCCGCGCCCTCGGCGCCCGGGAGTGGCAACTCACCCTCCTCCTCCCCGCCCTGGCCCAGGCCCTCCCCACCCCCACCCCCTGACCCACTCCTCCCCCACCCCCGGCACCCGCGGTTGATCAAGAAGTTCGCGTCGGCGACACGCCGTCCGGCAGACGCAAAGCTCTCGATCGACGGCGAGGGGCCGGGGGTGGGGTGTGGGGTTGGACACACGGGGCGTGGTGTCGGGGTTGGTTACTGGCGAGTAGCATCCGGAGAAACGCCAGTGCCGGCTAGGAGGCTCAAGTGCCCCGTGAAGTTAGGGATGTCGTTTTCGTCGACGGCGTCCGCACCCCGTTCGGCAAGGCGGGTGGCATGTACGCCAACACCCGTGCCGACGACCTGGTCATCCGCTGCATCCGCGAGCTGCTGCGCCGCAACCCGCAGCTGCCGCCGGAGCGGGTCGAAGAGGTCGCCATCGCCGCCACCACCCAGATCGGCGACCAGGGCCTGACCATCGGCCGCACCGCCGCCCTGCTCTCCGGCCTGCCCAAGACGGTCCCCGGCTTCTCGATCGACCGGATGTGCGCCGGCGCGATGACCGCCGTCACCACCGTCGCCAGCGGCATCGCCATGGGGGCGTACGACATCGCCATCGCCGGCGGCGTCGAGCACATGGGCCGCCACCCGATGGGTGAGGGCGTCGACCCCAACCCGCGGATCATCGCCGAGAAGCTGGTCGACCCGTCGGCGCTGGTCATGGGCGCCACCGCGGAGAACCTGCACGACCGGGTCCCGCAGATCACCAAGGCGCGCACCGACGCCTTCGCGCTGGCCTCCCAGCAGAAGACCGCCAAGGCGTACGCCAACGGCAAGCTCCAGGACGACCTGGTGCCGGTCGCCATCCGGGACGAGGAGAACGGCTGGGGCCTGGCCACCACCGACGAGGCCCCCCGGGAGACCTCGCTGGAGAAGCTGGCCACCCTGAAGACCCCGTTCCGCCCGCACGGCAAGGTCACCGCGGGCAACGCGGCCGGCCTGAACGACGGCGCCACGGCCAGCCTGCTCGCCGACGAGGCCACCGCCCGCGAGCTGGGCCTGCCGGTCGCCATGCGGCTGGTGTCGTTCGGCTTCGTCGGCGTCGAGCCCGAGGTGATGGGCGTCGGCCCGATCCCGTCGACCGAGAAGGCGCTGCGCATCGGCGGCCTCACCATCGACGACATCGGCCTGTTCGAGCTGAACGAGGCGTTCGCCGTGCAGGTGCTCGCCTTCCTCGACCACTTCGGCATCGCCGACGACGACCCCCGGGTCAACCCGTGGGGTGGCGCGATCGCCATCGGGCACCCGCTCGCCTCCTCCGGCGTCCGGCTGATGACCCAGCTCGCCCGGCAGTTCGCCGAGCACCCCGAGGTCCGCTACGGCCTCACCGCCATGTGCATCGGCATCGGCATGGGCGGCACCGTGATCTGGGAGAACCCGCACTGGGAGGGCAACAAGTGAGCGCGCTCGCGGCACCGAACGAGGTCGTGACGAAGGCGCTGCTGCGCCAGGTACGCGTACCGGGCCTGGACAGGCCGGCCGCCCTGATCACGCTGGACAACGGTTTCGACCACACCAAGCCGAACACCTTCGGCCCGGCCGGTCTGACCAGCCTGGACGAGGCGATCACCGCGGCGCTCGCGGCGCAGCCGGCGTTCATCGCGGTGACCGGCAAGCCGTACATCTTCTGTGTGGGCGCGGACATCGTCGGCCTGCCGGCGCTCGCCGACCGCGACCAGGCGCTGGAGGTCGGTCGCCTCGGCCACCGGGTCTTCGCCCGGCTCAAGGACAGCGAGATCCCGACCTTCGCCTTCGTCAACGGCGCGGCGATGGGCGGCGGCCTGGAGCTGGCCCTGCACTGCCACTACCGGACGCTCTCCGGTGGCGCGGCGGCGCTCGCGCTGCCCGAGGTGTCGCTCGGCCTGGTCCCCGGCTGGGGCGGCACCCAGCTGCTGCCGAACCTGATCGGCATCCCCGCCGCCACCCAGGTGATCATCCAGAACCCGCTGATGCAGAACAAGATGCTCAAGCCGAAGCAGGCCGCCGAGATGGGCATCGCGGACGTGCTGCTGGAGCCGGCGGACTTCCTGGAGCGGTCGCTGGAGTGGGCCGCCGGTGTCGTGCGGGGCACGGTCACCGTGACCCGGCCCGAGGTCGACAAGGACATGTGGGCGGGCGTGCTCTACTTCGCCCGGCAGACCCTCGACCAGCGGCTGCACGGCGCGGTCCCGGCCGCGTACAAGGCGCTGGACCTGCTGGAGACGGCGAAGGACGCCGACTTCGCCACCGGCACCGCCGCCGAGGACGAGGCCCTGGCCGACCTGGTCTTCTCCGAGGAGCTGCGCAGCGGCCTGTACGCCTTCGACCTGGTGCAGCGGCGGGCCAAGCGGCCGGCCGGCGCGCCGGACAAGGGCCTGGCCCGGCCGGTCACCAAGGTGGGCATCGTCGGCGCCGGCCTGATGGCCAGCCAGCTCGCCCTGCTCTTCGCCCGCCGCCTCCAGGTGCCGGTCGTCCTGACCGACCTGGACCAGGCCCGGGTGGACAAGGGCGTCGGCTACGTGCACACCCAGATCGAGAAGGCCGTCAGCAAGGGCCGGATGGACAAGGGCACCGCCGCCAAGCTGTACGGCCTGGTCTCGGGCTCGGTCGACAAGTCCGCCTTCGCCGACGCCGACTTCGTCATCGAGGCCGTCTTCGAGGACCTGAACGTCAAGAAGCAGGTCTGGGCCGAGCTGGAGAAGATCGTCAAGCCGGAGGCCGTGCTGGCGACGAACACCTCGTCGCTCTCCATCACCGAGATGGCCGCCGAGCTGGAGCACCCCGAGCGGGTGGTCGGATTCCACTTCTTCAACCCGGTCGCCGTGCTGCCGCTGCTGGAGATCGTCCGGGGCGAGCGGACCGACGACGCCACCCTGGCCACCGCCTTCGCCGTGGGCAAGCAGCTGCGCAAGTCCAGCGTGCTGGTCAAGGACGCCCCGGCGTTCGTGGTGAACCGGCTGCTCACCCGCTTCCTCGGCACCGTCTTCGCCGCCGTGGACGCCGGCACCCCGCTGGACGTGGCGAACAGCGCGCTGGACCCGCTGGGCCTGCCGATGCGTCCGCTGGCCCTGCTCCAGCTGGTCGGCCCGGCCGTGGCGTACCACGTGGGCGGCACGCTGCACGAGGCGTTCCCGGACCGGTTCTCGGTCAGCGAGAACCTCAAGCGAATCGCCGACTCCGGTCAGCCGATCGTGGTGGACGACCAGATCAACGACGAGGTCGCCAAGCTGCTCGTGGTCGGCGACCAGCCGCTCACCGGCGAGCAGGTACGCCAGAACGCGCTCGACGCGCTGGCGCAGGAGATCCGGCTGATGCTCGACGAGGGCGTCGTCGCCGAGGCGCAGGACATCGACCTGTGCATGATCCTCGGCGCCGGCTGGCCGTTCCACCTGGGCGGCGTCACGCCGTACCTGGACCGGACCGGCACCTCCGAGCGGGTCGCCGGCAAGCGGTTCCTGCCGCGCGGGGTGGCCAGCCTGCGGTAGTCGTTCCCCGCTCCCCCGCGATCGCGGTGGTCGACCGTCCCCTCGGGACGGACGGCCACCGCGATCGTCACTCCGGGGTCGGTCCGCGCCGTCAGAGGCCGGCGGCAGTTTCGTCACGTCCGGGTCGGGTGGACACCGGCGGGTCGACGGGGCTGGCTACGATCACCCGTCCCGATCCTCATCTGGAGCTGACCCATGTCGCAGCCGCCGTCCAACCCCTACCCCGGTTCCTACCCGCCGCCGCAGCAGCCCGGTGGTTACCCGCCGCCGCAGCAGTCGGGCTACCCGGTGCCGCAGCAGCCGGAGGGCTATCCGGTGCCGCAGCAGCCGGAGGGCTACCCGGCGCCGCAGCAGCCGGACGGCTACCCGGCGCCGCAGCAGCCGCAGTACGGCGGCTACCCGACGTCGGGCCAGCCGTACGGCGGTCCGGTCACCCCGGCCGGTCCGCCGCCGCAGAAGAAGTCCAACGTGACCCGGATCCTGCTGATCACCCTCGCCGTCGTGCTGGTGCTCTGCCTGGGTGGCGCCGCGGTTCTCTTCTTCGCCGCCAAGGGGAAGGTCGGTGAGGTGGTCGACGCCACCAAGACCCGGGTCGTCGCCCCGGCCACCCTGGCGGGTCGGGCGAAGGCCACCGACCCGACCCTCCAGCAGGGCGCCCAGCAGCTCGAAACCGAGCTGAAGAAGTCCCTGCCGGACGCGACCAGCACGGTCGGCGCCTTCTACGGCGAACCCGCCAAGAAGGACCTGGTGATGATCGCGGCGGCCTCCGGCCTGAACGCGAACCCGGGCAAGACCCTCGACGACACCGTCTCGGGCATGAAGAGCACCGACGTCGAGGTCGGTGAGATGAAGACCGTCGACGCCGGCCCGCTCGGCGGGGAGGCCAAGTGCGGCGACGCCACGGCCGCGCAGGTGCCGATGGGCGTCTGCGTGTGGAGCGACCGGGGCAGCATCGGCATGATCCTGATCTACTTCAAGACCGGCGTGCAGGCGCAGGCCGAGCTGGCCACCATGCGCGGCCAGATCGAGCAGAAGGGCTGAGCCGCCCGAGCCCGCTGACCGGGCCCCCGCCACCACCGGTGGCGGGGGCCCGCTCGTCAGGCGGTGCGCTCCGCCGCACCCCGACAGACGCAGAACTCGTTGCCCTCCGGGTCGGCGAGCACCGCCCAGCCGGTGCCGTCCGGCCGGCGGCGGTCGGCGACCAGGGTGGCCCCGAGCCCGAGCAGCCGGTCGACCTCCGCGTCGCGGGTGCCGTCGGCCGGGTGCAGGTCGAGGTGGAAGGCGCCCTTGCCGTGCCGCTCGCCGACGGTGACGAAGAGCAGGTCGGGGCCGTGGCCGTCCGGGGCGACCAGGACGGCCTCCGGGTCACCCGGGTGGTCGTCGTCGTGCAGCCGGCGGTCGAGCACCGTCGCCCACCAGCCGGCCAGGACGTACGGGTCGGCGGACTCGACGGTGACGCAGTGGATCAGTGCACTCACGGGATTTCCTCCTGAGGGGAGTGCGCCCCGCGGACGTGCCTGCTGTCAGCGGTGACCGGGGCGGGGCGCGGGACTGTTCACGGTGGACATCGACCGCACCCCCTCTCCGCACGTCGGGCTGACCCGCACGATCATGCCACCGGGTTCCACCACGGACAAGGCCGGTCAGCTCAGCAGCCAGCCGATCAGGGCCAGGGTGAGCATGGCGAGGGCGGTGCTCACGATCACCGTCCAGCGGGCCACCGCGGCGCCGCTGGCGTACTCGCGGGCGAAGAGGTAGGTGTTCTGGGCGGTGGGCAGCGCGGCGCAGACCACCAGGGCCAGCAGCGGGGTCGACGCGACGCCCGCGGCCAGGCCGGCCAGCCAGGCCACCAGCGGTTGGCCGACCAGTTTCAGGCCGGTGAGCACGGCCACCTCGCCACCCGCGCCGACCGGTGGCGGCCCGCCGCCGGTCAGCGACAGGCCGAGCGTCACCAGGGCGCTCGGCACCGCCGCCGCGCCGAGCAGGGCGAGCGGGCCGGCCACCACCGCGGGCGGGTGCCAGCCGAGGCCGGAGCAGAGGGCGCCGAGGGCCGGGCCGGCGATCACCGGGTTGCGCAGCGGCAGGGTGAACAGGCGTACGGGACGCAGCCGCCGCCCGGCGCCCCGGTCCAGCAGCACCAGCAGCACCGGGGTTACCACCAGCACCTGGAAGAGCAGCACCTCGGTGAGGAAGGCGGCGTCACCGACCACCTGGAGCGCCACCGGGATGCCCAGGTTGGCGGAGTTGACATAGCCGGCGGCCATCGCGCCGATGGTCGCCTCCCCGGTGGTCCGCCGGGCCCGGACGGCGAGCGCGAAGGCCACCGCCATGGTCACGGTGGTACCGATCGCGAAGGCCGCCAGCGCCCGGGCGTGGAACACCAGCGGGGTACGGGACAGCGCGGTGAAGAGCGCCGCCGGCATCGCCAGGTGGAAGACGAAGCCGCCGAGCACCGCCTCGGCGTCGTCGCCGAGCAGCCGACGTCGACCGGCCAGCCAGCCGAGTGCGGTCAACGTCCAGATGGGCACGAACGCGGCGAGCACGGCAGCAGCGTACGGCCGCCGGGACGGAACCGGCCCGGTCCCACGGGACCGGGCCGGATGCCGTGCGCACGGCTTACGGGCCGACGAAGACCGCCTTGGCCCGCCAGTCGGCGCCGTCCAGGGTCGGGCCGCTGCGCGCGGTGAACGCGCCGGTCGGCGCGCCGCCCGCCCAGTCGGTCGCGGAGAGTTCCCCGGTGCTGCGGTTGACCTTGTAGAGGGTGCCGCCGGCGAGGAAGAGCCCACCGGCGTCGGCGAGGCTGCTCACCCCGGCGACGGTGAACTTCTCCGCGCCGACCGCGCCGCTGTCCGGGGTGAACCAGCGCCAGAAGAGGCCGCCCTGCCCGGAGAGCGTGTAGTAGAGCCGGCCCGCCGAGAAGAACATCGCGGTGACGTTCGGGATCTCGGCGGCGAAGTTCGAGGGCACCCCGGTGTACGTCTGGCCGGCCGGACCCGAGTCGGTCTCCACGGTGTCCCAGTAGGCGTCGTGGTACGGGTCGACCTGGCTGGGCGTACCGAACGTGGTGCCGTCGAAGGTGCGCCGCCAGAGCGACCCGTTCATGCCGTAGAAGAACGTGCCGCCCACCCAGAAGCCGCCCCGGGCGGTCGACCAGGCGGTGCCGTCGGGGTTCGCCACCGGGCTGGCCGCGCCGATCGTGGCCGCCCCGTCGTACGCCCGGACCTGGACCTCGTCGCCGGTGCCCGCCGGCGGCGGACCGGTCTTGACGATCTCGATGCCGTCGATCAGCGGGTTCTCCACCACGTGCCCGAAGTCGACGTCGACGGAGCCGTCGCTGACGACGGTGAACGACCGCATGGTGCCGACGTTGTGCCCGACCGTGCCGGAGAGGTCGAGGTCGTCGAGGACGACGGTGCCGTCCAGGGAGACGTCGAAGACCCGGGCGCCGGGGGTGCCGGTGCCGTCGTAGCGGTTGGCCAGGTAGAGCCGCACCTGGACCTCGGTGCCGGCGGGCACCGGGAACTGCCAGCTCATCTCCGGCGCGGAGCCGGAGTCCCAGCGCTCGTCGCTGTAGAGGGCCGACGGCGTGCCGGCGGGCACGGTGGCGTCGACCGAGCCGACCGGCGCGAAGCCGGCGCTGCTGCTGCCGACGTTGTGGTACGGGCTGGGGTTGCCGTCGGTGTCCTGCGCCCAGTCCGGCCCGGTGTCGGTGGCGGCGATCGCCGGTCCGCCGGCGTTGACCCGGTAGAGCACGTTGGTCGGGGCGGGCACCCCGGCCCGGTAGACGTTGCCGGGCAGCGTCGCCGTGGTGGTCGGGTGCGGGGCCGCGCCGCCGGTCAGCGGGAAGAACGCGATCCGCTCCCGGCGGTACTGGAAGTTGCCGATCCACGAGGTGTCCGAGCCGACCCAGAGCCCGGTCGGGGTGACCAGCAGTTCGGAGACGCCGACGCCGCGCGGGTGCCGGCCGGGGTTCCAGGACAGCGGCAGCCCGGTACGCGGGTCCAGCGCGGCGATGCTGGGCCGGCCGACCGCCCCGGCCTGGGCGCTGTCGCCGCCGTAGCTGTTGTTGAGCCAGCGGAAGTGCCCGCCGACGTAGACGGCCTGTTCGCTGATCCCGACGGCGAGGAAGGTGTCGCCGCCGGAGTAGTCGACCCAGGTGGGCTGCAGGTCGGTGCCGGTGGCGTTCGCCTCCCAGCGGGCGGCGGCGTCGCAGAGGGTGCCGCCGTTCGGCGCCCCGGTGGTCACCACCACGAAGTAGCTGCCGTCCGGCGCGTACGCCACGTCCCGCACGTACGTGTCGAACGCCCACCAGGCGCAGCGCGGGGTGTACCGGCTGGTGTTCCAGTCGGCGACGGTGGCCGCGGTGGCGCCCAGGTCGAGCTTAACGATCTGGTCGTGCAGCACCCCGTCGGCCTTCTTGAAGTTGCCGACCACCACGAGCTGGGTGCCGTCCGGGGAGACGGCGAGCTTGCTCGCCCCGACGCCGGAGTTGGCGCCGCTGACCCCGTCGTAGTTGTGGTGCTCGGTGAGCGTGGTGGTGAGGTAGCCGTCCACCGCGCCGGTGCCCGCGTTGAGCGAGGCGAGGCCGCCGCGCGGGTTGGTGTTGCCGGCGGTGGTGAAGATGCCGCCGACGAGCAGCCGACCACCGACCAGGGCGATGTCGTTGACCAGCCCGTTGAAGGCGGGGCCGGCGAAGCTGGTGACCACCGCGCCGGTGGCCACGTTGAGCAGGGCCACCTTGCGGCGGGTGACGCCGTTGACGGTGTTGAACTTGCCGGCGATGAAGACGGTGCCGGCGGTGGGCCCGGCGGTCACCGCGTAGACCTCGTTGTCGACGGTCGGCGCGAAGGCGCTGTCCACCGTGCCGGTGGCCTTGTCGAAGGCGAGGACGTAGTTGCGGGTGATGTCCACGTCGCTGTTGCGGTTCTGGACGCGGGTGAAGTCACCCACCGCGATGATCTTCGTACCGGCGTCGTAGATGGCGTCGACGGTCCCGTCCTGGATGTCCGGCGAGGCGGTGGAGGGGACCTTGTTGACCAGCGTGTCGTGGCCGGGTGCGGCGGCGGTCGCCGGGCCGGCGGCGGTGAGGCCGGCGGCGGTGAGCGCGACCGCGGTGAGGCCCGCGAGGACCCGGCGGGTCAGGGCCGAGGGATGAGTCACTGGCAGCTCCGGTTGGGCATGCGCGGACAGGACCGGCGGACTCCCGGCGCGATGAGGGGTGTGAGGCACCGCCGGGCCGCCGGGGGCGCGCCGGGTGAGGCGAGGCGCAATCCCTACCCTGCGGCACGGGAATGCACCCGTCCAGGGTCGGTCGGGTCTTGTATCCGATCCTCGGACCGGCCCGGCCGACAACCCGAGCGGACCGGCCGGGACAGCCGGAGCCGGCGCACCGAAAGGTGCCGCCGACAGGCCGTCCGCCGGGCCGGCGGACGCCGAACGGAGGCCCGGTCAGTTCGGGCAGGGGGCGTCGGCCGACGGCAGGGTGACGGTGACCTCCAGGCCGCCGCCCGGCTGGGCCACCACGCCGACCGTGCCGCCGTGCGCGTCGCAGACCGCGCGCACGATGGACAGGCCGAGGCCCGAGCCGCGCGCCCCGGTCCGCTCCTGGCCGCCGCGGCGGAACGGTTCGAACAGCCCCGGCACGTCGGCCTGGTTGACCTCGAAGCCGGTGTTCCCCACCACCAGCCAGGAACGTCGCCCGTCCGAGCCGGTCCGCACCCAGATCCGGCCGTGCAGGTGGTTGTAGCGGACCGCGTTCTCGATCAGGTTGCCGGCCAGCCGGTCGAGCAGCCCGGGGTCACCGATCACCGGCGCCGGCCGCAGTGAGGTCTGCACCCGCAGCCCGATCCGCTCCACCTCCCGGGCGACGGCGGAGAGCGCGTTGGCGGTGCCGACCGCGAGGTCGCACTCGGCGCGGCGGCCGAGCGCGCGGCCGGCCTGCGCCTCGCTGCGGGCCAGCACCAGCAGGGCGTCGACCAGGCCGTTGGCGCGCTCGGAGGCGTCCCGGACCACGGTGGCCATCCGGCGGTACTCGGCGGTGTCCGCCTCGTCGTCGCTGAGCGTCACGTCGATCTCGGTCCGCATCACCGCGAGGGGGGTACGCAGCTCGTGCGAGGCGTTCGCGACGAAGCGTTTCTGCGCCTCGAAGGCGGCGGCGATCCGGTCCAGCATCGCGTCGAACGTCTTGGCCAGTTCGGCCACCTCGTCGTCCGCCCCGGACCAGCCGATCCGCTGGTCGAGGGTGGCCTCGCCGAGCCGCTGGGCGGTGGCGGTGACCTGGTGCAGCGGGCGCAGCGCCCGGCCGGCCACCAGCCACGCCCCGGCCACCCCGACCACGCTGATCGCCACCAGCGCGGCCAGCCCCTTGACCAGCAGCTCCCGGGACGCGGCGTCGACGAGTTCGCGCTGCCACTGGCCGGCGTCCAGGGTCCGGCCGTCGGCGAGGAGCACGGTGGTGCCGGGCAGCAGCTCGTCGGTGGGGCGCAGCGCGTCCCGCACCAGCAGCCAGGCCAGCAGCACCAGGATCGCCCCGGCGCCCACCAGCAGCACCCCGTTGAGCAGGGTGAGCCGCAACCGCAGGGTGGGGCGCAGCCGGCGGATCACGCCGGCACCGTGCGGTAGCCGGCGCCGACCACCGTCTCGATCAGCGGCGGGTCGCCGAGCTTCTTGCGCAGCGTCATCACGGTGACCCGGACGATGGTGGTGAACGGGTCGGTGTTCGCGTCCCAGACCCGTTCCAGCAGCTCCTCGCTGGAGACCACCGCGCCGCGCGCCTTGAGCAGCTCGGCCAGGACGCCGAACTCCTTGTTGGTCAGCTCCACCGGCGCGCCGCCCCGGGTGACCACCCGGCGGGCCGGGTCGAGCACCAGGTCGGCGATCTCCAGCACCGGCGGGGCGGCCGGGGTGGCCCGCCGGCCCAGCGCCAGCACCCGGGCGACGAGTTCGTCGAAGGCGAAGGGCTTGGGCAGGTAGTCGTCGGCGCCGAGCTGCAACCCCTCCACCTTGTCGGCGACGGTGCCGCTGGCGGTGAGCATCAGCACCCGGGTGAGAGTGCCGGAGGCGACCAGGTCGGCGCAGATCCGGTCGCCGTGCACGCCGGGCAGGTCCCGGTCGAGGATCAGCACGTCGTACCGGGTGACGAAGGCGGCCTCGTGCCCGGTGGTGCCGTCGTAGGCGACGTCCACCGCCATCCCGCGCTTGCGCAGTCCCCGCGCGATCGCGTCGGCGAGGTTGCGCTCGTCCTCCACCACCAGTACCCGCATGCCGGCCTCCTCGCCTCGTGACCTCCCGACAACCTAGTGCCGGCCGCCAAACCGGCGGCGCGGCCCGCACCGTTGCAGAAAACCTTCGGGTACGCGATGCTTCCCGGCACATACCGCCACGCGCACACCGACGCGGCGGCCGGCGACGAGCGGACGGAGCCGCGATGACCGGAACGGCTGGGCGGCACATCGCGTACCGCCGCTTCGGGCTGCCGGCCGACCTCGACCTGGGCACCGCCGAGGGCCTGGTCGCCGCCGCGGACGGGGCGACGATCGGCGTACCGGCCGGACAGCGCGACCATCTCGACCCGCACACCGGCCGCTCCGCCCGGTACGACCTGGCGAGCTGGACCTCGCCGGTGGTGTGGACCGGCTTCGGGGTGGAGGAACTGGTCCCCTCGTGGACCGCCGACACCCCGGCCGGCGGCTGGCTCCAGGTCGAGCTGCGCGGCTGGTACGGGGAGACCCCCTCCACCGGCTGGTACGTGCTGGGCCACTGGGCCGCCGACGACTCGGCGATCCACCGCACCTCGGTACCGGGCCAGGCCCACGACGCGGCCTGGGCGAAGGTCGACACGATGGGCGCGCACCGCTCCGCGATCACCGGTTGGCAGGTACGCGTCACCCTGTTCCGCCGCACCGACGCGGCGGCCGGCCCGGTGCTGCGTACCGTCGGGGTGGTGGCCTCCGCCGGGGACGCCGCGGCGGCCGACCGGCCGGCCGCCACCGCGACGGCCGGCGCGGCCCGGGGGCGGATCCTCGACGTGCCCCGGTACGCGCAGCGGCTGCACACCGGCGGGGAGACCCGCTGGGGTGGTGGCGGCGACTCCTGGTGCAGCCCCACCTGCGTGGCGATGGTGCTGGACTTCTGGGGCGCCGGCCCCACCCCGGACCGGTACGCCTGGGTGCGGCCGCCCGGCCCCCGGCCGGTGGTGGTGCACACCGCCCGGGGCTGCTACGACCACGCCTACGCGGGCGCCGGGAACTGGCCGTTCAACACCGCCTGGGCCGGGCTGCACGGGGTGGACGCCTTCGTCACCCGGCTGCGCGGGCTCGCCGAGGCGGAGCAGTTCGTCGCCGCGGGGGTGCCGCTGGTCGTCTCGGCGGCGTTCCGGCGCGGCGAGGTGCCGGGGCTCGACTACGACACCCGGGGCCACCTGCTGGTGCTGGTGGGTTTCACGGCGACCGGTGACCCGGTGCTCAACGACCCGTACGCGCCGGACGACGAGGGGGTCCGCCGGAGCGTGGACCGGGACCGGTTCGAGGCGGCCTGGCAGGGCGGCAGCGGCGGGATCACGTACGTGATCAGGCCGACGTCGGTGCCGCTGCCGCCGGCCCCCGCCCAGCCCAACTGGTGAGTCAGCCCCGCCAGACGACGAGCCCACCGGACGCGCGCAGGCAGACCAGGACGGTCCGGCCGGCGGCGCAGTCGTCCCACGAGCCGGGCAGCACGGTCCGGATCCGGGTCCGCCCGGCCGGCACGTCCAGCTCGGCGACGAGCACCCGGTCACCGGGGAGCCGGCGCAGCCCGAGCAGCGGGCCGCCCGACCACTGCACCCGGGGCACCCGCCACCGGCCGAGCCGCCCCACGACCCGCCCGGTCGTCGGGTCCCGCACGGTCAGGTCCAGCTCCGCCCCGGCGGCCAGCTCGGCGGTGAGCAGCCGACCGCCCGCCGGGACGGTCCCGACCAGGCGGTCGTCCGTCCAGAGCGGACGGCCGGTGACCGGGTCGAGCGCGCGCAGACCGGTGGCCTGGTCGCGCTGGCACACCACGCCGGCACAGTCCTCGAACCCCTGCGCCTCGGACCGCACCGGGACGCTCCAGCGCCGGTCCAACCGGTCCAGTCCGTACGCGGTGACCCCGCCGGACGCGCCGTCGACCAGCAGCAGGTCGCCGACCACCTGGGCGAACCGGTACGCCACCCCGTCCGGCGCGGGCGGCACCCGACCGGAGCGCAGCAGCGCGCCGGTCCCGACGTCGTGCACCGCCACCCGCCCCGCCGCGGTGACCAGCACGAGCTGCGTGACGCCCCGGTCGTCGACCCGGTACGCCACCCCGTTGGCGGGCATCGGCAGGGACCAGCGGGTCGCCCCGGTGGCCGGGTCGACCGCCCGGACCGTCCCCGTCCCGTCCGCCCGGGGCGTCTCCAGGAGCACGGCGCCGGAGCGGGCGCGGACCGGATAGCCGGCCCGCCGCCAGCGCACCGCGCCGGAGTTCACGTCCAGCAGGGTGGAGGCCGGGTCGCCCGCCCCGGCCGGGCTGCTCGTCACCAGCAGGCCGCCGGCCACCGCCGTGAGGCCGAGCACGTGGTCGCCGGCCGGCAGGCTGAACCGCCACAGCGGCTCGCCGCCGGGCAGCCGGTGCCCGGTCACCAGCCGGCCACCGTTGCCGACGTTGCCCGGACCGTCGGCGACCACCAGCCGGTCGCCCAGCAGCAGGAAGATCGCGCCCTGCGGGGCGGGCACCGACACCGGCCGGACCCGCGCCGGGGCGGGGGCGGCGCCGGCCAGGGTGAGCAGCGCCACGGCGAACAACGCGGCCACCCGGGGCCAGCGGGCCGACCGGCCCCCCGACCGGGGCGGCGGCTCGGCCTCGTCGCCGTGCCGCAGCTCGCCCAGCTCGATGACGGTCACCGCAGCCGCCACAGCCCGAAGCCGCCGTCGACCCGACGGCAGACCAGGACGTGCCCGCCGACGTGGCAGTCGCCGAGCACGCCGGAGAGCGCGTCGACCACCCGGGCCCGCGCCTCCACCAGGTCCAGCTCCGCCACCAGCAGCCGGTCGTCCGCCCGGCGCAGGCCGATCAGCGGAGCGTCCGGGTCCGTCCAGTCCGCCAGCTCCCAGTCGCCCAGCTCGGCCAGCGGCCGGCCGGTGGTCGCCTCGACCACGGTGTACCGGGTGGCGCCGTCGGAGTCGGCCGCCGTCACCAGCAACCGGCCGGCCCCCACCCGCAGCACCGCCTGCCAGTGCGGATCGCTCCACCGGGTCGCGCCGGTCGCCGGGTCGAGCGCCCACACCCCACCGACCTGCCGGTAGGCGCAGAGCAGCGGACCGCAGGGGCTCAGGTAGCCGACCAGGGCGAGCCGGGTGCTCCAGCGCCGGTCCAGCCGATCGAGGTCGTAGCCGGTCACCGTGGCGCCGTTGTCCCGGATCGTCACCAGCAGGTCGTCGACGAGCTGGGTGCGCTGCCAGCTGGGCAGCTCGCCGGGGCGCAGGTCGCGGGCGACCAGCCGGGCACCGGAGCGGACGTCCCGCACCTCCACCTCGCCGGAGGGTGCCGACAGCACCATCCGGTCGACGCCGTCCGGCCCGTGACCCAGGTCGATGCCGTCCGGTGGGGTCGGCACCGACCACAGTGCCCGCCCCGACGGCAGCTCGACGCGGCGGACCGTGCCGGTGCCCTCCGCGTCGCCGGTCTGGATCAGCACGCCGTCCACCGCCGCGAACGCGACGCCGGGCTGCTGCCAGCCCGGCCGCCCGGTGCGGGCGTCCACGGTGACCGTCCGGTACGCCCCACCGCCGCCCGTCGGGCCGGTGAGCAGCACCGTCCCGTCCCGGTCCAGCAGCGCGACCACGTCCCCGCCGCCGTCGGGCAGCCGGCTGTGCCACAGCAGCACGGGCGGACCGTCGGCCGGGATCCGGTACGCGGTCAGCCGCTGCCCCTCGCCGCGGTCCAGGTCCGGCGGCTCCACCAGGTAGAGGCGGTCGCCGACGAGGAAGACGTCCGTGCCGGGGCGGGCCGGGACCGAGACGGCCGACCGGCCGACGGCGGGAGCACCCCCGGCGAGCGTGACGAGGGCGACCGCCAGCACGGCCAGCAGCCGGTGCGGCCGCCCGGTGGACCGGTGCCGCCGGCGCGACGGTTCCGGCACGGGGTCGTCCCGGAGTTCACCCAGATCGATGACGGTCACGGCCACCCCTCCCCGCCGGCCCGCCGGACGGCGTCGGCGAGGCGTACCGCTGCGGCCGGAGCCGCCCCGGGCCGCCTGTACGATGGCCCGTCGTGGCTGTGCCGGTGGTTGACCCCTCGCTGAACTCCGCGCCCGTCGCGGCGGAACCCGTCGTACCGGCCCCTCCCCAGCGGGGCCGACGCCGACCGGCCCGCGCCGACGTGCTGGCCATCGGAGCCTATGCGGTGCTCGGCGTTCTCGTCTGCCTCAACTACTGGGTGGACGTCCAACACCGGGTCTCGTCCCACCTGCCGACCGACCACAGCTGGTTCGAGTGGCTCTTCGCGCACGGCGCCTACTCGGTGCGCCACCTGGAGAACCCGCTCTTCACCGCCCGGCAGAACGCGCCGGACGGGGTGAACATGATGGCGAACACCTCGCTGCTCGGGGTGACCCTGCCGCTCGCGCCGCTGACCATGCTGCTGGGCCCGCAGGTCGTCTACGCCCTCTATCTGGGCGCCGCCCTGTCGGCGACGGCGGCCACCGGCTACTGGACGCTGTCGCGGCACCTGGTGCGCTCGCGCGGGGCGGCCTTCGTCGGCGGCGCCTTCCTCGGTTTCGCCCCCGGCGTCGTGCACCACGCCAACGGGCAGCCCAACTTCGCCAGCAACTTCCTGCTGCCGCTGATCGTGTCCCGGGTGCTGCGGCTGGGCGAGCCGGGCCGGTGGCGGCGCAACGGGGTGGCGCTCGGGCTGCTGGTGGCGTACCAGGTCTTCATCAACGAGGAGATGCTGCTGCTCACCGCGCTGGCCTGCCTGGTCGTGGTGGTCGCGTACGTGGTGCAGCGACCGCGGGCGGCGTGGGCGCGGGCGGGCACCTTCCTCGCCGCCGGGGGCGTGGGCGGGGCGCTGACCCTGCTGCTGACCGCCTACCCGATCTGGTTCCAGTTCAACGGTCCGCAGTCCTACCGGGGCCTGCAGGGCGGGGTGTTCCACAGCTGGGGCGAGGACCTGGCCGCCTTCGTCACCTTCGCCCGGGACACCGTGGCCGGCGACGAGGCGGTGGAGAAGACCATCGGGCTGACCGAGCAGAACACCTGGTTCGGCTGGCCGCTGGTGCTGGTCGCGCTGGTCGCCCTGGTGCTGCTGGTCCGCCGTTCGCTGCCCGCCCGGATCGTCGCGGTGCTGGTGGTGGTCTTCAGCGTCGCCGCCATCGGCCCGAAGGTGCGCTTCGACGGCGTGGAGACCGCGATCGACGGCCCGTGGGCGTACGTGCCGGACGACCTGCCGCTGGTCGAGATGATGATGCCGACCCGGCTCACCCTGGTGGTGGCCGGCGCGGTCGGCGTGCTGCTGGCGCTGGCCTGGGACGCCCTGGCCGGCGGCGGTCGCCCCCCGGTGCCCGCGCCGCGCCCCGCCCCGGCCGACGGGACCGCCCCACTGTCGCGTCGCCGCTGGCTGCGCCCCGTCGGGTACGCCGCGATCGTCCTCGCCCTGCTGCCGCTGATCCCCCGGCCGCTGCCCGCCGAGCGGATCGACCCGCCGCCGCACTTCATCACCGCCGGCGGTTGGCGCGGTTACGTCCCGGCCGGCCGGACCCTGGTGCCGGTGCCCATCCCGAGCAACGTGCACGGCCTGCCCACGCTGCGCTGGAGCGCGCTGACCGGGCAGGAGTTCCCGATCCCCGGCGGCTACTTCATCGGCCCGAACGAGACCGGCGAGGGCGTCTTCGGCGCGCCGAACCGGCCGACCAGCACCCTGATCTACGCCACGATGGACGCCGACCGGGTCGCGCCGGTCACCGACGAGAACCGCCGCCAGGCGATCGAGGACCTGCGCTTCTGGAAGGCCTCCGTGGTGGTGCTCGGCGCGAATCCCCGCGAGGCGGTGCTCCGCGAGCTGATGACCGCCCTGCTCGGCCCGCCCCGCCGCGTCGACGACGTCTGGCTCTGGGACGTGCGCGACCGGGTGTGAGCCGGCCGCCGGTCCACGCCGCGCGGGTCAGCCGACGAGGGGACGGACGTCCCACAGGTGCGCGCCGGGCACGTCACGGCCCGGCCCGACCAGCGCGTCCAGGGTGACCCGGACCGGGTCGCCCGGCGCCGAGTCGGCCTGCACCAGCACCGCCGCCCGCCAGTGCCGCAGGTCCTCGACCGCCCGCCGCCGGTCGGCGTCGCTCACCACCGGCACCTGGCCGGTCTCGGCGACCCGGCGCAGCAGCAGCGAGGTGGGCCGGTCCGGGGCACCCCAGCGGGCCGTCGGGTCGTCGGTCGACCGGGGGCCGATGAAGAACCCGCCCGGCGCGTCGAAGGCCAGCCGGGTGCGCGCCTGCCAGAACGTGGCCGGGCTGGCCGCCGCCCCGGTCACCGGGGGCACCGGCACCAGGGTCCGCCCCGGCGGCACGTACGCCCGCCAGCCGCCACCGGCGACGAAGGCCGGCACCGGCGGGGCCGGCACGGTGCGGATCGGGGTGGGCGCCAGCGGGAGCAGCGCGGCGGTGACCGCGCCGGCCCACGGCAGCCAGCCGCGCGCCGGCCGGCCCGGCAGCCGGTCCACCGCGAGCGCCAGCAGCACCCCCAGCACCGGCACGCAGACCAGCGCGAAGCGGGCCGGCACCACCAGGTCCAGCAGCGGCACCCCGGACAGCAGCCGGTACGGCCCTGGCAGCCCGGTCTCGTGCCGGTCCAGCCGGATCCGGGCGCCGAGGGAGAGCAGCGCGAAGAGCAGGCCGCAGGCGGCCAGCGCGCGGACCAGCGGGCGGCGCCACAGGCGGACCACCACGACGAGGGCGAGCAGCGGCAGCAGCGGGCCGAAGAAGGAGTTCTCCTCGGTCGCGTTCGGCGCCAGCAGACCGGCCCGGTGGCCGTTGCCCACCACCGTCTGCCGGGCGCTCGCGGTGAACGAGGCGGCGTCGAGCCGGTAGCCGAGGGTGAAGAACGGCATGCCCCGGTAGTGGCCGGGTCCGGCGAACTGGAACCAGAGCGGGTACGCCAGCAGCGCCCCCGCCACCAGCGCGGCCACGCCCAGCCGGCGCGCCACCGCCGGTGCCGCCCGACGCGCCCCCGCCCGGTCGGCCAGCGCGTACGCCCCGGCGAGGACGGCCGCCGCCAGGGCCAGGAAGACCAGCACCTCCTCGCCGAGGAAGACCTGGTACGCCACCGCCAGCCCGAGCAGCACGCCGTGCCGGCGGAGCCGGTCCGTCCCGGGCCGGAAGACCAGCCCGAGGATCACCGGCACGAGGAACTGGGCGGCCATGTGCAGGTGCGCGCCGGCCTGGGAGACCATGCCGGGGGCGAAGCCGCAGCAGAGGCCGCCGACCGCCGCGGCGACCCGGGAGCGGACCAGGCGGCGGGCCAGCAGCGCGTACCAGGCGGTGGCGGTGCCGGCGAGGCAGAGCACCACGGCCACCAGGAAGGTCACCTGGGAGCCGAGGAGCCAGGTGACCGGGGCGAGCGGCACGCCGAGGCCGAGCACCGAGGTGTTCGCCATCAGGTTCACCCCGTGCGGGGCGTTGAGCGCGGCGCTGTGCAGCGGGTTCTCCGCGCCGGTCACCGCCCGCGCCGCCCGGGCCAGCATCCACTCGAAGAGCATCTGGTCGCCGGCCTGGTGGAAGAGGCGGCCGGGGCGGCGCCACTGGTCGGCGGTGAGCAGCACGGCCAGCGCGAGGTAGCCGGCGACCACGAGGGCGTCGACGGGGCGCGGCAGTCGGCGCGGCGGGCGGTCCCGCGTCGGCGCGACGGCCGGCGCGGGGGCGCCGTCGCTCAGGCCGACGGGGAGGTCAGTGTCCGGACGTCCCACACCCACACGTCCAGCTCCTGCCGGGCGGGCCCGACCAGCTGCTCGACCGTACGCCGCAGCGGTTCGGCGTTCTGCTGCGTCAGCGGCAGCACCACGACCGCGGCCCGCCAGTGCCGCAGCTCGTCCAGGCAGCGGCGGCGCTGCCGGTCGTCCAGTCGGGGCGTACGGCCGGTGGTGGCGACCTCCTCCAGCAGCTCACCGATGCCGCTGGGCCGGCCGCCGAAGCGTCCCGGGTCGCCGGTCACCCCGTTGCGCGGGGCGAGGAAATAGCCGCCGGGGATCCGGAAGTCGAGGTCGGTGCTGGCCGCCCAGCGCATCCCGTGCGTGTTGCCCATGCTCGGCACGGGCACCGGCACCAGGGTCTGGCCGGGGCCGACGTACTCCCGCCAGCGGTCGGCGGTGATGAACCGGGGCACCGGCGGGCGGTCGGTGACCCGCAGCGGCAGCGGGGCGATCGGCAGCAGCGCGAGGACCAGGCCGGCGACGGCGAGGGTCCGCACCGTACGCCGCTCGGCGCCGCGCACCGACCAGGCCCGGTCCACCGCGAGGGCCAGCAGCACGCCGATCACTCCCCCGGTGATCAGGCCGAACCGGGTCGGCACCACCGCGTCGAGCAGCGGCAGCCGGACCAGCAGCTCCCACGGGCCGACGCCCAGGTCGCGGTCCCACCAGGACACCCGCTCGCCGAGGGAGAGCACGGCGAAGAGCACCCCGGTCACGGCGAGCGCCCGGACCACCACCTCGCGGCGCAGCCAGAGCACGACGCCGACGGTCAGCAGGGAGAGGCTCCAGCCGAAGAAGGCGTTCTCCTCGGAGTAGTTCGGGGCCAGGTTGACGTTGGCCCGCTCGTTGCCGCCGAGGGTGGGTGAGCCGGGGGCGAAGAAGGCGGCGATGTCGTTGCCGTAGTCGCGGACCGTGTCGCTGAGCCCGTGGTACGCCATCGGCCCGGCGAACTGCACCCAGAGCGGGTACGCCAGCAGCGCCCCGGCGAGCGCCGCGCAGACGGCCAGCCCCGCGCCGAGCGGGCGCCACGCGGCGGCCCAGAGTTCCCGCCGCTGGGCCAGCACGGCGAGCAGGAAGACGCCGCAGGCCAGCGCGGTGAAGAGCAGGATCTCCTCGTTGATGAACGCCTGCGCGGTGACCAGCACGGCGAGCAGCGCGCCGTCACGGACCGGGCGGCTGCTGCGGGTCAGCACGACGACCCGCCAGACGATGAACGGCAGCAGGAACTGGCTGATGATGTTGGGGTGCCAGTTGGCGTGCGAGAGCATCGCCGGGCAGAACCCGCAGAACCAGGCCCCCACGGCGGCGGCCAGCCGGGTCCGGACGACGTGCCGGGACAGCACCCGGTACCAGGCGGCGGCGGTGCCGGCGAGGCCGAGCGTGACCAGCGTCACGAAGGAGACGGCCGGTCCGAAGAGGAGGGTGACCGGCACCATCGGGATGCCGAGCGCGAGGATGGCGGTGTTCGCCATCAGGTTCACGCCGTCCGGATAGTTGAACCGGTCGGTGTAGAACGGGAACTCGCCGTGCAGCACCACCCGGACCGAGTGGGCCAGGAAGAACTGCACCTGGGCCGGGTCGCTGCTGTAGAGCGAGGCCACCCGGCCGGCCGGGTCGACCCAGATGCGGCTGGTCACCCAGAGCGCGGCGAGCAGGAAGACGCCGTACGCGGCGAGGTCCTGGCGGCGGAGTGTCCAGCGCCACCGGCGCGGCGGCGCGAGTGCCGGCCGGTCGGCCTCCGGCACCCCGGTGACGGCCGGGGTCGGTGCGGCCTCGGCGCCGGCGCGGGCGTCGGGTCGGGACTCGACACGGGGCTCGGCAGAGGTCACAGTCGGCGGAGTCTACCGGAGCGGGTGAAGAGGTACGAAACGCAGCGCGTCGTCCGGTGTGGAGCGTCGGTCGGGCGAGGCACGCGCGCTCCACCGACGGGACATCTCGTACCATGTGGCTTCGAAAACACGACCGGCGACGCGATCGGGGGCGTACAGGTGGCTTCAGTCCGCCGGCGCGGCACGACGGCCACCGCACTGCTCGCCCTGCTGCTGGCCGCCTCGGCCTGCGGTCCGGTCCCGGACCGGCGGGCCGCCCGGCTGCCGGTCGGGTACGACAGCCTGGACGGCACCCTCAAGGTGTGGCCGCCACGCGGCGACCTGGCCGGCGACGCGGCGGCGACGGCCGCGCTGACCCGGGCGGTCCGCGACTGGCGCACGCCGGTCGACGACCGCGCGCACCTGCCCTCCTCCGGCATCCTCTGGTCGGGCCGGGCCGGCGGCGCGAAGCTGGCCCTGGTCGCCGCGGACGTGCCCGGCGAGAGTGCCTCCTGGCTGCTGCAACTGGCCGGTGACGGGGACGGCTGGCGGGTCAGCCGGGCCACCGAGTACACCGACCCCGGCTATCTGGTCTATTCCGACGTGCTGCCGGTGCAGCTGCCCGAGGGCCGGCGCTATCTCACCTCCAACCGGGTCGAGCGGCTGCTCGGGCCGGACGGCAGGGTGCTGGCCGGCACCGACGGGCTCACCGAGTCGGTCGCCGTGCCCGCCTGCCGGGCCGTGCCGGTCACCGCGACGCTGCGGGCCACCCGGTCGCTGCCGCGCGGCCGGGCCGCCGATCGCCTGCTCGACCTGGGTACGGCCACCGAGGACCCGCGGTATCCGCTGGTCCGGGACGAGGCGGGCTCCGGCCGGCGCGCCCTGACCGGGCTGGACACCTGCCAGCTCGCCGGCGAGCGGGGCCCCTTCGGCAGCCTGCCCCGCCGGATCGGCGACCGGGACGCGCCCCGGGCCACCCCGGAGTCCTGGCCGATGGCGGCGCTGGCCGTCCGCTCGCTGGGCGAGGTCAGCCTGGGCAGCGGGGCACCGGGCGAGCTGGAGCAGCTCACCTGGGAGAGCGCCACCGGCACGATGACCGCGGTGGTCTACCGGCCGGCCGGCGGCACCCCGGTGGTCTCCCCCGCCGACCGGGCCGGGACGCTCCAGACCTATGCGCTGCCGGTGGCGGGGCAGCCGGTGGTGGTGCTGAGCTGGCGGGCCAGCCGGGACGTCTCCCTCGCGGTGCCGCCCGGCACCACCCGCCTGGTGGACCGGCCGGGCCTGGTGGTGGTGCCGCAGCCGGCGACGCCGCAGACGTTCAGCCTGGCCGGCGAGGAGAAGACCTGGTACCGCTCCGCGGGCGGGCGCTGAGCCGGAGACGACGAACGGGCGGCCCCTGGTCCTCAGGGGCCGCCCGTTCGTGCGGTGTCGTCAGTTGGTGGCGCCGGCCTGGTCGCGCGGCACCGATTCGACGGGCTGGGCGTCCAGGCGGGAGATCCAGCCGGTGACGTCCCGGGCCACGTCCTGCGCGGTGAGGCCGAGGTCGGCGAGGATCTGCGCGCGGGTGCCGTGCGGGTGCCAGTCGGCCGGTACGCCGAGGTCGCGCAGCGGCACCTGGACGTCGGCGTCCCGCATCGCCTGGGCGAGCGCGTCACCGACGCCGCCGACCCGGACGCCGTCCTCGACGGTGACCACGAGCCGGTGGCCGGCGGCCAGCTCGACCAGCTCGGCCGGGACCGGACGGACCCAGCGTGGGTCGACCACGGTCACCCCGTAGCCCTGCTCGGCGACCCGGGCGGCGACCTCCATGCCCAGCCCGGCGAAGGAGCCCACCGCGACCAGCAGCACGTCGGTACGCGCCGACTCGGCCAGCACGTCGACCGGCCCGACCCGGCGCACGGCCGGCAGGTCGGCGGCGACGGTGCCGGTCGGGAAGCGCAGGATGGTCGGGCCGTCGTCCACGGCGACCGCCTCGCGCAGCTCCTCGCGGAGCGTGCCGGCGTCGCGGGGCGCCGCGATCCGCAGGCCCGGCACCACGCCGAAGACGGACATGTCCCAGATGCCGTAGTGGCTGGGCCCGTCGGGGCCGGTGATGCCGGCCCGGTCCAGCACGAAGGTCACCGGCAGCTTGTGCATCGCCACGTCCAGCAGGACCTGGTCGAAGGCCCGGTTGAGGAAGGTCGCGTAGACCGCCACCACCGGGTGCAGGCCACCGAGCGCCAGGCCGGCCGCCGAGGTGGCGGCGTGCTGCTCGGCGATGCCCACGTCGTAGACCCGCTCCGGGTACTTGCGGGCGAGGGTGGCGATGCCGGTCGGCTCGGCCATCGCGGCGGTGATGCCCACCACGTCGGGCCGCTCGTCGGCGACCTTCACCAGCTCGTCGGCGAAGACGTGGGTCCACTTCACCGACGGGGCGGCGAGCAGCTTGCCGGTCTCGATGTCGAACGCGCCGCCCGGGCCGTGCAGGCGGTCCGCCTCGTCCTCCTCGGCGGCGCGGTAGCCGTAGCCCTTGCGGGTGACCGCGTGCACGATCACCGGGCCGCCGAAGTTCTTCGCGGCGCGCAGCGCCGACTCGACGGCGGTGATGTCGTGGCCGTCGACCGGGCCGACGTACTTGATGCCGAGGTCCTCGAACATCGCCTGCGGGGCGACCGCGTCCTTGATGCCCTTCTTGACCGCGTGCAGCACCTCGTACATCGGCTTGCCGACGAAGGGCGTGTTGCCGAGGGCGTCCTTGACGGTGTCGAGCACCTTCTCGTAGCCGGGGTTGAGCCGCAGCGAGGAGAGGTGGTCGGCGAGGCCGCCGATGGTCGGCGAGTAGGACCGGCCGTTGTCGTTGACCACTATCACCAGCGGGTTGCCGGCGGTGGCGATATTGTTCAGCGCCTCCCAGCACATGCCGCCGGTCAGCGCGCCGTCACCGACCACGGCGACCACGCTGCGCGACTCGCCCCGCAGCGCGTACGCCTTGGCCAGGCCGTCGGCGTAGGACAGGGCGGTGGAGGCGTGCGAGTTCTCGATCAGGTCGTGCTCGCTCTCGGCCTGGCTCGGGTAGCCGGAGAGGCCACCGCGCTGGCGGAGCTTGTCGAAGCCGTCCTGCCGACCCGTGAGGATCTTGTGCACGTACGACTGGTGGCCGGTGTCGAACAGCAGCCGGTCCCGCGGGGAGTCGAAGACCCGGTGCATGGCGAGGGTCAGCTCCACGACGCCCAGGTTGGGGCCGACGTGCCCGCCGGTGCGGGAGACCTTGGCGATCAGGAAGTCCCGGATCTCGGCGGCGAGGATGTCCAGCTGCTCGGCGGTCATCCGCTTGACGTCCTGCGGACCGCGGACGGTGCCCAGCAGCCGACCGTGGTTGGCCGTGCCCTCTTCAACACTCATGACGGAAGAGTCTATCGGCCGTCCGCCGACCCGCAGCTCGGCCGTGGATCACCGTAGGCGGGGGCGGTGCTCAGGGCTCGATCAGCAGCCGGCGCGGCGGCGGCGTCCCGGTGGCGGCCCGGGCCGGTCCGGCCGGGGTCCACGAGCCGAGCACCGCCGCCCGCCGGGCCCCGGTCACCGACGGGATCGCCCCTGGCAGGCCGTGCCAGGAGAGCCAACCCAGCAGGGCGAAGGCGTACGCCTCCTTGGCCTGGGCCGGCACCCCCAGCTCGTCGCTGGTCCGCAGCCGCCAGCGGCCCGCCCCGAGGTCGGCCAGCCGGGCCAGGAGTGTGGGATTGCGCACTCCGCCACCTGCGGCGACCACCTCGGTGACCCGGTGCCGGTCGCAGGCGTCGGCCACCGTGCGGGCGGTCAGCTCGACGAGCGTGGCGAGCACGTCGTCGGCGGGCACCGGCTCGCCCAGCGCGGCCAGCTTCCCGTCCAGGTAGCCGGCGTGGAACAGCTCCTTGCCGGTGGACTTGGGTGGGGCGGCGGCGTAGTAGGGCTCGGCGAGCAGCAGTTCCAGCAGCCCGGGGTGCACCCGTCCGGCCGCCGCCCGGGCGCCGTCGAGGTCGCAGGGGCGGTCGAGGAGGCGGCGGGCGGCGGCGTCGAGCAGCGCGTTGGCGGGGCCGACGTCGTACCCGAGGACGGGGGCGCCGGGTGCGACCACGGTGAGGTTCGCGATGCCGCCGAGGTTGAGCGCCGCCCGCGGCCCGGCGGGGCGCTGCTCGTCCCGGCCGCCGTCGGGCCCGGCGCCGAGCAGCAGGGCGTCGAAGGCCGGCACCAGCGGCGCGCCCTGCCCGCCGGCCGCCACGTCCGCCGAGCGCAGGTCACTGAGCACCGGTACGCCCACCCGGGCGGCCACCCGGGCCGGCGCGCCGAGCTGGAGGGTGCCGTGGACCCGGCCCGCCTCGACCCAGTGGAAGACCGTCTGCCCCGGCGACACGACCGCGTCGGCCGTGCCCCCGGCCAGCTCGACGCCGACCGCCGCCGCCTCGGCGAAGACCTCGCCGAGCCGGTTGTCGAGCCGGCAGACGGCGTCGATCGTGGTGGCGGCGGGCGGCAGCAGCGCGGCGATCTGCGCCCGCAGCCCGTCGTCGTAGTCGAGACCGCGGTGCCCGAGCGGGCGCAGCGTGAGCGTCTCCCCGTCCGCGGTGAACTCGGCGGCCACCACGTCCACCCCGTCGTACGACGTGCCCGACATCAGCCCGACGATCTTCATCCGGCCAGGCTAGCCGCCGCCCCCGCACCCGCACACCGGACGCTTTGCTCTGCAGCCACGACCGCAGCACCCGATGTCCGGCTGCCGGCCGCCGGGTGCTGCGTGGAGGGCTGCAGAGCAAAGGGGCCGAAGGGCACGGTCCGATCCCGGGCCCGGCCTGGCCCTCCGCGGGCCGGATGCCCCGCGCCCGGGAACCCGGGCTCGCCGGTCAGGCCGGCGGCAGCAGAAGGCCGACCAGCTCGACGTGCTGGGTCATCGGGAACAGGTCGAACCCGCGCAGCCCGCCCAGCCGCCAGCCCAGCCCCGTGAAGGTGCGCACGTCCCGGGCGAAGGCGGCCGGGTCGCACGCCACGTACGCCACGGCCCGCGGCCGGGCGGCGACGACGTCCCGCACCACCGGGGCGCCCGCGCCGGAGCGCGGCGGGTCCAGCACCACCAGGTCGACCGGTCCGGTGACCCGTCGGCGGGCCAGCGCGGTCTCCACCCGGGCCGCGACCACCTCCACCCGGGGCAGGTCGGCCAGGTTCTCCCGGGCGGCGGTGACGCCCTGCTCGGACGCCTCGACCAGGGTCACCCGGGCGTCGCCGACCCGGCCGGCGAGCGCGGCGGCGAAGAGCCCGGCCCCGCCGTACAGGTCCCAGGCCGACTCGCCCGGTCGCGGGTCGAGCAGGTCGAGGACCGCGCCGACCAGGGTGTCCGCCGCGGCCGGGTGGACCTGCCAGAAGCCAGCGGCGGGCAGCCGCCAGTCCCGGCCGGCCGCCACCTCGCGGACCGTCCGCGGCCCGCTGACCCCGGTCGGCACCCCCTCGGTGACGGTGGCCACGCTGACGTCGCCGCCGGTGGAGGCGACCGTCTCGACCGCCTCGGCGGCCGGCCAGCGGGCCGGGCCGAGCACCGGCAGCTCCTGGATCGCCGGGTGGGCGATCAGGCACCGCTCGATCGGCACCACCTCGTGCGAGCGGTGCTTGAGCAGGCCGGCCCGGTCGGCGGCGTCGACCGCGTACCGGACCCGGGACCGCCAGCCGAGCGGGCCGCCGGGCAGCGGGTCGACCCGGACGGCGAGCGCGTCCACCTCGGCGTCGGTGAGGCCACCGAGCCGGATGAGCTGCTCCCGCACCACGGCCGTCTTCCACTCCCGCTGCGCGGCGGGGGCCACGTGCTGCAGGTCGCAGCCGCCGCAGCGGCCCGGCTTCGCGTACGGGCAGGGCGGCTCGACCCGGTCCGGGGAGGCGGTCAGCACCTCGACCGCGTCGGCCCGGGCGAAGCCCCGGTGCAGCTCGGTCACCTCGGCCACCACCCGCTCGCCCGGCAGCGCGTGCCGGACGAAGACCACCTGGCCCTCGTGCCGGGCCACACAGTGCCCACCCGGGGCGACGGCGTCGACGGTCAACTCGACCCGCTGCGCCTCCTCCAGGCCGCTCCGCTCCCCGCTCACCGGCGCTCCCCGACCGTCGGGCCGCTCTCGCCGGGCGGTGCCGAGACCACCGGCGGCACGGTCGGCGGCAGGGTGCTGCGCGGCGCGACCCGGGGGCCGCGCGCCGGTCCCCGGGTCAGCGTCGCGTCGAGGCGGTCCAGGTTCTTGCTGGCTGTCGAGGCGAGCTGCCACGGGACGCTGGTCACCATCACGCCCGGTTCGAACAGCAGCCGCCCCTTGAGCCGCAGCGCACTCTGGTTGTGCAGCAGGTTCTCCCACCAGCGGCCCACCACGTACTCCGGGATGAAGACCGTGACCACGTCGCGGGGCGACTCCCGACGGGTGGAGGCGACGAAGTTGAGGATCGGCCGGGTGATCTCTCGGTACGGGGAGTCGACCACGGTCAGCGGCACGGGCAGCTCCCGCCGCTCCCACTCCTCCTGGAGCTGCCGGGTGTCCTTCTCGTCCACGTTCACGGTCACCGCGGTCAGCGTGTCCGGCCGGGTCGCCCGGGCGTACGCGACGGCCCGCAGGGTCGGCTGGTGCAGCTTGCTGACCAGGACGATGGCGTGGTTGCGGGCGGGCAGCACGCCGCGCGCCTCGGTCGGCTCCAGCTCGGCGGCGACCCGGTCGTAGTGCCGGCGGATGCCCAGCATCAGCAGATAGATCACCGCCATCGCGGCGATCGCGATCCACGCCCCGAGCAGGAACTTGGTGATCAGCACGATGACCAGCACGATGCCGGTGAGGACCATGCCGAAGCCGTTGATCGCCCGGGACCGGACCATGCGCGCCCGCGCCGCCGGATCCCGCTCGGTACGCAGGTGCCGGTTCCAGTGCCGGATCATGCCGGCCTGGGAGAGCGTGAACGAGACGAACACCCCGACGATGTAGAGCTGGATCAGCCGGGTCACCTCGGCCTGGAAGCCGACGATCAGCACGATCGCGGAGATCGCCAGGAAGACGATGCCGTTGGAGAAGGCCAGCCGGTCGCCCCGAGTGTGCAGCTGCCGGGGCAGGTAGCGGTCCTGCGCGAGGATCGAGCCGAGCACGGGGAAGCCGTTGAAGGCGGTGTTCGCGGCCAGGAAGAGGATCAGCGCGGTCATCCCGGCGACCACGTAGAGCAGCACCGAGCCGTTGCCGAAGACCGTCTCACCGAGCTGCGTGGTGACGGTCTTCTGCACGTACCCGTCGGGGCCCGAGATGATCTGCGACGGGTCCTCGACGAACTGGAGGCCGGTGAGCCGGGCCAGCCAGATGATGCCGACCAGCATGGTCACCGCGACCGTGCCGAGCAACAGCAGGGTGGTCGCCGCGTTCTTCGACTTGGGCGCCTTGAACGCGGGCACCCCGTTGGAGATGGCCTCCACGCCGGTGAGCGCGGCGCAGCCCGAGGAGAAGGTCCGCAGCAGCAGGAAGACCAGCGCGAAGCCGGCCACGCTGTGCTCGGGGCGGATCTCCAGCCCGGCGCTGGGGGCGCGCAGGTCGTGGCCGAGCACGAAGATCCGGATCAGCCCGGTCAGCACCATGCCGATGATCACGATCATGAAGCCGTACGTCGGGATGGCGAAGGCGGTGCCCGACTCGCGCAGGCCGCGCAGGTTCATCGCGGTCAGCACCGCCACCGCGGCGACCGCGATCAGCACCTTGTGGGTGGCCACGAAGGGCACCACCGAGCCGAGGTTCGCCACCCCCGAGGAGACCGACACGGCGACGGTCAGCACGTAGTCGACCAGCAGCGCGCTGCCGACCGCGAGGCCGGCCCGGGGTCCGAGGTTGACCGTGGCCACCTCGTAGTCGCCGCCGCCGGAGGGGTACGCGTGCACGTTCTGCCGGTAGCTGGCCACCACGGTGAGCATCACCACGACGACCGCGAGCGCGATCCACGGCGAGAACAGGAACGCCGACGCACCCGCGATGGAGAGCGTCAGCAGGATCTCGTCGGGCGCGTACGCGACGCTGGAGAGGGCGTCGGAGGCGAACACCGGCAGCGCGATGCGCTTGGGCAGGAGGGTGTGCTGGAGCCGGTCGGACCGGAACGGTCGACCGACAAGGAGTCGCTTCAGCAGCGAGGTGGGACTGGCCACAAGCGCTAAGGGTACGACCACCCGACCCGCTCCGGCGGGGGGTGCCTGATCACCTTCGCGGACGCCCGCGCGGTACGGTCGGTCGCCGCGCGTGGCGAGGACGTGGCAGGCTCGCAGACGACGGGCCCGACGGGCGGCACCGTGGGAGGAGCGGACACCGTGCATGTGGTGATCATGGGCTGCGGCCGGGTCGGGTCGACCCTCGCCCACAGCCTGGAGTCCCGGGGGCACTCGGTGGCGGTGATCGACCAGGACGCCGACGCGTTCCGCCGGCTCAGCCCCGACTTCGCCGGCATCACCGTGACCGGCGCGGGCTTCGACGGCGAGGTGCTGCGCCAGGCCGGCATCGAGCGGGCGGACGCCTTCGCCGCGGTCTCCAGCGGCGACAACTCCAACATCATCTCGGCCCGGCTGGCCCGCGAGACGTTCGGCGTGTCCCGGGTCGCGGCCCGCATCTACGACCAGCGCCGCGCCCAGGTCTACGAGCGGCTCGGCATCCCCACCGTGGCCACCGTCCGGTGGACCGCCGACCGGATGCTGCGGCACCTGGTCCCCGAGGGCAACGTCGAGATCTTCCGGGACCCGACCAGCACCGTGTCGATCCTCGAGGTGCCGGTGCACAAGGACTGGATCGGCCGGCCGCTGCGGCAGCTGGAGGAGTCGGCCGGGGCCCGGGTGGCGTACCTGATCCGGTTCGGGATCGGCACGCTCCCCACCGCCTCCACCGTGGTGCAGGAGGGCGACCAGGTCTTCATGCTGGTGACCGACGACATCGTCGCCTCGGTCACGTCGGTGGCGGCGACGCCGCCGGAAGGAGGGCACTGAGCATGCGCATCGCCATCGCCGGCGCCGGCAACGTGGGCCGGTCCATCGCCCAGGAGCTGATCGACAACGGCCACCAGGTGATGCTGATCGAGCGGCAGCCCAAGATGCTCCGCCCGGACCGGGTGCCGGCCGCCGAATGGGTGCTCGCCGACGCCTGTGAGCTGGCCAGCCTGGAGGAGGCCAACGTCGCGGGCTGCGACGTGGTGGTCGCCGCCACCGGCGACGACAAGGTCAACCTGGTGGTCTCGCTGCTGGCCAAGACCGAGTTCGCGGTGCCCCGGGTGGTGGCCCGGGTGAACCGCGCCGAGAACGAGTGGCTCTTCACCGAGCAGTGGGGCGTCGACGTCGCGGTCAGCAAGCCGCGGGTGATGGCCGCCCTGGTCGAGGAGGCGGTGACCGTCGGCGACCTGGTCCGGCTGATGACCTTCCGGCAGGGCGAGGCGAACCTGGTCGAGATCACCCTGCCGCCCACCGCGCCCTACGTCGGGCAGCCGATCCACGCGGTGCCGATCCCCCGGGACGCCGCCCTGGTGGCGATCCTGCGCGGCAAGCGGGTGCTGGTGCCCAGCCTGGACGACCCGATCGAGGCCGGCGACGAGCTGATCTTCGTGTGCACCGCCGCCGTGGAGGACGAGGTACGCGCGGTGATCCTCGGCGCGGACAGCGTCGAGCGGACCCGCGGGGCCGGCTGAGCCGGGGTCACCGCCGGCCGCTCGGGGCGGCCGGCGGTCTCAGGCGCCGGGCAGCGGCGCCGGTGCGTTCTCCCGGGTCACCCGGCGCACCGTCCAGACCGTGATCAGCAGCAGCAGCGCGTACGGCGGGTAGCCCAGCGCGAGCCGGGCCACCCCCAGCGCGGTGTCCTGGTGGGCCAGGTAGAGCCCGGCCTGCACCCCCACCTTGGCCAGCCACACCACGCCCCAGAGCACGGTGAGCTGGGTGAAGGTGCGCACCATCCGCGGGTCGTCCCGCCACTCGGAGCGCCCCTTGGCGACCAGCACCGACCAGATCCAGCCCACCAGCGGCTGCCGGATCGCGGCCGAGACCAGCAGGGCCACGCCGTAGCCGATGCCGTAGAGGATGCCGGGGAGGTAGAAGTCCCGCTCCTCGCCGGTCCGCAGGGCGATGACCGCGCCGAAGGCGATGCCGACCAGCCCGTTGACGGCGTGCCGGACCGGCCGGCGCTGGGCCAGCCGCAGCCCGGCGATGAGCAACGCCACCACCACCGAGGCGATCACCGCGGGGCGCAGCTCGCCGATGACGTTGGCGATCACGAAGACCACCACGGGGATGCTCGACTCGACCAGGCCCCGCCAGCCGCCGATCTGGTCGGCCATCTGCTCGGTGAGGCTGGGCAGCCGCTCGTCGTCCTGCGGCTCCGCCTCGGGCCCGGCCGCCCGGTGCTGTCCGGTCGTCACTTCGGCGACTCCAGCTCGTAGTACGGGTTGTAGATCACCTTACGGTCGTCCCGCACGGCCACCCGGCCCCGGGCGGTGACGTGCCGGCCGGGCTCGATCCCGGCGATGTGCCGTCGCCCCAGCCAGACCAGCGTCACGACGTCACTGCCGTCGTAGAGGTCCGCCTCCAGGGTCGGCAGGTTGGTGCGGGGCGTGTAGACCACCGTGCGGAGCCGCCCGGCCACCGAGACCACCTGGCCCCGGCAGCAGTCGTGGGCGGGTGTGCCGCCGGACTCGGCGCTCTCCCGGCGCAGCTCCTGCGCCTCGATCTCGGCCTCGCTCGCGGTGAGCCGTTTCAGCAGCCGCCGCAGCGACACGCGGCCCTCGTCGGTCGTCATGACCTCCGCGTCACCCTCTCCACGCCGGCCGGTCGCACCGGCTCCGCTGACGGCCCCGGGATGCCGGAACCGTCCCGCCAGCGTACGCCGATCCGGCCGTGGGGCGGAGCCGGCGTCGCCCCCCGGAGCGGGACGACCGACGGACGCACGTCGGGCCCGGCACCGTCGACCTGCGTCGACGGGTCCGGGCCCGACGTGGTGGAAAACTCAGGCCTCGCGCGGGCCGGGTGCCGGGTGCTCGTGGTCGGCGTGCTCCGGGTCGGCCTGGTCGGCCACCTCGCGGGGCAGCCGCAGCGGCAGCGGCTCACGGACCGGCTTCGCCTCCTGACCCCGGTCGACCACCAGACCGTCGAGGCAGGTCGCCAGCGGACCGGCGGCGGCCGGGTCGGTCGCGGCGGCGCCCTGGTAGACGCCGCGGACCATCCAGCGCGGCCCGTCGATGCCGACGAAGCGCAGGTCGGTGATGCCGTCGGGGGTCCGCACCCGGGCGCGCAGCTCGGTGCCGTACTCCCCCTCGACCTCCTGGGCGGCGGCGCCGTCGTTGAACAGCGACTGCCGGATCTCCTCGCGCACCTCGTCCCAGATGCCCTCGGAGCGGGGTGCGGCGAAGACGCCGAGCTGGAGCGCGTTCTCGCCGTGGACCAGGACCACCTGCTGGATCACGCCCTGCGGGTCCGCCTGGACACGCACCTCGACCTCCGGCACCGCCGGGATCTGGAGGCTGCCGAGGTCGAGCCGGGGCACGTCGCCCGGCGCCTCGGCGGCGTCGTACGGCCCACGGGACGGCGCCGACTCCGCCGGGGAGTCCAGGACCTCCGTGGCCCGCTCGTCACGCGCGTGCCGACCGGTCTCGGCCCGCTTTCGGGAGAAGATCACTGCGCCCACCCTCCGCTGTTCGCACTCACCCTGCCACCTCTTCCGTCCGGCCGTCCGCCCGGTCCGGCGATTGCCGCCCGGCCGGCGCGGCCGACCCTTCCCGCCGTCCGTCCGGCGTGGTGCCGGGGGACGGGACCAGCCCGGCGTGTCCGCCGGTCGATCCGTGCCCACCGGCGCCCCGCCGGGAGGCGGGCAGCTCGGCCACCGGCTGGAAATCGGCCCGCTCGACCCGTTGGACGACGAGCTGCGCGATCCGATCGCCTCGGCTGATCTTCGCCGGTACCTCCCGATCATGGTTGATCAGGTTGACCAGGATCTCACCCCGGTAGCCGGCGTCGACCGTACCGGGCGCGTTGAGCACCGTCACGCCGAGCCTGGCCGCCAGGCCGGAGCGGGGGTGCACCAGGCCCACGTACCCCTCGGGGAGGGCGATCGCCACGCCGGTGGGGACCAGGGCCCGCCCGCCCGGGGGCAGCTCGACGTCCGCGGCGGCCACCAGGTCCGCACCGGCGTCGCCGGGATGGGCGTACGCCGGCAGCGGCAGCTCCGGATCGAGCCGGCGTACGGGCACGGGTACGACGTTCGTCACGCTCTTCCTCTTCCGTCCGGTCCTCGCGGGGTGACCCTGCCATCCTGCCCGTTGACCGGCCGATCGTGCGCCGTACCCTCGGAGTGTGAGCCAGTCGCCGTCCCCGACCCCCGCCCCCACGGTGGCCCCCGGGGCGTACGCGGAGCGGCTCACCGTCCCCTGGTGGTGGTGGCTGGGCGGGCTGGCGGTCGCCGGGCTGCTCGGCGCCGAGCTGTGGCTCGGCGCGACCGGGCCGCGCGCCTGGCTGCCCTTCGTGCTGCTGCTCCCGGCGACCGTGGCCGCGCTGGCCTGGCTGGGCCGGATCCGGGTCGCCGTCGCCGACGGCGAGCTGCGGGTGGACGACGCCCGCCTCCCGGTGCGACACGTCGCCGACGTGGTCCCGCTCGACGCGGCCGGGCGGCGTGAGGTGCTCGGGGTCGGCGCGGACCCGCTCGCCTTCGTGGTGCAGCGGCCGTGGATCGGCGGCGCGGTCCAGGTGGTGCTGGACGACCCGGCCGACCCGACGCCGTTCTGGGTGGTCAGCTCCCGGCACCCGGTCGAGCTGGCCGCCGCGCTCCTCGCGGCCCGCGACGCCGGCTGACCCGCCGGCCGGGTCAGCGCACCGCGCGGCGTGACCCCGGCAGGTCCCGCCCGGTACGCCGCAGGTCCTTGCGGAGCTGGTCGGCCAGGGTCCGGGTGGCCCGGCGGTTGAGGTAGCCGGCGACCGCGGCCCCGGTGAGGAACGGCCCGAGCGTGGTGAGGTTGCGACCGAAGCGCTTGAGCAGGGTGTCGCGCAGCTCCTTGCGGGCGGCGGTGCCGAGCACGGCGCTCACCCCCACCCCCGGCATCATCGGGTTGATGCCCCGTTGGCCCGCCCAGGACTGCACCAGGGCGACGGCGCGCTGGGTGCCCCCGGTGGGCAACGGCACCCGGTGCACCTCGTGCAGCTCGCCGATGAGCTTCAACTCGACCGCCACCACGGCCACCGTCTCGGCGGCCAGCAGCACGGGCGCGGAGAGCAGGGTGGGGGCGACGGTCCACTCGACCGCGGCGACCCCGCCGCCGGCGGCGCCGATACCGGCGGTGGCGCGGGCGGCGTTGCGGATAAGCCGCTCGGCGATCGCCTCGTCGTCCAGGCCGGGAAAGTGTCGGCGCAGCGTGGCCAGGTCCCGCACCGGGACGTGCGGGGCCACCTCGGCGACGGTGTCGACCAGCCAACGGACGGCGGAGCGGGGCTTGAACAGGTCGGCGACGCCGCGGGCCCGGGCCTGCCCGACCAGCCGGGTGAGCAGTTGGCGTCGCTGGCCCGGCTCGATGTGGTCCGCGGTCAACGCGGCGACGGTCGCGCCGAGCTGGTCGGCGTCGTCGGCCGGCCGCCTGTCACCGTCCGGGCGCGACTCGACGCCCGCCGTCGGGTCCTGCCCGGGACGGGCGTCCGTGCCGTCGGCACCGGGTCCACCGGTCCGCTCGCTGCGCTCGCTCACCCGTCCGCCCTCCCGCCGACGTGGAATCCGCTCGCTACGAGTCAAGCAGCAACCGGCCACCGGCGCACGGCGGCTCGAACAGCGGCGGCCTCGTCGAGGAGGCCGCCGCCGGTGACACGCGTCCGGATCAGACGCACTCGCGGCAGATCAGCTCGCCGTTACGCTCGACCGCCAGCTGGCTGCGGTGGTGGACCAGGAAGCAGCGGGCGCACCGGAACTCGTCCTGCTGCATCGGTAGCACCTTGACCGTGAGCTCTTCGTCGGCCAGGTCGGCGCCGGGCAGCTCGAAGCTCTCGGCCACCTCGGCCTCGTCGACGTCCACGGCGCCCGACTGTGAGTCGACGCGCCGTGCCTTGAGCTCTTCCAGGCTGTCCTCGCCGAGGTCGACCTCGTCGCGACGCGGGGCGTCGTAGTCGGTGGCCATCGGTTTCACTCTCCCATATCGATATGGTCGCTTCCGGTTGTAACGCCGGACGACGCTGTTTCGGTTCCGCTGGCCGGCCACCATTTGTGTCGGTCACCCGACCCGACGACCGGATGGGCCGGTGACCGCCAGGGGAACCTCCCCCGGCGAGCGCGGAACCTACCCCCCCTTTGGGCGAGGCATGTATACCGCCCTCGCGGCAGAGATGTACGCCCCTGCACGCCAAGTTGTTCCCAATGTGACTCAGGCGACACGAAGATAGGGGTAGTAGTACCCGGTTCCCCGGTGGCGCGCCGGTATGTCGGACTGTTTCCACGCGACAGCCGGACACCCGTTAACCTCAGCGGCGTACTCGACGGCCGGCGGGGCGGCCCGACCGCCGGCGCCCGCCACCACCCACCCACAGTACGGGGAGCGCCCAGATGAGTTTTGCGCGAGTGCGAGCACTCGTTGTCGTCGGTCTGCTGGCGGTCCTCGCCCTGGTCTTCGTCGTCGTCGCCGTGGTCCGCGACACGCAGAGCGCGGTGGGCACCGCCGAGGGCTGCCCGGAGGGCTGGCCGCTGGCCGACGTGCGGCTCCGGGAGCAGAAGGACGTCAAGATCAACGTCTACAACGCGACCGACGAGCCGGGGCTCGCGGGCAGCGTGGCCGACGACTTCCGCAACCGGAAGTTCCAGGTCAAGAAGGAGGGCAACGCCTCCAAGGGGATCGACAAGGTCGCGGTGCTGCGCTTCGGCCCCAAGGGCGTCGGGTCGGCCCACCTGCTGCGGGCGTACTTCCTCGACCAGGCCGACCAGCAGTTCGACATCAAGCGCAAGGACGACACGGTCGACGTGGTGCTCGGCAACGGCTTCCAGCAGCTGGCCACCACCACCGAGGTCAACCAGTCGCTCGGCGACCTCGGCTCACCGGAGGCCCCGGCCGGCACCTGCCCGATGCCGATCGACACCAAGTAGCCGGTCAGGGGCTCCCACCCGGGAGTCGGCACCGGCCGCCACGGAAGACGCGGCGGCGGTGTCAGGGGCCGCCGGAGGCGTCGAGCGCGGCGAGCCGGGTGTGCAGCGGCTCGTACAGCGCCGGCGGGGCGGCGAGCACCAGGTCCGGTCCGGCCGGCCGGCCCGCCAGCCCGGTCACCCGTAGCCCGGCCTCGACGGCGACCAGCCCGCCCGCGGCCAGGTCCCAGGCGGCCAGGCCCTTCTCGTAGTAGGCGTCGAGCCGCCCCTCCGCGGCCAGGCAGAGGTCCAGCGCGGCGGCGCCCAGCCGGCGGATGTCCCGGACGTGCGGGATCAGTCCGGCGACCACCCGGGCCTGGTGGCCACGGCGGCCGGCGTCGTAGCCGAAGCCGGTGCCGACCAGCGCCTGGCCCAGGTCCGTCTCGGTCGAGCAGCGCAGCCGTTCGCCGTCCCGCCAGGCCCCGCCGCCGGCGGTGGCGGTCCACTCCTCACCGGTGTGGATGTTGCGGACCACCCCGGCCACCACCCGCCCGTCCACCTCCGCCGCGAGCGAGACCGCGCAGTACGGCAGGCCGTACAGGTAGTTGACGGTGCCGTCGATCGGGTCGACGATCCAGCGCACCCCGCCGGCGTCGACCGGGGCGCCCTGGCCCGGGCCGTACTCCTCGCCGAGGACCGCGTCGTCCGGCCGCCGCTCGCCCAGCGCCGCCAGGACCTGGCGCTCCACCGCCCGGTCCGCGGCGGTGACCACATCTGTGACCGTGCTCTTGGTCGCCGCGACCCGGACCCCCTCGACCCGCATCCGGTACGCCGTGGCCGCCGCGTCCCGGGCGATCTCGATCGCGATCTCCAGCAGGTGCTGCGGCGCCGGCGTCGAGCGGCTCATGGTTCGTCCCCTTCCCGCACGTCCGGGACCTCCCGACTGTGCGCGGGTATCATCCTTACAAAGTCCACATCTGCGCCGAATCGGCGGTCCACGCCGCCGGTACGCCGTGCGGCGCAGGATGATCGCCGCAGACGGCGTTACAATTCACCCTGCCCACGCGCCACGGACCGCCAGCGACCGGCCGGCCCGGGACACGGGGGTCCCTCAACGACATCGTCCGGCACGGCGTTCCCTGCTGCGCGGGACGACCCGGCCGTGCTCGCTCTTCGCCTCCGGAAGGTCATTCGTGACAGAACCACGCCAGACCGGCGCCGACGTTCGCTCGCTCACCGACACGCTGATCGCCCATGCGCAGAGCGCCGGCGGCCAGCTCACGTCGGCTCAGCTCGCGCGCACCGTCGAGTCCGCCGAGGTGACCCCGGCCCAGGCCAAGAAGATCCTCCGCGCGCTCTCGGAGGCGGGAGTGACCGTGGTGGTGGACGGCTCCGCGAGCACCCGTCGTCGGGTCGCCGCCGCGCGCTCGGCCACCCCGGCGTCCCGGGCCACCACGGCCAAGACCACCAAGAAGGCCGCCGCCCCCGCCCCGAAGCAGGCCCCCGCCGCCGATGAGGCCCCGGCCCCCGCGCCGCGCAAGGCGACCGCCCGCAAGGCCGCCGGCACCACCGCCGAGGTGGCCGCCAAGGCCGCCGTGCCGGCCAAGGCCACCAAGGGCACCCGGGCGACCAAGGCCACGGTGGCGGCGAAGACCGCCGCGGCGAAGCCGGCCAAGGGTGAGGGCGCCGAGGGCGACATCGACCCGGAGGAGTTGGCCGCCGAGATCGAGGACGTGGTGGTCGAGGAGCCGGTCGAGCTGGCCAAGGCCGCCGAGACCGACGCCGCCGCCTCCGCCACGGACAACGACTTCGAGTGGGACGACGAGGAGTCCGAGGCGCTCAAGCAGGCGCGTCGCGACGCCGAGCTGACCGCCTCCGCGGACTCCGTCCGGGCCTACCTGAAGCAGATCGGCAAGGTCCCGCTGCTCAACGCGGAGCAGGAGGTCGAGCTGGCCAAGCGGATCGAGGCCGGCCTCTACGCCGCCGAGCGGCTGCGTGCCGCCGAGGAGGGCGAGGAGAAGCTCGTCCGCGAGATGGTGCGTGACCTCGGCTGGATCTCCCGGGACGGCGAGCGCGCCAAGAACCACCTGCTGGAGGCGAACCTCCGACTCGTGGTCTCGCTGGCCAAGCGGTACACGGGTCGCGGGATGGCCTTCCTCGACCTGATCCAGGAGGGCAACCTCGGCCTGATCCGCGCCGTCGAGAAGTTCGACTACACCAAGGGCTACAAGTTCTCCACGTACGCCACCTGGTGGATCCGCCAGGCCATCACCCGCGCCATGGCCGACCAGGCCCGCACCATCCGGATCCCGGTGCACATGGTCGAGGTGATCAACAAGCTCGGCCGGATCCAGCGCGAGCTGCTCCAGGACCTGGGCCGCGAGCCCACCCCGGAGGAGCTGGCCAAGGAGATGGACATCACACCCGAGAAGGTGCTGGAGATCCAGCAGTACGCTCGGGAGCCCATCTCGCTCGACCAGACCATCGGTGACGAGGGCGACAGCCAGCTCGGTGACTTCATCGAGGACTCGGAGGCCGTGGTCGCGGTCGACGCCGTCTCGTTCTCGCTGCTGCAGGACCAGCTCCAGCAGGTGCTGCAGACGCTCTCCGAGCGGGAGGCCGGCGTGGTACGCCTGCGCTTCGGCCTGACCGACGGCCAGCCGCGTACGCTGGACGAGATCGGGCAGGTCTACGGGGTGACCCGGGAGCGGATCCGCCAGATCGAGTCCAAGACCATGTCCAAGTTGCGGCACCCCTCGCGTTCCCAGGTGCTCCGCGACTACCTGGACTGACCGGTTCCCGTCAACCGGTCGTGTCGGTTTGATCACCAGCCGTAGAACACTCGATGGCGATCGGTCGGATGCCCGTATGTGATCGTTGACGTGGCACCCTTGGGGCACGGCACACTGTCTTCCCGTCATGTGTGACCTCGGTCCCCCGCGGGCACACAGGGAAGGCAGGACCCGAGAAGGGTGTTGCACGATAGGTGAGCAACGACCGAAGAGATTGTTCATCGGTGACGACCAGAGGAGGAAGGCGATGACCCCGACCCTCACGCCGCCGCCCGAGACGGTGGCTCCCCCAGCCGCCGATGAACGGTGCGACCGCTGCAATGCTGCCGGCAAGCTCCGGATCACTCTCTCGGGTGGGAGCGAGTTGGTGTTCTGTGGGCACCACGCGAACAAGTACGCCGAGGATCTCGTGAAGATCACGGTCAAGTACGCGACGGACCCGGAGTTCAGCTGGCGTGGCGCCGATCTGATGGCGAACTGAACCCGACCCAGATAACCGCGACAAAGCCGACCGGAGGCCCCTCAGGGAGCCTCCGGTCGGCTTTTCCGTAGCCGCCCCACACCCCGCACCTCGGGCGTTGATCATGGGGTCGGCGGCACTCTTCGAGATCGACACCGCCGCCAACCTCATGATCGACGGCCCGGAGCGGGGCGGTCAGAGGGTCTGGACGGTGGCTATCCGCTCTTCGAGCTGCTCGATGGTGGCCTGGGCGCTGGGCGGGCCGCCGCAGAGCCGGCGCAGCTCGGCGTGGATCTTGCCGTGCGGCTGGCCGGTACGGTGGTGCCGCGCCGCCACCAGAGCGTTCAGCTGCCGCCGGAGCGCCACCCGGCGCTGGGCGGCACTCATCGGTGCCACCGGCGCCGCCGGGGCGTCAGCGGCCGGCTCAGCGGTCCGGACGGCCGCCCGGCGACGCTGGGCGGCGAGTTGCTCGGCCTGCCGCTTGGTGAGCAGCATCGAGACCTGGTCGGCGGTGAGCAGACCGGGCAGGCCGAGGTATTCCTCCTCCTCGGGGGTGCCCGACTGGGCGGCGGTGCCGAACGAGGTGCCGTCGAAGATCACCTGGTCCAGCTCGGCCGTGGCGGAGAGCGCCGCGAAGCGCTTCTCCAGCTCACCGCTGGCCTGATCGTCCCGCTGGGCCCGCTCCAGCAGGTCGTCGTCGAAGCCCTCTTTCTCCTTCGGCTTGCCGAGCACGTGGTCCCGCTCGGCCTCCATCTCGCTGGCCAGCCCGAGCAGGTGCGGCACGCTGGGCAGGAAGACCGAGGCGGTCTCGCCGGAGCGGCGGGCCCGGACGAACCGGCCGATCGCCTGCGCGAAATAGAGCGGGGTGCTGGCGCTGGTCGCATAGACGCCGACGGCCAGGCGGGGGATGTCGACGCCCTCGGAGACCATCCGGACCGCGACCAGCCAGCGCTGCTCGGACGCCGCGAACGTCGCGATCCGCGCGGAGGCGCCCTGGTCGTCGGAGAGCACCACCGCGGCCTTCTCGCCGGTCACCTGCTCGATCAGCTTCGCGTACGAGCGGGCGGTCTGCTGGTCGCTGGCGATGATCAGGCCGCCCGCGTCGGCCATGCCGGCGTTGCGCAGCACGGTCAGCCGGGCGTCGGCGGCCCGCAGCACCTGCGGCATCCAGTCCCCGGCCGGGTCCAGCGCGGTCCGCCAGGCCTGGGCGACGAGGTCCTGGGTCATCGGCTCGCCAAGCCGGGCGGCCAGCTCCTCGCCCGCGTTGGTGCGCCACCGGGTCTCCCCCGAGTACGCCAGGAAGAGCACCGGCCGGACCACGCCGTCGCGCAGCGCGTCGGAGTAGCCGTAGACCGAGTCGGCGCGGGACCGGAGCAACCCGTCACCGCCCCGCTCGTAGCTGACGAAGGGGATCGGGTTGTCGTCGGAGCGGAACGGCGTACCGGTGAGCATCAGCCGGCGTACGGCGGGCTCGAAGGCGTTCTTGACCCCGTCACCCCAGGAGCGGGAGTCGCCGGCGTGGTGGATCTCGTCGAGGATGACCAGGGTGCGCCGGGTCATGGTGCGTCGGCGGTGGACCTGCGGCGCCATGCCGACCTGGGCGTACGTGACGACCGCGCCGTGGAAGTCGGCCGAGGAGTGCAGGTCGGCGTTGCGGAACGCGGCGTCGAGCTGGATCCCGACCCGGGCCGCGGCCTGCGCCCACTGGGTCTTCAGGTGCTCGGTCGGGGCGACCACGGTGACCGCCTCGACGGTGCCGTCGGCGAGCAGCTCGGCGGCGATCCGCAGGGCGAAGGTGGTCTTTCCCGCGCCGGGCGTGGCGACCGCGGTGAAGTCCTCGCTGCGTCGGCGCAGGTATTCCACCATCGCCTTGCGCTGCCAGGCCCGCAGGGGCGGGAACGTCTCGAGCACCGGCGTCCGGGCTGCCACCGCGAAGGCTCCTCTCCGACCGCACCATGGCGGACCCCGGCCGAGGGCCACGGGTACCGCCGCCCATGAAAACGCCTCCGCGCAGAAGATGCCGCGAAGGCCGACTCAGCATAACCAGCGGGGGCGGTTCGCCCCAGCCGACGCCACGCTGGTCACATCGGGGCACCCCGGGCCGGTCGCCCGGGTGCCGGGTGCGGCACCGCCGCGACGGGTGCCGGTGCCCGGCGGATCAGCCCTGCGGGCCGCGGGTGCCGGTGCGCGGGGGGCGCATCGTCGGCACCGGGGCGGACCAGCGCCGCCGCAGCGAGATCAGGCGCAGCGCGAAGACGAAGACGACCGCCCCGGTGAGCGGGCCCGTGGTGGCCTCCCCGTAGGTGGAGAGCAGGGCCACCACGATCGACCCGGCGAGGGCCGCCACCGCGTAGATCTCCCGGCGCAGCACCACCGGTATCTCGCCGGTGAGCAGGTCCCGGCCGAGCCCGCCGCCGATCGCGGTGATCATCCCGATCATGCAGGCGCCGACCGCCGGCACGTGGGCGTCGAGGGCCTTGAGGGTGCCGGTGACGGTGAACAGCCCGAGACCGGCGGCGTCCAGCACCAGGACGGTGGTGCGCAGCCGGGCGAGCTGGGGGTGCAGCCGGAAGACGGCGGCGGCGGTGACCGCCGCGGTCACCGCGTAGCGCCAGTCGGCGAAGGCCAGCGGCGGCACCTCGTCGATCGCCAGGTCGCGGAAGATCCCCCCACCGAGCGCCGCGACGACGCCGACGAAGACGACCCCGAAGAGGTCCAGCCGCTTCGCCACCGCCGCGGACGCGCCGGAGGCGGCGAAGACGGCCACCCCGGTGAGGTCGGCGAGGAGCAGGGCGGTGGAGGTGGTCACCGCCGCAGGTTACGTGGGCCGCTGAGGCGACCGCCCCGGATCACTCCCCCCAGGAGTCGTAGATCTCCTTGCACTTGGGGCAGACCGGTGATCCGGGCTTGGCGGCCTTGGTCACCGGGAACGTCTCGCCGCAGAGCGCCACCACGTACGTGCCCATGACGGCACTCTCCGCGATCTTCTCCTTGCGGACGTAGTGGAACATCTCCGGGCCGGTGTCGGCGTCCTTCAGCTCGGGACGCTCGAGAACCTCTGTGCTCACGTCGCACCTCCAACGGTCCAGTTTTGCAGGTCCGTCCGGCCCGGTCCACCTGGGCCCGGACCGGGAGCGGGCCGTAACGTAACGGAAGTGACCAACTTTCACATCCGTTACGGCACCGAGGTGGCCGCGGCCCTGCGTGACGGGCGACCGGTCGTCGCCCTGGAGAGCACCATCGTCTCGCACGGGCTCCCCCGACCCGACAACCTGCTGGTCGCCCGGCAGATCGAGCAGGCCGTCCGGGACGCCGGCGCGGTGCCGGCCACGATCGGCATGGTCGGCGGCGAGCTGGTGGTGGGCCTGGACGACGCGCAGCTGACCCGGCTCGCCACCGTCGACGGGGTCAGCAAGCTCTCCGTACGCGATCTCGCCGTGGCCGCCGCCACCGGCGCGGACGGCGCCACCACCGTGGCCGCGACCAGCGCGGTGGCCGCCGCCGCCGGGATCGGCGTCTTCGCCACCGGCGGCCTGGGCGGGGTGCACCGGGAGGCGGCGCAGACCTTCGACGAGTCCGCCGACCTGGTCACCCTGGCGCGGACCCCGATCGCGGTGGTCTGCGCCGGGGTGAAGTCGATCCTCGACGTGGGCGCCACCCTGGAGCGGTTGGAGACCCTCGGCGTCGGGGTGGTCGGCTACCGCACCCGCCGCTTCCCCGGCTTCTATCTCACCGACGCCGGCTTCGACCTGGACTGGTCGGTGGACTCGCCGGAGCAGGTGGCCGACGTGCTGGCCGCCCGGGACGCGCAGGCCGTGCACCACGGCGGGCTGATCGTGGCCAACCCGCTGCCGGTCGACGAGCAGCTCGACCCGGCGCTGCACGACCGCACCCTCACCGAGGGCCTGGCCCTGCTGGCCCGCGACGGGGTGACCGGCAAGGCGGTGACGCCGTTCCTGCTGGCCCACTTCCACGCCGCCACCGAGGGCGCCAGCCTCGCGGTGAACGTCCGGATCATCCTGCGCAACGCCGACCTCGCCGCCCGGATCGCGGTCGCCTCGGCGGCTCGTCGTACCGACGCCGTGGCATGAGCGCGGGGGCGCGGATCGTCGTCGTCGGCGACGTGATCACCGACGTGGTCGCGGTGCTCGCCGGGCCCCTCGCCACCGGGTCGGACACCGCCGCCGAGATCCGCTTCAGCGGCGGTGGGCAGGCGGCCAACACGGCGGCCTGGATCGCCGCGCAGGCGGTGCCGGTGACCCTGGTGGGCGCGGTCGGCGACGACGAGGCGGGGCGCGACCGGGTGGCCGAGCTGACCCGGGCCGGGGTGGACTGCGCGGTCGGCCGGCACGAGGGCTATCCGACCGGCACGGTCGTGGTGCTCACCCACGACGGGGAGCGGACCATGGTCAGCCAGCGCGGGGCGAACCTGCGGCTGACCGCCGGGCACGTCGACCGCGCGCTGACCGCCGCGCCCGACGCCGGGCACCTGCACCTGTCCGCGTACACCCTGCTGGACGCCGCGTCGCGCGGCGCGGGACTGCGGGCGCTCGCCGCCGCCCGCGAGCGCGGGCTGACCACCAGCGTCGACGCGGCCTCCGCGGCGCCGCTGCGCCGGGTCGGCGCCGCGGCCTTCCTGACCTGGGTACGCGACGTCGACCTGCTGCTGGTCAACGCGGACGAGGCGACGGTGCTGGCCGGCGGCCTGGACCCGGCGGCGCAGGCCCGGGCGCTGTCGGCGACGGCCCATCGGGTGGTGGTGAAGCGCGGCGCGGCCGGGGCGATCTGGGTGGACCGGGGCGGCCCGGTCGTCGGCTCGCCCGCCCGGCGGGTGCCCGTGGCCGACGTCACCGGCGCCGGTGACGCGTTCGCCGCCGGACTGCTCACCGCCTGGCTGGCCGGTGCCGCGCCGGAGGCCGCGCTGGCCCGGGCCGGCGACCTCGGCGCGCTGGCCGTCTCCACCGTCGGCGCCCGCCCGGCTCCCTGACGACACCCGGTGTGCCCCCGACGGGCGCCCCGGGTCGGCGGCGCGCCGGCCCGAGGCGCCCGGGTGATCAGTTCCGGCGAGCAGCGCGCCGGGTGCCGGGCTCGGCAAGCTCGATGATGGTGCCGAGGTTGTCGGTGACGAACGCGATGCGCTGACCGATCGCCGCCACCTGCATGGGGCCGCCGATCAGCGGCACGTCGAGGTCGCGCAGCCGGGCGACGGTCGCGTCGAGATCGTCGACGGCGAGGCAGAAGTGGTGCAGTCGCGCCGGGTCCATGCTCGTCAGGGCGTCCCGGGTCGGTGCCTGACGATCCGCTGCGCCGGCCAGGAGCTCGATCTTGACAGGGCCGTTGACGAGGTAGACGAACGTCGTGCCGTGGGACTCGAACCGCTGGTCGGTATGACCGCCGACGGGACGACGCTGGGTGCGACCCTGCGCGCCTGGCGCGACCGCCTGTCTCCCGCGGCAGCGGGATTGCCGAGTCGACACGCACGCCGGGCGAAGGGCCTGCGCCGGGAGGAACTCGCGGAACTCGCCGGGGTCTCGGTCGACTACGTCGTCCGCCTGGAGCAGGGGCGCTCCACCACCCCGTCGGCGCAGGTCGTCGCCGCGCTCGCCCGCGCCCTGCAGCTCACCGACTCGGAACGGGACCATCTCCACCGGCTGGCCGGTCTCGCCGCGCCGTCCCACGCGGAGCCCTCCGACCATCTCCCGCCCGGTCTCCAGCGCCTCCTCAACCGGCTGGACGACACCGCCACCGCGGTCTTCGCGGCGGACTGGCAGCTGATCTGGTGGAACCGTGGTTGGGCGGCACTGTTGGGGGACCCGTCGTCGACACCGCCGCCGCTGCGCAACTTCGCTCGCGACACTTTTCCGGTCGACGACGCGGGACCCCGCCTGTCGCACTGGCCGGTGACCTCGCTCGCCCAGGACACGGTCGAGTCGGCCGTCGTGTCCGACCTGCGCCGGGCGACCGGACGCTTCCCGGAGAGCCCCCGACTGACCGGCCTGATCCGGCTCCTCACCACGGGCAACGCACGCTTCGCGGAGCTGTGGGCCGCCGGCGCGGTCGGCGCCCACCGCGAGGACCACAAGATCGTCCAACACCCTGCGGTCGGCCCGATCGCGGTGGACTGCGACGTGATCACCGACGGCGACGCCGAACGGAAGATCGTCGTCCTGACGGCGGCGCCGGAGAGCGCGGACGAGACCCGGTTCCGGCTGGCGCTGCTGTCCGGCGTCCCCGCTTAGGGCTCGACGTCGATGATCTTGTGGGGGCGTTCCTCGGTGGTGAGGCTCATCGGCGGGGCCTCGTCGCGCGCCCGAGCCTGGAACCGGTGGGCGAGCCGGTGCTCCTCCTTCGGCGGGCGGTCGTTGGCCAGCAGCACCGCCAGCCAGGGGATGAGCACCATGCCCAGGCCGCACAGCGGCAGCCAGAGCCAGAGCAGGGGGGCCTTCACGCCGACCAGGATCGCACCGGCCACCAGGCAGGCGACCCGGACGCCCATCATCAGCACGTAACGCTTCTGCCGGCTGGTGAGCTGGTCGTCCTGGCTGCGCGAGGCGTCGGTGATCAGGATCGGCTGGTACGCCTGACGCTTCACCACGGACCTCCTCGAGGGGATTACGACCCATCCTGTCACTCCCGGGCGTTGATCAGCGAAAATCGACTCATCCCGGGTGCGTGTTACGCGCGTGGTACGCTCCGCTCGTGGGCAGCCGGTACAGCTTCACCGACGAGGCGTTGGCCAACCTGCGGGTCTACGACGTCACGCCCGGGGAGGTCTGGGAGGCCCTGCACAGCACGCGGCGGGTCATCCGGCACCTCGGCGACGACGTGATGGTCGTCTACGCGGTCTCCCACCGGGGACGACGACTCGCCGTGCTGCTCGCCGAGGCCGACGGCGCCGACCACGACTGGGACGTCCTCTCCGCCCGCGAGCTGAGCGACGTCGAGGCGAAGCGCTACGACGAGGCCGTACGGAGATCTCGCCGATGAGGAGGCGGTCACGATGAACCGGAACGAGGCGACCAAGCGGTTCCACGACGACGGCGCGCTCGCCGACCTGATCGACGAGAGTCAGCCGGTGGAGCTGCCCACCCCCGACACCGACGTGCCGATGGTCAGCCGCTCGGTACGCCTCCCCCTGGAGACGTACGAGCGGGTCCGGGCCGCCGCCGACGCCCGGGGGATCGGCGTGACCACCCTGATGCGCCAGTGGATCGAGGCCGGCCTGGCCGAGCTGGACGACTCGGCGACCGTCTCGCTCGCCGACGTCCGCCGGGCGCTGGCCGCGCTCTCCCGCCCCACCGCCGCCTGAGCCCTACAGCGGCGACGCCGGCTCCTCCGCCGGCCGCCCCCGCGCCCGCCACGCGTCGCCGGCCGCGATCCCGGCCAGCACCAGCGCGCTGAGCCCCAGCACGGTGACCGGCGACAGCAGACGCCCCAGCGGGGCCAGCGCCAGCAGCACCACCACCCCGACGACCCGGGTCCGCGACACCCGCCCGAAGATCTCGTACTCGAAGCGGGCCCGGGCGGCCAGGAAGAGCGCCGGCCCGCCGGTCACGAAGACCGGCCACCCCGGCGCCGCACCCCCGTACGGGTGGACGATGACCAGCTCGTAGCCGACGCCGGTGAGCAGCACCCCGACCACGATCAGCAGGTGCGTCCAGCTCGCCGACTCGCCCAGCACCCCCGGCCGGCGGGCCTCCCGGATGGCGTCCGCCAGCACGTGCCCGGCCCGGTGGAAGTAGATCCGCCACAGCAGCACCGTGGTGAGGAACGACAGCGTGAAGGCGAGCGCCCGGTCGGCGGAGTACGCGGCGCCGCTGAAGGTCAGCCCGATGATCAGGATCGTCTCGCCCAGCGAGATCAGGAAGAACTGCTGGTAGCGCTCGGCCAGGTGCTCGCCCGCGACGGCCCAGCCGGAGGCCCGCGCCGCCCCCCGGCCCGGCAGCGGCCAGCCGAGCGCCAGCCCGACGTAGTCCCAGGCGAGGGCGAGCGTCCAGAGCACCTCCTGCGCCGTCGGCACCAGGGCGCCGACCAGCCACGGCACCGCGCCGAAGCCGGCCCAGACCATGATCCGCGCGGTGACCGACCGGCGCGGATGGCCGCGCAGGGCCAGGGTGAGGAAGAGCGGGCGGCCGACCTGGATCACCACGTACGCCAGCGCGAAGGTCAGCGCCCGTCCGCTGAACGCCCGGGGCGCGGCGACCGCCATCACCAGGCTGCCGAACATCGAGGCGACGACGACGAACTGGATGGCCGCCTGTTCCGGCTCGTAGCGGCTGGTCACCCAGGCCGCCACCGTCCAGACCATCCAGAGCGCGAGGAAGAGCAGCACGGTCTGCGCCGACTCCCGGAACGGGTCGCGCCCGTGCGTCGACACGTCGTCGATGAGCCGCTGCGAGATCCGGGTCAGGGCGAAGACGAAGGCCAGGTCGAAGAAGAGCTCCAGGAAGGTCGCCCGGGTCGCGCTGACGCCGCCGCGCAGCAGCGCCGAGCCCCGCTCGTCCACCGGTCCCCCGCCCGTCGCCGCCGTCGCGGAACACAACGACCGGGGGTACGCGCCGGTTGCGTCAGCCCTTCGCGGCCTTCGCCGCCGCCTTCGTCTGCTGCTTGTACTCCCGCACCCGGCGCAGCGACTCCGTGTCGGTGACGTCCGCCACCGACCGGTACGCGTCCGCGTCGCCGTACCCGCCGGCCGCCTCCCGCCAGCCCGTCGGGGTCACCCCGAACCGCTTGCCGAGCAGGGCCACGAAGATCTGCGCCTTCTGCTTCCCGAAGCCGGGCAGCTCGGCGACCCGACGCAGCAGCTCCGGCCCGTCGGCCGCCTCGGACCAGAGCCGGGCCGGGTCGCCGTCGTACCGGTCGACGAGGACCTGGCAGACCTCCTGCACCCGGGCCGCCATCGCCTTGGGGAACCGGTGCAGGGCGGGCGGCCCGGCGAAGAGGGCGACCAGGGCCTCCGGGTCGTACCCGGCCAGTTCCCGGGCGTCCGGCTCGTGACCGAGCCGGGTGGCCAGCACGTACGGCGAGGAGAACGCCTTCTCCATCGGCACCTGCTGGTCGAGGACCATCCCGAGCAGCAGTGCGAGCGGACTGCGGGCGAGCAGTTCGTTGGCTGCCGGGTCGATGGGCAGAGACAGCGTCATGCCCCCATCCTGCCGCGTCGTACGCCGTCGGCCGGGTCGACTCCCCGACGGCATCCGGCCCGGCGGACAGGGGTGGTGTCCGCCGGGCCGGATGCGCTCCGGGTGGTGCCGGGACCGGGCGGGGCGAGCGCGCCGGTCGAGGCGGTCAGTTGACGACGAAGAGCAGCCGGTTCGGCGAGCCGCTGCCCGGGCTGGTCACCTTGCCGGTGGTGGCGTTGGTGGTGAGGTAGCTGGCCACCTGCGCCGGGGTGTAGCCGGGGTTGGCGCCGAGCACGAGGGCCGCCGTGCCGACCACGTGCGGGGTGGCCATCGAGGTGCCGCTGATCGTGTTGGTGCCGGTGTCGCTGCTGTTCCAGTCCGACGTGATCGACGAGCCGGGGGCGAAGATGTCCAGGCAGGAGCCGTAGTTCGAGTACGAGGCACGGGCGTCGCTGCTGGTGGTGGCGCCGACGGTGATGGCCGAGGCGACCCGGGCCGGCGAGTAGTTGCAGGCGTTGGCTCCCGAGTTGCCGCCCGCGATGCCGTACGTGACGCCGGAGCTGATCGAGCTGGCCACCGCGTTGTCCAGGGTGGTGCTGGCGCCACCGCCGAGGCTCATGTTGGCCACCGCCGGCTTGACCGCGTTCGAGGTGACCCAGTTGACGCCGCTGACCACGCCGGAGGTGCTGCCGCTGCCGGAGCAGTTGAGCACCTTCACCGCGATCAGCCGGACGCCCTTGGCGACGCCGTACTTCGCGCCGCCGACGGTGCCGGCGACGTGCGTGCCGTGGCCGTTGCAGTCGGTGTTGTTGGTATCCACCGTGTTGGTGCCCCAACTGGCCCGGCCGCCGAAGTCGCTGTGGGTGATCCGGATCCCGGTGTCGATGATGTACGCCCGCACGTTGGTGGCGGTGTTCGGGTAGGTGTAGGAGCCGTTGAGCGGCAGGCTGCGCTGGTCGATCCGGTCCAGCCCCCAGGTCGCCCCGGTCTGGGTGCCCTGGGCGGTGACCACCCGGTCCTGCTCGACGTACGCGACGGCCGGGTCGGCGGCGAGGCGGCGTGCCTGGCCGACGCTCATCTTCGCGCTGTAACCGGTCAGCGCGGCGCTCCACACGTCGCCGACGGCCCCGCCGTACCGCTTGCTGAGGGTGGCGGCGCGGGCCGGGACGGCGGTGCGGGCAGCGAGGCTGTTGGCGGCGCCGACGGCGTCGCCCTTGAGCACGACGAGGTAGCTGCCGCTGATCGCGTCCGGGGCCCCGGCGTTGCGGATCTGACCGGTCGGCGCGGCGAGGGCGGGGGTGGCGGCGGCGGTGAGGGCCGCGGCGGCGGCCGTGACGGCGAGCGCGCGCAGCACGCGACGCCGGGGGACGGACACGTCGGACATCGTCTGACTCCCTACCGGGTGCGCCCGGGCTCCGGCGGTGCCCACCGGGCGATCCCCATCGACGGATGTTGCCCGAGATGTTAGTCACACATCGATGAACGTTAAAGAGATAACGGCCGATGAATGCAGCTCGCGGTATGGAAGTGCCGGGTGGCGGCCACCGCGGGCCTCGGGCGAGGCAGGATGGCGACGTGGAACACGACATGCTGCTCTCCCCCGCCGGCGTCGAGGCGCTGCGCACCGCGCTGACCCGGGCCGGGTTCACCTCGAACGGCATCGCCGGCCGGCTGGGCCCGCAGGCCACCGGTGGGGCCGCCCGCAACGACTTCCGCGCGGCGCTGCGCGCCACCGAGGACCGGGATCCCCTCGCCACGCTGATCCGGGTCTTCATCTGCGACCAGACCGAGTCGGAGGCCGCGGTGGCGGCCGCCCTCGCGCCGCTGCCGGTCGAGGAGGCCCTGGCCGGCGGGATCGTCGAACGGCACGGCGACGGCCTGCGCGCCGGCGTCGACCTGGAGCCGTACGGGGACGACTGGTGGGTGCTCGCCGACGTGCCGGCCAGCGCCCGACCGGGCAAGCCCCTGCACAGCGAACACGTGCTCGGCATCGGCGGGGCCACCCAGACGCTGATCGGCGCGACCGTCCGCCGCCCGGTGCAGACCGCGCTGGACCTCGGCACCGGCTCCGGCGTGCAGGCGCTGCACCTGGCCACCCACGCCCGGCGGGTCACCGCCACCGACGTCTCAGAGCGGGCGCTGCGCTTCGCCGCCACCACCGCCGCCCTCAACGGCCAGGACTGGGAGCTGCTCCGCGGCGACCTGGTCGCCCCGGTCGCCGGTCGCCGCTTCGACCTGGTGGTCAGCAACCCGCCCTTCGTGGTCGGCCCCGGCACCACCACGCACGTCTACCGGGACTCCGGCCGGGTCGGCGACGCGATCGGCGCGGAACTCGCCGCCGCCGCCCCGCACCTGCTCACCGAGGGCGGCACCATGCAGTACCTGGCCAACTGGGTGCACGTCACCGGCGAGGACTGGGGCGAGCGGGTGGCCGGCTGGTTCGCCGGCACCGGGCTGGACGCCTGGGTGATCCAGCGCGAGGTGGCGGACCCGATGGCGTACGTCAACCTCTGGCTCACCGACGTCGGCCACACCCACGACCCGCAGCGGATGGCGGACTGGCTGGACTGGTTCGACGCGCACAAGGTGGAGGCGATCGGGTTCGGCATCGTCTCGCTGCGCCGCTCCGGCCGGGACGAGCCGATCGTCCGGGTGGAGGACCTGCGGCAGCGGGTGGAGCCGCCGATGGGCGACCGGATCGCCGCCTGGTTCGACCGCCAGGACTGGCTCCGGGTACGTGACACCGACGCGCTGCTCGCCGCGCGCTACCGGGCCGCCGAGGGCCTCCAGCTGCGGCAGGAGGCCACCATGGGCGACGAGGGCTGGGCGGTGGACCGGCAGGTGCTCGCCATGCCGCACGGGCTGCGCTGGTCGGAGGAGGTCGACCCGTTGGTGCTCGCCCTGGTCGGCGGTGCGGACGGTCGGCTGGCCCTGCGCGACCAGCTCGCGCTGCTCGCCGCCGCGCACGACGTGGTCCCGGAGGAGCTGGCCGAGGCGGCCGGCCCGATCGTGACCCACCTGGTCGAGCGCGGCATCATCGAGCCGGTGGACCCGGCCCTCGGCGACGGGCCGGCGCGCTGATGCCGGCGGTGAGCCGGGCCGTCGACGGTGAGGTGGCCTGATGCGGGCTCTGGTGCAGACCGTCAGCCGGGCCAGCGTGACGGTCGACGGTGAGGTGGTCGGTCAGATCACCGACGGCCTGCTGGTGCTGCTCGGGGTCACCCACGCCGACACGCCGCAGATCGCGGCGACGATGGCCCGCAAGATCCACGAGCTGCGGATCCTCGACGAGGAGCGGAGCGCCGCCGACGTCGGCGCGCCGATCCTGGTGGTCAGCCAGTTCACCCTCTACGGCGACGCCCGCAAGGGCCGCCGCCCGAGCTGGACCGCCGCCGCCCCCGCCGACCAGGCCGAACCCCTGGTCACCGCCGTGGTCGACGAACTGCGGGCCCGCGGCGCCAAGGTGGAGACCGGCCGCTTCCGCACCCACATGCTGGTGGAGAGCACCAACACCGGCCCCCGCACCCTCCTCCTCGACCTCTGACCCACCCCCGCTCCCCGCGTTGATCATGAAGTTTGCGTCACAGTCCGCGCCATCGCTGACGCGAACTTCATGATCAACCCGGCGGAGGGAGGGGGTCAGAAGAAGAGGCCGCGGTGGTGGAGGGACTGGCGGAGCCAGGCGTCGAGTTGGGCGGTCCAGTCGGTGCGGTCGGCGGTGGCGTGGTCCACCGTGAAGCGGCCGAAGGCGTCGCGGCCCTCGGTGAAGACGCCGCCGCGCTTGTCGATCTCCAGCACCACCTGCACCTGCTGCGGGTCGGTGACGAAGGTGACCTCCAGCTGGTTGATCGCGCGGGCGTACTGCGGCGCCGGGTGGAACTCGATCTCCTGGTAGAACGGCAGGTGCTGCCGTACGCCGTAGATGTGGCCCCGCTCCACGTCGGCCCGGGCGAACCGGAAGCCCAGCCGCAGCAACGCCTCCAGCAGCCGCTCCTGCGCCGGGAGCGGGTGCACCGCCACCGGGTCCAGGTCGCCGGAGTCCACCGCGCGGGCCACCTCCAGCTCGGTCCGCAGCCCCATCGTCATGCCGTGCAGGTGCTGGCCGTACAGGTCGGTCAGCGGCGTCTCCCACGGCACGTCGAAACGGAACGGGATGTCGTGCCGCTGCCCCGGCTCCAGCCGGAACGCGCCGGTCATCTGCCGCCGGCCGAACTCCTGGTTGGTGTCGTACTCCGAGTCGCCGCTCTCCACCTCGACCCGGGTGACCAGACCGAGCGCCACGTACGAGACGTCCACCGCGTGGTCACCGCCGGCCACCTGGATCCGGCCCTCCAGGTAGCCGCCGGGACGGCAGTTCGGGTTCGCCAGCACCGTCTCCACCGACGGACCGCCCACACCCATCGCCTGCATGAGCCGCTTGAAGACCACACGTCCTCCGATCACCTGTCCGGCCGGTCCCGGGTGGCCGGCCGCTGGCACGGTAACCGGGGCGGACAACCCGCACCAGGGTTTCCCCTGGGATTCGTGTCGGTTCCCCGATCGCCTCACTCCCGTTTCACGCCCCGACCGCCAAGCTGTTCCTCACCGGCACCACCGCGCCGGCACGCGGCACGGAACCCGGTACGCGGCACGAAGGACACGGGGAGAACAGAGATGGCCCTGCAGATGATCGAGCACGAGACCCGCCCGGCTGCCACCATCGACGCCGAGGCCGGCACCGACAACCTGGCCGACCTGGACGCCACCGACGAGCGCGGTGTCTCCACGGACCTGGTCCGGGCGTACCTGAACGGGATCGGTCGCACCAAGCTGCTCACCGCCGCCCAGGAGGTGGAGCTCAGCAAGCGGATCGAGGCCGGCCTCTTCGCCGAGGAGAAGCTCTCCACCTGCACCCCGGTCTCCGCCGAGCTACGCGCCGACCTGGCGTTGATCGTGGCCGAGGGCCGCGCCGCCAAGGACCACCTGCTGGAGGCGAACCTGCGGCTGGTGGTCAGCATCGCCAAGCGGTACACCGGTCGCGGGATGGCCTTCCTCGACCTGATCCAGGAGGGCAACCTCGGCCTGATCCGCGCCGTCGAGAAGTTCGACTACACCAAGGGCTACAAGTTCTCCACCTACGCCACCTGGTGGATCCGCCAGGCCATCACCCGCGCCATGGCCGACCAGGCCCGCACCATCCGCATCCCGGTGCACATGGTCGAGCAGGTCAACCGGATGGTCCGGGCCCGCCGTGAACTGTCGGTCACGCTGGGCCGGGAGCCCACCGTCGCCGAGGTCGCCAAGGCGCTGGACGTCCCCGAGTTCCAGGTGATCGAGCTGATCTCGTACGACCGCGAGCCGGTCAGCCTGGACCAGACCGTCGGCGAGGACGGCGAGAGCGCGCTCGGCGACTTCGTCGCCGCGGTGGACCCGTCGGCCACGCCGGACGAGACCGCCGCCGACGGTGAGCTGCGCAACGAGGTGCGGATCGTGCTGGCCACCCTCTCCCAGCGGGAGCAGGCGGTGATCCGGCTCCGGTTCGGGCTGGACGACGGCCGGCAGCGCACCCTGGACGAGGTGGGCCGCGAGTTCGGGCTGTCCCGGGAGCGGATCCGGCAGATCGAGAAGGTCACCCTGCTGAAGCTGCGCGCCCCGGAGCGGGCCCAGCGCCTGGAGGCGTACGCCTGCTGACCCGGCACGGTACGCGGAGGCCCCGGCGGTTCGCCGGGGCCTCCGCGCGTGCGGTCACAGCCGGCGGGGGCCGGTGTCGGGGCGGTCGGTGGCGACGCCGGTGTTGACGGTGGCGTGCAGCACCGAGATGCCGTCCGGGCGGGCCAGCACCGGGTTGAGGGTGAGCGAACGGACCCGGGGCTGCTCGTCGGCCAGCCGACCGACCCGCAGCAGCAGGTCGACCAGGGCGGCCCGGTCCACCGGCGCGGCACCCCGGTGGCCGTGCAGCAGCGGCGCGGCCCGCGGCTCGTCCACCAGCTCGGCGGCGTCCCGGTCGGTCAGCGGCACCGCCCGCCAGGCCCGGTCACCGAGCAGTTCGGTGGCGACCCCGCCGAGGCCGAAGCCGACCACCGGCCCGAACGCCGGATCCTCCACCAGCTCCACCACGCACGCCACCCCCGGCGCGACCATCGGCTGGACCAGCACGTCCGGGCCGAAGATCGGGGCCATCTCCGCGTACGCGCGGCGCAGCGCGACCGGGTCGGGCAGGTCGAGGCGGACCGCGCCGAGGTCGAGCCGGTGTCGCAGGCCGGGGGCGGCGGCCTTCACCGCGACCGGCCAGCCGAGCCGCCCGGCGGCCTCGACCGCCTCGTCGGCGGAGCGCGCCGGGGCCGACCCCACTACGTCGATCCCGTACGCGGCCAGCAGCGCCGCCGGATCGGCCGGCTCGGGGCGCAGGGCGGCCTGCCCGGCCGGCTGGTCGACCCGGTCCAGCTCGGGCAGCGCGCCGGGTGGACGGCGCAGCCAGTCCGCGTACCGGCTGACCCGGGCCAGGGCCCGGACGGCCTCCTCCACGCTCGGGTAGGCCGGCACCCCGGCGGGCAGCCGACCGGCGAGGAACGTCGCCACCACCGGCTTTCCCGCGGCGAGCGCGGCGGGCAGGGCGGCGGTGAAGTCGGCGTCCGGGTCGGCGAGCTGGCCGGGCAGCGGCGGGGCGAAGACCGCCACCACCGCGTCGACGCCCTCGTCGGCGACGGCCGCGGCCAGCGCGGCGGCGTACTCGGCGGCGCCGGCCAGCGGGCCGACGTCGTGCGGGTAGCCGTCGGCCACGGTGAGGCCCTGGGCCGCGCAGGCGGTGGCGGCCAGCCCGGCCAGCGCCGAGGAGTTGCCGACCACGGCGACCCGGCGGCCCGCCGGCAGCGGCTGATGGGCCAGCAGGACGCCGACGTCGAGCAGCTCGGAGACGGTGTCCACCCGGATCACCCCGGACTGGGCGAAGAGCGCGCTCACCGCCGCCGGGTCCAGGGCCGGCGCGTCGCCGACGCCCGGCGGGCGGGCCAGCGAGGCGAGCGCCACCACCGGCTTGCTCCGGCCGATCCGCCGGGCCAGCCGGGCGAACTTGCGCGGATTGCCGAAGGTCTCCAGATAGAGCGTGATGACGTCGGTGCCCGGGTCGTCCTGCCAATACTGCAGCAGGTCGTTGCCGGACACGTCGGCCCGGTTGCCGGCCGACACGAAGCTGGACAGGCCGAGCCCGCGCCGGGACGCCTCGGCCAGCAGCGCCACCCCGAACGCACCGGACTGGCTGAAGACGCCCACCCGCCCGGCGGCGGGCAGCACCGGGGCGAGGGTGGCGTTGAGGCGTACCTCGGGGTCGGTGTTGGCGATGCCGAGACAGTTCGGCCCGACCACCCGCATGCCGGCCAGGTGCGCGGCGCGGACCAGGGCGCGCTGGGCCGCCGCCCCCGCCGGGCCGGACTCGGCGAAACCCGCGGAGATGACCACCAGGCCGTGCGCGCCGGCCCGCGCCGCGTCGGCCACCACCTCGGTCACCGCCTCCGGGGCCACCGCGACGACCGCCAGGTCGATGTCGTGGCCGGCGTCGACCGCCGACGGGTACGCGGGCAGCCCGGCCACCGTCGACGCGGTCCGGTGCACGGGGACGACCACCCCGGTGAAGCCGCCGTCGCGCAGGTGCCCGAGCACCGCCGCGCCGACGCCCTGCCCGGTGGCGCTGGCCCCGTAGACGGCGATGCCCCGCGGGGCGAGCAGCCGGGCGATCGAGCGGGCCTCGGTGCGGTGCTCCCGGCCGCGCTGCACCTCCAGGGTCGCCTCGGTGGGGGCGATCGGGAAGCTCAGGTGCACCACGCCGTCGGCGTACTGGCGCTGGACCTGGTAGCCGAAGTCGGAGAAGACCCGCAGCATCGCCCCGTTGGCCGGGAGCACCTCGGCGACGAAGTGCACGATGCCGAACCGGCGGGCCGTGTCGGCCAGGTGCTCCAGCAGCACCGAGCCGATGCCCCGGCCCTGGAAGGCGTCCTCCACCACGAAGGCCACCTCGGCCTCCGGCGACTCGGGCCCCAGCCGCTCGTACCGGCCGACCGCGACGATCCGGTCGCCGGCCAGGATGACGAACGCCTCCCGGTCGCGGTGGTCGACGTTGACGAACCGTTGCAGGTCCCGCTCCGGGATGCGCGGGTACGGCGAGAAGTAGCGCAGGTAACGGGTGCGCTCCGAGAACCGCGAGTGCATCGCCACGATCGCCGCGGCGTCCTCGGCGCGGATCTGTCGCAGCTGGACGGTCGTACCGTCGCTGAGCAGCACGTCCACGGGTTGTTCGACAGTGGTCACCGCTCGGTCCTCCCCCACCGCCCGGTCAGTCCCGGGGGTCGTACGGGTCGAGCCCGAGCAGCGGGAAGACCGCCTTGCGGGTGGCGGCGACGGCACGGTCCACCGCGTTCGGCTCCCCGCTCGGCTGCCACGGCTCGTACGACGGGTCGACGTCGTCGGTCATCCGCAGCGGGATGTCCCGGCCCGGTCCCCGGGCGGCGGCCAGTTCCCGCCAGGCCGGCGGGGTCAGCGTGGCCGGGTCGATCGGCTCGCCGGTGGCCACCGCCAGCAGGTGGGTCCAGGCCCGGGGCACCACCTCGACCAGCGCGTACCCACCGCCGCCGGTGGCCACCCAGCGGCCGTCGCAGAGCTCGTCGGCGAGCGCCCGCAGGGCCAGGTAGGTGGCCCGCTGCCCGTCCACCGACAGGTGCAGGTCGGCCAGCGGGTCCTGCCGGTGGCCGTCCGCCCCGCACTGGGTGACCAGCAGCTGCGGCCGGAACGCGCGCAGCACCGACGGCACGATCGCGTGGAAGGCGCGCTGCCAACCGGCGTCGCCGACGCCCGGCGGCAGCGGCACGTTGACCGCGCTGCCCTGCGCGCCCGGGCCGCCGGTCTCGTCGGGGAACCCGGTGCCGGGGAAGAGCGCGAGCGGCGTCTCGTGCAGGCTGACCGTGAGCACCCGCGGGTCGTCCCAGAAGATCTGCTGCACGCCGTCGCCGTGGTGCACGTCCACGTCCACGTACGCGATCCGCTCCGCGCCGAGGTCGAGCAGGCGGGCGATGGCCACCGCCGGGTCGTTGTAGACGCAGAAACCCGAGGCCCGGGCGGGCATGGCGTGGTGCAGGCCACCGGCGACGTTGACCGCGCGACGGGCGTCGCCGCGCCACACCGCCTCGGCGGCGGCCACACTGGCCCCGGCGATCAGCGCGCTGGACTCGTGCATCCCCTCGAAGACCGGGTTGTCCGAGGTGCCCAGGCCGAAGCCGGCGAAGAGCGGGTCCCGCGGGGCGACCCGCACCGCGTCCAGGTAGCGGGGATCGTGCACCCGGGTCAGCAGCGCGTCGTCGGCCGGCTCCGGCCGGACCAGCCGGACACCGGGCCGGTCCAGCACACCGAGTTCGCGGGCGAGCGCGATGGTCAGCTCGACCCGGACCGGGTCGAGGGGATGGTCACCCATGTCGTAGGCGAGCAGGGCCTCGTCCCACACCACCACCGTGTCGTCGACCATGGGGCCATCGTCCCACGAGCGTGGGCGTGCGCCACCGCAGCCCAGGTCAGCTCCCCGGTGTGTCCCCGGTGGCCACGGGGCGGGTCGGGTCGGCCACCCAGTTGCTCCACGATCCGACGTAGAGGGCGGCGTCCGGCCGGCCGGCGAGGTGCAGCGCGAGGACGGCCTGCGCGGCGGTCACCCCGGAACCGCAGTACGCCCCGACCACCCCGGTCTCCGTGACGCCCGCCCCGGCGAACCGCTCGCGCAGCGCGTCGACGGGCGGGAAGCGGCCGTCGGTGACGTACTCCGGGGCGGGCAGGTTCACCGCGCCCGGCACGTGCCCGGCGACCGGGTCGATCGGTTCGGTCTCGCCCCGGTAGCGGGGCGCGGCCCGTACGTCGAGCAGCACACCGGAGTCGGCGGCGGCCAGTCGGGCGGCCGCACCGGCGTCGAGGACGGGCAGCGCGCCGGGCGCCACGGTGACGTCACCCGGCGCCGGGGCGGGATCGTCGGTGGTGACGGGGAGGCCGGCGGCGACCCAGGCCGGGAAGCCGCCGTGCAGCACCCGGACCGGCCGGTGTCCCGCCCAGCGCAGCGTCCACCAGGCGCGGGCGGCGGACATCCCGTCGCCGCCGTCGTACACGACGACGGGGTGACCGGCGCGGACCCCGGCGGCCCGCAGCGCCGCCTGGAGCGTGGCCGGGTCGGGCAGCGGATGCCGGCCGGCCGGGCCGGGCGGGCCACAGAGCGCGGTGTCCAGGTCGACGAAGACGGCACCCGGCAGGTGCCCGGCGCGGTGGTCGTCGCGGCCGGGCGGCCCGACCAGCCGCCACCGGACGTCGAGCAGGGTGGGCGCGTCGGGGCGGTCGAGCGCGGCGGCGAGCGCGTCGGGTTCGACCAGCAGCTCCTCGGTTCCGGACATGCGCTCCAGTCAACACCATTCGGGCAGCTACCTCGCGGTTCGGCAGCGGAGATCGTCGGAGCGCCGGGGTAGCATCGACCACCGGGAGGCCGCTGACGTGAAGCATGACCTGGTCGACACGACCGAGATGTACCTGCGCACCATCCTCGAACTGGAGGAGGAAGGGGTGCCGCCGCTGCGTGCGCGGATCGCCGAGCGGCTGCGCCAGAGCGGGCCCACCGTCAGCCAGACCGTCGCCCGGATGGAGCGGGACGGCCTGCTCACCGTGGAGGGTGACCGGCACCTGTCGCTCACCGCGGCGGGCCGCAGCAACGCCGTCGCCGTGATGCGCAAGCACCGCCTGGCCGAGCTGCTGCTGGTCAACGTGATCGGGATGCCCTACGAGGAGGCCCACGAGGAGGCCTGCCGCTGGGAGCACGTGATGAGCGACGCGGTCGAGAAGCGGGTCTACGACCTGCTCAACCGCCCGACCCGCTCGCCGTACGGGAACCCGATCCCCGGGCTGGAGGAGCTGGGCACCCCCGAGCCGGCGGCCGCCGACAGCATCGAGGGCGAGCGGAACCTCGCCTTCCCCGGGCTCTCCGGCCCGGTGGTGGTCCGGCGGATCTGCGAGAGCGTGCAGACCGACGCGGACGTGCTCCGGCAGCTGCACGCGGCGGGCGTCGACCCGGGCGCGACGGTGACGGTGGCGCAGGAGCGCGACGGCGTCTCCATCGACCGCTCCGGCGACCGGGTCCGGCTGCCCCGCGAGGTGGCCTCCCGGGTGTTCGTCGCGGCGGGCTGAGCGTCCGACCGGCCGGTCCGGTCAGAGCGCCCGGGTGTCGAGGGTCTTCGCCAGGGCGATCAGCTTGCTCGCCATCCTTTCGGCCTCCGCGCTGTCGGCGGTGCGCGGGCAGGTCCAGCGCAGGGTGGTGAGCCGCCCCTCGGTGGCCAGCCAGCCCACCTCGGCGGCCGGGCCGAGCTTGCCGGTCTTCGGCAGGGTGCGCCGGTAGGCCACCTGCCCCAGCCGGGTGACCTTCTTCGCCCCCCTGGGCAGCACGTCCAGGGTGAAGGTCGACTTGTCGATGGACGTGTCGGTGACCGTGAGGGTCAGCTCCGGCAGCAGGCTCCGCTCGCTGCGGACCACGCAGGTGTGGGTGTCGCCACTGTCGCTGGCCGCCGCCACGTCGAAGCGCCCCCCGGTCTGCTTCGCGATCACCGCGAAGTCGAGCAGCCGGCACGCCCCGCCGGAGGAGGCCGCCGCCGCTGCCTCCACCGTCAGCGGCTCCGCCGGGGGCACCGCGACCGGCGGGGTCCCGGAGGCGCAGCCGGTGGTCAGCAGTACGGCCGCCACGGCGAGCCAGCTCCGCCCGTGCACACTCACCTCCACCCCCCGGCCGGCGGTCACCGCCGGCTGTCCGTCGGACACCGTACGGGCTGCCCGGGTCGGACGGAAGCCCTCAATCGGTCACGTACGGACAGTGCCGGCAGCCTCGCCCACAGCAGGTGCCCCGCCGGGCCAGGAAACCGGCGCTGAGCACGAAGAGCCCGGTCGCCGGGTCGAGGTAGCCGGCCTCCCCGGCCGCGAGGGCGGCGGTGTGCGCGGCCAGGATCCGGGCCCGGTCCGGGTGCTCCGGCGACAGCCGGGACGGGTGCGGCTCGGTCAACGGCCGGTCCGCCAACGGTCGCCGCTCTTCTCCACTCACCCGGCGAGTCTAGGGAGTCGGCTCCCCGCTCAGCCGTGCCGGGCGAAGGCGTCGGGCACCGCCGCCCGGTCGGCGCCGGTGGCGAGCAGGAGGCGCAGCAGCAGCTTCGCCTTGTACGGGTCGAGCAGCCCGCCGTCGACCAGTCCCCGCCGGCGCAGGTCGGTCTCCGAGCCGATCGCCCCGTACGTGTGGCGCAGCACCGAGCCGGCCCCGGTCCGCGAGGTGAGCACCACGGGCATCCGTGCGGCGAGCGCACCGAGCGCCGGGGCGAGGTCCGGCGGCACGTGCCCGACGCCGAAGCCGGCCACCACCAGGCCGTCCCGCCCGTGGGCCACCGCCTCCACCAGCGTCACGTCGTCGTCGAGGGTGACCGTGTGCAGCGCGACCCGGGTGGCGGCGAGCCGGTCGGCGGCCACCGGTGGCAGCGGCTCGTGCCGGGGCGGTCGGGTCAGCAGTCGTACCTGCCCTTCGATGACGTGGCCGAGCGGGCCGGCGTTGGGTGAGGCGAAGGTGGCCGTACTCGTGCTGTGGGTCTTGCGGACGAAGCGCGCGGCGTGGATCTCGTCGTTGAACGCGACCAGGACGCCGAGGTCGCGGGCGGTCGGCGCGGCGGCGACCCGGACGGCGGCGAGCAGGTTCGCCGGGCCGTCCGGCCCGGCCAGGGTCGGGTTGCGCATCGCGCCGGTGAGGACCAGCGGCGCGGGGTGCGGCCAGACCAGGTCGGCCAGGTAGGCGGTCTCCTCCAGCGTGTCGGTGCCCTGGGTGACGACGACGCCGGTCGCCCCGTCGGCCACCGCCGCGCCCGCGGCCTCGACCAGGTCCAGCACCTGCTGGTACGTCAGCGCGGCGCTCGGCACCGCCGCCACGTCCCGTACGTCCAGCGGGATCTCGGCCAGGCCGGGCACGGCGGCGGCGAGGTCGGCACCGGTCAGCCGGGCCACCACGCCGGTCGACCCGGCACCGGCCATCGCGATGGTCCCGCCGAGGGTGAACAGGACGACGGTCATGCCCGGATCGCCAGCATGATCGACTGCGGGCCGCGGTCGTACCCCTCGGGCTCCCGGTCCAGCCGGGCGTGCATCGTGAACCCGGCCGCCGCGAGCTGGTCGGCGACCCGGTCGGCGTGCAGCCAGTGCACGTCGTACGAGACGGTGTGGCCGTACGCCTGGTCGAGCCGGTCCAGGCAGTCGCCGGCCTTGAACGCCAGCAGCAGCCGACCACCCGGTGCCAGGACCCGGTGGAACTCGGCGAGGACCCCGGGCAGCAGCGCGGGTGGAATGTGGATGATCGAGTACCAGGCGACCAGGCCGGCGAGGGCACCGGTCGACACCGGCAGGTCGGTCATCGACCCGACCGCGAGGGGCAGCTCCGGATGGTGCCGCCGGCCCACCTCGACCATCCCGGCCGACAGGTCGATCCCGGCGATGTCCAGCCCGAGGTCGCGCAGGTGGGTGGTGACCCGGCCGGTGCCGCAGCCCACCTCGACCACCCGCCCGGCCGCGCCGACCTGCTCGGCGAACGCCGCCAGCATCGCCCGGTCCAGCGTCCCCTCCAGCACACCCGGCAGCAGCCGCGCATAGTCCTCGGCAACGGTGTCGTACGCGTTCCGCGTCTCGGTCATCCACGCTGGTTCGGTCACGCCGACGAACCCTAGTCCAGCGCACCGCCACGGAGGGGGCACCGGCCGGCTCCTCAAGATCGTCTGCACTCCAGGGTGCCGACACGCCGACGGAATGTGTGCTGAGCGTCAGACGATCATGCGGCAGGGTCCCCCACGACCGGCCCGGGTCGCGTCAGGCGAACCAGTCGATCGCCTGCCCGTGCCCCCGGGTCCAGGCCAGCGGCGTCCCGTCCAGGGCGAGCACGTGGTGCGCCGCGTCGCTCGGCGGCTCCGGCAGCCCCTCGTACGGCAGCACCTCCGGGGACTCGCTCGCGATCCAGTGCCCCGGCAGTTCCCGGACCAGGTCGACGAACGCCACCCGCCGGGGTGCCGGCACCTGGTACAGCACCGAGGTGTGGAAGACCACCAGCGTCGCACCGGCCGGCGCCTCCGCGGCCAGCGCCGGCAGGTCGTCCACCAGGTCCCCGCGTACGAGCAGCGGCGGTTCCGCCGCGGCGATCGACGCCGCGGCCCGCAGCCGGGCCCGCCGGTGGGTGTGCTCCGGCCAGATGAGGGCGTCGAGCCAGGCCAGGTCCGCCGGGTCGGTCACGTCCAGCGGGTTCAGGTCCAGACCGGCCCGCCACACCACCTCCGGCCGCCCGGCCGGCAGGGCCAGGCCGCCGGCCGCGCACTCCAGGACCGGCTCGCCCGTACCCACCCGGTGGTCGCCGTAGCGGTAGGCGTACCGGTCGGGATAGAGACAGAGGCCCGCCGACGCGCCGACCTCCAGCAGGGCGAGCGGCTGCGGCAGCGCCGCCAGCACCGGCAGGAGTACGGCACACCGCCCGGCCTCGTTCGTCTGGGTCGCCCGGGCCCGCAGCCCCGCCTCGGTCGCCGGCCAGTTGGCCAGCACGAAGTCGTGGAAGGCCACCGGATCGTCGACCGGGCCGCCGAGCAGCCGTACCACGCCGAACAGCAGGTTGGGCTGCTGCTTGGCCGGGGGCACGGTGCTCAGCCGGGCGAGCACCGCGTCGTCGCCGGCGACCGCCAGCGCCAGGCGCTCGTACGTGGGTGACACGCCACGGGCCTCCCGGGCGGCGAACCGGGCGTACGTCTCGGCGATCGTCATCGCCCGAGCATCCCAGCCCGGCGCCGGTCCCGAGGCCCCTGAGGTGCCTCAAGATCGTCTGCTGCTCCGGGTTCCGACACGCCGTCCAGAAGTGCGCTCAGCGTCAGACGATCATGGGAGCACGCCGGGTGGGCCGGGAGACGCCGCGAGCGCGGCAAGGGAATCCCCTGCCGCGCTCGTGGAACGGTGCGTTACGTCAGCTGCAGCCGCTGGTGGAGCCGCAGCCCTCGCAGACGTAGCAGCTACCGGCCGGACGCATCTTCGTGCCGCAGGTGAAGCAGAGCGGCGCGTCGGCGGCCTTGCCGATCACGGCCTCCAGCAGCTCCGTGCTGGAACCCACCGCCGGCGCCGGCTTGACGGCGGCGACGTCCGCCAGCTCCTGCGCCGGTTGGGCGACCGGACCGGTCTTCGTCTCGGGCGCCTCGACCGGGGCGGAGGAGGCCATCGCGGTGAGGTCCGCACCGCTCGCCTCCGCCTCCGCCTCGGCCCGCAGCTGGGCGGCCCGCTCCTTGGCGGTGAAGATGCCCAGCTCCGCGCGGCGCTCGTACGGCAGGAAGTCCAGGGCCAGGCGACGGAAGATGTAGTCCATCACCGAGGCGGCCATCCGCACGTCCGGGTCGTCGGTCATACCGGCCGGCTCGAAGCGCATGTTGGTGAACTTGCTGACGTACGTCTCCAGCGGGACGCCGTACTGGAGACCGATGGAGATGGCCACCGAGAAGGCGTCCATCACGCCGGCCAGGGTCGAGCCCTGCTTCGACATCTTCAGGAAGACCTCGCCGAGGCCGTCGTCCGGGTAGGACGACGCGGTGAGGTAGCCCTCGGCACCGCCGACGGAGAAGGAGACCGTCTCCGAGGGGCGCTTCTTCGGCAGCCGCTTGCGCACCGGCCGGTACTCGACGACCTTCTCCACCACCGGCGCGGCCGGGGCGGCCTCGACCGCCGCCGGCTCGGTGGCCTTGTTGGACTTGGCGACCGAGAGCGGCTGGCCGACCTTGCAGTTGTCGCGGTAGATCGCCAACGCCTTGAGGCCGAGCTTCCAGCCCTCGAAGTAGATCTTCTCGACGTCCTCGACGGTGGCCGCCTCCGGCATGTTCACCGTCTTGGAGATGGCACCGGAGACGAACGGCTGGATCGCCGCCATCATCCGGACGTGCCCCATCGGGGCGATGGTCCGCTCACCCATGGCGCAGTCGAAGACCGGGTAGTGCTCCGGCTTGAGCCCGGGGGCGTCCACCACGTGGCCGTGGTCGGCGATGTGCTCGACGATCGCCTCGACCTGCTCCTCGGGGTAGCCGAGGCTGCGCAGGGCGCGCGGGACGGTCTGGTTGACGATCTGCATCGAGCCGCCGCCGACCAGCTTCTTGAACTTGACCAGCGCCAGGTCCGGCTCCACGCCGGTGGTGTCGCAGTCCATCATGAAGCCGATGGTGCCGGTCGGGGCGAGGACGCTGGCCTGGGAGTTGCGCCAGCCGAACTTGTCACCGGTCTTGTTGCCCAGCGTCCACTGCCTGGTGGCCTCCCGCTGGATGGCGGTGGCGACCGCGCCGGCCGGCTTGATGGCGTCGTTGGCGGCGGCGTGCTTGCGCATGACCCGCTTGTGCGGCTCGGCGTTGCGGGCGTAACCGTCGTACGGGCCGACGACGCCGGCCAGCTCGGCGGAGCGGCGGTAGGCCGTGCCGGTCATCAGCGAGGTGATCGCCGCGGCGACCGAGCGCCCCTGCTCCGAGTCGTACGGCAGGCCGGTGGCCATCAGCAGCGCGCCGAGGTTGGCGTACCCGATGCCGAGCTGCCGGTAGGCGCGGGTGGTCTCGCCGATCTTCTCGGTGGGGAAGTCGGCGAAGCAGATCGAGATGTCCATCGCGGTGATGACGAACTCGACGCTCTTGACGAACTTCTCCACCTCGAAGCTGCCGTCGGCCTTGAGGAACTTCATCAGGTTCAGCGAGGCGAGGTTGCACGAGGAGTTGTCCAGGTGCAGGTACTCCGAGCACGGGTTCGACGCGGTGATCCGCCCGGTCTCCGGGCAGGTGTGCCAGTCGTTGATGGTGTCGTCGTACTGCAGGCCGGGGTCCGCGCACTCCCAGGCGGCCTGGGAGATGGTGTGGAAGAGCTTCTTGGCGTCGATCGTCTCGATGGTCTGCCCGTCGAGCCGGCCGCGCAGGTCGAAGCCGCCGCCGTTCTCCACCGCGGTCATGAACTCGTCGGAGACGCGGACCGAGTTGTTGGCGTTCTGGTACTGCACGCTGACGATGTCGGCGCCGCCCAGGTCCATGTCGAAGCCGGCGTCCCGCAGCGCGCGGATCTTGTCCTCCTCGCGCGCCTTGGTCGCCACGAACTCCTCGATGTCCGGGTGGTCGACGTCGAGGATGACCATCTTGGCGGCGCGCCGGGTGGCGCCACCGGACTTGATGGTGCCGGCGGAGGCGTCCGCGCCGCGCATGAAGCTGACCGGGCCGGAGGCGGTGCCGCCGGAGGAGAGCAGCTCCTTGGAGGAACGGATGCGGGAGAGGTTGACCCCGGCGCCCGAGCCGCCCTGGAAGATCCGGCCCTCCTCCTTGTACCAGTCCAGGATGGAGTCCATCGAGTCGTCGACGCTGAGGATGAAGCAGGCGCTGACCTGCTGCGGCGACGGCGTACCGACGTTGAACCAGACCGGCGAGTTGAAGCTGAACACCTGGTGCAGCAGCATCCAGGTCAGCTCGTGGGCGAAGACCTCCGCGTCGGCGGCGGTGGCGAAGTAGCCGTACTCCTCACCGGCCTTGCGGTAGGTGCCGACCACCCGGTCGATGAGCTGCTTGAGCGACCACTCCCGCTGCTCGGTCCCCACCGCGCCCCGGAAGTACTTGGTGGTCACGATGTTGGCCGCGTTGACGCTCCAGGCCTCGGGGAACTCGACCCCGCGCTGCTCGAAGTTGATCGAGCCGTCCCGCCAGTTCGTCATGACGACGTCCCGGCGCTCCCAGGCGACCTCGTCGTAGGGGTGGACCCCCTCGGTGGTCCACACCCGGTCGATCTTGAGCCCCGCGTTCGCGCCGGCCCGGGTCCGCGACTTGCTTGCTGTCACGCCGTCCCCCGCCATCTCATCCGCCCCCTCGTCTGCGCGGTCACCCACCGCGCGTTCGTCACTGTCAGACATTCGAAAACTCAACTGGTACGGCCGTCGGCCTCGGCGGCCCCGACCCCGGCGCCCTCCCGGGCGCGTGCGGCGTCCCGCAGCGTCTCGATCTCGCGCTCGAAGTCGGCGAGCGAGTCGAAGGACCGGTAGACGCTGGCGAAGCGGAGGTAGGCCACCTCGTCCAGGTCCCGCAGCGGTCCCAGGATGGCGAGCCCGACCTCGTGGCTCGGGATCTCGGCGGCCCCCTTGGCCCGGACGGTCTCCTCGACCTTCTGCGCCAGCAGCGCGATCGAGTCGTCGTCGACCGGCCGGCCCTGGCACGCCTTGCGCACCCCGCCGATGATCTTCGTACGGCTGAACGGCTCGGTCACCCCGCTGCGCTTGACCACCGCGAGCACCGCCTCCTCGACGGTGGTGAACCGTTTGCCGCACTCCGGGCAGGAGCGCCGCCGCCGGATGAGCTGACCGTCGTCGGCCTCCCGCGAGTCGACGACCCGGGAGTCGGCGTGCCGGCAGTACGGACACCGCATCGCCCGACCTCCTTCTCATCGATTCGCGGGCGCACCGGCGCACTCCCGGGCACGCGTCAAGGCGACGACGCCACCGTTACGATGGCCGCCGCCGGGTTGACGGTACGGGAGTGCGGTCGGTAGTCGAACCCAACCTGTAGGCGACTTACGCCCGTGTGACTACTACATCTAGGGGTTGACCGTATGCCGTCACCCAAGCGAGGTCAAGTTGACCGGCGTGTCCGGCGCGTCGCCAGAATCACTTCCCCACGCCACCTCCCCGGGGCCCGCCGAAAGCCCCAACGGACGAGTGCGCCGGGAGTCACGGCGGGTCACCACTGGAACACCTGTTCGACTGCGACGTACCATTTATCAGAACAGGCGTTCGGAATACCAGGAATTCGGTCCGACACGCCGACAACAGGTCGTACAGATGTTTGAAAATGACCCATCCCACCTATACGGTCAACAACGACCGGACGGCGTGTCGCGCCGCACCGCTCAGCAGCAGCGCCAGCGCAGCACCCGTGTGCACCACGAGCCGCCGAGGCACCCAGCGCCGACCAGGGAGGGACGGACGTGACCGAGGACCGGGCCAGCCGGCCGAAGAACCCGCAGCCGATCGACGGAGCGGGTCCGCCGGCGACCCGCCGCCCCCGCGCCGCGCGCAGTCGGACGGGCCAGCCCGCCGTGCGCCCCGTCACCCCGGTGGTCAGCAGCTTCCCCGACCCGGCGACGGTCGACCTGACCGCCCGGCAGCGGCGGATCCTGGAGTTCATCCGCACCTGGGTCGAGCGGCACGGCTACCCGCCGAGCGTCCGGGAGATCGGCGAGGCCGTCGGCCTGGTCTCCCCGTCCAGCGTCGCCTACCAGCTCAAGGAGCTGGAGAAGAAGGGCTTCCTGCGGCGCGACCCCAACCGCCCCCGGGCGGTCGACGTGCGCGCCCCCAGCGACGTGGTCGACGACGAGCTGAGCCGCTCCCAGCGCCCCACCCCGGCGTACGTGCCGATGCTGGGCCGGATCGCCGCCGGTGGCCCGATCCTGGCCGAGCAGGCCGTCGAGGACGTCTTCCCGCTCCCCCGCGAGCTGGTGGGTGAGGGCGAGGTCTTCATGCTCCAGGTCAAGGGCGACTCGATGCTCGACGCGGCGATCTGCGACGGCGACTGGGTGGTGGTCCGGCAGCAGCCGAACGCCGAGGCCGGCGACATCGTCGCGGCGATGCTCGACGGCGAGGCGACCGTGAAGACCTACCGGCGGCGCGACGGGCACGTCTGGCTGATGCCGCAGAACCCGGCCTTCGACCCGATTCCCGGTGACGACGCCACCATCATGGGTCGCGTCGTGGCCGTGCTGCGCCGGATCTGACCTCGTCCCCGGGTGACCGCCGCGCGGTGGTCACCCGGGCACCCCGGTCAGTAGCGGTCGCCGCCCCGGTACTCGCGTCCACCGGGCACCTGCCCGTACTGGCCACGACCGTCCTCGTAGCCGTTGGCGCGGCCGCCACCCCGCGGGTCCTGGTGGCCCGAATCCCGGCGGGGCGGTTCCGCGCGCCCGCCGCCGTACACGCCACCGCCCTGCGGGGCACCGCCGTAGACGCCACCGCCCTGCGGCCGGCCGCCGCCACCCTGGGGACGCCCGCCACCGCCCGGAGGGCGTCCGCCGCCGCCGTAGACGCCGCCGCCCTGGGGGCGACCGGCGCCACCGCCGTACACGCCGCCGCCGGTGGCGGGACGGGCCGGCGCGCCGGCCCCCGGACCGGGGCCGTAGCCACCGGCGGGTCCGCCGCCGTACACGCCGGGCGGGGGATTCTCCGGACGACCGCCGCGGGGCGCGTCGAACCCGTCGTTCGGCGGGAAGACGTCGTCCCGGTCCGGGCCGTCGGTCGGCTCGGCGGCGACCGGCTTACGGCGGGCCCGGAGGATGCCGAAGATGCCGGCGCCGACCATCAGCGCGCCGATCACGCCGACGGCGGCGATCAGGTAGGTGATCTCGTCGAGGCTGAGCCCCTCCATCCAGGACTTCTGCGCCGACGGCTTGGCCGGCCCGCCACCCGCCGCGGCGGGGAGCGCCTCCACGCCCTTGGTGGACGGGGTGTAGCCGAGGATCTCGATCGGCTCGGAGTCGTCCATCTGCCCGCCGTCGGAGACGGTGACGAAGGACTTCCCGTCCGGGGTGTAGGAGATCGCCTCGCCGAACGGGTCGGCCAGCGGCGTGACCCGCGGCTTGCCCGTGGTCAGCGCGGCGACGATGTTTCCGCCGGTGACGTCGTACTCGAAGGCGTCGCCGTAGGTGCGCAGCACCACCTTGCTGCCGTCGGGCGAGCGGGTGGCACCGGTGACCAGGAGCTTGAGCGGGGCGCCCATCCGGATCTCGGTGCTGGTCTTCGGGACGGTCACCTCGCCGACCTTGCGCATCGGCACCGCCTCGGGGTCACCCGACGCCTTGAACGCGGCCGTCGGCGTGAAGATCTCCGACTTGCCGGAGAGCGACTTGGTGATGATCAGCGGCTTGCCGTCGTCGCCGACCACCAGCGCCTCGGCGTCGCGCGGCTGCTGGTCCGGGTACGACAACCGGTGCAGCACCGGCTGCTTGGACCCGTTCAGCGGCATCGTCCAGACGGCGACCCGGGTCCGGCGTTCCTTGTTGGTCACGTTGTCGCCGGTGTCGGCGATGAAGAGGGTCTTCTTGTCCGGCCCGAGCGCCAGGTCCTCCGTGTCGCGGGGCCCGGGGTCCGTGTAGCGGACCGGCTCGCGGGCGATCCGGCACTTGGTGTCCAGGAAGAAGACCCGCTTGCGGCTCTCCAGGTCGGTGCCGTCGTTGATCACCACGTAGCCCGTGGCGGTGGCGACCAGACCGGAGAGCTCACGCAGCCGCTCGTCCTCGACGGTGCACTTCTTCTTGCCGGCGACCGCCGCGGCCGCGTGGGCGGCCGGGGCGGTCGCGGCCAGGACGACTGCGGGCATCGCCACGGTCGCCCCCAACAGGCCGAGGGCAACCGTGACCGAGGAAACAGCGCGGCGCATGGGGCCAAGTGTCGCATGCCCGGTTACCCGGGCGGGTGACGCCGGACGGCTCAGCGGCCGGCGCCCACCCGCTCCTGGTCGACCAGTCGGTCACCGGCGCGGAACGGCGCCAGCTCGGCGGCGAGCGCCTCGCCCACCCGCACGTGCACCAGCGTCCCCTCCGGCAGGTGGGAGGTGCTCAACACCTCGCCCTGCCGGTGCAGCCGGGCGACCAGGTCACCCCGGTCGTACGGGAGCACCGCGCGGACCTCGACCGCCGGGCGGGGCAGCCGCTGCTCGATCGCCTCGCGCAGCCCGTCGATCCCGCGCCCGCTGTGCGCCGAGACGAAGACCGCCTCGGGCCAGAGCCGCTTGAGCCGCAGCAGCGTCTCCTCGTCGGCCGCGTCGGTCTTGTTGACCACCAGCAGCTCCGGCAGCCGGTCGGCGCCGACCTCGGCCAGCACCTCGTGCACCGCGCGGACCTGCTCCTCCGGGTCCGGGTGGGTGCCGTCGACGACGTGCACCACCAGGTCCGCCTCGGCGACCTCCTCCAGGGTCGAGCGGAACGCCTCGACGATCTGGTGCGGCAGGTGCCGGACGAAGCCGACGGTGTCGGAGAGCGTGTAGAGCCGACCGTCCGCGGTGGTGGCCTTGCGGGTGGTCGGGTCCAGGGTGGCGAAGAGGGCGTTCTCCACCAGCACACCCGCGCCGGTCAGCCGGTTGAGCAGGCTGGACTTGCCGGCGTTGGTGTAGCCGGCGATGGCCACCGCGGGGACGGCGTTGCGGGTACGGCGGGAGCGCTTGGTCTGGCGTACCGTCTTCATGCCCTTGATCTCGCGGCGCAGCCGCGCGATCCGGGTGCGGATCCGGCGCCGGTCGGTCTCCAGCTTGGTCTCACCGGGACCACGCAGGCCCACGCCGCCGCCGGCGCCGCCGCCGCGACCGGAACCACCGGTCTGCCGGGACAGCGTCTCACCCCAACCGCGCAGGCGCGGGAGCAGGTATTCGAGCTGGGCCAGCTCGACCTGCGCCTTACCTTCCTTGCTCTTGGCGTGCTGGGCGAAGATGTCGAGGATCAGGGCGGTCCGGTCGACCACCTTGACCTTGGTGCGCTGCTCCAGGTTGCGCAGCTGGGACGGCGAGAGCTCACCGTCGCAGATCACGGTGTCGGCACCGGTGGAGAGCACCATCGAGCCGAGGTCGTCGACCTTGCCGCGCCCGATGTAGGTGGCCGGGTCGGGGCGGTTGCGCCGCTGGATCAGCCCTTCGAGCACCTGCGAGCCGGCCGTCTCGGCCAGCGCCGCGAGCTCGGTGAGGGAGTTCTCCGCGTCGTCCTGGGTGCCTTCGGTCCAGACGCCCACCAGGACGACCCGCTCCAGCCGCAGCTGGCGGTATTCGACCTCGGTGATGTCGGTGAGTTCGGTCGAGAGGCCGGGGACCCGCCGCAACGCCTGCCGCTCCGACAGCTCGAACTCACCGGTGGTGGTGTCGAGCTCGTCGTCCTCGAAGGGAACGTAGGTCTCCTGGTCTCGCAAACTGAGTCTCCCTTGTCCGTTCTGTCCGTCGGCGAGAGGTTTCGCGTACGTGTTAAGCATCCTGACATGTGTCAACGCGGGACGCACCCGCTATATGCCCGTGACACACGACCCCAAAAGCGGGGGCGGATGCCGGGCGACCTCGGCAGGCGGGTAGAAATGCGGGGCGAGCCGCTCAGCGTCGACGGAGGTTTTCTCGTGGCCATCACCCGCCTGCCGAGTGCCGGGTTCTCGATCACGATCCGGATCGCGGTGACCGCGGACGCCTCCTCGATCGGCCGGCTCACCACCGCGGTCGGCGAGGCCGGCGCGATCGTCACCGCGCTGGACGTGGTCGACTCCGACCCGACCAGCGTCATCGTCGACCTCACCTGTGACACCGCCGACGCGAGCCACGCCGACCAGGTGGTCGAGACGCTGAGCGCGCTGGACGGGGTGGACGTCCGCAAGGTCTCCGACCGGACCTTCCTGCTGCACCTCGGTGGCAAGATCGAGGTCAACTCCAAGGTGGCGCTGCGCACCCGCGACGACCTCTCCCGGGCGTACACCCCCGGGGTGGCCCGGGTCTGCATGGCGATCGCCGAGAACCCGGCAGACGCCCGCCGCCTCACCATCAAGCGCAACACGGTCGCCGTGGTCAGCGACGGCTCGGCCGTGCTCGGCCTGGGCAACCTCGGGCCGGCCGCGTCGCTGCCGGTGATGGAGGGCAAGGCCGCGCTCTTCAAGCGCTTCGGCGGGGTGGACGCCTGGCCGGTGGTGCTGGACACCCAGGACACCGACGAGATCGTGCAGATCGTCAAGGCGATCGCGCCCGCGTACGGCGGGATCAACCTGGAGGACATCGCCGCGCCGCGCTGCTTCGAGATCGAGGCCCGGCTGCGCGAGGCGCTGGACATCCCGGTCTTCCACGACGACCAGCACGGCACCGCGATCTGTGTGCTGGCCGCGCTGACCAACGCGCTGCGCGTCGTGGGCAAGCAGCTCGCGGACGTCCGGGTGGTGGTCTCCGGGGCCGGCGCGGCCGGGACCGCGATCATCAAGCTGCTGCTGCGCCAGGGCGTGGGCGACATCATCGCGTACGACCGGCAGGGCGCCCTGCACCGCGGCCTGCCGGACCTCAACCCGGCCTGGCAGTGGCTGGCCGAGAACACCAACAAGGAGAGCTACTCCGGCGACCTGCCCGGCGCGGTACGCGGCGCGGACGTCTTCATCGGGGTCAGTGCGCCGAACCTGCTCACCGGCGACGACATCGCCACGATGGCCCGGGACGCGATCGTCTTCGCGCTGGCCAACCCCGACCCGGAGGTCGACCCGCGGGAGGCGCGCAAGCACGCCGCGGTGGTCGCCACCGGCCGCTCCGACCAGCCCAACCAGATCAACAACGTGCTCGCCTTCCCGGGCGTCTTCCGCGGCATGCTCGACGCGCACGCCGAGGAGTTCACCGAGGAGATGGCGATCGCGGCGGCCCGCGCCATCGCCGACGTGGTCGGCGAGGACAAGATCAACCCGACGGTGATCGTGCCCAGCGTCTTCGACTCCCGGGTGGCCCCCGCGGTCGCCGCCGCCGTCCGCGCCGCCGCCCAGAACCCGACGCTCACCGCACCCCCCGCCGCCGACCCCGGCCCCGCCGACCTCCCCGAGATCGCCGCCACCGCCAGCGCCACCCCCTGACCCGCACTGGGCGCTCCCACGGCCGGGTCGCGTTGATCATGAAGTTTGCGTCACCGATGAGCCGGTTCCTGACGCGAACCTCATGATCAACACTGCCGGCGGGCAGTGAAGTGGTTGGTGTGGGTGGTGATCAGGGTGGGGTGGGAGAGCGGGAGGTCGTGGCCGGCTTCCGGGACCAGCTCCACCTGGATGGCCGGGTTCTGGGCGGCCAGGTGGGCCGCGAGGGTGGGGGCGTCGTAGAGCTGGCTGCGTTCACCGAGCAGCACCAGCACCGGCACGTCGAGGCGGCGCACGTCGTCGTCGGTGACCGCCGGCGGCACCGGGTGCCGGCGACGGAAGCCGAAGCTGGCGCGGAGCAGTTCCATCAGGTCGTCGTCGCGCAGCGTGGCGTTGCGCAGCACCCGGGCAGCGAGGTGTCGTACCGGCGCCGGGGCGAGTCCGGCCAGGCCACTGAGCAGGACCCAGGCGAGGAACCGGCCGCCGACCCGGCCGAAGCCCGCCGGGTCCAGCAGGACCGTGCTGGCCACCCGGCCGGGAGCGTGCAGCGCGTACCGCAGGGCCACCCAGCCGCCGAAGGAGCAGCCGACGAGGTGGACCCGGTCGACGGCCAGACCGGCGAGGACCTCGTCGAGCCAGCGCGTCCAGTCCTCGGCACCGTCGAGCGGGCGGGACTGCACGGAACAGCCCGGTTCGCCCACCGGTTCGACGGCGATCACCGGCCGGTCCCGGCCGAGGCGGCGTAGGTGGGGATGCCAGCTCAGAGCGTTGCCACCGGCACCCGGCAGCAGCACGAACGGCAGATCGTCGCCCTCGCCCCACCGGTAGACGCGGGTGGTCCCGAAGCTGGTCGGCAGGTCGGCGGCGACCGCGTCGGCGGGCCAGCGGCGGTGCCGGACCCGCTCGTACGCGGCGAGAAAACGGGTGCGCGCACGGTCACTGGTGAACTGGCTGATCGCTTCGACTGTCACGATGACTCCGTCCGCCGTTTGATGATACGACCGTATCATCAAAATAGAAGGGGGTGCGGTGCCGAAACGCGTCGACCATGATCAGCGCCGCCGCCAGATCGGTGACGCCCTGCTGCGCATCGCCAGCAGCCGGGGACTGCAGTCGGCGAGCATGCGCGAGGTGGCAGCAGAGGCGGGCGTGTCCTTGCGGCTGGTGCAGTACTACTTCCACACCAAGGAGGAACTGCTGCTCGCCGCGCTCGGCTACCTCGGCGAACAACTGGCCGCCCGGGTCGAGGAGCGGATCCGCGCGCTCGGCCCGGTCACCCCGCGCAGCGTCGTCCACGGCACGCTCACCGCCGTCCTGCCCACGGACGACGAGAGCCGCCGCCTGACCCGCGCCTACACCGGCTACTACACCCTGGTCCTCAGCGAGCCCGACCTCGCCGACCGGCACGGCGCGACCTACCCCGACAAGATCGAACGACTGCTCGGTGGGCAGCTGCGGCAGGCACAGGAGAACGGCGAGGTCGACCCGGGACTGGACCCGGAACTCATCGCGGCCGGGCTGCTGGCGCTCACCAACGGGCTCGGCTCCAGCGTGCTCGGCGGGCAGCGCGACGGTCAGGCAGCCCTCGAGATCCTGACCTACCACCTCGACCGGGTGTTCACGCCTCCGCGGCGGGCAGGGTGAGGCGGCCGGTGGCGACCAGGACGGCCGGGCCGGAGAGCCAGCAGGAGTCCTCGGTGACGGTCACCGTGAGCCGGCCACCGGGCACGTCCACCGCGACCGTGCCGGTCTGCACGCCGGTGTCGCGCAGGGCCACGGCCGCCACCGCGCAGGCACCGGTGCCGCAGGAGAGGGTCTCCGCCGAGCCTCGCTCGTAGACCCGCATCAGGACGTGGGAGTCGGTGCCGTCCACGGGCGCACCGGGCGCGGTGAACTCGACGTTCACACCGGTCGGGAAGACCCCGGCGTCGAAGTCCGGCGCCCTGGTCAGGTCCAGGCCGGCCAGGTCGAGCCCGGCCGGCAGCGCGCAGACCAGGTGCGGGTTGCCGACGTCCACCGCCGCGCCGGGGAGGGTCAGGTGACCCAGGGTTGCGGTCGACGCGGCGTACACCCGGGGGCGGCGCATCTCGACGGCGACGGCGTCGCCCTCGACCCGGGCCCGGACCAGGCCGGCGCGGGTGGCCACCGGCAGCGCCGCGCCGGACGGCGTGGCCAGCCCGGTCTCCAGCAGGTAGCGGACGAAGACCCGGGCCCCGTTGCCGCACATCTCGGCGAACGAGCCGTCGGAGTTCCAGTAGTCCATGAACCACTCGGCGTCGCCGGCCAGGGCGGCGCCCTCGGGGTGCTTCGCGGCCCGGACGACGCGCAGCACGCCGTCCCCGCCGATCCCGCGCCGTCGGTCGCAGATCGCCGCGAGCAGCCCGGGGGTGAGGTCGAGCGCCCCGTCCGGGTCGGGCAGGATCACGAAGTCGTTGCCGGTGCCGTGGCCCTTGGTGAACTCCACGCCCCCATCATTCCCGATGGTCGGCGACGACCCGCAGCGCAGTCTCGACGAAGGCCGGCGAGGCCGAGTCCAGCCAGTGGATTCGGGGATCCCGACGGAACCAGGAGCGCTGCCGCCGGACGAAGCGCCGGGTCGCCCGGACCGTCTCGTCGTGCGCCTGCGTCTCCGACATCTCCCCGGCGAGGAAGCGCAGCACCTGCTGGTAGCCGAGCGCCCGGCTCGCGGTGCGCCCCGCCGGCAGGCCCTGCTCGACCAGGGCGCGGGTCTCCGCCACCAGGCCGTCCGCCCACATCCGGTCCACCCGCAGCGCGATCCGCTCGTCCAGCAGCGCGGTGTCCAGGTCGACACCCACCTGCACCGACGGGTAGTACGGCGTCGGCTCCGGCAGGGACGCGGTGAACGGCGCCCCGGTCAGCTCGATCACCTCCAGCGCGCGGACGATCCGCCGGCCGTTGCCGGGCAGGATGCCGGCCGCCGCCGTCGGGTCCGCCTCGGCCAGCCGGGCGTACAGCGGGGCGGGACCGACGGCCGCCAGCTCCGTCTCCAGCCGCTCGCGGACCGCCGGGTCGGTGCCGGGGAAGTCGAACTGCTCCAGCACCGCCCGCACGTACAGCCCCGAGCCGCCGACCAGCAGCGGCGTCCGCCCCCGGGCCAGGATGTCGTCCACCGCCGCCCGGGCCAGCTTCTGGTATTCCGCGACGCTGGCCGGCTCGGTCACCGGCCAGATGTCCAGCAGGTGGTGCGGCACGCCCTCCCGCTCGGCCGGGGTCAGCTTCGCGGTGCCGATGTCCATGCCCCGGTAGAGCTGCATCGAGTCGGCGTTGACCACCTCACCGTCCAGGGCGTGCGCCAGGGCGATGCTCAGCGCCGACTTGCCGGCGGCGGTCGGCCCGACCACCGCGATCACCGTCATGCCCGCACCCACTTCGCCACGAAGTAGGCAACGCCGTAGGGGGCCGAGAAGTGGCTCAGCTCGCCGCGCCAGTCGCCGCCCGCCGCGCGGACCGCGCCCGCCAGCACCTGCCAGGCCGCCCGCCCGGCGACCCTCAGCTGCCCCGACAGCACCGGGTCCAGGCCGAGCAGGGCGTCGGCGTCCGCGTCGGCCAGCGCCCGGGCCACCCCCTCGTCGTACGCCTCGGCGCGCGGGTCGTCGTAGCCGGGCGACTTCGGCCCCCGGCAGGCCGACCCGTCCCCCATCACCAGCAGCGCCCACGGTTGCGGCGCGGAGCCGGAGCTCAGCCGGGCCCCCTCGGCGGCGCACTCCCCGGTCGGGGCGTCCGCCGCCACGCCGGCCATCCGCCACGTCGTCGGACGGTCGGGGGGAGTCCGACGCAGCAGCCAGGCACCCACGAGCAGGCTCAGCGGCAGGGCGTCGCCGCCAGCGCGGTCCCCCGGCGGTCGGTCCGCGCCGAGGCCCGGGTGCCCACCGTCGGTGTCCCCGTCCGGAGACCCGCCCAGCTCGACCTCCAGCGGCAGGCCCCAGGGCGTGAAGCTGCCCCGGAACGGGTGGGACGGTTCGGCGGTACGGTCGCCGGCACCCACCACGACGACGGTGCGCGCGCCCGAGGCGTACAGGCCGGCGACGGCGGCGTCCGCGGCGGCGCGGAGGTCGTCCAGCTCGGGCGCGGCGGCACCGGCCAGCTCGGGCACGATCAGGGGCGGGTGGGGGCAGACGGCGGCGGCGACCAGAGGCACCCGCTCACCGTATCCGTATTCCCCGGTGCGTCCCCGCGCCGATCCGGTCATCCAGGGCCTAGGACACCGTATGGTCACGGTCGGCGACAGGCGCTCGACGCGGACGGGGGCGGACCTGTGACAATGCCGGGAGTAACTTTGCTGCGCCGTGGCGGCGATCGCGGGGACTCTCCCGTCGACGCCGGGAGAACGAGGATGGGCACATGAGCGACTGGACTGCCTTCGGACGGGTGGACGCGGACGGCACCGTGTACGTCAAGACGGCCGAAGGCGAGCGAGTGGTCGGATCCTGGCAGGCGGGGGCCCCGGAAGAAGGACTGGCCCACTTCGCCCGCCGCTTCGCCGACCTGGTGACCGAGGTGGACCTGACCGAGGCCCGGCTCAACTCGGGCGCGGCGGACGCCGGGCACTCGCTGACCACGATCAAGCGGATCCGCGCCTCGCTCCCCGAGGCGCACGTCGTCGGTGACATCGACGCGCTGGCCGCCCGGCTGGACAAGCTCACCGAGGTGGCCGAGGCCAAGGCCGGCGAGGCGAAGGCCGCCAAGGAGGCCGCCCGGGGCGAGGCGCTCGCGCGCAAGACCGCCCTGGTCGAGGAGGCCGAGAAGCTGGCCGCCGAGTCGACCGGCTGGAAGACCGCCGGGGACCGGCTCAAGGAGATCCTCGACGAGTGGAAGACCATCCGCGGCGTCGACAAGAAGACCGACGGTGAGCTGTGGAAGCGGTTCGCCGCCGCCCGTGACGGCTTCACCCGTCGGCGGGGCGCCCACTTCGCCTCCCTCGACCAGCAGCGCAAGCAGGCGCAGACGGTCAAGGAGGAGCTGGTCGCCGAGGCCGAGAAGCTGAAGGAGTCCACCGACTGGGCGGCCACCGCCAACCAGCTCAAGGACCTGATGGCCCAGTGGAAGGCCGCTCCGCGCGCCTCCAAGGAGGCCGAGCAGAAGCTCTGGGAACGGTTCCGCGCCGCGCAGGACGACTTCTTCACCCGGCGCAGCGAGGTCTTCTCCGCCCGCGACAACGAGCAGCGCGCCAACCTGGAGCGCAAGCAGGCCCTGCTGGCCGAGGCCGAGGCGCTCGACGTCGACGGCGACCCGAAGGGCGCGCAGGCGAAGCTGCGGGACATCCAGGCGCAGTGGCACGAGGCCGGCCGGGTGCCCCGCGAGGCCGCCGCCGGGCTGGAGCGCCGGCTGCGGGCCGTCGACGACAAGGTCCGCGAGGTCATGGACTCGGCGTGGCGGCGTACCACCAAGGAGGACAACCCGCTGCTCGCGCAGATGCGTACGCAGGTCGCCGAGGCCGAGGAGCGGCTGGCCCGCGCGCAGGCCGCCGGCGACGCCCGCCGGGTCAAGGAGGCCGAGCAGGCGCTCGCCTCCAAGCGCCAGTTCCTCCAGCTCGCCGAACAGGCCGGCTGACCCTGATCCACCCCGGGAGCCCCGGTCCCCCTCAGGGGACCGGGGCTCCCACCCGTCCACCCCACCCGTCCACCCCACCCGTCCACCCCACCCGTCCACCCCACCCGTCCACCCCACCCGTCCACCCCACCCCCACCCCACCCCGCACCGCCCCGCGCCCGTCGCCCTCCCCCACCCCGCGCCGCCCCACCCCACCGCGCCGCTAATTCACGGAAAGAGTGGCAATCCAGCGTCGGATGACCACTCTTTCCGTGAATCAGTGCGAACCGGGAGGCGGGGAAGCGGGGGCGGGAGGTGGCGGGGAGGCGGGTGGGCGGGGGTGGGGAAGTGCGGGTTCTGGGGGTGTGTTGACGTGCGGGGGTGGGCTGATCAGAATGGCGGCAGAGCCAGGTTCCATCCACCGACGCGAGGGCACCGGCGGCGCGCACTGCCGCCGCGGGACGCGCCGGTGAACACCGCGAGTGGCCGTCCACATGGCACGGCCCGTCCCGCGCTGTCCGCGTACGCGATGACGAGCGGGCCGTCTCCCCCAGGTCCTTCCGCCCGCGGCGCCTGCGCGGCGCGGGCATCCGAAGTGGAGCTCGCATGCACCGACCCACCGCCCTCGGCGGCGCGCTCACCGCGCTCGCCACCGCCGCGGCCGGCGTCCTCGTCGCCGCCGCCGTCAGCACCACCCCGGCCGCCGCCGCTGTCGGCGGCACCGGCACCGGCTACCTGCACACCAGCGGGAACAAGATCATCGACAGTACCGGGGCCACCGTCCGGCTCACCGGGATCAACTGGTTCGGCATGGAGACCGACAACAAGACCTTCCACGGTCTCTGGTCGAGCAACCCGTGGCGGGGCCAGCTCGACACGATGGCCCGGCTCGGCTACAACACGCTGCGCGTCCCGTGGTCGGACGACGCGGTGAAGCCGGGCGCGACGGCCAGCGGCATCAACGACTTCGTCAACCCGGACCTGGTCGGGCTCTCCCCGCTGCAGATCCTCGACAAGGTCGTCGACTACGCCGGCAGCAAGGGGATGCGGATCATCCTGGACCGGCACCGGCCCACCTCGGCCGGGCAGTCGCCGCTCTGGTACACCTCGACGGTCTCCGAGGCGACCTGGATCGCCGACTGGAAGCTGATGGCCCAGCGGTACGCGAACAACCCGACGGTGATCGGCGCGGACCTGCACAACGAGCCGCACGCCGAGGGCACCAACCCGGCCGCCACCGGCGCCTGCTGGGGCTGCGGCGACACCGCCCGGGACTGGCGGCTCGCCGCCGAGCGGGCCGGCAACGCGATCCTCGGGGTGCAGCCGAACTGGCTGATCTTCGTGGAGGGGGTGAGCTGCCCCAGCGGCGGCCTGTCGAACGTCTGGGACGGCGACACCAGCAACGACGAGGACTGCGGCTGGTGGGGTGGCAACCTCTCCAAGGCCGGCCAGTTCCCGGTCCGGCTGAACGTGGCGAACCGGCTGGTCTACTCCCCGCACGAGTACGCCACCTCGGTCTACCACCAGGCGTGGTTCGACGACCCGACCTACCCGGCGAACATGCCGGCGATCTGGGACAAGTACTGGGGCTACCTCTACAAGCAGAACATCGCGCCGATCATGATGGGCGAGTTCGGCACCACGCTCCAGGACCCGAAGGACAAGGTCTGGTTGCAGAACCTGCTGGCGTACACGGGCAGCGGGGTGAACGGGATGTCGTTCACCTACTGGTCGTGGAACCCGAACTCGGGTGACACCGGCGGCATCGCCAACGACGACTGGACCACCATCAACCAGGCCAAACAGGACATCATCCAGCCGTACCTGATCCCGCCGGTGGGTGGCGGCACCAACCCGTCGCCGACGACGAGCCCGACCGGCTCGCCGACCCCGACGCCGACGCCGACGGGCTCGTCCTCGCCGACGCCGACCCCGACGCCGCCGGCCCCGACCGGCGCCTGCACCGCGAGCTACAAGCAGGTCAACGCGTGGGCGGGCGGCTTCCAGGGCGAGCTGACGGTGAAGAACACCGGCACCGGCACGCTGAACCCGTGGTCGGCGACCTGGACCTGGCCGTCCGGGGTGACCCTGGCCAGCGGCTGGAACGCCACCGTCACGCAGTCCGGCAACACGGTCACCGCCGCCGCCCCGGACTGGGCGAAGACCCTCGCCCCGGGGGCGTCGGCCACCATCGGCTTCACCGCCAACGGCGCGGCCTCCGCGCCCGCCACGGTGAAGCTCAACGGCACCGCCTGCTGAGCACGACGACGGCCGGGGCCCTCACGGGTCCCGGCCGTCGTCGTAGCGGTCAGTGCGCGGCGCAGCCGGTGGTCGGCGCGGGGACCGCGGCGGGCGCGCCGATCGTCGGCAACCCCAGCAACACCCCGGGGGTACGCGGGGAGCGTCCCGCCTCGGCCGCGTCGCCGGCCCGGGTCCGCCGGTGCGACAGCGGCTCGCCGTCGGCGTTGAGGTGGTGCGGGGCGGCGTAGGTCGCGACGGTGTGCACGATGTCGCCGGGCCGGATCGCCCCCGCCAGGGAACCCGCGTCGAAGTGGACCAGGCGGCCGTCGCGGGCCCGGCCGGACATCCGTCCGGTGCGCTCGTCCTTGCGTCCCTCGCCGACGGCGACCAGCACCTCGACGGTCTGCCCCACCAGCTTCCTGTTCTCCGCCCAGGTGATCTCCTCGACGCAGGCGATCAGCCGCTCGTAGCGTTCCTGCACGACCTGCTTGGGCAGCTGGCCGTCCATGGTGGCGGCCGGGGTGCCGGGGCGCTTGGAGTACTGGAAGGTGAACGCCGACGAGAACCGCGCTTCGCGGACCACGTCGAGGGTCCGCTGGAAGTCGGCCTCGGTCTCGCCGGGGAAGCCGACGATGATGTCGGTGGTGATCGCCGCGTCGGGCATCGCCGCCCGTACCTTCTCGATGATCCCCAGGTACTTCTCCGACCGGTACGACCGGCGCATCGCCTTGAGCACGTCGTCGGAGCCGGACTGCAACGGCATGTGCAGCGAGTGGCAGACGTTCGGCGTCTCGGCCATCGCGGCGATCACGTCGTCGGTGAAGTCCTTCGGGTGCGGGCTGGTGAACCGGACCCGCTCCAGCCCGTCGACGTCGCCGCAGGCGCGCAGCAGCTTGCCGAAGGCGTACCGGTCGCCGAACTCGACGCCGTAGGAGTTGACGTTCTGCCCGAGCAGGGTCACCTCCAGCACGCCCTCGTCGACCAGGGCACGCACCTCGGAGAGGACGTCGCCGGGGCGGCGGTCCTTCTCCTTGCCGCGCAGCGAGGGCACGATGCAGAACGTGCAGGTGTTGTTGCAGCCGACGGAGATCGACACCCAGCCGGCGTAGGTGGACTCGCGCCGGGTGGGCAGCGTCGAGGGGAAGACGTCGAGGGATTCGAGGATCTCCACCTCGGCCGCGGTGTTGTGCCGGGCCCGTTCCAGCAGCACCGGCAGCGAGCCGATGTTGTGGGTGCCGAAGACGACGTCCACCCAGGGGGCCTTGCGGACGATGTCGCCGCGGTCCTTCTGGGCCAGGCAGCCGCCGACCGCGATCTGCATCCCGGGGTGCTTGTCCTTGACGGGACGCAGGTGACCCAGGTTGCCGTAGAGCCGGTTGTCGGCGTTCTCCCGGACGGCGCAGGTGTTGAACACCACCACGTCGGGGTTGTCGTCGACCTCGGCGGCGCGCACGTAACCGGCCTGTTCGAGCAGGCCGGAGATGCGCTCGGAGTCGTGCACATTCATCTGGCAGCCGTACGTGCGCACCTGGTAGGTGCGCGGGCTGCCCGCGGCTGCGGTAGTCATGACGTGCACAGCGTATCCGGGCCGGGCCGGTCGGACCGCACGAGGATGAGCGGGCCGACCCGGCCGCGCGGGCGGCGGACGGGCCGGCCGCACGGCGGGTCGGTCGGGGGTCGGTCAGGCCGCGGCGAGCGCGGGCCGGACCGAGTCGGGGGCCCACCGCGAACGGTGGCACTGCGACCAGCCCCGGCAGCCCGGCTGGGCCACGCTGCACAGCCGCTGCCCGGTCAGCACCTCGCCGTCGTCGGTCTCGGTGACGTCGAAGTGCACCGGACGGATCGTGCCGTCCGGGGCGACCAGCAGGTGCCGGCCGGCGTCGAGGGTGTCGTCGCGCATCAGGCAGTTGCGGTCCAGCAGTCGGGCCAGCGCCGCGATGCTCGGCAGTTCGGGCAGCCGCTCGGGCACCCCGTAGCAGTCGACCACCGTGCCGAACTCGCCCGGCGTCTCCCACACGTCGCAGATCACCGCGTACGTGGGCAGCCGCGCCGGGTCCGCGACGGCGAGGGGCATCACCACCCGGCCGAGCGCCTCGGCCAGCGCGGGGTACACCTCCACCGGTGCCGCCCCGTCGATTCTCCAGTTCCACAGCTCGGTCATGCCGCCTCCTCGCTGTGCTCGTCCCACCGGCCTCCGGATCGGGCCTTACTCACGATGGTGGGGGGCATATGACCGCAGCCGGGGGCAAGTTACCGGTCTGTGACCATTCCGGGCAAAATTTCCCTGAGCGCCGTTGCTCCGAGTAGCGGGAAGATGACAGTTTATCGGGTATGGTGCCCGATCCGGGGCACGGATCGCGGGCGTCAGCGCACCCGGATCAGCACGTCGCTCGCGGGCAGCAGCTCACCGATCACCGTTCCGCCGGGCACCTCCCCGGCGACCAGCAGCCCACCGGAGGTCTGCGCGTCGGCCAGCAGCAGCCGCTCCGCCTCGTCGGCGTCGCCGAAGTCCGTCCACGGGGTCACCCACTCCAGGTTGCGGCGGGTGCCGCCGCTGACGTACCCGTCGCGCAGCGCCTCCCGCGCGCCCGGCAGGTAGGGCACCCGGGCCGCGTCGATCGCGACGGTGAGCCGGCTCGCCCGGGCCAGCTTCGAGGCGTGCCCGAGCAGGCCGAAGCCGGTGACGTCGGTGCCGCAGCGCACGCCCGCCGCCACCGCCGCCCGGGCGGCGTCCCGGTTCAGGGCGGCCATCGAGGCGACCGCCTCGTCGAACCGCTCCCCGGTGGCCTTGTGCCGGGTGTTCAGCACCCCGACGCCGAGCGGCTTGGTCAGCGAGAGCGGCAGGCCGGCCCGGCCGGCGTCCAGGGTGATCAGCTCCTCGGGGCGGACGACGCCGGTGACGGCCAGGCCGTACTTGGGCCCGTCGTCGTCGACGCTGTGCCCACCGGCCAGGTGGCAGCCGGCCTCCCGGGCCACGTCCTGGCCGCCGCGCAGCACCTCCCGGGCCAGCTCCAACGGCAGCTTCTCGCGCGGCCAGCAGAGCAGGTTCAGCGCCACCAGCGGGGTGCCGCCCATCGCGTACACGTCGGAGAGCGCGTTGGCCGCGGCGATGCGGCCCCAGTCGTACGCGTCGTCCACGACCGGGGTGAAGAAGTCGGCGGTGGTGACCAGGCCGGTCCGCTCGTCCAGCCGGACCACCGCGGCGTCGTCGCCGTGCTCCAACCCGACCAGCAGGTCGGCGGTGCCGGTGGCCGGGCCCAGGCCGGCCACCATCGCCTCCAGCTCGCCGGGCGGGATCTTGCAGGCGCACCCGCCGCCGCGGGCGTGATCGGTCAGCCGAACCCGGTCCGTCATCCCCTCATGATCTGCGCCGGACGTGCTCATTGCCACTCGGGCGACCGGTACGCGGACGGAAATCGGACTCCCCAGGCTGATCGTCCCCGGTGTTACCTCACCGTGACCGTCTCAGTTGCGTTCGGCCACGTGGCCCCGCCTACAGTTGCCGGACCGGGGGTCGACCGACCCCGGCATACCCGGGACGACGACAGGGACGGTGGACGACGTGGCGACCGGCGAACCGCTGATCGTGCTGGACGGGGTCAACAAGTGGTTCGGCCCGCTGCACGTGCTGGACGACGTGTCGCTCTCCGTGGGTCGGGGTGAGGTCGTCGTCGTCATCGGCCCCTCGGGCTCCGGCAAGTCGACGCTCTGCCGGACGATCAACCGGCTGGAGCCGATCAACTCCGGCACCATCACCTTCGACGGGCAGCCGCTGCCCGCGGAGGGCAAGGGGCTGGCCCGGCTGCGCAGCGAGGTCGGCATGGTCTTCCAGTCGTTCAACCTCTTCGCGCACAAGACCATCCTCGAGAACGTCACCCTCGGCCCGGTGAAGGTCCGCAAGGAGAAGCCGGCCGTCGCCCGCGAGCGCGGCCTGGCCCTGCTGGACCGGGTCGGCATCGCCAACCAGGCCGACAAGTACCCGGCCCAGCTCTCCGGCGGCCAGCAGCAGCGGGCGGCGATCGCCCGCGCGCTGGCCATGCAGCCCAAGGCGATGCTCTTCGACGAGCCGACCAGCGCGCTGGACCCGGAGATGGTCGGTGAGGTGCTGGACGTGATGACGTCGCTGGCCGGCGAGGGCATGACCATGGTCGTGGTCACCCACGAGATGGGCTTCGCCCGGCACGCCGCCAACCGGGTCATCTTCATGGCCGACGGGCAGCTCGTCGAGGACGCGCCGCCGACCGAGTTCTTCGCCAACCCGCGCAGCGAGCGGGCCCGCGACTTCCTCTCCAAGATCCTCACGCACTAGGCGTCCGTACGTGGCGCCCGCCGTCGTCCGGCGGGCTCCGTCGAAGAAGGAGATCAGTATGCGTATGAAGCGTGTAGCGGCGCTCGCCGCGGCCGCCACCCTGGCGCTCGGCATGGCCGCGTGTGGCGGCGACTCCGACGAGGGCACCGGCGCGGGGAGCAAGTCCTTCGCCGCCGGCAGCACCATGGAGAAGCTCAACAAGGCGCAGAAGATCAAGGTCGGCACCAAGTTCGACCAGCCGGGCTTCGGCCAGAAGGGCCTGTCGGGCAAGCCGGAGGGCTTCGACGTCGAGATCGCGAAGATCATCGTCAAGGAACTCGGCATCCCCGAGGACAAGATCGAGTTCGTCGAGACGCCGTCCAAGGTCCGTGAGGACAAGATCGTCGACGGCAGCGTCGACCTGGTCGCCGCGACCTACACGATCAACGACAAGCGCAAGGAGCGGATCGCCTTCGCGGGCCCGTACTACGAGGCCGGCCAGAACATCCTGGTGAAGAAGGACGACACCACCATCACCGGCCCGGACTCCTTCAAGGACGGCGCCAAGAAGGTCTGCTCGGTCACCGGCTCCACCCCGGCCGAGACGATCAAGAAGTACGTCAAGGACGTCGCCACCCAGCTGGTGCTCTTCGACACCTACGACAAGTGCCGCGACGCCCTCAAGAGCGGCCAGGTCGACGCCGTCACCACGGACAACGTGATCCTGCTCGGCTACATCGCCAAGGACGAGTCGTCCTTCAAGCTGGCCGGCGACAACTTCACCAAGGAGCCGTACGGCATCGGGGTGAAGAAGGAGGACACCGCCTTCCGCAACTTCATCAACGACACGCTCGAGAAGGCGATGACCGACGGTCGCTGGAAGAAGGCCTGGGACGACACCGCCGGCAAGTTCGGCGCGGAGCTGGGCAACGCCCCGACCATCAACCGCTACTGAGCTGATCCTTCGATCTGGAGGGTGGGGAGGAATACCGGCCCGTGAACGTGCTCATCGACAAGTTCGACGTCTTTGCGGGTGGTTTCTGGCTCACCCTCCAGATCTGCGTACTCGCCGCGATCGGCGCCCTGGTCCTGGGCGCCGTCGTGGCGGTGCTCCGCATCTCGCCGGTGCCGCCGCTGCGCGCCCTCGGCACCGGCTATGTGAACGTCTTCCGGAACATGCCGCTGACCGTGGTGATGTTCTTCGCCGCCTTCGGCCTGCCGGCGCTCGGCTCCAACGCCGACTTCCTCCGGATTCCCGGCATCGACTCGCTGTTCCGGCGGCTCGGCACCGACCTGCCGTACTTCCGCTTCGCGCTGATCGCGCTGGTGCTCTACACCGCCGCGTTCGTCTGCGAGGCGCTGCGCTCCGGGGTCAACGCGGTGCCGCCCGGCCAGGCGGAGGCGGCCCGTTCGCTCGGCCTGACCTTCGGCCAGAACCTGCGCCACGTGGTCCTGCCGCAGTCCTGGAAGGCCTCGATCGTGCCGCTCGGCTCGGTCATCATCGCGATGATCAAGAATTCCGCGCTGATCGGCTTCTTCGGGGTGGTCGGTGACCTCTCCCAGACCGCCGACCAGCTCACCTCCGCCGAGGGCTACGCCTTCATCCCGGTCGCCATCGGCATCTCCATCGGCTACCTGATCATGACGGTGCCGCTGGGCGCCCTGCTCGACCGGATCGAGAAGCGACAGGCGGTGGCCCGATGAGTCAGCAGACCAGCGTCCTCTACGACGTCCCCGGCCCCCGCCAGCGCCGGATCACCCTGATCAGCAGCATCGTCGCCACGGTGGTGGTGCTGATCGGCGCGTACTTCCTGGTCTATCGGCCGCTGGCCGACAAGGGCCAGTTCTCCATGCAGCTGTGGGGGCCGCTGGTCGACCCCTCCAACGAGAACTTCAGCCAGGTCTGGGATCGGATCGGCACCGGCTTCAAGAACACGCTGATCGCGGCGGCGCTGGCCATCCTCGCCTCGCTGCTGGTCGGCACCGCGCTCGCCGTGCTGCGCATCCAGCTCAAGAGCCTCACCCGGCGGCGCTTCACCGGGCTGGCCACGCCGGTGGCGTACCTGCTGCGCGGGCTGAGCTGGCTGCTCTCGGCGGTCACCCGGGCCTGCGTCGAGGTGTTCCGCGGCCTGCCGGTGGTCATCACCATCTTCTTCGTCGCCCGGGGCTTCCCCGAGTTCGGCATCTCGATGGACACGCTCTGGTACCTGGTCATCGGCCTGACCGTCTACAACTCGGTGGTCATCGCGGAGATCCTCCGCTCCGGCATGGAAGGACTCCCCGGCGGGCAGGCCGAGGCCGCCGCCGCGATCGGGCTCTCCCCGCTCCAGACCACCCGCATGATCCTGCTGCCGCAGTCCTTCCGGATCATGCTGCCGGCGCTGATCAGCCAGCTGGTCGTGGTGCTCAAGGACACCTCGCTGGGCTTCATCATCAGCTACGAGGAGACGCTCAACATCGGCAAGCAGATCATCGGCGTGCTGGGCAACCCGATCCAGGTCTACGTGGTGATCGCGGTGCTCTTCATCCTGGTGAACTACTCGCTGTCGAAGCTGGCCCAGTACCTCCAGCGCCGACTCTCCCGCGGTCGCAGGAGCGCCGGGACCCCGGCGGCGGTCGCGCCGCCCGCCGCGCTCATGTCCCAGTCGGAGAGCAACGGCGTGACCCCCTGATCCCGCCGCTGCCGACAACGCGTCGAAGGGCCGGCCCGGAACACCGGGCCGGCCCTTCGCGTACGTGCGTCAGCGGGCGATCTCGGTGACCCTCGACTCGCGGACCACGGTGACCCGGATCTGACCCGGATAGGTCAGCTCCTCCTCGATCTGCTTGGCCACGTCCCGGGCGAGGACCGCCGCGCCGATGTCGTCCACGTCGTCCGGCTTGACCATCACCCGGATCTCCCGGCCCGCCTGCATCGCGAAGACCTTCTCCACGCCGAGCTTGCCGGCGGCGATCTCCTCGATCCGCTCCAGCCGCTTCACGTACGCCTCGAGGCTCTCCCGCCGCGCCCCCGGCCGCCCGCCCGAACAGGCGTCGGACGCCTGGGTGAGGACCGCCTCGACGGTCTGCGGCGGCACCTCGTTGTGGTGCGCCTCGATGGCGTGGACGACGTCCTCGCTCTCGCCGTACTTGCGGGCCAGGTCGGCGCCGATGATCGCGTGGCTCCCCTCCACCTCGTGGGTGAGCGCCTTGCCGATGTCGTGCAGGAACGCGCACCGCTTGATCGTCGCCACGTCCAGCCGCAGCTCGGCGGCCATCGTGCCGGCGATGTGCGCGGTCTCCACCAGGTGCTTGAGCACGTTCTGCCCGTACGACGTCCGGTAGCGCAGCCGGCCCAGCAGGGTGACCAGCTCCGGGTGGATCTCGGTGATGCCCACCTCGACCAGGGCGTCCTCGGCGGCCCGGTGGCACAGCTGGTCCACCTCGTACCGCGCGAGGTCATAGACCTCCTCGATCCGGTGCGGGTGGATCCGCCCGTCGAGGACCAGCTTCTCCAGGGTGAGCCGGCCGACCTCCCGGCGGACCGGGTCGAAGCAGGACAGCAGCACCGCCTCGGGGGTGTCGTCGATGATCAGGTTGACCCCGGTCACCGACTCGAAGGCGCGGATGTTGCGCCCCTCCCGGCCGATGATCCGCCCCTTCATCTCGTCGCCCGGCAGGTGCAGGACGCTGACCACGCTCTCCGCGGTCTGCTCGCTGGCCACCCGCTGGATGGCGTCGACCACGATGTGCCGGGCCCGCTGCTCGGCCGTGTTGCGGGCGTCGGACTCGATGTCCCGCACCAGCAGCGCGGCCTCCCGCTTGGCCTGACCCTCGATCGCCTCGATCAGCTCGGACCGGGCCGCGTCGGCGGTCAGCCCGGCCACCCGCTCCAGCTCGCGGCGGCGCTGCTCCTCCGCCTCGCTGACCGCCCGCTCCCGCTCCACCAGCGCGCTCTCCCGCGCGGCCAGCGCGGCGCTGGCGGCGGTGAGCTGCCGTTCCCGCTCGGCGAACCGCTCGACCTCCTCGGTGTGCAGCCGCTCCCGCTCGTCCATCCGGGCGGCCCGCCGCTCCACCTCCGCGGCCTGCTCCCGGGTGGTCGCCGCCAGGACGGCCACCTCCCGCTCGCCACTGCGCCGGGCGGTGGTGCGCAACTGCTCGGCGTCGGCCTCGGCCTGCTTGTGGGCCCGTTCCAGGATGGTGTCCGCCTCGGCCCGCGCGTCGTCGAGGACCCGCCGGGCCTCCGCCCGGGCCGCCTTCGCCTCCGCCTTAGCGGCAGCCGCCTCGGTACGCGCCGCCGCGGCGGCCGACTTCGCCACGTCGATGGTGCTGTTCGCCTCGTCGGCGGCGCTGCGCAGCGCGGCCAGCGACTGCTCCTGCCGATCCTTCTCGGCGATGAACGCCGGGTCCTCGGGGGCCGGCGCCACGCTGATCCGGCGCAACGTCCGGACGCCGACCAGGACGGCGCCGACCACCACCACGGCCAGGATCAGCACCACGGCGAGGATGACGACGTCGAAGGCGTTCATGCCGCCACTCCGAGGGCGGCGCCGACCGGCATGCCCGCCGCGACGGCGATCCTGCTCCCGACGGCGGACGGCCGGCTCGCGGCGCCGACCGGCATGCCCGCCGCGACGGCGATCCTGCTCCCGACGGCGGACGGCCGGCTCGCGGCGCCGACCCGCTCGCACGTCGTGGCAGCGGCCTCGCCCGCGTCGGCGGCGAAGACGCGTGCGCCGCTGGGCCGGGGCGGCGACGACCGGCCGGGCGCGTGTGGAAGACCGCCGGTGAACCTGTGCCGCCCCGCCATGGCCGCCTCCCCTGAACGTCGACGCCGCGGGGCCCCTGCCGATGGGCAGGAACCCGCGGCTCTGGTCGCCCGACCGGAGCGGCTGGCCGTGGATAGCTTTCCATCGGCGGTGCCCTGCACGGGCATCGCCGAAGACCGGGTGCAGTTGTCGGCCGACCCCGGACCGACCGGTCCGGAGCTGCCGTCAAGGGCCGGTGTAGCTGGCCAAAGTGATGCTGTTCTGTTACGCGATCTATGTTGTGCGCTTAGCCTGCGCTGGTCGGGCAAAGTGAACCTGTATGGCGAGGCTAGGTCGCCGGAGGCGGTTCGGTCAAGAACTCATGATCAAACCACCCGGACGGAGAGAAGTTGAGCCGTCACCCGGAGGTGATGGCATGCCGGACACCAATAGACAAAGGGGCCCGCGCATCCATCCCCGGGTCGACTCCGCGACCTGCTCAGCGCCGCAGCGCGTGCCGCGCCCCGCCCGCTCCCCCGAGCGGCTGAGCCGGCCCGGCCCGGCCCGGCCCCATGATCCTCTGCACGTGACGGCACTTCGCACCGGCGTGTCGATGCCTCCCGGCGCAAACGATCACTGTCACCGGCGGACGCCGCGCATCGCGCGGGGCGGACGGTCCGCGGCGGTCCTGGCGGAAATCGGCCCTGGGGAGGGCCGGCGAGGGGGGGTCAGGGGCGGTGGTCGGGGTCGTTCTCGGCGTCGGCGAGGGCGTCGGCGTCGATCTGGTCGGCGAACTCGGCCGCCTCGGCGCTCTGCGCGGCCAGGGCGTCCTTCACCGCACGGATCGCCACGCCCGGCGGATAGCCCTTGCGGGCGAGCATGGCGACCAGCCGGCGGAACACCGCGTCCGGCTCGCCCCGGGCCGAGCGCAGCTTCCGCTCCACCAGGGCGCGGGCGGTCTCCGCCTCGGTCTCCTCGTCCAACTCGTCGAGGGCCTCGCTGGCCACCTCGCCGTCCACGCCGCGCTGGCGCAGCTCGTTGGCGAGCGCCCGCCGGGCCAGCCCTCGGCCGGAGTGCCGACTGGCGACCCAGGCGCGGGCGAAGGCGGCGTCGTCGATGATGCCGACCTCGTCGTACCGGTCGAGCACCTCGGCCGAGACCTCGTCGGAGATGCCCCGCTTGGCGAGCGCGCCGGCCAGCTCGGCCCGGGTACGCGGCCGGACCGCGAGCTGCCGCAGGCAGATCTCCCGGGCCACCTCGGACTCGTCACGGGGTGGCGCGGGGGTCGTCGCCTCCGGGTCGGTCTCGTCGGACCGGCCACGGCGCCCGCGACGGGGGCGAGGGGTGGTGTTGTCGTCACCCGCCCGGGGCGGACTGGCATCCCAGCCCCGCCCCGTGCGGGCGCGTCGTCCTGCCACTGATCAGCCGGACCGGTCAGAAGTCGACCGGCGGCAGCTCCGGGCCACCGGCGGCGTCGCCCGCGCCGACCCCGACGCCGAGCTTCTCCAGGATCTTCTTCTCGATCTCGGCGGCCACGTCCGGGTTCTCCTTGAGGAACTCCCGGGCCTTCTCCTTGCCCTGGCCGAGCTGGTCGCCGTCGTACGTGTACCAGGCGCCGGACTTGCGGATGATCGCCTGCTCCACGCCGACGTCGATCAGGGAGCCCTCGCGGGAGATGCCCTTGCCGTACATGATGTCGAACTCGGCCTGCTTGAACGGCGCGGCCACCTTGTTCTTCACGACCTTGACCCGGGTGCGGTTACCGACCACGTCGGTGCCGTCCTTGAGGCTCTCGATGCGGCGCACGTCGAGCCGGACCGAGGCGTAGAACTTCAGGGCCCGACCACCGGTGGTGGTCTCCGGGCTGCCGAACATCACGCCGATCTTCTCGCGGAGCTGGTTGATGAAGATCGCCGTGGTGCCGGTGTTGTTGAGCACACCGGTGATCTTCCGCAGCGCCTGGCTCATCAGCCGGGCCTGGAGACCCACGTGGCTGTCGCCCATCTCGCCCTCGATCTCGGCGCGCGGCACCAGCGCGGCGACCGAGTCGATCACGATGATGTCGAGCGCGCCGGAGCGGACCAGCATGTCGACGATCTCCAGCGCCTGCTCGCCGGTGTCCGGCTGGGAGACCAACAGGGCGTCGGTGTCCACGCCGAGGGCCTTGGCGTAGTCCGGGTCGAGCGCGTGCTCGGCGTCGACGAAGGCGGCGATGCCGCCGGCCCGCTGGGCATTGGCCACCGCGTGCAGGGCGACCGTGGTCTTACCGCTGGACTCGGGACCGTAGACCTCGACGACCCGGCCCCGGGGCAGACCGCCCACGCCGAGCGCCACGTCGAGGGCGATGGAGCCGGTCGGGATGACGGAGGTCTGGACGACCGGACGCTCCCCCAGCCGCATCACCGAGCCCTTGCCGAACTGCTTGTCGATCTGAGCGAGAGCAAGGTCGAGTGCCTTCTCCCGGTCGGGCCCTGCGGCCATGTTTGCCACCCCTGCCTTCGCCGGCGTCTTTCCTGAGCTTCGCGTCACGCGGGACACGCTAGGCGCTGGGTCCGACAGAAAACCAGCCGACGGGCCGTGAGCTGTGGACGAGCACCCCGCTGTGGACAATAGCCGAACAGGTGTACGACTCGGCAACCGACACGCGGAAGCAGCGAAAGAGCTGCTCAGCGCAGCCGGGCCGGGACCCGGTCGGGATAGGCGGCGCAGACCGCCCGCCAGACGACGTGGGTCTGCTCACCCGCGCGCAGCGCCTGCTCGACGGTCCGCCCGCCGAGTTGCGACAGCACCTGGTCGCTGGCGATGCTGGCCGCGTAGCCCGGCCCGAACGCCTCCTCCAGCCGCGCCCAGAAGTCGGTCAGCCGCACGTGATCAGTCCTCCTCGTCGGGCCCCCGTCCGGGCACCGGACGCAACGCTAGCGCCACCAGGGGCACGGTGGCGATCGCCGCGAGCAGGGTCAGCGTCGGATACCCGGCGAGCTGCATCACCAACCCGGCGAGCGCGCCCGCGCCCGCCCCGGCCAGCCCCATCACCAGGTCGGAGAGCCCCTGCACGGCGGGACGGGCGGCGGTCGGGACCGACTCGGACAGCAGCGTCGAGCCGGCCACCATCGTCCCCGACCAGCCCAGGCCCAGCAGGAACAGGCCGACCGAGAGCAGCGGCGTGTGGTGCCCCGCGGTGCCGGCGACCGCGCAGGCGACCAGCAGCAGCGCCAGGCCGCCGAGGATCACCGCGCGCCGGCCCAGCCGGTCGGTGAGCCAGCCCACCACCGGGGAGAGCGCGTACATGCCGGCGATGTGCAGGCTCAGCACGAGGCCGACCACCCGCAGCACGTCCGCGTCGGAGTGGAACTCGCCGAGGCGTACCGGGGTCATCGACATCACCGCCACCATCACCAGGTGGCCCACCGCCACCGCGGCGATGCCGAGGCGGGCCGCGGGCCGCCCGCGTACCACCTGCCAGGCCGCGCGCATCCCGGCACCGCGCCGGGCGGTCCCGGCCGGCGCGGCGACCGGCTCGGCCGCCGCCAGCCGGCGGGCGGTGAGCAGCGGGTCCGGCCGCAGCAGCGCGAAGAGGACGACCGCGGCCGTGCTGAACGCGACGGCGCTGAAGGCGAACGGGCCGGCCAGGGTGGGCAGCCCCCAGCCCCGGGTGGTCCGCTCGGCGAGCGCGGCGAAGTTCGGCGCGGCCACCGCGCCGATCGTGGTGGCCCAGACGATCAGCGAGAGTTGCCGCCCGCGCCGGGCCGGCTCGGCCAGGTCCACGGCGGTGTAGCGGGCCTGGAGGTTGGCCGCGCTGCCGCCACCGAAGAGCAGCATGCCGAGGAAGAGCAGCGGCACCGACCGGTGGGCCGCCGCGAGCACCACCAGCACCCCGCCCACCGCGCCGGTCAGGTACGCCAGCACCAGGCCGGGCCGCCGCCCCCGGGCGACCATGAGCCGGGTGACCGGCACCGCGAGCAGTGCCGTGCCGACCACTCCGCTGCTCTGCACGAACCCGGCCGTCGCGGTGCCGGCGACCCGGGCGGCCAGCAGCGCGCCCACCGAGATGCCGATGGTCACCCCGATGCCGCCGATGGTCTGCGTCGCGAAGAGCAGCCGTACGGTGCGGCGCTGGATCGGGGCGACGTCGGGCCGGGCCGGTGCCGGCGCGGTGAGGTCGGTGGACATCGGCGCTCCTCGGTAAGGGGTGACCCATCCTCCCGCACCCGACCGGACCGCCGGCACCCGGTTTCGCTACAGGCCGAGCCCCCGGCCGATGATCTCCTTCATGATCTCGGTGGTGCCGCCGTAGATGGTCTGCACCCGCCCGTCCAGCCAGGCCTTCGCCACCGGGTACTCCAGCATGAAGCCGTAGCCGCCGTGCAGCTGGAGACAGCGGTCGGCCACCTTGTTCTGCAGCTCGGTGGTCCACCACTTGGCCTTCGCCGCGTCGGTCACCGACAACCGTCCGGCGTTGAACTCGGCGACGCAGTGGTTCACGAAGGTCCGGGCGATGGTGATCTCGGTGTCCAGCTCGGCCAGGAGGAAACGGTTGTGCTGGAACGTCCCGATCGGGCGGCCGAACGCCTCCCGCGAGCGGGCGTAGTCGACGGTGACCGCGAGCAGCCGTTCCGCCGCCGCGACCGCCGCCACCGCGATGCTCAGCCGCTCCCGGGGCAGGTTGCCCATCAGGTGGTAGAAGCCGTGGTTCTCCGTGCCGATCAGGTTCTCCACCGGCACCCGGCAGTCGTCGAAGAAGAGTTCGGCGGTGTCGTTGGCCTTCAGGCCCACCTTGGCCAGCCGCCGCCCCCGGGTGAAGCCCGGCGTGCCGGTCTCCACCGCGACCAGGCTCACCCCGTGCGCCCCCTGGTCCGGCGCGGTCCGCACGACCACCACCACCAGGTCGGCCAGCTCCCCGTTGGTGATGAACGTCTTCTGCCCGTTGAGCACATAGCTGTCGCCGTCGCGGACGGCGCTGGTCCGGATGCCGGCCAGGTCGCTGCCGGCGCCCGGCTCGCTCATCGCGATCGCCGTGACCAGATCGCCCGAGCAGAAGCCGGGCAGCCAGCGCTTGCGCTGGTCGTCGGTGGTCAACTCGGTTAGGTACGGCGCGACCACGTCGTTGTGCAGGCCGAAGCCGAGGCCCGAGCAGCCGGAGGCGACGATCTCCTCGTCCAGCACCGCGTTGAAGCGGAAGTCGGGCTGCCCGCCACCGCCGAGTTCGCTGTCGACGTCCATGCCGAGCAGTCCCGCCGCGCCCGCCCTGCGCCACACCTCCCGGTCGACGATCCCGTCGGCCTCCCAACGCTCGTGGTGCGGGACGGCCTCCCGGGCCAGGAACTCCCGGCACAGGTCGCGGAACTCTTCGTGGACGGGCTCGTAGAGATGCTGCTCCATGCGGGCCAGTGTGGCACCGCTCACCCGCCCTGCCCAGAGCCGAGCGGGACGGGTCAGGCGGCCAGCGCGCGGGCGGCGACGGTGAGGTCCTTGACCAGACCGTCGTACGCGGTGTCCTGGTCGTCGGCGCGGAGCACCGCGGAGGGGTGGATGGTGGCCAGCAGCCGGGCCGCCGGGGCGTCGGCGACCTTTCCGGTGTCGTCCACCGGCACCCGGGTGAAGTCCTCCGGGTGCTGGGCGGACGCCGGCCAGGGCAGCAGCTCGCCGCGCTGCCTCGTCACCCGGAACGTCGGGCCGAGCAACGCCTTGGCGGCGGTGGCGCCGAGCACCACGACGATCTCGGGGTGCAGCCGGGCGAACTCGGCGACCAGCCAGGGCCGGCAGGCGGTGATGTGCACCCGGTCCGGGGTCTGGTGGATGCGGCGCTTGCCGCGCAGCTCGAACCGGAAGTGCTTCACGGCGTTGGTCAGATAGATGTGACCGGGGTCGATGCCGGCGTCGTCCACCGCCGTGCGGAGCAGCCGGCCGGCGGGGCCGACGAAGGGCAGTCCCTTCTGGTCCTCCAGGTCGCCGGGCTGCTCGCCGACGAAGACCACCCGGGCGCTCTCGTCGCCCCGCCCGAAGACGGTCTGCGAGGCGTCCCGGTAGAGCTCGCAGCCCCGGCAGCCGGCCGCCGCGGTGCGCAGCTGGTCGATGGTGTCCGCCTGCGGCGGGATGAACTCCTGGGCTCCGGGGGCGCTCTCGGTCTGCTCGGCCATGCCGACCGTTCTACCCCGTGCGGCGCGGCTCACGCGACCGCCCGCCCCCGACGCGCCGCGCGCACCGGCGTCGGTCGGCGCGGCGGGGAAGCCGCACGGGGCTCAGGCGGTGAAGCCGCGCGCGGTGGGGCGGACCGCGTCGGCGACCGCGGCGGCCAGCGGGGCCAGGTCGGGCTCGTCGAGGGAGCTGACGGTGATCCGGATGCCCGGGCCGGCGGCGATCCGGTTGATCGCGCCGGGGGCGACCGACCAGCCGGCGTCCCGCAGCGCGGTGACCACCACGGTCTCGTCGGGCACCGGCACCCAGACGTTGATCCCGGTCCGGGCGTGGGCGGCCACGCCGTGCGCGGCGAGCGCCGCCGCCAGCCCGTCCCGCCGCCGCTCGTAGCTCTCCCCGGCCCGGTGGACCAGCTCGGCGGTGGCCGGGTCGCGCCAGAGCGACAGGACGAGGCGTTGCAGGACGGTGGAGACCCAGCCGGCGCCGACCCGGGCCCGGCCGGCCACCCGGGCGACGGTCGCCTCGTCGCCGGCGAGGACCGCCAGCCGCAGGTCCGGACCGTAGGGCTTGCTCACCGACCGGACGAAGGCCCAGGTCGGGGTCGCCCCGGCCAGCGGGTGCAGGGGTACGCGGGCCAGTTCGGCGGCGTGGTCGTCCTCGATCAGCAGCAGGTCGCGCCGGCCGGCGAGCAGCGTACGCAGGGCGGCGGCGCGGTCGGCGGTCAGCGCCGCCCCGGTCGGGTTCTGGGCCCGGCTGGTGACGATCAGCGCCCGCGCCCCGGCGGCGAGGGCGGCCCGGACGCCCGGCGCGGTGGGGCCCTCGTCGTCGACGGGGACGCCGATCGCGCGCAGCCCGAGGGCGGCGATCAGGTCGAGCAGGTTGGCCCAGCCGGGGTCCTCGACGGCGACCGCGTCACCGGGGCGCAGGTGGGCGGCGAGCAGCCGCTCGATGCCGTCGAGCGCGCCGCCGGTGACGGTGATCTCGGCGGCCGGCACGCCGTCGGCGGCGAGCCGGTCCCGGGCGGCGTCGGCGAGGTCGGGCAGGACGGCGGTGGCCGCGTACCCGGTGGGCGGGCCGATGCCGGCGGCGAGCGCGGCCAGGTGCGGGCCGAGCGGCGGCAGCAGCCGGGGGTCGGGCTGCCCGCCGGAGAGGTCGCGGGCGCCGGGGAGCGGCGGCGGCAGCAGCCCGCTGCGGCGGCTGGCGACGGGCGGGCGGGGGCGGACCCGGGTGCCGTGCCGGCCGGCGGTCACCACCAGGCCCCGCTGCCGCAGCTCCTGGTACGCCTTCGCGACGGTGGCCGGGCTGACGGCCAGCTCGGTGGCGAGGGCGCGGACGGCGGGCAGTGCCGCCCCCGGGGCGAGCGCGCCGGTGCGGATGCCGCTCTCCACGCTGGCCGAAATGGCGGCGGACGTCGCGCCCTCGACCTGATAATGTGCTGCCACAGTTCGGAGATTGTACTAGAACAAAGGTGGGATGTCGCATGTACCCCCGCACCGAACGGACCACCGCCACCCGCACCCGGGACCGGATGAGCTACGACGAGACCGCCGCGCACGCCGTCCTGGACGAGGCGTACCACTGCGCGCTGGGGTTCACCGTGGACGGTGAGCCGCGGGTGCTGCCCACCCTGCACGTCCGGGTCGGCGACACGCTCTATCTGCACGGCTCCACCGGCAGCCGGCCGCTGCTCGCCGCCCGGGGCGACGCCGGGCTGCCGGTCTGCGTCACGGTGACCCTGCTCGACGGGCTGGTCTACGGCCGCTCCCAGTTCCACCACAGCGCCAACTACCGCTCGGTGGTCGCGCACGGCACCGCCCACCTGGTCACCGACGAGCGGGAGAAGACGGCCGCGATGACGGCCCTGGTCGAGAAGGCCGCCACCGGACGTGCCGCGGACAGCCGCCCGCCGAGCCGTCGGGAACTGGCCGAGACCGCCGTGCTGGCGCTGCCGCTGCGCGAGGTCTCCGTACGGGCCCGCACCGGCGGGGTGCGCGACGAGCCGGCCGACCTGGACCTGCCGTACTGGGCGGGGGTGGTGCCGCTGCGGCTCACCGCCGGGGCACCGGAACCGGACGCCGGGGTGGCCGCGCAGGTGCCGGCGTACCTGCGGGCGGCCCGGTCGGCGTGGCTGGAGCCGGTGGTGCTGCGTGGCGAGCACGTCGTGCTGGAACCCCTCGACCTCGCCCACGCCGAGGAGCTGTACGCCGCCCTCGACGACGAGGAGGTCTGGCGGTACGTCGGCAGCCCCCGACCCCGGTCGGCGGAGGAGATGGCCGGTCACATCCGGTCCGCCCTGGCGGCCCACCACCGCGGCGCACGGGTGCCCTGGGCACAACGCTGCGCGGTCACGGGGGCGGTGGTGGGCACCACCTCCTACTACCAGCCGGACGAGGAGCTGCGGACGCTGGAGATCGGCTACACCCAGCTCGGCCGGTCCTGGTGGCGTACCGGGATCAACACCGAGGCGAAGCTGCTGCTGCTCACCCGCGCCTTCGGCGAGCTGGACGCGATCCGGGTGACCTGGCAGACCAGCACCCTCAACGAACGCTCGCAGCGGGCCATCGAACGCCTCGGCGCCACCCGGGAGGGCACCCTGCGGGCCAACCGCCGCCGCGCCGACGGCAGCTGGCGGCACTCGGCGCTCTATTCGATGCTGGCCGAGGAGTGGCCAGAAGCACAGGTCACGCTCCGGGAAAGGCTTCGCCCGACGGCACCGGTGGGGTCATGATGGCCGGCGTGCTGGGCATCACCGACATCTGGACGTACCTGCTGGGGACCTTGGCGATCGTGCTGCTGCCCGGGCCCAACTCGCTCTTCGTGCTCTCCACCGCCGCCCGGCGCGGGGTGGGGGCCGGCTACCGGGCCGCGACGGGGGTCTTCGTCGGCGACTCGGTGCTGATGATCCTCTCCGCCGCCGGGGTGGCGTCGCT